>JAFZQX010000025.1 GCA_017620205.1 Clostridia bacterium | reverse complement strand
GTTGATACTTTCGATAAATTCATAAAGAATCTCCTTTGTTTTTATTTAATTATATACACCTTTTATCTTTCGTGCAAGAGTCTTTGTTTTATGGGTTTATATTATTCGCTTTTGTAGTTGTTGTGCCATTCAATGCGAAGTTCAGCATATTTTCTATACCATTTTACCGCCTCTTCGGATCGGTGGTGGTATAAATACTTTTCTGCCAACGAGTGTACGGCATATTCGTGATCCTGCTCAGCCGCTTTAAGCCACCAGTATTCCGCTTCTTTAATATCCTTCGCCACGTCCTTTGTTCCGTAATAATACCTGATGGCAAGTTCATGCTGTGCGTCAGCGTCGCCGCCGTTTGCGAAATCCATTACCTCTTCGATCGGTCTTTTACTTATGTCCTCGCCTATAAGTTTATCTAAAAGATCAAAGAGTTGCGGGTTTTCAAAAAGAATATCCAGCTTTTCTTCTGTCCTATGACCTGTGGCAGTTGGTGTAAAAACAAGCTTTTCGCTGGCAAGCTGGCCAACTGTTTTATAGCAGCCTATCGCTTTCATAAGATCTCTTTTTGTACCATATCCTGTTTCATAGCAAATACCCTCTTCAAGCAGCGCCATTAAGTGTTCTTTTTGCGATGCTCTCTTAAAGAGGCCGAAAACCTCTTTTTGTATCTTTTTATCCTTGCTGTTTTTAAGCTTACATGCAAGCTCATACTGCGCGTTTTCATCGTTATGATTCATTGCTTTATCCCAAAGGTCTTTGTATTTTTCGAATTCTTTGCTTAATGTAAACTCCATATTTCCTCCATAAAGAATTGGTTTTTTTATTTGTCGAAGGTTGACTATTTTTTATTAAGCTTTTGCAGCTCGGTTATCAGTTTGCCGGTGGCGATGTCGGTGTTATAAACCGCGCTGTTAGTTGCCGGTGATGATACATTACCCGTTTCGCTGCTTTCCTCAAAAAGACCTATGGTAAGCGTGCCGCCGGTTGTGATAAGAATGGTTGATATCTTAAATTCACCGGAAAACAGGCACAGTATAAATCCTATGGCGGCACCTACAAGTGCTAGTATGCATATACCTTTTAATGTGATTTTTCTCATTTTGATTTCTCCTTAAAATTTATCTTTGTTTTCTAAAAATAGTGAAGCATATATTTTGATATTTTCAAGTTCATACCAGTTCGCCATTTCACATTCGTTATCCAAATCAAAGACGGTTGCGTTATCCATTGAAAGCAGCAACGGTGAGTGTGTGGCAATAACAAATTGACAACCGAAGAATCTTGCGTGATCTTCAATAATTTTCTTTAATTCCTTTTGAAAGGCGGGTGACAAACTGTTTTCCGGCTCATCAAGCAGCAGTAAAGAATTGTCGCCTAATTCGCTGCAGATATATCCGAGCGCCGTTTCACCGTTTGAATGTGCCTCAAGGTTTTTTCTTGTGCGTTCCATAATAAAATCAGACGTACTGTTGCTTACAGCATCGTAATACTCTTTAAACCTCTTATAATCTTCTTTTCCTTTCAGTCGCAAAAGCTCAGGATCATCACCTAATTCAGCGAGCAATTTCCGTTTGTTATCCCATGCCGATTTGTGGCTGCCGTCAATCATACTGTTTACCTCGCGGGTAAAATGAAGCTTCTCGAATATGTCATCGCTCGTTATAATTTTACTTTCTCTTGATATCTCACCGAGTTCTATTTCACAAAGATCGCAATAATCTCTAAAAAACGGTGTGGTATTAAAAGGCGAATTTCTGTAAAGTCTCATTTTTTCCGCTATAACGTTAAGAAGGGTAGATTTTCCTGATCCGTTGCCGCCGTAGAATATTGTGATTGGCGCAAATTCAATATCAGGCGCCGAAGCATAGCGAGTAAAAATATGAAACGGATAATGTGTTAAATCGACTCCTTTTAATCCTGCCTTATTGGTCGGATCCGTTTTATAATTCTTGTTTCCACCGTAAAGCCAATAATACTCTTTTTCTTTGCTGGGTAGCTTCAATTCATTTATATACATAGTAAATACTCCTGAATTTAAGAATTCGTATGTATTATACTTGCCGAAGTGTACGAAATGACGGACAGCGAAAATTACTTTTGCCTACTCTGCATCTTCAAACATTTTAAGATATTCTTTAAAGCTTATTGGCGTTTGGTCGTCCGGCGCGGCGTCAACGCCGAGTTTTGAGTAGGGGTTCAGCTGCCACGCCTCGTGGGTTGAATCAAACATTGCAAAATAAGGGCGGTGGCGTATTACATAGCCCGACCGGCGAAGCAAACCCGTATCTAAATCTTTACAACTGACGATATAGTTTTTGTTATACTCTTCAGGCAGTTCCGGCAATATACGGCGGCGAAAACGCCGCATAAAACTTTTGCCCTCTTTTTCTTCGGACAAACCGTAATGCCGTCTTAGTATGTTTAAGAATTTCCTGTCGCCCGCCTTTTTCGCGGCGATATACAAAGGATTCTTTTTTATGCTCTTTTCGGTAGGGCTTTTAAGCGCAGGCAAAAGTGTTTTTTCATATTTTTCATCGAGCACCGTGCTTATCATATAAATCTTTGTTATCATTGATTCAAGCGTGCTGTTTCGGTAAATCACGCTGCCTTCCTGTCCTTTTCTGTTAACGTAGCAAACAGTGTAGGTGTATTTATCGCACGGCTCACTCTTAAAACAGACTTTGAAGTTTTTATCTTTAAGGCATTTCCGGCTTGGCCATTTCAGCATTTTAAGAACATCTACTCTATACCTGCCTATCGCCGCTTTCACAGTCGCACTTGCCTCTTCCGAAAGATAAAAGGTTTCTCCGCCAAGTAGCCGTTCGGCGGTCTTTGCCTTTTTATCGCAAAAGTATTCGTGCGAGTCACCCTGCGGCAACTGAATGCTCATAAGATACCTGCCGTAATGATCTTCAAGGCAGGTGCAGTTTTCGATTTTTTCAATAATGTTTTTACCGGTTTCTTTCATAAACAATTCCTCCGTAATGGGTTTTATATACTTACGGGTGTTATCGTGCAAGTGCTTTTTATCTCATCAATATCACGAGTTACAAGGTAACCTTTTAATGCTAACTCATTAGCAATTTTTTCAAAGAAAATAACGTTTTTTACAAGAATCTCCGTTGCTTTCATAGAAAGCCGTTCTGCTTCAAAAGAACCTACCTGTTCGAGAGCGGCTTTTGACTGCTCCGAGACATCGGAGATTGTGCCTTGCCGCAGATTAAAACCTCCTACACATTCGCATCTTATAAGTGCCTTTTCTGTTGTGAATGCGCCTTTTAAATCTTTGTTAGCGCCAGTGTCGTTGCAGCCGAATTTAAGGCGCAATGCCGCTTTTCCTGCAAGTGCAGTAACTATACTTATGTACATATTATCTATTCGCGGAATGTCATCGTTTGCATTGCTGCTTACAAATGCTACTGTTTCGTTTTTGTTCATATACGCCGCTATAAGTGAAACGCTGCCGGGGCTTAACACTTCGCTTACTGTGGCGTGAGCAGCTTCGTGATAAATTATCCTCCGCATTTTTTCGGTTGTGTTTTCAAGGTTTTGTCTTTTTTTGCCTATAAGATATTCGGGCACTTTATAATATCCGCTCAAAATGGCTTTAATTAAATGCTCGTCGGTAATCGATTCCGCCGACTCATATGCCGCAATTATACCTGCTCTGTTTACAAGCGTTTGTATTGCGGCACAAGATTTACCTTCAAGAATTTTTGATATGCTTTCCATATCTTTAATATCGGTCGATTTGGTTTTTTTGAGATAATGGGCAGTTACTCTCTTACCTTCATCACCAAAAGCCGCATATACTTCAATTGTCTTTTCAAACCGTCCTTCACGTTTTAATGAATCCGGAAGTTTTTCAGGTTCATTTGCAGTTGCGATAACAAAGACTTCGCTGTCCCCGATTTCATCCATCATTGCCTGTATAGTGACGAATATACTTGCATCCTTGTGATCCTTATCGTTGTTGGCGTATTTATCGATATCGTCAAGGAACACAATTGACGGTGCATTTTGTTTTGCTTCTGTAAAAATTTTATTTATGTGATTTGTAAAATCTGTATCGGGCATATTTTTGCGGCACACAAACATTTTTCTGCCGCTTTCATAAATGAGTGCGTTTGCCATAAGCGTTTTTCCTACGCCGGGTTCG
>JAFZQX010000024.1 GCA_017620205.1 Clostridia bacterium | reverse complement strand
TTTTTCATCAATAAATCCTCCGTTTGTTTTTTGTTTTGACTGGCAGGTCTTTACAATTATACCACAAACGGAGGATTTTTTCTCATCGGTTAACCTTTTTTGAACCACGCGACTATCGCGTGGTTTTCGTTGACACAAAAAGAGAGCTTTCGTTTAAACGAAAGTTCTCTTTTTGTTTTTATAAAGGTTTTCCGCAGTATGCACAGAAGTTTCCGCCGTCTGAAGGTGCGCCGCAAGATGCGCAGAACTTCGGTTTATCTTTTGTTGCTTTGTCTGAGAAGTATTCTGCGGCGTCATCAAGAATCTTCTGTATTCTTGCATTATCTTCTTCTATGGCTTTTTGAGCTTTCCTTTCCGCCTCTGCCCTCTCCTCGGGCGTCATTTTACTTAGTCTTTCCTCAAGTTCTCTTTTTGATTTTTCAATTATTGCTTCAAGTTCTTCCCGGGTATAATCCATTTTTTCGTTCATGGCTTTATCTCCTTTTTAACAAAACATTTCAATTTCACGCTCTAAAAGGCGGAAAACGTTTGCAACAAGATAGCCGTCGGCTATCGCGTGATTTAACCGCACGGTGACGGGCATTAAAAGCTTTCCGTTTTCCTCTCTGTATTTGCCCCAGTTTATAACCGGCGCGAAGTAAAGATATCCGTCCGGCAGTTCGACATTCAAAGAATCATAAGAGAGCCATGATATATATGACGCGTCAAACCAATTCGGGTGATTTTTTGTATCAAGCAAATATTCTCTTGTCTTTTTTGCTTCTTCTATGTCGCGCAGGGCGTTTTGATAGAATATATCATAGTTTTCGTTGTATTTTGTGTATACGGGCGTACACGTTTCCGTGTCTTCGTGAAATACGTACTGCGTTGGATTTATCTCGTCATAACAGATAAGCTCGTCCGTCTCCCAAAGGTACCCCATTCTGTAATCCTCTCGGGAATTTAATACTTTGGAAAGGATATAAAGAAAATCAATATAAAACTTTGTGCCCGTCTCTTTTGCGTGGCGGACAAGGTCCGTTACATCAATCCTCGCAGTCATTGAAACCGAGCACTTGCAGTCCTCCGAAAAGTGACGGAACACTCCTTTTCTGTAATATTTTTCTCTGTCAATTATTTTATAGTTCATTTTTATCTCCAAAAATCAGGCGTCAATATCCGGTATTATCTGCAAAGAATAGTCAGGGTACATATCAGATACTTCTTTTTTCAAAATTTCAAGTGCTTCGGAGTTTTCGATATCAAAGCTTATAATTACGTCAAAGCGCATTGTTTTATTCATTGTATCAACATAAAAGCCGTGCATCTGAAGTGCCCAGTCGTGTGACAAAACTGTTTCCTGAACTTTGTTGCGTATTTTTGCGGCTTCCTCATCCGATGTGTTATAAGAATATATGCCGACGCCTGCTAAAATTACGCCCGTTTCCTTATAAACCTTTGCTTCTATGCGCCTTGTAAGCTTATCGATATCATCCGCCGTCATTGTATCGGGAACTTCCATGTGAACGCTTCCCAAGTTTTTATTCGGGCCGTAATTATAGATGATAAGATCGTACGCACCGCGAACCTCGCTCTCTTCGCTTATAAGGCTTTTTATATGCTCGGTTTCTTCTTTGTCGCCGCGTTTTCCGAGGATATCGTTTACCGTATCTACCATCATTTCAATACCGGCTTTTATAATGACAACGGAAATTATAGCGCCGACATACGCTTCAAGGGATATGCCCCATAAAAGAAATATTATTGCAGAAGCGAGAACGGACGCCGATATAACAGCGTCAAACAGCGCGTCTGAGCCGGAAGCCGTAAGCGCGCCCGAATTATACCTTTCGCCCTGTTTTTTAACGTACCGTCCGAGTATAAGCTTTACTACAATGGCAACGGAGATTATTATAAGCGAAACCGTGCTGTAATCTGCCGTTTCGGGAGAAATAATCTTTTTAACCGATTCTACCAAAGATGTAATACCCGCGTAAAGTACGATTGCCGCGACGATCATTGAGCTTAAATATTCAATTCTGCCGTAACCGAGTGGGTGCTTTTTATTAGGTTTTTTAGAGCCGAGCTTTGCGCCTATTATCGTTATAACCGACGAAAGAGCATCTGACAGGTTATTAACCGCGTCAAGTATTACTGCTATGGAATTTGACAGAAAACCTACCGCCGCTTTAAAAGCCGCCAAAAACACATTTGTGATTATTCCGATAACACTTGTTTTAACTATTGCCTTTTCTCTCTGTGCCGCGAGCTCTTTTACGTTTTTGTTATCCATAATCTCCTCCATAAAATATCTAAAACTATATCATTTCACAATCTTAATACACGTCAGATTCGAAAGCCATGTTGAGCCGTTGCCGCGAAGCGTTGAAAGGTCGTTTACTATTATGCTGCGCGGTCTTATTATTCCGCCTTCGGGATCGGCGGGACTAACCAGTGAGCTTATATCGTTTATAGTATAATAAAGTCCGTTTTCGCTGCCCAAATACATCATTTCGTGTCCGGGTATAAAAAGTATTGCGCCGGGCGGGGTATTATCAAGCGCCGCTTTTTTCTGCTCATCCGTCATGCCGCTTAAATCTATTGTTTCCGTAGGCATAGCCGCCTGCCATGTTGTGTTTCTCGGCAAAACAATGCCGAAGCAAAGATAAACCTCGCGCACAAACGATGAGCAGTCCTGCGACAACATCATGCCGCCCCAGCCGTATCTGTCGCCGAGCGATTTATACGCCTGTGCTACTACATTTCCGGTTGTATACGGCAAAAAACCGATATTTACATCTCTGTTTTCGGAGATAAGCGCCGTTTTTTCGGCGTAGCTGCCATCTTCCCGTCTTACGGGCAGTTTTACTGCGTAATTGTTCCAAGAAAGACGGTTGGTATCCTTAAAATCTACGTTTTCGGCAAGCTCCAACTTTGTGCCCATCGTCATCATTTTGCCCGAAATATCCTTATCAAAGCTTTCTTCAAGATAAACCTTTCCGCCCGTTACCAGGAGAAAGTTTTTATGATTTTTCGCGTTTTGCCACTCTGCTTTATCGCGGCATACTGCAACGTCTTCCGATTTAACCCAGCCTTCGCAGCAGACGCACCTTGCGTATATAAACTTGCCGTCTGCTGTTGTGTTATAAAGCAGAAGCGGTTCGCCCAAAAGTATGGCGGAGTTTGCGAAGTTGTCCCATTCCTTGTCCCAATCGCTGTCGGACAGCCAGTCCTCATAAGGATAAGCCTTTAAAACGGTGCGCTCCGTCGCTATTGCGTAGCGCACATTTTCGGTGTCTTTTACATCCGCGTCCGCTATGTTTTTTCTGATGGCTTCATAATAGCTTTCGGGAACGGGCGCGCCGCCCAGATACATTCCCGCGGGAGACTCAAACGATGAAAGCGACTTTGCATATTCTTTGCCGTTAAATGTTTCGGGCAAAGCGTCTAAATCGTTCATATAAGTTTTGTTATTATGTAAAATATCTTCGTTTAAATCCTCTATTTCGCTTCTGCCGAGCAGAATATCATTTGATAAGTCTTTAATCCAATGCGAAGCGCTGCTCATCTCCTCCGTTACGTTCGGTGCTTTCGCCACGTTGTATTTGTTTTCGTGTTTCTCCGGAGCGTCTAAATCAATTGTAACAAGCCTGTCGTCCATAAACTTAAAGATTTTGGACACAGCGGCGCCTTCCGGCTTATAGAAATTTATAAAATCATAAATATCGTCAACCGCTATATTGTGCTTTAAGGCTTTAACCTTTATAAGCACGCCGTCCGCGTCATAATATGCAAAAATATTAAGGTCAACTTCTTTCACATAGCCAAACATTAAATAGTATTCATAATAATCGTCATAAAGCCCTACGCACGCGTCAACGCCGGGGTTGTGCGCGAAAGCCTTTTCGAGAACCGTTTCCCATGAGCCGTACTGCTCATAAAGCTCATCGGGCAGCGGACCTTCCTCATGACCGTACTTTAAAAGGTTTCGCTCCTTTAACGTTGCAAGGCCTTCGGGATCGTTTTCGTATGCTTTAAAGCGCAGCTCGTTTCGCTTACCGCTTACAGCCCTTGCCATCTCCTCAACGCTTGCACCCGCGTTTGTCATCTCTAAAAGAATATCATACATTTCGTCATAGCTTGCTAAATACTCAAGGCGCGTTTTGCGCATTTCTTCTACAACCGCGGGGTCTGTCCAGTCATACTTTGCGTACGGCTCAAGACTGCCTGTCGCTGAAGGCGAAAAGCCGTAAACCGCATTAGGATTTACTATAATATCCTCCATCGCCTTTTTGTTTTCCCGCGGATCGTGTTGATACTTAAAACCCGTATCGGCAAACGCAATACTGCCTATTGCCGAAGTCAAAACCAAGACGGCTAAAAGCGCCGCAAATATTTTTAACGATATTTTATTTCTTTTCATTTTTGCCTCCTGTAATAATAAACCTTATTATAATCATTTTATAACAAAGCAAGAGAAATTTCAAGATAAAAAAAGAGGCGTTCTTTATTTAATAAAAACATTGACGGGTTTAAATATTTAAACTATAATGAAGTTATAAAAGAAAAAACATCAACATAAAAGGTTGGTGTTATCATGACAAAATGATATATTTATATAATGACAAATCCCACATTTAAAAATATGGTTAAGATAGGGTTTTCGACAGATGTTGAAACACGCCGCAAACAGCTCTCCACAACGCCACTCCCTTACGAATACGAAATAATTGAGGCCCCTTCTGTTGTTACAGTTGTCAGCGAGCGTAAAGTTGGGTATAAAGACGAGGCCACCTCTCTTTCGGCAGTTTCGGACAGTATTAAATGACATCGAACATCCGGGCCGATTCTTTTACTTATAACGGACGTAAAATTAACGATATAGCGCACGAAATACAATGGAAACGCTGTGACTGATTGCTATTTTTATCTGAAACGAAAGGAGAAACGATGTATGAATTCTACCGACACAGATATTAAACTTGAAACAAAATTAGTCGGCTCTATTGAGGGTGATTTCTTTATCCCTTCATACCAAAGAGGTTACCGTTGGGGGACTGATGAAGTAAATCGTTTGTTAGATGACGTTTATACAAACGGCACAAAGAATTACTGTTTGCAGCCGATTGTTGTAAGGAAGGACAGAGAACGATATGAATTGATAGATGGCCAGCAACGTCTAACCACGCTGTACCTGATTTATAGATATATGCACAGTTCAAGTGGTGGGTTCCTTGACGAACCTAAATTTTCACTTAAATATGAAACACGGGAAAAGTCGGAGGATTTTCTATCTTCTATTGATGTGAACCGAAAAGAAGAGAATATTGATTTCTGGTTTATCTGCAATGCATATGAAACTATTGAAAAATGGTTTACATGCAAAGATAAAAAATCAACTCTTACCAATATAAATAAATTCTTTGATGAGAATGTGAAAATTATATGGTATGAAGTCGGCGAAAACGAGGATGCTGTCGCTTTATTTACAAGATTAAACATCGGCAAGATTCCACTTACCAGCGCGGAACTCGTAAAAGCAATGTTTTTAAGCCGCGAAAATGACGAATCCATGGAAACAGAAAAACAAGAAGAAATTGCATTGCAATGGGATACTATTGAAAAGGAATTACATAACGATAGCTTATGGTACTTTCTTACCAATCATGTAAATCTTAATTATCAGACAAGAATTGATTTGATTCTAGATTTGATTGCCAACAAACCCTCAATCATTAAAGATAAGTATTATACATTTTTCTTTTTTGATGAATTGAAGAAAAATGGTTCGCTCGATGACATTTGGAAATCAATTCAACATACTTTTCTGATATTAAAAGATTGGTATGAGAATCATGACTTGTATCATAAAATCGGCTATCTTATTGCTTCCGGTGCAAATACTCTTATAGATATTTTGGGGCTTTCACAGGGAAAGACAAAAAGCGAGTTCAAAGCAGAGCTTAATAAGTATATCCGTAACAGTATTAAAATCAATTCAAATTACGCTGATCTTAGCTATGAAAAAACAACAGACTATGCTAAAATAAGCCGCCTTTTGTTATTGTTTAATGTAGAATCTGTCTGCCAAATTGATGGTCAGACACAAAGATTTCCGTTTAATCAATTTAAGTATAAGAATTCTGATAGAGTTATGTGGAGTTTGGAACATATTCACGCTCAACAATCAGAAGGCATGCAAAAACAAGAACAGTGGAAAGAATGGCTTAAATTGCATTTGGCTTCAGTCGAAGCGGTTGATAAAAACAATACAAATCTTATCGAAGAAATGCAACGTGCTATTGATAAGCCAAAACTTGAAAGAGATGAATTTGAATCCATACAAGAAAAAGTAATTGGGATTCTTTCTTTGCAAGGAAATAGAGAATACTTGCATTCGATTGCTAATCTTGCTTTGTTAAACACTTCAAATAATGCAGCCCTTAATAACTCAACCTTTGATGTAAAAAGGAATTCTATTGTTGATATGGACAAAGCCGGGCAGTATATACCCTTCTGTACCAAGATGGTGTTTTTAAAATATTATACTCCTTCTGCAAAAAATCAACTTCATTTTTGGGGACAGCCCGATAGAATTGCCTACATTGAAAACATCAATCGAGTTTTAGATGAGTATTTATCTGAAAAAATAGCTGTTGAAAAGGAGACGGAATAATGAGTACAGCATTACATACTTTTATCGATATTTTTACAGCTGAGTTTCCTGTTGGAGAAGAAAATGTTAAATTAAATAAAATAGTAATACCGATTATTCAGCGTGACTATGTACAAGGCCGCAAAGATTCTGATGTAAAAAGAGTTAGATTGCGTTTTCTTGTGGCATTAAAGAACGCGATTACCAATAAGCCCATTACTTTGGATTTTGTGTATGGAGACATTGATTCAAACGGCGTTATGACACCGCTTGACGGTCAACAACGACTTACAACATTGTTTTTGCTGCATTGGTATGCAGCAAAACGTGAAAGCATAAACGAAAACGAATATGCATTTTTGTCAAATTTCAGTTACGAAACGAGATATAGTGCAAGAGATTTTTGTAATTTACTCGTAAACAAATATACTCCTTCATTCAATCAAACAATTTCTGAAGAAATAATAGACCAAGCGTGGTTTCCCTTAGATTGGGCTAAAGATCCAACGATAAGTTCCATGTTGGTAATGCTTGATGCAATACATAATATGTTTGCGGAAATAACGGATATATGGAACAGCTTAAAAAAAGGTGCCATTTCATTCTATTTTTTACCTATCAAAGATATGGGACTTACTGATGAATTGTATATTAAAATGAATTCACGCGGGAAACCGCTTACGCAGTTTGAACATTTTAAAGCAGAATTAGAACATGGATTGCGCGAAATTGATGAAAATATAGCAAAGCGAATTATGAAAAAAGTCGATATCGATTGGACAGATATGCTTTGGCAATATCGTGGCACTGACAACGTTACTGACGATGAGTTTTTAAGATATTTTCGTTTTGTTTGTGATGTCATTTGTTATCAAGCCGGAGGAACTTCCCAAGGGAAAAGCAATGATGAATTTGAATTGCAAAAAGAGTATTTTTCAACTGAATCAGCTGACGTTCTTTCAAATATAAAGAAACTGGAATCGTATTTTGATTGTTGGTGTAACATTGGCGGGCTAAACCCTGAAGCATTTATAAGTAAATTTATTTCTTATAGCCATGAGCCTAACAAGATTAGAATTGAATCCCGTTATCAACTTGATATCTTTGGAGATTGCTTAAGAAACTACGCAGATGTATCCGGAAACGGAAATAGAAGTTTTCCTTTGAACCGTATAATTCTTTTGTTTGCGATAGTAACATATTTACAGCACAAAGAAGAAATAACAGAAATAGATTTTTCCCGGCGTTTAAGAATTGTAAACAATCTTGTTCAAAACTCTGAAGATGAAATCAGTGACAGTGAACACAGAACAAGCGGTAACAGAATGCCTGCCATTCTGAGACAAGTTGAAGAAATTATAGTCACAGGAAATATAAATCTTGCAATAGAAAAATCATTGAATACCAATCAACTTGAAGAAGAAGTTGCAAAGAACGAATGGTTGGAAAATCATCCTGAAATGACAGAAGCTTTGTTTGAACTAGAAGATCATGATTTGTTGCAGGGACAAATTTCCGTTATTGGGTTGGATAATCCTGAATATTTTTCTCGTTTTCCATCGTTGTTTAATTGCGAGTGGGATTTAATAGATTGTGCACTTATGTCGATTGGACAGTATGGACAAAGAGAAAAAAACGGATGGCGTTATCAGCTTGGTACAAGTTCTCAAAGGAACGCTAAAGCTTGGCGAACTCTTTTCCATAGAAGTGCAAACAGTGGCTTTGAAGAAACCAAACGCATTCTTACAACTTTACTCTCAAAAAAAGAGACATTTGACAATGCGTTTCTGAAAGATATTGTTAGTGAGTTTTTTGGACAGCCAGAAACGGATTCGATGTTTGATGTAAGATATTATTATATTAAGTACCCCTATTTCAGACCTGACAGCTATGGTAAATACACATGGTATGATTATGCGGCAAAACCATATGAATTATCCGTTATGCTTACTGAAACAAAGTGGTCTGAAAACACATATCAGCCTTTTCTCAAAGGAATTGACGATATTAATCTATCACGCGACGACTACGGGCAGTGCATTAAGTTAGATAGTGTGTACATTGAAAGCAGTAATGATTCATATTTAATAAAAGATAATTTAACAGGAGAAACAATTGAAAGAATAGAGATTTCTCAGAATGAAAACGGTGTTGATATTGAAAATAGAATTGAAAAATTCAAAAGAGAGTATCCGATAATTAAAGCTAAATACCAAAACTATGTATCCAATTATGTTTCACAAAATTAATAACAAAATCTTTGAAAGATAAAAAAACAGAGATACTACCTATTGACGTAATAATTTATTCCGGCCGGAAAACATGTATAGTTTTTCCTTTGTGAAAGCTATTATCCCCAAGGGATTATTCATCAATTGCAACAAACGCTTTTTATAATTGTTAGGTATTCTCTTGTATTAAATCGTGTTTGCAGAAATTCTGAGGCGGTCAGACAATAGTCTGACCGCCTCTTTTTGTTTTATTACGGGAAGAGTTTATTTGCGCCCGTTGTTTGTTCCGTTATTACTTTTGTAACAGGCTTATCGCTCCAGATGAATATCTTATAGGGCGAAGATTTCGGTCTGTCTACAAAGATAGAATTATCAAGATTTGTCTCTTTCGCTTTGATATCGAGAAGCTTTGTGCCGGTTTCGTCAAATATCGCGGTGTAAACCATAACAAGCGGAAGTTCGCCGTCATATCCCTCTTTGGGAACTACGGTAAGTCTTGTGCCGCTTTCTTCTTTTGTGCTTATTATGTCTATGATATCAGCATAATCGGGCTCTATATCCATAGGTGTGCCGTTTATGCCTTTAACCTCAAAGATTACATAGTCTTCTTTACCTGTTGAGATATTTGCGCCGTCTTCGAGAACCGCCGAGCCTACGTTTGCTTTTACGGCAGTTTCGCCGTTGCGGAGCGCCAAAGCGCCCGTATCGCCGAGAGATACTATATTCTTCTCGCCGAGTACCGTCCAAGTTACGTCTGACGGGTCAACGCGAACTTCAGTTCCGTCTTCCAAAACGCCGTAAACCTCAAGGTCTATGCCGTCAAAGCGCATAAGCTCAACTACTTTTTCTCCCTCATCGTTTTGCGCTATATCCGCGCCGCCGGATTTAATGCGGATTTCTGTAAAAGCTGTTGTATCGGGCAGGACGGTAACTGTTAAGTACGATGTGTTGCCCGCGGCGTCTGTTGCCTTAAGCTCAACTTCCTTTTTCATCATACCTTTTTCTATTGTGCCCGTAAGCGTAAAGATATTGTCAGCTCCTACTGTAATACCATCTTCAGAGCCGTCCGCAGTAAGCGTTATGTTGCTTTCGGTGTGACCGCTTATCAAATAGCTGCCGTCTGCCGATGCGCGGACAACGTTTGTGCCGAATGGTGCAGAGCCGTTATCTTCTGTTTGGCGCATTTCCTGACCGAGCGTTAAGGTCGGCGCGGTTGAGTCAACGGTTACGCCTATAATGGCGTTTGGAACTGCTTCAAAGTCTTCACCGGTTACATAGTCTTTTGACTTATTATAAGCCTTAAAGTCTATTACATATTCGCCGTCTTCAAGCGTATCTGTATATGTCCAGGTGTCTTTAAACTCATTTGTATCACCCGTGGGAGTGTCAACTCCGTTTACGGTTGCGCGCATATAAACGGGTGCGCTAAACTTATATGTAGCCGTAATTTCGTTTGTTGAAAGCATACCGTCTTTTACGTTTGTTTCAACCGACAAGAGTACCGGCATCGGCGTGTCGGGAATTGTAAATTCGTTTGAAAGTACTCTTTCCGTGCCGTAGTAGAAGCCGCCGTCATCTGTTTCGTTCAGCGTTGATATTTCTACGCGGTATGCCTTGCCTTTCTGAAGATCCGCGCTCTTGCCGACAATTATATCGTCGCCTACGCCTATCTGTGCGAAGGAATTCGGAACTACCGTGCCGTCCTCTGCCAGAATGTTTACAAGGTAATCGGTATAATCTACCGTATCCGCGTCCTCAACGCGAACGCAAAGCTCGTTATTGCCCGCGTAGTAAAGTTCCGCACTCTTTATGGGATTCGGCAGGGCGTTGTTTGTAAACTTAAAGGTAGAACTGCTCATTTTTGCCGAAATGCCGTATTTCTCAGAAGATATCATCGTAACTACATAGTAGTCGCCGCTTGGGAAGCTTTCGGGAAGCGTAACCTGCGCGCTGTTTTGACCCGTATAATCAAGGTGCGCAACACTTGTGCCGAACGCGTCTTTAACGCCCGTCTGCGTAGCTTTTGCTTCTTCTATGGCATTGGGGTTATCTGTTACGTAAATATCAACAGTGCCGCCCTCGTATGTGCCTGAGTTTTCCCATGTGACTGTGAAATCACGCGATGTATCGTCCGTGCGGTTTGAAACCGAGGTTGAAGTAATTTCGGGGATATCATCCGCACCGTAGATGCTAAAGTCTTTTACTCTGCTGTATTCGCTGTTTACGGTAACCGTCCAGTCGCCTGCTTTAAGCTGACTGTCATCCGTTATCGAAATATAGATAAAGTTTCCGTCATCTCTTGACTGCGCAAGGAAGTTTCCGCCGCCGTTGCCGTCATCGGCATAAAGCGGAATATTGCCGCCGTCGGGGTCTGTAAGAGTTACCGCGCTGATATCGGGCATTATAGTGCCTTCAAGCGGAACTTCTATAAGCAGAGCGTCTTCCGTTTCGGGATTAAAGTTTTTGGTAACGCTTGAAATACCGTCTGCCAAAAGAACCGGACGTCCTACCTTCGTTGACGAAAGCTTATGAATATTTGTGCCGTACATAGCGGTATATTCTTTATCGGTATCCGCGCTGCCGTTATCTTCCGGCGTGCTCATAAGCATGGGCGGTGCCAAATCTATGCCCGTGCCGTAATTAAACTCACCACTCCAGTAATAGATTACACCAAACTTAATGCCAATGATCTTAATATTTGTACCGATAAACGTATTTGAAACCGCGGCTTCAAGCTGGGCAAGCTCCTTGCCACCCAAAACCGGTACGCTGTCCGGTATGCATACTGCAACGCAGCCGTAACCGTAGAAGAGGTTATCTGCTATGATAAGTGCGACTGTTCCTTTAATAAGGCCGTCTATAACGCTTACCTTTCCGTATGCGCTCAGGTGCCACGGGTCTATCCAGCGCGCGGATATTCCGAGCTCTAAATTAAACACCGTGCCCTTTTTATCCTCTTTAAATTTCATATCACCCTTAAGGTCTATGCCCGAAAGGCTTATAGCCGCGTTAAAGTCGCCTATCATCGTTTCTATAAGCTCAAGTCTTGTAAAGAGCAGAAGCGTTATAGGCGGCAGACGGTCAAAATCACCGCCGATAGTATCGGCAAGGCCGTTTATGCCGCCGCCGAGGCCTGTTATAAACAGCGGGGGCGCAAGCGGTATTTTAAGACCGTCGCGTATATAAAATTCAATTTTATCGGGAACTACAACGTCTTTGTTTTTAACCGTAACCTGCTTAAATGCCAAAGTACCTTCGCATTCTATAACCTTGATCTTAAGGCCTGCTGAAAGCTCGTAGTAGTTATCTATTGTGTTAATCGTAACAGACGCGTAAACGCCCGGAGCGTTTTCGATAAACTTGCCGAGGATATCTTCGGGAAGTCCCAAAGAAATTGTGGTATTGATTCCTACAAAGCCCGTGCCCGTTACCTTTGTATATCCGTCAACCTTCTCCGTCTTTTCGCCGTAGAGAATGCTTTCTATTTCAGCCGAGAGGTTGCCGTCCGAAAAGTTTGTGTCCTTTTTAAAATCGCTCTTGTTTGTCTTTGCGGCTGTCGTATACTTATCGCTGTCATTTTCCGCAAACATCATTGACATGTCCTCGGAATAGTCGTCGTCATCGTCCTGACCGCCGGATGTTTTCGGATCGTCCTTCTTCTGCGACGGGTCTTTGATCGGTATGCTTATCTTACCGCCGAAGCTTATGCCGTGCGTTAAAACGCCGTCATCGTTATCACCTGTCATAACGCCGAACTTAAGGTCAATAAGGAAGCCGCCGATAGACTGTATAAGAAATGCCGCGCCGTCAAGCGAGAGGGTTAAATCCTTTGCGTTTGAAAGGTCTGTAGACTCGGCATTTAAGGAATAAGCCGCACTGCCGCTTGCTTTAAACGACCATTCGTTTTTCCAAACGGTGATAGAGTTTATAACCTTTATTTCGCCGTTGCCTTTTACAATATAAGTGCCGTTTTTCTCTTCCATTATAAGCGGCGTATCGCCCTTGTAGGAGAGCATATTGTTAATTGTAACATTGTCCTCCTGCGTATCGGCGCTGTAATAAACCTTTCCGTCTTTTTCAAGCTCTTTAATCTTACCGCGGACGGTTAAGAGAATTTCGGCATTAGCCGTATCGCCGTCTTTTGTATAGCTTGTTGAAAAGTCGTGTTTAATGCCGCCTGCCGTAATTTTGCCTTCGACAAACGACTGGTATTCGGATTCGATATCGAATTTAACGAATTTATATTTCGTTTTTTCATAACGTACGAGCGCTACAACGCCGTATGAACGCACCGCGTATTTTTTATCCGCAGATGTTTCGAGCGTTACGGAAGCCGTTATGGAGTTTACGCCGTAGTTTGATATAAGCTCGCTGTCACGGAAATAGAATACCATCTTGTATTTGCCGACTGTTAAATCGTCCGAAACCTTAAAGGTAAGTGAGGAGAAGTCCTCGGCAAATGTAATGTTTTTCTTTTCTATACGTATTTTTTCGTCCGTTGTTGTGTGCTCGAGGTATAAGTCCCATCCGTCGGTACCGCGCAAAGCGGACAGCGGCGTAAGATCGCCCGAAACCGTTACGAATTTATCGCCTAAAATATAAACTATCTTAGGACTTACCCTGTTTATTTGAATATTCGGAAGCGAAGTAAGACCGGGCAAAAGCACGTATCTTGAAGCCGTTTCAGCTATAACGTTTCCTTCCTTATCCATACCTGAAAGCACAACGTTTATCTTTTTCGAGGTTATCTGCGACTGCGGATCTGCCTTTACGGTAAATTCCATCTCGTAAATCTGACCTGCGTTTATATCGCCGTATGTGTAATCAGCCTGACTGACAACGGTTAAACCGTCTTCCGCTTTGAGCGCTACATTTGCCGTCTCAAGCGGCACGGAGCCGTCAACGCTGTTGTCAAAGTTTACGGTTACTTTAAATTCGCCGTTATTTAAGTATCCGTCGCCCGCCGCATTGAGGCGAACGCGCTCCGCCATAATATCAAGGCCGGCTTTGCCGCCCTGCGTTGTGGACGAGAAGTTACCAACGCCGTACAAAAGCTCTGCCGTGCGTGTGCCGCCTGCAGGAAGCTCCTGCTCCGACCAATAGATGGCGTATGCGCTGTCGGGCACGCGGTAAACGTTTGAATAGTTTGTAAAGTCGCAGTATGTATCCGGCTCATATTCATATCTTGTATTTGCAAGGTTTGCCCAGTGACCTACTATAACCTTGTCGGCAGAATAGTCAACATTCCAGCCCGAGAAGAGAAGATATGAAGCCTTTGTGGCGTCCGAAACGGAGTCTACCGCACGAAGCTGTATGGGCATACTGTCGCCGGAGAATTCCTGCTCAGTAATAATAGGCTCTATCTTATCATCGGGCGTAACATACGGCGCGTCAACATCGTTGCCGAGAGCCGCGTCATAGAGTATTCTGATACCAACATTGCCTGCTGAGCCGTTTGTGTTTTTAACTTCGTAAGAGATACCGAGGTTACCTGTTAAGTTATTGTCCTCATCAAGCGAGAGTGCAACCTTCTGCGTAACTTCATAGCCCTTTATGGTCCATGTTGTCTCTATCAGTCTGCCCGCGTTTGAAATTCTGGGCGTTGAAAGAGATGAGCTCATGCCGAAAAGGCCGTATTCTCTGCCGAAGATATAGTCCGTTCCGTCAATTCTGACGGTTACGAAACTAGTTTCGTCGCTGCCTTCCCCCGCCTTATACAGAAGAGGCATATCGTTATCGTAGCTTTTATCGGGATGACCGTCTGCCGTTTTAACGGAGAAGCCGCCCGTTTTGGTGTTAATTGAATATGTTATGTATCTGTTTGCTATTGTGTATACGTCATTGTCCGCCAAAGCCGCCGTGGGCAGCAAAACAATAAGCATACATAGTGATAATAAAAACGCTGTAATTCTTTTAGTCATGCGGCTCACCTCCTTATCTGTTTATATACACATGAATGTTAAAGTAATCGCGTTTATCCGTCTGGACGAAGAACGTATACCATCCCTCCGTAAGACCGGAAACATTGTACTTGCCGTCCGATGATTTACTTATAACATCGCCTATGGTTTTCATCTGACCGAATGTGTAATTGCCTTTTATGTATTTAGCGTATGACGTACCGCTGAAGTTTATAAAGTCAAGCTCTAAACTGTCTGCAGCTGTTACGATATCGGAATTAGCGTCCGGGATCTCGCCGTTTACCGTAACCACGGTATCGTTTATACCGAGCAATGTTATCTTACGCTTGAGTTCCGACTTATTGCCAACGCTGTCGTAAACCGTATAAGTTACCGTATAGGGTTTGTTCTTATCAAACTTGTTTGCGTTAAAGTCGTCGGGATTAAAGCCGCCCCAATCAATTGTTATTTTGTCCGTAAGATCCGTTGTAACGTTTGCAAAGGTATCGGACGCACTGCAGTCTAAAAGATCTGCCTTGTTATACGCCGTAACGCCCTGCAGATACATCATATCGGGGTTATTGGCAAACGCCATAGTGGGCGGAGTTTTATCGATAAGCTCAACGTCAACGCCGTATGAAACGCTTAGGTCATCCGTCTTTTTGAGGTTAAATACATACATGCCGTTTTCTCTGTATGTAAGCTTATGCTCAGTCGCATATTCCTCGTCAACGCTTCCCATAAACGCCGTGGGTTTGTCGGTTGTAACCGTTATTTCAACCGGGAAGTTTGTCTTCGGGTTTTTATCGCTTGCTATAACGTAGCCTATTTCTCCGGCTTCCGGTGTGCGCGAGCCCGTTTCCGTATTCTGCGTAAATTCTCCTACGCCGTTTTCGGAAAGGTATTCATATTCCCAGGAAATCTGCGTTATCTGCGGTGTTTCGGAATCGATATCGGTAACCGTAAGCGTTATGTACTGCATAGAACCCGCTTCATCGTAAACGGTAAACGTATAGTCGCCGTTCTGTCTTAAAATAAATGTTGCGGGGGTTCCGTTATCGTCAACAACCTTATATGCCGTACCGCCGTAGAATACGTAAAGCTCGGTAAGTTCACGTACCATATCGATAGGTACGTTTTCTTCGTTTCTCTGCTTGTCAAACGTAACTGATACGCTCTGACCGTCCGGCGCCAAAACGGGAACCGCTATAAGCGCGGGCGGAGCCGTGAATATGTTTGAAACGGTTACGATGCCCGTACCTACGTTTCCGTATTCGTCCTCAAACTGTACAGCCAAGCTTCCGTTATTTGAGAAGCGGATTTTCTTACCCGAGAAGTCGCATGTGTAATCAGATGTTGTAATAGCGCTTCCTTCAACGGGTTCAACGCGAGTTATGGAAACTCCGTTTTTAGAGAACGTAAGGCTTGCCGTTACGCCTTTGCGCGTAAACGTATATGTGTCAAGCGAGAAGTTCATCGAAGGCAACGTTGTATCGATATTTGTAACGCTTATAGCCTTTGTAGACACATTGCCCGTAAGGTCTTCTGCCTTTATTATATAGTTTCCGCTTGAAACTATATCAGCTGTATAGAAGCCGCCCTCTTCCGTAAGCGGAATATCTGCGCCGCCTCCCGAAAGCGAAACCGCGGAAAGGCCGCTTGCCGCGTCATTTGCCGTTATTGTAATTTTTACCGGCTGATTTGTTTTTTCGGTGTTATCAAGATAATAATCTATTTCGGGTCCCGTGGTATCAAATCTTGAAAACTCTGCCGATTTTTCTATTTCGTATCCGTATTCGTCACCTAAAATATATGTAAAGGTAGGATACTCTGCCGTGAGTGTTTTTTCTATGCTGCCGCCGTTGTTCTTTACATAAATGCGGCGTCTGTTTGCGGGGTCTTCATAGTATATTACGGCTTTTGCTTCGTTTGTAAATGTTACACCGTCATCGTCTATCCATTCACCGCCGGATTTGATTTTATACTCAATTCCTACATCCGAATCTTTAAGCTCATCGTTATTTATATTTCTTACTTCAAACATTTCGGATGTCGATAAGCCGTACTCGTTTGTAGCGGTAACAAAATACATTGTGTTGCGGTCAATTGTAAACGTCAAAGTTTTGTTGTCTTCCGTTACAGGGAGGTTATATTTTTTAGCTTCCGCCATGGCTTCCGCAATTGCCGTTTCGTACCACTGCCAGTAAGCGTCTTCGTCAAGCTCTTCCTCTTTTTCTTCAAGAAGTCTCTGGAACTCTTCGCTCTCCGTATACATCTCTTCGGCACGTATGTTTTTAATTGAAACGTTCTGGTCGTTTGCGTCAACCGTTACGGTTACCTCTCTTGCCGGAGCGTCCGTGGGCGTGATATTTAAAACGATTTCCGGTTTTGCCGTTATGATATTTTTAAACGGAACGGAATAGTTCTGGATAACGGGAATGTCCATGCCTTCCTCGTATATCTTCGCGCCTATGTTTAAGGTCTTTATTTTGGATTCTCTTATGTCAAACGTCTCAAAGTCATATGACATAATATCCATTACCATTGACCTGTACGCCCAGTTGCCGTCGGGCGCCAGTACTGCGTCTGTTCCCGATACGCCTGCAAGGGAAAACGGCGTCTGCGGTGTATATGCGTTTTCTTCTATCGTGTTTCCGTTTTCGTCAAGCGGACACGGATAGAGATAGATATTTGCTGTCGGGTCGGGATTTGTTACATAAAGCCTTACCGCACACTGCCTGAAGATATCCTCATCGGACCCGTCAAGGCCTACATACGCCACATCGTTTTCGCCGACGGTCGTTACGGTTTCATAACTATAGTATTCACCTTCCTGATCTGTGCCCGATGTCATTACTATCTGTTTTAAATCAAACGAAAGCGGATAGCCTTCCGAAAATTCCGTGTTTATATGGCACTCTACGTTAAACGCTCTGCCTACATCGTCTGCGACAACGAGCGTGTATGTGCCCGTTGCGTTTTTCGGGAAGTTATATTTTATAGTCTGGCTTACGCCGTTTATAAGCGCTTCCTGAACCGCTTTGTCTTTATTAATTTCGTCTGCCGTGCGGACGAGTACATTCTCGCCTTGGTCATTTTCCATGTATTCGGCTTCGGTTGTCATTTCAGACTGCGGCAAAACGTATACCGGAACGTTAAAGGTTAAGTTTGCGCCGGCAAAGTCAACCGCTTTTTTCGGAGCTTTAACTTCCGTTACGGCAGGCGCTGCGTCTTTCATTGTGACAACGTCTTCCGATACGGCTATGGTTTCGTTTCCGAGATCGTCGCATGCCTTAACGCCGAGCTTGTAATTACCCGTAAGACCTTTAAATGATAAAGTATAAACTATGTTCTTTGTGTAATTGTCAAGCGGTAATTCTCCGCCCTCTTCGAAGTATTCCATAAGCGACACGGATACATTTTTAATCTCAACTGCGTCATACGTTCCGTCAAATGTTTCGCCGTCTAAAACCGGTGCGAAAACAACGCTTGACGGTTCTGTGCGGTAAACGCCTACCATAATTTCCGCGTCATCTCTTGCGCCGCTTTGAGCCTGTTCCATCGAAATAAATACTATTTCGGGTCCCTGCGTGTCAAGGTTTTGCGCTTCAAGCATAATCTGTGTTACGTTGCCCGCTTCATCCCTTGCCTCAACTATAACGCCGGGCTCCGATATTACTACATCAAAAGTATCGTTTGAGCCTTCGACGGGCGTTACAACTGCCGAGGGGCTTGTGCTTGTAAGGCTGAATACGTTTGATATATTGTCTTTAAGCGTAACGGTTGCCGTTATGGGATCCTTTGTACGCTCTGTAATATTATATGTAACATTATATTCGGGGCCTTCCGCGTCAAGGTAAATATTTACGGGATCGAGTACTAAGACGGACGGCTCTGTTTCTGTCATAGCCGATACGTCTTTTCCGCTTTCCGTACACATTACCTGCAAATAAATACTGTTCATGCCGGCTGTAAGCGGCAGAGGAGTATCTATCTCAATTCCGTGCGCCGAGTAACCCGCAGAGGTTGTTACAAGGTCAGCGGCTTCTGTCCAGGGACCGAAGTTTACGCCGTCTGCAGACGCGCGGTATTTTACAACTTCGCGTGCAGAGCCGCCGGGACAGATATAATCCTCGTCAACATCCATTGAGATCACATAGCTGTGTGAGGAGATGAGTGCAGCGCCGTCTTTTTCCGGTGCATCGAGAACCGTTGCCGCAGCCACGGGCTTCTGCGAACGGATGTTAAACGTGTTGCCTTCTGATGTTGTTATGTTGCCGTTTGCGTCTTTTACGGTAACTTCCGGTATGTATCTGCCGTTTGCAACGCCCGATACTTTTGCGCTGTCATTTACAATGCCGTTTAATATTTCAAGCGGAGTATCAGCTATTACCGTTATGCTCTTATCCTCCGAAAGTATCTTAAAGCTTGCCTCAACTATGGGAGATACGTCTGAGGCTTTAACCTTTATTGTTCTCTCCGCTTTTGAGGATACGTAATTATCCTGCGCTATCGTTATATCGGAAGGCGTATTATCAAAGAGCAGAGTCTTGCCCTTCGCGCCTTCGAAATAAATAGTATTGCCGGACTGTGAATTTACTGCTTTAAATTCAAGAAGCTGTTTGCCGTTTAATAATACGCTGTTGCCGCTATCGTCCGTCTGTGAAGACGAGCCTACATTCGATTTACCGGCTTCGTAAAGCTTATAGCGCGTTCCGATACCTGCGTATCTGTAATATACGCTTGTGTCCGCGCCGCTTGTAAAGGAAATATTGTAATTTTGTTTGGGATATGTATATTCTTCTATTACTATATCCGCGGAAGCGGGAATGTTGCTTACAAATATGGGCTGCTTGACGGTTTCGGATTTGTTTCCGAGCGCGTCCTTCGCGAAGTATACCAAAGTACCTTCAAACGTTTCGTTGTTCCCGACTCTGAGTACAACGGAAGAGCTGTCTATAGCGTCCTGATCTATAAAAGCCCATTTGTTTATAAGCGTTTCGATAGTTCCACTCTGCGCCGTTTCGTTACTTACCGCAGGTGTTTCGGAGTCCTTTGGAACCAGGCAGTAGTGCAGACGTCCCGTTCCCGAAAGTTCTTCCATCGAGAATTTATACATAACCGCCTTTGAAAGATCCGCCTGCTGAACATCCTTCTTTTCGGAAAGGCTTACAGACGGCGCTTTGCGGTCAAGACAAATATTATTATATACTTTCTCTGTTTTGTTGCCTGCGAAGTCATACGCCGTCAGCTTTAACGTAAATGCGTTTGACTCTATATTGTTATCGCATTCAAGCGTTAAAGCAGACGCGCCCGCCGCGGCAACGTTTTTGGATTTATTGGTATTGGGGCCCGTAAGCTCTGCCGAGAATACGTTTTTATAAAACGGCAAAGATTCAAACGGGATTGACGACGAAAGCTTCGGATAAACTTCTTCGTTTACGGAAGGATTAACCGTCATGGACTTGCGCCATACGCCCGACATATTTCCGCCGTCGGCAGCCGTTGCCGAAACTTCAGGCGGGAGCGTATCCGTTTTGAACGTTGTGAAAAGCTTGCTGTAATTGCCGCCGGACAAAACGTATGTCTGACCGTAACATTTTGAAGTAACGTTTGAAAGCTCCAGTCGCAGACCGGTGTTGTCATCGTTTCTGCGGACGGAGGACATATCAAAATTAAGCGATACGGTGTTGCCCGAAACTGATTTTGAAACCAAGTTTACAAAGTCATTTGAGCCTCTGCCGTAGAAAAGGCGCGCCGTACCGAACGATATATCTCTCGCTATATCGTTTGCGTTATAGTTAGCCATGTATGTGCCATCTGAGAGCACCGCAATTTTAGCAGTTACCGTGCCGACGGTTGAGTTGAAATAATAGTTGTCTATACCTGCAGTATACGGCGTTGTTGTTATTGCCGTATCTTTATCGGAGAGCACAAACTGGGGTCTGATAAAAGTAAACGTTCTGCTCTGGGAGCTTATTTTGGTGATATTCGTCGAATCAGACGGATATTTAAGGTTTGTTGTGATTGAAAGCTTATATATGCCCTTTGCTTTCATCTGTGTCAAAACCTTCTGCTTATCAACCGTAAAGCCTATTGTCTTTTCTTTATAGACAACGTCTTTTACGGCGTCTTTTATCTCCGTGCTTGCCGCGGCGTCGTTTATTGCGCCGTTTACCTTGCCCTTACCGCTTATGTTATATGTGATTTCGGGCGGCTGCGGCAGCGTGAAGGGATCAACGTTTGAGCTGTACTGGTCGGTAGATCTGCAGTTCCACTGGAACGTGCGCGAGCCCGATGTCGTGTCATTTGTTGCAAAATACTCTGTTCCCTCAAAAGCGGACGCAAAGTTACCTACGTCAGATACGTTTCTTTTAAACGCGCCGCTTGCAAGAGTTACCGACTTTTCGCTTTCCTTGTTGCTCAGCCACGTATTTACCATAACGTGCGCATGCGCCTGCTGACCGTTGCATGTCATATCCCAGTCAACATAGTCAAGACGCAGGGCGTCCTTACCCTTTATGCGGATGCTGATGTCGGAAATTTCCCAAGCATAGAACTCGGTTTCCACCGTGTATGTATCCTTGGCTCCTTTCTCAAAGTCATTGTACCACCAAGCTCTGTCAAGCTTATAGGTCTTTTCTGTCTTTGAGTTTTTGTCGTAAAGCGCAAGTATAACGTCGCTGTCCGTTCCGGCATACGCAACGTTTTTAACCTTTGTCGTTACGACAATTTTTGTTGGTTTTGTTGTCTCTGCCCCTGTGGGCATTACGGGCAGCAGCAAAGTGCAAAAAACCGCCGCAGCCGTTAAAAGTGCCCGGGCTCTCTTTCTAAGGCGCATAAATATACCTCCAAACTAAATAATATAAGTGTTTCGGATACTCCCCGTATCCGTTATTTTCACACCGGCAACCGCCGCTGAAAAAAATAAAGTGCCATTTAAAATTATACAAAAAAATCGCAAAAAAGTCAATTGTTTATTTGCCGGAACCTTATTTTTCTGATGCTATTTTTCTTTTTTACGCAGAAAACGGCGGCTGAGACTTATTGCGTCTCAGCTACCGTTTATAAGCTTTTAAGTTTAAAACCCAATATCCTGTTTTTTATTCCATGCCTTGTTTAACGATTTTTCCCGAAAGCGGAACCAAATCACTGTCCCAGAGGTATACTGAGGCGCTGTCTCCTATCCCGGGTACAGCGGATACGCTGCCCTGCCATATTCCGCCCTTTCCGACAATGGTGCTATCTGCAAAAACGTATACAAGCTCGTCTTCAACATACTCGGCATGGTATACGTATATTTGCTTTGGCGCTGCCGTACTGTTTAAAACAAGCACTCCCGCGTTGTTTCCTTCATCTGCGAGATCTCCCGAAACTTTTGATACCGCGGATTTTGCCAAAACCTCAATATTGTCAAAATACCATTGACAGCTTCCATAGTTCTGCGTTGCAATCTGGAAATATATATTTCTGTCCGCTATGCGCGAATCCATTATGCCGCGCTCAATTTCATATCCGTCCAGGAAGAATACGTATGTCATGCTGCTAATGTCAAATATAAATGAGATGTGATGCCATGTATTTGGTGTAAGATCGCCCATTGACAAGCCGTCTATCAGTGTCAGATCACCGTTTTTCATATTATAGCCGCTGCTGTTTCTGGAACGGAAGTAAAGCTTGTGGTTTGCGTTACTTTGTGTGCAGTAGAAATCCAAATCTATTGTTACAATACCGTTTGACGGAACATGAATATCCTGAGCTGTCTGATAGTTTGAGCTTTTGCCGCTGGTGCCCGTCAGCTTAAGCACTGTGCCCGTGCCTCCCGCGATTTCTGCGTATTCCGGATTCTCTGTGCTTGAAGACGACGCGTTCATGCGCGGCAGACCCGCAAGCGTAAGGCTGTTTCCTGCAATTCCGTCAAAATACTGCTTATGAGACGTTGAATCGTCCTCCATATTTACGGCAGAAAAGGTCAAAGGTCCGAAGGTTTGCGTGTTGCCGCCTATATCTGTTGCAGTTACGGTCAGAGAATGCTGATTTAAATCTGTTATAGGCATATCCCACTGACACGGACTCGCCGTAACCGTACCTTTTAAAACGCCGTCAATATAAAATTCCGCTTTTGAAAGATTTGCAGCTTCCGTCACGGTTTTGCCGGATGCCGCAGAGTCAACTATACTTATTGTTCTTTTAAGCGACGAAGCTTTCGTGCATACGGGTATTCTCTCTCCGTTTATGATACCCTTTACAGCATATTCGGTAGGCTCAACAGCAACACTCTGTGTACCGGTTTTTCCGCAATATTTAAAGTTATCAACATAAACTACTGCGGCATCCGTATAACGCGTCATATAAAAACGTATTTTGTTTGACGTGACACCAATTAGTGTTCCGCGTTCCATTTCGTAACCGTCAAGATAACCTCTGAACGTAAGACTTTCAAAGTCAAATATATATGACACATGATGCCACATATCCTTTGCTGTCTTACTGCTGCCGAGCGTTCCGAACGTATAGCCCGGCACGCCGTTTCTCAAGTGGTGCGTCAGCATATTGCCGCTTGAATTTGCCGCATAAGTGTCATAATCAAACGTTACCAATTTACTGTCGGGAACGGCAACGCTGTCAGTAATTATATAGCTCGTGCCGCTGCCGGCCGTTGATGAAAATCTTATAGCCGTGCTTCCGCCCGGAGCCGTCTCATATGTACAGCTTTCACCCGTGGCAAAGGAGCGTTCACTGCCGAATGTAACGGCAGAACCGGGTGTTTCGCTGTCAAAATTGTTTATAACGGAATCGGCCGTATCCGTCAAAACTTCAGCCGAATAACCGTATGTTCCGACGCGACATAAAATACCGTCATTTTTGCGGACGAATACTTCCAGCGTATGACTGCCGCCGCTGACCGGAACTTCATAACAATACGGCGCAGAGGATACAGTTTCCTCCAATCTGCCGTCCACATAAAAGTATGCCGCAATAAGGTTTGATGCCGCTTGCGGCGTTATACCCTCGGCGCCTGCGTCGACCACATATACCTTTTGCGCCGATGCAACAGCCTCTGAAAGTGCAAAACGGTCGCCTCCCGCTATGCCCTTTACTATATAATCATCTGTGTCTTCAACTGTTACCTCGTCATTTCCCCATGTTTCCATCGGCCGGCTCACGGGTATTATTTCGGGCTGTGTGGCATTTCCCGAAAGCGCTTTAACCGCGACGGTCAGCTTAAATTCATCCGTCGTTTCTCTTACTGCAAGCTTTTTGTAACCCGTGTTTGAGCTTTGAAGCGGCGGAATGTCATAGTAACCTTCCATCGGTTCCGCGTCCATAATCTGAAATGTTTCATTACCGCTTGATATAATAGATACCCAAATACGCTTGTCGTTTTTGCTGAGTATTGCGGTTTTACCGTCAGCGCTGAGCGAAATATTTGCTTGGGTGTGCATAAACCACCAGAATTCCGCCGCCTCCGACGCTTTAAAATCGTCCTGGATAATTACCGCGTCATTTCCCTTGTCAAGCATAAGGCCGCGCTTTGCGTCCTCATACAAGCAGTTTGTCTGCGTCATATCAAGTATCGCATAAGCTTTATCGGGTTTTGATGTATATTCTAATATTTCCGCAAATGCGTCCTGCGCCTGGTCCGCCCTCTCTGCGCCGAGATTTGCTATAACCGTATTATGACCCTCTGCTTTGTATCGGTAGTAATCTTCCGGTTCGTAGGGCGATGACGGGGCGCTCGGGTCATATGTATACGAGCCGTAATAAAGAATATTGTATTCTTCTTTCGGCACCTCGCACGCCCACCTCTCGCCGAGCATGTCAATCTGGAAGGCTCCGTTATCGATATGTCCGTGGTTGCTGTTGTTTTGTCCGCCGTGCAAAAGAACCGCTGTGTCGTTTGAGTTCCAGCCGGTTCGCATAGTTGCGGTTTCCATCTTTCTGAAATAGTGGTCGCCGTCAATAGTAGTATGCTCGGGATCAGCATCAAACACCCAGTTTACAACATCGGTAAGGCCCGGGCCATTTAACGCGTTTTTTCTCATGGTTGCAAGCGCCTTGTCGTTATATACGTTTGCAAACCACATAAGACTCTGGTGATACGGAGTTACGCTTGCGTCATCTCCCACGGGAAACGTTCCCGTCGCGCCGTACATTGCAAGGGGGAAATATGCCGATTTATAAAGTCCGGGCGTATCAAGAAGACCGTAGTCGTCACCAAGCGCCGTTCTGAAAACATCAACAAGCGTAGGCAGCGAACCCATTGTGTCCTGCCAATACGCAACGCCTTCGGTCCATGCGCCGTCGGGCGCGAATTCTTCAAGGCATGTTTCAACACTTCGAAGCGCGCATGAAACAATCTCCGAACTCATATCAGGATATTTGTCCATAAGTGACAGAGCGCATCCCGCAACGCCGCAGTTTATAATTATCGGTTGATTGCCAGTGTTATACGCAAAGCCCGTTGCATTTGTGCCCAAGGGGCTGCGGTATGCGGCAAGCGCAGGCGTGAGTATTTTATCAATCATTATAGTTTCAAGCGTCTGTCTCTGCTGAGGCGTCCAATCGTCATAAAGCCAGTCATACGCAAATTTAATACCGTTTGCGCTGATACCAACGTCCAAAAAATGATTGGGGTTTAAATCAGGAAACGCCGCAACTGCCTCAACGTTGCTCCACAAAGCGTTTTTGTATTTTACATCTCCCGTCACCTTATACGCAAACGAGAGATATGTGCCTCTGTCCGCCAGGGGCTGCGCGAAATCGCCGCGCAGACCGTCGCTTTTCGTATATGCTACGGGATCTTGATTTACATAGTTATCTGCTCTTGTTATAAGTGCCGAAACAGTGCTGTCATACCCGGCATCTCTGCTTCTGTTATTTATTATTTCGCTGAAATCATTTATAAGAATTCTCGGATATGCATGCTGCGGATTGTTCGTTTCAAACGCCTGCAGAACACGCTCTTTTGAAGGACGGTCATAAACAAGCGAATTTGCAATTCTTTCAAACACTTCTTCTTCCATTGTGCAGCCGCGCTGGTTTTTACCCATAGCGCCGAGGCTGAAAGGACATGTAAGCGCCTCTCCGAAAGAAAGCAGATCCCCCTGTCTGTAATAGGAAATGCCGAGAAATTCCGCTAAACCGTCAAGCGGCACGCACGCGATTTCGTTATTATAGATAATGTCCGTTATCTGCGTGTTGTTTCCGCCTTTTGTAACCGTTACGGTTCCGTTTTCTACCGAAGCCGACCCGCCCAAAGCAGAGGCAAAATCGGCAGCGGGAACATATATACTGCCGTCGCTTTCAGTTACGGCAGCCGCCATCGTGTGATATGCGTTGTTTTTATAGTATCTGCCCCCGTCAACTCTTGCGACAAATTTATTATAAAGCGTTACAAACATAAATTTATCATACTGATAAAGCCTTCCGAGCTCAAATTTATGATCAGGAATTATCTCGCTGTTTTCATAAAGAGTTTTCTGCTCGGAAAAATCCGATGAAGAAAGTCTGCCGCCGAGATACAGCCTGAAATCGTCTATACTCCAGCCTGCCGATTTATTTGGCGCAAAGAACGTAAAAGACGCAATGTTTGTGAAAGACGCATTTGTCACATTCGCGTTGCTTACCATAAGAGAATTATTTAAATATACGTTCATACGCTTTGTTGTGGGGTTTACCGCCATCTCAAGGTCATACCACGTATTATTTGACACCCTGCGCGTAGTAGAGCTTGTGCCTACATGCAGAGACCCGCCGGTTACAGACATCAGGTTAAAGGCTTCGCCCGTCGAATCAAGATAAAGGGAATTGCGGGGCAAAAGCGCGTCGGTTCTGACCATAAGGCGCTGCGTTGCAGAAGAATTGTCGCATTTAAAGCGGAAACCTATAACAAAGCTTTCCGCTATCGGCGCATACTGAAGCGGCAGTATCATGGTAGGTATATCGCCGTCGCCCGCATATGTAAGCCGGACCGCTTTATTGCCCGAATCATTTATAACCGTCATGCTTCCGTTTCCGGCTCCGAATGTAAAGCCGTAAGGACTGTCTCCAGCCGTCTGTTCTTCAAAATCAAGACATGAATAAATAAGCGCCGGCACATTCCCCTCTGCCGAAGCGCTGATATAAAAAGCAGCATTTGTCAAAATCATCAATGTTGCCACAAGTATTGCTGTAAGCTTTTTTTTCATTTTTATCCTCCTGAGCAGTTGCTTAAAAATCAAATTGCTGCGGTCACCAAAAAGCGGCCGCAGCAAAGATGATTTCTCAGCGTACCGGAGAAGATTTTGCCAGCGGGTTCATATTGGTATCCCAAATATAAACAGCCTTTCTGCCTTCTCCGGCAGACATTGTACTTTGTGTATCCTGCCAGATTTCCTTACTCTTTAGTTCTACGGCATAAGCCGAAATATCTTTAAGCTTGTTGTCTTTGTATTCTGCGCTTAATACATTAAATTTCTTTAAAGCGCTTCCGCCGTTTAAAACAACCACATTAGCCGTGTTGCCATCATATTCAACACCTGCGACTGCTTTCTGCGATACGGTCTTTGACATTATTTCAACATTGTCAAGGTAGAAATCGCACGATGTATAGCTTTGAGTCTGAAGCAGGAAGTATACGGCTCTTCCGGGCGTTCTTGAGTCCATCGCTCCGCGCACAAACTCGTAGCCGTCGATAGCACCCATATACTCATTTCTGCTTGAATCAAACACATACGAAACATGATGCCATGTATTATTCTGAAGTTCGTTCATCTGCAGATTATCAAGTATTGTCATGTTTTCGTTTTTCATGTTAAAGCCGCCGCTGTTTCTTGTGTGGAAATAAATCTTGTAGTATTCTGAACCCGAAGTGCAGTAAAAATCAAAATCGTATGTTGTGATACCGTCTTCGGGTACCAATATATCGCAATTACTTTGAAGGTTTGTTCTCTTTCCGTTCGATGTTGTAAGCTTCAAAGCCGTACCGTCGCCGCCTGCGGCTGAACTGAATACGGGGTTTTCGTTTGTAGTAAACGTTGCTATACGCGAAAGATTGTCTTTTGTTACAGCTGTGCCTTCAGCACCGTCAAAATACTCCGTGTAAGAAGTAGCGCCGTCCGCCATATTATAAGCGGTGTATGAGTACGGGCCGAAGTTTTGCTTATTGCCGCCCGCATCGGTTGTTTCAACGGTCAGCGTATGGGTTTTAAGATCCGTTATGGGGAGATTCCACTGACACGGCTTTGACGTAACCGTTGCAGCTTTAACGCCGTCAATATAAAACTCCGCTTTCGCAAGATTTGTTGCATTTGTTATTGTCCTTGATGCTGCAGAAGCGTCAACAATGCTTATTATTCTTTTAAGTGATTTAGCTTTTGCGCATACGGGAATTCTCTCGCCGTCCGCGATACCCTTTACGGCATAAGGCGTTGCTTCAATTTGTACAGCTTCCCCTTTTGCGCAGTATCTGAAGTTATCTACATAAACGGTACCCAAACTGTAACGGTTAATATAAAAACGGACATACGCATTGTTTTTCGATGTTGCCTTAACCACACCGCGCTCAATTTCGTATCCGTCAAGATATCCTCTGAATTCTTCGCTTTCAAAGTCAAATATATACGAAACATGGTGCCATTCATTCTTGCTGTATTTGCCGCTTCCCAGAAATCCGAACGTAGCCCCCTGCACAACCGGCGTGCTTTGTTCATCTCTCAGATGATGTGCTATGGCATTACCGCTTGAATTTTCCGAATAGAAATCATAGTCAAGCGTTAAGAGTTTGCTTTCGGGAATGGCAATTTTGCCTGTGCTTATGTAGCTTTGACCGCTTCCAACATCTGACGAAAACGTCATTGCCATACTGCCCGTGCCGGGTGCTTTTTGGTATGTGCACGCTTCGGTTGAAACAATTGTTTTTGTTCCGAAGCTTACGTCTGCGCCCTGTGTACCGCCGTCAAAATCCTCTATAACGGAATCTGAAGTATCTGACCACACCTCCGCCGAATAATTATATGTGCCTATATCATACGAATATACGCCCGTTGTATGTGCAACAACTCTAAGCGTATGATTGCCCTCTGTCAGAGGAACATTACAGCAATACGGTGCTGAAGACGCTGTGCCAACGAGTGCGCCGTCAACATAAAACTCTGCCGAGGCAAGTTTTGTTGCCGCCGAAGGAGCGAGTCCCGCCGCATCCTTATCTACAACATATACCTTTTGTGAAGACGCATCCGATGCGGAAATCGCAAAGCGGTCGCCGTCCGCTATACCCTTTACGGTATAATCATCCGAAGCCGGCGGAATATCTTCGCCAAAGCTCCACTCTTCCATGGGCTTGTACTTAGGCGGCTCATCTGTCTCTGTTGTGCTAAACGCTACAGAGAGTTTGAAATGATCAGTTGTTTTGGTAACTGCAAGCTTTTTATAAGCGCTGTTATCACCCTGAAGCGGCGGAACGTTATAGTATCCGTCCATCGCCTTTGCAGGCAAAATCTGAAACGTTTCGTCGCCGTCTGATATTATAGAAACCCGTATGGTTTTTGCGTTCTTATTGAGAGTTGCGGTTTTAGAGTCAGCGCTGAGCGTAATGCTCGCCTGCGTATGCATAAACCACCAGAACTCGGTCTCTTCAGAAGCCTTAAAGTCGTCCTGAACGATTACCGTGTTATTCTCTTTGTCAAGCATAAGGCCGCGTTTCGCGTTAGTATATAAATTGTTTGTCTGCGTCATATCAAGTATCGCGTATGAGCCTGCATCCGTTGAAGTGAACTTCAGCATCTTTGCGAAAGCTTCCGGTACCTGATCCGCCCTTTCACCGCCGAGGTTTGCTATAACAGTATTATGTCCCTCCGCCTTAAATCGGTAATAGTCCTCCGGCTTATAGGGTGAGGCGGGCGCCGAGGGATCATACGTTTCCGAACCGTAATGCAGAATATTATATTTTTCTGCAGGTACTTCGCACGCCCAGCGCTGGCCGAGCATATCAATCTGGAACGTGCCGTTATCAAGATGACCGTGGTTTGTATTGTTCTGACCTCCGTGGAGAATTGCAACGGTATCGCCGCTGTTCCAACCCTTTCTCATGGAGGCGGTTTCCATCTTTCTGAAATAATTGTCGTTATCTATAGTTGTATGTACGGGATCTGCGTCAAACACCCAGTTTACGACGTCTGTAAGACTTGCGCCGTATAAATGGTTCTTTCTCATAGTTGCAAGCGCCATATCGTTATATACGTTTGCAAACCACATAAGACTTGGATGATAAGGGCTTACGCTTGCGTCATCGCCCATCGGAAATGTTGCCGTTCCGTTTGAAACGGCAAGCGGAAAATATGCCGATTTGTGAAGTCCCGGCGTATTTAAAAGACCGAAATCATCGCCGAGCGCCGTTCTGTAAATATTTACAAGAGCAGGGAGCGAGCCCATTGTATCCTGCCAGTATGCAACGCCCTCCGTCCATGCGCCGTCGGGCGCAAATTCAGAAAGACACGTCTCAACGCTTCTTAGTGAACATGATATAACTTCTGAACAAATATCCGGATATTTGTCAAGAAGCGAGAGTGCGCATCCTGCGATGCCGCAGTTTATAATTATAGGCTGATTGCCCGTGCTGTAAGCAAAGCCTGTTTCGTCTGCGCCTTTTGGACTGCGGTACGCATAAATCGCGGGCTCGAAAATTTTATCGAGTATTATGGTTTCAATTGTTTGTCTCTGCTGAGGCGTCCAATCATTATAAAGCCAGTCATACGCAAATTTTATGCCGTTTGCGCTTATACCTATGTCAAGAAAATGCTTGGGGTTTAAATCCGGGAATGAGGCAACCGCTTCAAGGTTGCTCCACAATGCGTTTTTGTATTTTGCGTCTCCCGTTATCTTATATGCAAAAGACAAATATGTGCATCTGTCGTTTAACGGCTGCGGGAAATCGCCGCGCAGGCCGTCGCTTTTCGTATATGCTACGGGATCTAGATTTACATAGTTATCTGCTCTTGTTATAAGTGCCGAAACAGTGCTGTCATACCCGGCATCTCTGCTTCTGTTATTTATTATTTCGCTGAAATCATTTATAAGCAGTCTCGGATAAGAATGCTGCGGGTTATACGATTCAAACGCAGCAAGAATCTGCTCTTTTGTAGGACGCTTATAAACAAGCGAATTTGCAATTCTTTCAAAAACTTCTCCTTCCATCGTATAGCCGCGGAAGTTTTCTCCCATTTTGCCAAGGCTAAAAGGACATGTAAGCTCTTCGCCGAAAGACAAAAGGTCTCCGTTTCTGTAATATGAAATACCGAAAAACTCAGAAAGTGTATCAAGCGCAGTATACATAACGCCGTCTTGAGAATATGCGTTGCTGCCTACCGTAAACTGCATTGTCTTTCCGCCGCCGCTTACAGTAGCTGTATCGCCCGTACCCGAAAAGCTTCCGCCGAACGCCTCCGCAAAATCACGGACGGGAACGTGTATTACACTGTCTATATCATCTGTTACAGGCGCCTGAAGATTATGATATGCGTTGTTTTTGTAATATCTGGCGCCGTCTACTCTTGTGACAAATTTATTATAAAGCGTTGCATAAACAAATTTATCGTACTGATAAAGTCTGCCGAGCTCGTATTTGTGGTCAGGTATTATATCGCTGTTTTCATAAAGGCTTTTCTGCGCCGCAAAATCCGCCGCGGACAGCTTACTGTTGCCTAAATAAACATTTATATCGTCTATGTACCAGGTGCCTGAAGCCGCGGGCGAAAAAAACCTGAGCGCGGCAATATTTGTTATGCCGGTGGCCGGAAGCTCCAGACCGCTTGAAAGCTTAGTGCCGTCCAAATACGGGATTACTTTCCGGGTTGATACGTTAATTTCAAATTCTATAGTGTGCCACTGGTTTAAAGCCGGGGTTCTGCTGGTATTTCTTTCGCATATATAAAGTATTCCGCTTTCCAAAGACATTAAATTGCACGAATCGCCCACCGGACTAAGATAAAGAGAGCTCTTGGGTTCATTTGCATTGGGTGTTAGCATAATACGTTTTGTTGACGCTGAATCAGTGTTTTTAAAACGTAAGCTGACAACAAATCTGTCTGCTATCGGCGCATAATGAAACGGGATCTGCGTTGAAGGGACGGGGCTTATTGCCTTAGTCGCAGTAAGACGCAGCGCCTTGTTATTTTGATTTCCGTCAGCCGCTTGTTTGGCAACGGAAAAGTAAGTTGTATCGGCTCCGTAAAAGCCGTACGGTGCATCGCCCTCATTCTGTTCTTCAAAATCAAGACATGAATAAATCAGCGTGACGCCGTTTCCCGCCGCCGCCACATTTGTACAAATACCAATACTCAGCAATATAAGTATCAAAGACACCGATACTGCAATAAACTTTTTTTTCATTTTCTTTCCTCACATTCCCGCAAAAAATCTTTCGTTATTTTTACCATGTTTATGAAAACATATGCGGTTTAATTTATATATTATTATACACTAAATATCAAAATAATTCAATATAAACATAAAACTTTTTAATTATCATTTTAAAGACTTAAGTCTTTTCATAACACTGTTTTCTTTCCCGAAATAATCATACAGACGCTTGTATTCACGGTAAATCTCATCATATTTACGTGAATCCTCCGCACAAGGTCTGTAAACCGTATCTTTAAGCTTTCCCATCACCTCTATTGCTTTTGATACTGTTTCAAAATATCCGCCGGCATAAGCGCCGTAAATAGCGCTTCCGAGCGCGGACGCCTGCGGTGAACCTGATATTTTAATCTCGCGGTTTGTCACATCGGCATAAATCTGCATCATCATAGAGTCTTTTTCCGCGATGCCTCCCGCCGCGCGGATTTCATTAATCTCTATACCGTTTTCCTCATACGTGTCAATAATTATCTTTGTGCCGTATGCGGCGGCCTCAATTAATGCGCGGTAAATTTCTTCGGGCTTTGTCCTGAGATTCAGCCCCAGTATCAATCCCGCCAAATCCGTATCCACAAGCGTTGAACGGTTTCCGTCCCACCAATCAAGCGCAAGAAGTCCGCTTTCACCAACTTTTAGTTTTTGAGCTTTCTCCCGCAAAAGCTCATGAATATTCATGTTCTTTCCTTCCGCTTCGCGCATATAGCTTTCGGGTACGCAGTTTTTTATAAACCACGCGAACATATCGCCGACGCATGACTGCCCCGCTTCATATCCGAAGAGTCCGGGCAAAACTCCGTCCTCCGCAACTCCGCAAATACCGGGAACTTCCCTTTCTTCTTTTCCCATTATTATATGGCATGCCGACGTGCCCAGTATAAGCAGCATTTTCCCGGGGCCGTCAATCCCGACTGCAGGCACTGCCGCGTGCGCGTCTATAACGCCTGCCGCGACAGCCGTCCCCTCTTTAAGACCCGTAAGGCGTGCGGCGTATCCGTTTATTTCCCCCGCCTTTGAGCCTACCGGCAAAACATCTGTTGTTATTTTTTCTTCGATCACATTTTCCATTTTGGGGTTCAGTTTTTTGAAAAACTCTTTTCCGGGATAACCGTCTTTTTTGCTCCACAGCGCTTTGTATCCCGCCGTACATGAGCTGCGTCTCTCTTTTCCCGTCAGCTGCCATACTATCCAGTCCGCCGCTTCGATAAAGCGGTCTGCCTTACGGTATATTTCTTCGTTTTCCTCCAAAACCTGAAGGATTTTCGCAAACGTCCACTGCGCAGACGTCTTGCCGCCGTATCTTTTGAGCCACTTTTCTCCAAGGCTGTTTATTTTATCCGCCTGTTTCTGCGCCGCGTTATGCTTCCAAAGCTTAACATACGCATGAGGGCAGTTCTTATACTCTTCTTTAAAGCACAATGGCGTACCGTCCGACAGTACGGGAAGGATTGTACAAGAAGTGAAATCAACGCCAACACCCGTAACGTCTTCGGGTCTTACTCCCGATTTCCTGAGCACATCAGGTATTGTATGCGACAAAACTTCAAGATAATCCTTGGGGTCCTGCAAAGCCCAGTCATCTTCCAAAGGCACTTTGCCGTGAAGGCTCTCCGTCATTACGGCATGCGGATATTCATATATGCTCTCGGCCGCCTCTTCGCCGTTTTCAAGGTTTACCAAAACGGCCCTGCCCGATAATGTTCCAAAGTCTAATCCAATACTGTATTTTGTCATATCGCACATTCTTTCATTGTTACTTAAAAACCAATTCACCGAAAAAGTCCGGTATGTGAAAATCTATTTTCTCCGCGTCTATCCGGGTCCATGTTGCATAGTGTGGATGGTCTGTTTCATCTCCGCATTTGCAAAAATTAGCTTTTGCAACCGATGATCTATTGCCCTCCGAAAGCGCGGTAATTTCAGGCATATACTTATCTATAATATCATCCGGAATATAAAGCTTTAAAGTCCAGTCTCCTTCTTCCGCCAACGACACTATATCAAAAACACGCGTATCAGTAATTGAGATCCTGTCAAACTTATCGGCTCCGAGTCCAAACAGCGTAACGCCTTTTGGATTTATTTCAAAATTAAAATACCTCGTATCCCACGGACTCGGCTTATAGAAAAACTCCATGCAGCTGTCAAGACAAACTTCGTCTCCCGGAGAGACTTCGGCGCGCAGGTTCCTTTCGTCTGTGTGCATCAAAACGGACAAGCCGCGCGGCCCTCTTAAAAGCTTAAAATAAGTTTCGGGCGGCTGACAAAGTCCCTCTCCGACATAAGTGCATTTTAAATATTCCGCCTCCGCCATGTCCCACTCCGGTGAGTCAGGCGAAGGATTTATTACTTCTGTTTTATTTACATAATATCTCATATTATTTGTAATACTTTTCAACAAAATCAATTATGGGCTGCGGGTCGTCAAGGCCGTGCGGATGGTGCTCACTCATGGATTTACCTATAGTGCATACGGTTCCGCCGTTTTCCCTGTAAAAGTTTTCGAGAACTCTGCCGTTTTCGCCGTAAATTACAACAGGGTCTGCGTTGCCGTATACTATGATTAAGGGAATGTTGTTTTCTATAAGCGGTTTCATATTGTCTATCGGGCTCTGTCTGAAGTTTACCATGGTAGAGGGATATACGCCGTAAGCGTCCTCTATCTCCTGCCAGAAGCCTTCAAGCACTTGGTTTATGCCGCCGTAACCCGCCATGCTTATGATATTTAAAACAGGCGCGTCTAAATAAAGAACCGCCGCAAGTTCCGGGTAACGCTCCGCAAGTGTTGCCGCCTGCAGACCGCCGCAGCTCATGCCTTCAATAACACAGCGTTCCGATGCGCCCACCTCTTTTGCACAGTAACGTACAAATTCCGCCATCCTGTCAATTTCAGCGGGAGGCGCCCAGCGGTTTCTCTGATACATATGTATCAAATGATATCCCCTTTTGAGCATGGCAATATCAAAATCCGGAAAAGCTTCCAGATACTCTGTTTTCAAAAGTATTCTGCCGTTTGGCTTGCCTTCGGGATATACAATTACCGCTTTTCTGTCTTCAAAAGTAAATTCTTTGCTTTCAAAACCGTTCCACATATTAATACCTCACTGTCATATTTTTAATACATGCTCTTTAATCTCACAGGGCATAAGCTGACCGCTTATACTCTTGCCGTTTTTAAGTTTCAGCGTATATTTTTCGGGAGTCACACCGTCAGGGCACATGTTTAGTGCGTTTATTACATTCACGCCGTCGCTTTTTACTCTGTGCGTAAAGCTGATATTCTTGTTTGTGCATATAACATCCGCTTTACTGTCTCCTATAAGGCGGAGTATATACTGTAATAAGAAAAGCTTACCGTCGGGACAGTTATAGTCTGCAAACGTGCCGAAATAAATTTCTCCCTCGCCTATTCTAAGTTTTAGCACGAGGGCGTTTCCGTTTTCATCTTCCGCAACCTTTTCCGCGCCTTCCGCGTCGCACTGTAAAACTGAAATAACAGAGGATATTTCTGCGGTTTCGTCTCCGAAATACGCTTTACCGGAGTATTCCGTAACCTCTTTGCACTTTATGCCGAAATACTTTTCTATTTCATCGTTTGCGTATTCCATCGGCATGTCGCATCTGTCGGTGCGGTTAAAATGGCAATAGCTTAAAAACGCCGTGCCGCCCTTTGCGGCATATCCGTATATCTTCTTTGCAAATCCATCTTCGTATGTGTTCCAGCCGAGCATTACCGCCGCCCTATATTCCGAATAGTCTTTTTCGTAGGGAACAACGTCAACGCTGCCGTAATGCGATCCGCTGAAAAGGTTTAGGTTTATAATATTCTTTTTGCTGTTTTGATTGTCGGAAAGAGGAAGCCAAGCGTCTATTGCCCTGAAACACTTATGATGCCTGTTATCTTTCCATTTTCCCCAAAGGGTTATGTCCCAATCGTCATTTTCCGGAAGCTCTGCCATGCGGTCATCATAATGCCACATAAAATACTCGTTATTGCCGTATATTACCGCCAAGTCGGTTTTCAGCTTGCCTTCTCTCGGATTTTTAACCGTATATTCATAAAACTCCCTTAAATATGTGCGGCAAGTTGTGCAAAACTCATCTTCCCAATCCTCGCGCGAAAATGCATTTGTCTTGAAAAGCGAATTTTCCGCGTAAATGTAATCCGCCCCATTTATATACAAAAGCTTCATTGCAAGCAGAAATTTTTTTGCTTTTGTTAAATCATTCGGTTCACCGAAATACCAGTCCGTAGGTACGTGCGCCCCCCACATGCGCGGAGCCGCGCCGCGGACTGCGCCGATTAAAATATTAACGTTGCTGACAGGCTCTATTGTCACCCTCTCAAATCCGGATGACGCTTCATAGCTTGTCAAAAGACTCGGCGAGCCGACAGATGTAAGCCCGGTGTTCTTTTTGCAGCCGAGATACATTTTCTTTAGCGCTTCGCAAAACATTTTTTTGCTTTCTCCGAAGGATTCCGACGCTTTTAAAGCCGCGGAATCGAGATACATTTCCTTTTTCCACTTTTCGTCAGCTTCAAGCGCCGCACAGAAAAAGAGATACGCCTCGTGAAAATGCTTTCCGACAAAAGCGTCCCCGCACATCTCGGGCAGATAAGGCATAACGTCTTCACTGTCAGTAAGGCTTATCTTTGTGCCGAATGCTCTTAAATAATCAATACGCTTTTTCCAGGATGTCTCATCCGAAAGCGTATAAAAATTTCTGTAATGCTGAGGCCTTGCCTGCCAGAAATTACCGAAGCCCGTGTTTGCAAATATTTCTATTATTCTGTCTGTTTCGTCCGAATCGTCGTGTCTGTGGTCATCGGAATCCGTGCCGACCATGCAGAAATCGTCGCTCGCGGGATAAACCTCAGGCATAACGGCACGTACATCGGTATCGCCAATTTTGAGCGTAAGTTCCGGCTTTTTGCCCTCCACCCTTATTCTGACAACAGTATGATTATCATTAATAGGCGATTTTAAAACCTCAACAACCGCACACTGTTTTGTTTTCCAACCTGACACTCCTGCTCCGGGAGTATAGAATGATATTGCAAACTCATCACCTATACGCGCGGCAGTTTTTACACCGATTTGACTGCGCGGCTTCATCTCGGGCAAAGAAATTAAATCCAAAGATGATACTAAAAGTGCAGTATCGCCCGATGTTTGCGAAATCTCAATTATGTTTTCGCCCGCCGCAAGTAATGAGTTGTCTACCGGAATATACACGGTTGGCCAGCCGAGGTTTACGTTTTCAAAAAACTCGCTGCCGTTTTCATAAGCCGTATTGCCGTTTATATTAATTTTTATGCCGCATACGTATTTCTCCCAATCAAAGAGACACGCTCGAAGCTTTAAGTAAAACCGTCTTTTAATGTCTTTTTTATCAATTGTAACAGAAGATACCGCCGCACTTTTATTGACGCTGACGCAGCTTCTCACTTCTCTTATGCCGTAAGCAAAGCAGGTTACGTCGCTGTGGATGCTTGAAGGCGCCTGATAATCGAAGAAGCCTTCTTCATGGGAAAGGGCGCCGCTATGCAGTTTAAAATCTTCGTATACGGATAATATCCCTTTATAATTCTTGTTCACTGTCTAAATCTCCATTATTTACAGACTTTACTTCTTAACCGAAGTATTATACTCATTTTTCAAAAAATTCCCATCACTGTCTGTGAAAGAAAAATGTGTTTTCTCATCCGAAAACTCAATTCCGCATCCTATAAAATACGCGCCGTCATGATTCTCGGTATGCGCATTTTTTATCTCAGAACCGATAATTACGGGGAATCCCTGGCCGTAGCCGTCGTGTTCTCCCCCGGGCTCGTATATGTTTAAAGCATGTTTATGTCCGCAAAGCATAAATTCGGGTTTTATTTTCTCATTTAAAATATTCACCCATTCGGCATAAACATCGCGTTCAATATCAAATTCGCCCTTTTCAATTTTTGTAAAAGGCATATGGCAAATAACAATCCTGTGTTTTACGCCTTCCGCCGTGTATTCGCTTTCAGCATTTTGAACCATTTCCCTTAAGTATCCGGTTTCCGTTCTGCGGAAAGACTCGCAGCATAACGTATTGCCGTATTCCGCGTGGTTATCAAGCTTATCTTCGCCGCAATCCAGAACGAGTCCCCAAACATCGCCCACTCTGAATGTAAAGAACGTATTGCCGTTTTCACATGGCGTATATCTGTCAAGATACTCTGCAAAGCTGCCGCGCAGATCATGATTGCCCCTTGCATACACCACCGGTATTGCGCCTTCTGTAATATCTGACGCTATTTTATATATATTTAAAATTTCCTCTTCGCTTTCGCTGCTTGTCTGAATATCTCCGTTTAAAATAAGCAGGTCTATGTTTCCGAACGCCTTTGCCGCCAAAACGGGCGGCTTTAAGTTACTGTGCGCATCCGCAACATGATAAGCTCTTATTTTATTGCCTTCAGGTGCCTTGAAAGAAAAGCTTTTATGCTCAGGCTCCTCCGTCTCGGTAAAATAGGGCTTACGCTCTACAATATTTCTTTTATAAATTGTATAACTTTGCGCCGTATCAAGCACCTTTTTCGGAACCGTCATTTTATGTACAAGTACATCGGAACGCAAAACGCCGTTTGCTCCATCGTAATAGTTTTCACCGCCAATGCTTACCCACATGGTGCTTCCTCTGCCGCCGGGAACAAAAATCTGATAATTGTCACCCACCGAAAAAACTACAGGATTGATTTCTGACATATTGCCTCCTATATATTATTTATTATCTTTACATAACAGTTTAATGCTCTCTCCCTCTCCGAGCTCTATGATTAGATAAGGCGTATTTTCCTTTGCCGCAGCGCCGCCTTCGGCGGGAACGAGTTTATGATTATTCAAAAGCTTGATTTTCGCGGGACACAAAGCCGAAATCTCCGCTGCGGTTACTTTTCCGTTTTCGCAGGAAGCCGAAACAAAAAGGCCTCCTTTTGCTCTTAAATTGTAAAAGCTTCCCGTAAAATCTTTTGGCATACCGGGGAACAGTTTTAAGGTTTCGTCAAAGCTTTGCAAAAGCATTTCCGACGCGCATAAAAGGAAAATTGAATTTCCCTCTATAACGGGCGCGGTAAGTTTTTTTGCATATTCATTCGGCGTTGCGCATTTACCCGACGCATACCAAGACGGTGTTGTCGTCATATCGGCTGTTACCGCTTCGGGCGGTTTTTTCTCATCATGATTGCGTTCTGTAACGTCAGAAGGCGATATGATAATCGAATTGTGTGTAAAAAGTCCGTTTGTTTTTGCGAAGTCACGCAAAAACTCATGTATTGCTTCAAATACTTCCTCATAATGCCCCAAACGAAGCTTTGTCATATTATAGAGAAACCAGCTCCAGTCGTGCACAAAATGCCATCCGTCCTCTCCGGCAAAGCTGCGCTCTATCGCACTCTTTTCTATAAAGCGGAGCGTTTTCTCAGCCGTTTCCCTGTCTTCATCGGAAATATAAGCTTCGGACGGGAAAAACGGATAAAGCAGATGCGTTCCGAAGCAAAAATGCTCTTCGGGAATATCCGGCCCGCCCCACCATGAACCGTCGCTTCTTTCGGCTAATTCAGGGTAGTTGGCGAGTATATCGCGCCACTTTTCCGTTTCCTCATTTTCAATTTTCTCATCAGCGCAGAAATCGAGCGCTGTTTTAATACACGTTTTAAGCATTGCGAGCGTTGCGGTATCGTCTCTTGTAAACCTGAAAATTTCAGGCGGAATACTCCAATCAAGATGATAACGCCCGTCTTCGCCGCGATTTAACATGTTATTTACATAAAATCTTATAAGCTCACATAAAAGCGGATAAAGCTTTTCGCGCATCAGGCGCATATCGCGGGATAAATCCCATATTTTGCACAGTACAATACCTACATAAGCGCTTCCGCAAAGAGTATATCTGTAGCATCCCGAGGGCATTTCAACGCCGTTTTGATTTGCCACAAGCGGTATGCACACACCCTCTCCTCCCGTTTTCGGGAACAGCTCTTTTGTGTGACGTTTAAGCTCATCCAAAACGTTTAAGTATGTATCGGCAAAAGCTTCCGAAAGCTCCGCATGGTTTACAAGAGGCAGCGGCATTACGGGGATCTGAACATTTTGGTCATGCACATAGTTTGTTGCCGCAACGCCTGCCGTTGTAGCGTTTAACGGGCCGTAACCCATGCCGCTTAAAGCAGGCATCGGAGCCTTTCCGTATGAGCAAGCAAGTTCATAAACGGAAAAATACCAATAGCGCTGCAGTTTTTCGTATTTTCCGAAATCGGCAGCGCTTTTAAGCCAAAATTCTCTCCACCATTTTTTATGTTCGGTTTCGATTTTATCAAAACCCTCACCGGCCGCAAGCAACACTTCTTTTTCCGCAGCTTCCAAAGGGTTTCCATATTCATAACTTGTACATACGGAAACAAAAATATCCGCATCGCCGCTTTGACGTATGGCGGCGGTATATTTGCCCGTTTCGGGCAAAGACATGCTGTTTTCCCTTGAAGAAAAGTTAAAATCCCCCGGCAGTTTATACGTTACGCGTTTGGCATCGGGGGTGCGGTTTACAATTTTCACAGCCGCCGCAAAACTGCCTATATTGCCGGGAAGCTTCTGCTCAAAAGATACAAAACCCTCTTCGCGTTTGTTCCACCCGGGCGGCTCGGTATCTTCATTGTAAGGACAGTAAACTTCTGCGATATGATTCCAGTCGGAAATTGCGCAGCCGGATATGCGCGCGGCAAAAAGATTTCTGCCGCGCGGTATAATACTTTTTACTTCCGAATGTATAAAATGAGCGTCTGCTGAGCTTTTGTGCTCTCCTTCAAACAAAGAAAGTCTGTGACTTATCTTTGGAAAAGCGGGAGCGTTCCAGCCAAGCTCGCTGTCACCGTAATAAAGTCTCAGTACCATAGCGCTGACAGAACGCATCATAGGTTCATCCGTTATTTTATCTTCTTCATCAAGAAAATACGAGGCTTTATCGCTTGACTCTTCTACCCTCTTCATAACCTCATCATGAGGCAGCATATCGCATTTGGCGCTGCGGCCGTCAAAAATATCGGTCTTATTTATAACCCATTCCATCGGCCCGGAGGCATAAGCCAAAGCGCCCAGAGAGCCGTTTCCCAAAAGCATACCGTCGCGCCAGTCGTTTGCGGCATACTCATATATCAAATCCTGCCGCCTAACAATATTCTCTATTTCATTTTCCGTGTAAAAGGGCGTATTGTTTTTCAAGCTCTGATACCTCCGTTGCATAAAGCTGCTTGATTCAGACTTTATCTACCGCTATCATCATGTAACCGTCAACCTGCGGCAAAACAATTTCCGTATATCCTTCCTGTGCCATTACCGGCAGACTCTCCATAGCAGGCACAATATACGCTTTGTTGAACTTTCCTCTGAGCATTACCCTTGCTCCTGCGGGCAGACTCTGATGTTCTTCTATAATGTCTACCTCGCCGCGAACCTCGGGGAAAGTTGCCTTTATATGAAGCATAATATTCTTTTCATTTTCCGTAACCGTTACGCGTGCCGTTGACGGAATTCCTTCTGTTTTGAAAAGCGGGTCCGGCATAAGGCTTTCTATCATTTGCTGTACAAGACGTTTGTGCGCTGCCATCGCTCCCGTATAATATGCATCAAAGATGCGGAAGCAAATGTGATATATCTGCCCTTTTCGCGCCGCGGCAGCATGTCCGTCCGTCTTTTCCGGAGGCACATACCAAAAACCGCGTTCTCCGTCATGATGACGGTTAAAATAAGGTTTTACATATTCTGCTGTTACTTCGGCATTCTTTGAGGGCTTCATGAGTATTCCGTGAGAATACATAGACCACATCATATCGCCGAGTGTTTCATCTGCAGTATCTGTCATTTTAAAATACGAAGCGTTTGACGAATCTACTCCGTCAAATCCGAAATCCCATTCTTTAAGCGCAAATCCACTCTTATCCTCTTTAAGGCCGCTGAAACCGCTGCTTATTATGCCGCGTCCCGCGTCCAAATGCTTTTTAAGCTTTTTCTCCAACGCGGGCGTAATCAAAATATCGTCGGGCAAAATCAAGAGCTTATACTTTGAAAAATCCATGTTCTCATTGATTATATCGTAATCATATTTAAGCTCGCCGAGCATACGCGAAGCGCCTTGCTGCGGTGATTTCATTTCTCCGACAAGCGGAGTTAAAACGCCTATTTCCGAAACGTATTTTGCGCCGTCCGTCCAAGGCTCATACGCCTCTACTTTTTCATATATTTCACCTATTGTCTTATATACATGTTTATTAAGGCCGTATGCGGGGTGCTGATGGTCGCCTACAGATACTTCGGCCGCATTTGAAAGCGCGTCCCAGATATCGTTTTCAAGTGAAGCGCGTCCCTTAAAACCGCCGAAATCGCCCCAGCTCTTCTGGAATCTTCCGGTCATATATATAACCTTATCCTGAAGACCGCGGGAATATGCCATCTGCGGCTGGAAATAATCATATCCCTGCCCGCCCGGCAAGCCCTCTATTTCAACATGTGAAAAATGCTCCTGAGCCGGAACAAGGAGAGACAAGCCGTTAAAATACAAGTATTTATCGTCTCCGACAAGCTCGTGAACTTCCCTGCAGAAATCAACCTGTGCCTCAAGCGCAGTCTTAAGCGCGTCATCGGGGTTTTTAGGATCTCTGCCGAGTTTACGCATTTCTTCAACGCATTCGTTTCCGTAACAAGCATTAAGACTCATACAGTCTAAAAATACGCCGTCTACATCATACTTGTCCAAAACCTCTTTTATCATAGCTACGGTGTATTCTCTGTATCCGCCGTGATAGTAGCACATATCGATAAAATAATCGAGTATGCCGTTAGGATCGTCTTTTGCAAGGTCTTTATTTAAAACTCTCCAGTCACGGTGTTTTATTGCCATTTCATGGTCGTATCCGACATTGAAATATGCAGAAACGCCTATGCCGTTTTTATGGCATTCTTCTAAAAGTTCACCGAACATATCGCCCTTCATTCCGGGATACGGAACACCTATTTTTGTGGGATAATAAGCAAAACCCTCGTTGCATTTACAAAATGCGCAAATATATTTAACATGCGCGTCCTTTAGTATTTTTACCTGCTCGCGCGCATCCCAGTTTTCATTAAAATTATAAATACCGGGCATTGTATGAAAATCAATATGAATTGCTCTTTTAAACGGTCTCATACCATACCTCCAAATTTAGTCATGCCAGCACACGCTTATGCCGTATAATTCACGGGCAAGCGCCTGCATAAAATAATAATCTCCGTAGGTGGAGTATTCCATTCTGCCGTTTGTGCATTTTATCATTCCGGGCAGATTTTCGTCTGTGTCCAGATACTTGTCGCACAGCGTTTGCAGCAGTTCCAAATAACTGCTCTTATAAAAATCATCATTTGTCTGTCTGTAAAGCAATTGAAATGCGCAAACCATTACCGCAGCCGCAGAAGCGTCACGGTTAAGTTTCTTGTTTTCCGCTTTGCTCTCGTCCCAGAAAGGCGCTTCTTCGCCGCCCGGACGGAAGCTGTGCGCAGGCTTATCCTCCGGCAGTCTGAAATCCCAAACGGGTATTTTATCGTCCTCGGTAAGACATTCAACAAATTTATGGCCTGCCTTCTCGGCAGCGTCTAAATAGCGTTTGTCACCTGTATATTCATAAGCGATAGACATGCCGTACACAAACCAGCCCGTGCCTCTCGCCCAGTGACTTCCGTTAGAAAAGCCGCATGAATTTGCCTCTTCTTTAACTTCGCCCGTCTTGTCGTCAAATATAAACGCGTGGCAGACAGAGCCGTCATCGCGCAGGTAATTCTTTAAAACAGTATCAAGACAAGCGGTTGCTACATCATAATAAAATGTGTGTCCCGTCTCCTTCCATGCCCAAAGCAATAAAGGCAGGTTCATCATTGTATCAACAATTGCACGGCAGCTTTTTTCGGGATTGTCCATTTCAGACCACGCCTCAATATATCTGCCTTTTATGCAAAAACGTTTTACGAGTTCGTCGGCCGCTTTAACGGCCGTGTTTCTGTGGTTTTCATCGCCGGTAAGCTTCCAAAGCGCAACGCTGTAAGGAAGATATATAAATCCCAAATCGTGCATGCTTTTAAGCGGCGTGTCAAAAACCTTGGCCCTGTATTTGCCTGCAAAGGAGTTTGCCCATTTTAGAAATTTTCCGTCATGATGAGTTTCGTATGCAATGGGTGCAAACCCTGTTACAAAAGAAGGCGTCCAGCTCCAAAAATTCCCGACCGGCAGTCCCATGGGATGTGCGTAATAATCTCCGTCTGTACATGCCGGAAGCTCATAAGCCTCGCCCCGCATTTTTTCCGTATGTATATATGCTTTTTTGAGGCATATTTCGTATGCTTCGTTAAATCTCAAAGCTTTTCCCCCTTAACTTATCAAAAATGAATATACAATATCATTCGATCCCGTCATTGTATCGTGACCGTATTCGGGATAAATAAGCAGTTCTTTTCTGCTTTTGATTTTATTATATGCAGACATCTGCGAACACGGCGGGCAAGCCGTATCTTTCATGCCCACAAACCATTTTACTTCTGCGTTTATTCTTTCCGCAAAATTCTGAACGTCAATATAGCCGAGCTTATTAAAAAGCCCGTCTTCATTTTCATGAAGAGGATCATAATAGCTGAAATATACGCCTATATCCTCATGCGCCACGCCGCCGAGTCCCATAGAATGTGTTTTCTTAAAGTCGCACAGAAACGGAAACCCGACCGCCGCTTTTTTAATGTTTGGAACAAGCGAAGCGCATATAAGCGACAGTCCGCCGCCCTGACTTATGCCGTAAACGCTGACGTTATTCTCATCAACGCAGTCTAAGCCCATAACGGTTTTGGCAAGCAGCACCGTATCAAGATAAACGTTTCTGTAATACATACGCGAAGGTTCGTCCGTAATCCCCCGGCATAAAAAGCCTTTGTATGTATTTAAAGAGACCGGGCAATTGTCGTTTGAAAGGCCGTTTTGGCCGCGGCAGTCCATAGCGGCAACAACAATACCGCCAGCCGCATATTTAAGATAAAACGACCAGTCTTCCGAAGCCCCGCTGAGACCGTGAAAATGAAGCAAAGCCGGACATTTTTGCTTTCTCTCTTTCGGCAAAAGAAGCTTTGCATGGATACGCGAATTATACGTTCCCGTAAAATACAAATCATAACAATCCGCAACGGGAGACAAAAAACGCGCCGGCTCTATTATAACATTTGTATTAATCTTTTCTGCTTCCTTTAAGGATGTTTCCCAAAACACATCAAAATCCTCCGGTTTTGGGTTTACTCCTTTCTGCGAAAGCAAATTCTGTCTTATTTCATCAACTGCAGACATAGTTCTCTCCTTGATATTTTTGCATTAAGCGGATGCTTTAGCCCTTAACTGCTCCAACCATAATTCCTTTTACAAAGTATTTCTGGATAAAAGGATAGAGAAGCATCATAGGCAGTGCGGAAACTACTATACTTGAATAAATAATCGTTTCTTTAGGAAGTTCACTTGCAGAAACGTCCTTATACTGTTGGCCGTCAAGCTTAAGCTTGAGTATCATATCTTTAATAACAACCTGCAAAGGCAAAAGATGCTCTTTCTTAAGCAAAATCATTGACCACAAATATCCGTTCCACTTAGCTACCGCATAGAAAAGACCTACGGTTGCAATAGCGGACGTGGAAAGCGGAATATAAATCTTTGTAAGTATATGGAACTGATTCGCTCCGTCAACAACAGCCGCTTCCTCCAAGCTTCTCGGGACAGACATAAAGAAGTTTCTCAGCAAAATAAAGTTAAACGTGTCAACCGCGAAACCGAAGATTATCGCCGAACGCGTACCTACAAGATGAAGATCTACAAAGTTTAAGTATACGGGTATCATGCCCGCACCAAACCACATAGAAAATACAACAAACTTAAGTATGATGCCTTTGCCGGGCAAATCGGGCTTTGACAAAGGATATGCGCCGCAGATAGTAACAAGGATACAAACAAGCGTACCCACAACAGTATAGTATATACTGTTACCGTATGCTCTCCATATTCCCTTATCGGAAAAAACATATTTGTATGCCGTAAGCGTTGTTTTCTTCGGAAGCAGCACAACTTTTCCTGTTGCAACCGCATCGTTTGCACTTAGTGACGCAGAAATTACATATACAACAGGGTATATGATTAAAAGCGTCAAGAATATTAAAAACAAAGTATTGACAATATAAAAGATTTTCTCACCTTTAGTTGCTTTCATAATAAATCACCATAACCCCACTTCAGTAACTTTCTTACTGATTGTATTTGAAATCCATACCATTATAAGAGCGATAATTGAATTGAAAAGTCCAACTGCCGCCGCAAAAGAATAATTATGCTGTTCTATACCCAAACGGTAAACATAAGTACCGATGGTATCGGCAACCTCGTATGTAGCTTCCTGATACAAAAGGAGTATTGTATCGGTTGCCGAGCTTAAAATTGCACCAATCTTTAAGATAAGCATTATTATTATCGTCGGCATAATGCCGGGAATTGTGATATGCCATATCTGTTTGAATTTGTTTGCGCCGTCTACAACGGCCGCTTCATAGAGCTGCATGTCAACAGAAGCAAGCGCGGCAAGATATACAACTGAATTATAACCGATATTTTTCCATATGGTCATCGTTGTAAAAATTGTTCTGAAGTATTTCGGCTGCGTCAGAAAATAAATACGCTCTCCCGTAAATTTTTCAACAATCATGGTAATAACACCGTGAGACGGGGATAAAAGATTTATAACAATACCCGCAACAACAACGGTTGAAATAAAATACGGCATGTATGTAAGCGTTTGAATTGTTTTCTTCAGCTTTAATTGCCGCACCTCGTTTATAAGAAGCGCAAAGATTATGGGCGCGGGAAAAGCAAACAACAGCTGATACAAGTTCAAAACAACCGTGTTTTTTAAAGTTCTCCCAAAATAAGGATTCGTCAAAAATGCTTTAAAATGCTTAAGTCCAACCCATGGGCTGCCTTTAATGCCCAAATAAGGGCTGTAATTTTGAAAAGCAATTGCAAGACCTGTCATAGGCTTATATACAAACAGAATATAATATGCCAAAAAAGGAATCAGCATGATATAAAGAATAGCATATTTGCTGAGTTTGTCTTTAAGCCTGTTTGAAGTCTTATTTTGTTTTTTCGTGTTAGTTATATTAGACATAAAAAACTCCTATATGCTTAGTTTGCAACTACGTTGAAAAGCATCCTGCTGCGGCAGATTCTTCTGCCGCAGCAGTAACGCTTAATTGTTATTTTTTAAGAACATCCGTAAGCGGTTCCAAGGAAGTGTTATCCCAAATGAAAACACCTGTCTTTGCACCGTATTCGGGTACAAGACTTACGTCGCCTTGCCAAAAGCTGTTAGCCGGAACCTCAATCCTTTCAACAGTAGCTTTTATAAAATAACCTGCCTCATCGTATTCCGCACGGTAAATTATAAATGATTTTGTCTCGTCACTGCTGATAACCGAAACTTTTGCTTCCGAACCTTCATCTGTAATATCGGCAAAATCTTCATAATTTTCATATTTTGACAATAATTCAATATTGTCAATGTAGAATTCACCGGTTGCCCAGCTCTGCGTCTGAAGCTGGAAGTATACTTCTCTTCCGGGTGTGCCCGCTTCGATAGCGCCGCGTTCAAACTCATAACCGTCTATAAATGCAGCGTATTCCATTCTGTCAGTATCAAATACATACGATATGTGATGCCATGCGTTCTTATTAACCTCTTTCATTTGGAAGTT
>JAFZQX010000023.1 GCA_017620205.1 Clostridia bacterium | reverse complement strand
TTCTTGCCATCCAGCGTTTTTTGCCGTTAACGTAAATCTGCATGATTCTGTCAACGCCGTCAACGTTAGCTTCGTAAAGGCCGGGATGATCCTGAGAAGGAACAAATCCTGTTACTTCTTTACCGCCTGAAATTAAAGGGCGGTCAACACCCTGCCAAATAACACGGTGACCGTTTTTACCGGAGTCTTCTTTGCGGAAGCTTAAAGGTTCGTCCATATAATATGTGCCGCCTGCAATGCTGACTACAATGTCGCCCTGCATGCCGGCGTTTTCAGCACGGACTGCTTCCTGCGCTCTGGCAAGGGTTTTATAAGGTTTTGCCTGTGTACCGTTACCGGTTGTATCGGAGCCGTTCGGAGATACATAAAAAGTTTTCCACACCGTATCTGCCGATGCTATAAAAGGCATTGTCCCTAAAAGCATAGCTATTGCAACAAGCAACGCTGTTAATTTTCTAAGCTTCATAGTGTGCCAATCCCTTCTTATATAATATTCAAAACTTAATTATTAATAAATCTTGATATTACATTTCTGGGTATTGAAACCGAAATATCCTTTATTAAGTTTTTGATATATAACCGCGCTGAATTTCTGTCCGTTTATTGTAATATCAACTCTCGTAACGCTGCCCTGAATTGTCGAAGAAATGCTTATTGTGTTTGGCTCATTATACTTAAGAGTTGTTGTAGCAGTCGTTTTAGGCGTGTCTCCTCTTTTGCCGTCCTTTACTAGATAAACGTTTGCGATATTGTCAACAAAGTCTATCTCAAGACGGTCTACGGTTTCTGATTTTATAGTATTGTCTATTTCATAGTCCTGACTTGCAACTATCATTGTGAACTGATGTTTGCCTGACTGCGAAAGCGGAGCGAATGTAAAGGAAGCGCCCTTTGTATTTGCATCATAGATCTTTGACATTGTAGCGAACGCGCCCTTCTGGATAATAAGACCGCCGTCGCAGGTGGGTGATACATGCTTATCGCCGCGCCTGAGTGAGAACCAGTTGTCAGGGTCCGTATAACCGGAACCGGCTGCGCTTCCAAAGAGGGAGACGTTGGAATCGTCTGCATATTCAGCCTTTACTGTCCAATATTTATAGCCCTTGTTGCGGGTGCAGTATACCGTAACCGTTAAAGGTGTTGAAAGGTCAACATTATCGAGATTGTTTGATGCTATTATAGCGCCGGGTGATACGGCAAGATCAAGCGTCTTGTTTGCAAGGCTTGTGCCGGGTTCGAAGTAGAACGTTACTACTTTGTTTTCGGTGTCAATGTTTACATCTTTTGCGCCATCTGTACTTGCATATACAATGTCAGCATTGAATACTGCGCTCTGCGCGTCATCAAGCAGTTTCTGTGCCGCGGTGAGGAATTCATCATATTCATTTTCCGTAATGCCGCCGAGGTATCTGTTATTAAGCGCTTGATATCTTGCTTTTATATCGTCAAAGCTGCTTTTGGTCATCATGCCGAAAGTATCATAAAGACTTGCGCCGCTGAATGATGCAAGGCACGGGCAATTATCGCTTACTATCCTTGCATTGTCAATAAACGCTTGAATATCCGCCATTGTTTTCTGAATCTCCGCCAATGTCTCGGCCGGATCAACCGGCACTTGCGGCTCTTCTATCATAGCGCTTTCCTTAATGTCCTTCATAAGATTACGCAAAAGAGTCGTCTGTTTTGCGGTGGCCGGATTCAGGAATGGGTTGGAGGTGTTGTAGGGGTAGCAGTTTATTGCGTCTTCCAGCACTGTTTGGTATTCCAACGGGTACTTACCTTCACCTTCTCCAAACACACCGTAGTTATACATATACTCGGCTTCATCCTTATGCATTTTGTTGTATCCGTCGGGTCTGTTATCCCAGCTGTATTCCCGGGCTCTTGTGTAAGATACTGCTTCTTCGGGAAGACCGTTTTCAACGTCTTCCGGAACCCATTCTTTGATCTGCTTATAATTATCTTCAAGACCGGCACCGTCTATTATCGCCTTCGCTTCTGCCGGAGGCTGACCCATTGAAAACTGTTTTGGATTTTCGATGGTGTTATTGTCATAAGCTGTCCGGGTGTTATCGGAGTTACTCCAAATATTCATAATGCCATGGGTCGCATAGTTGTTACTGTATATGTTATGTTTGATTGTCTCAGTATACGGGCTTATTATATTGTGGCAGTTTTCAACAACGTTGTTTTGCCATTTTGTATATTGCGAAGCGCTGTCCGTATACAAGGAGTGAACACCCAAGATACAGTTATTTAAGTAGTTGTATTCATATAACGAATAGTCGTTTGCACTATCACCGCCCTGAGGGCCGAGTGTGTATATCGGGCCGCCGTCATAGAGCATATGGCATGTTGTATCTATGCTGTTATATCTGCAGTTTACATTTCTCGTATAACTGCTGCTTTCCGACCAACCCCATCCTATTTCTATACCGGAATAAGCTATATCGAAAAGGTCGTTATGTTCAATGTTTAATCCTTTAACATAATATGCCATAATCGCGCAGGAACGCGGAATTTCACCGCCGATACGCGTCATGTAGTTGTTAGATACCGTTATGTTCTTTGGTTCTGCGGCAAATGTATAAGGTGTAAGGTCAGGTGTGCACGCATAAACCTGGGAAAGACCGAACTGCGTATTGCCGGTTGTTCTTATCATCAGGTATCTGTACTTTGATCTGTATTGTGTATTGTTTATCTCTAAAACTTTTTGGGAGTTCTGACCGACCTTTCTGAGAGTTACGTATGTTCCCTCCGCAAAGCTCTTATCGTTTGATAAGAGAACTTCAAAGTTTGATCTTTGTGCTGTATTAATAAGATTGCTGTCCCAACAAAGAACTACCTTGTCAATAGTAAACTTCGAATAGAAGTCATACATTACATAACTCTTTTTTTTGCCTACGTCTGCCGGGTCGGAAAGCCAATGGTAACCCGTGTATTTATATCCGCTGTTGCTCGGCATGTAAGATTTATTCACACCTGCTCCGCCCGATACTTCGTTACCGTTTAAATTACCTATGAAGTTCAATCCTTTGTTAGGGTAAATTGTTTTGGTTGAGCTTGAATAAGCGTCACCTATATAAGATGTGTATATAGCCGCTCTTTCGAAGTCACGCGTTAAAACCATCTTATTGCTGCCATCACCGGAAGGCGCCGCCGTGTATGAATTATCATCCTTATTCGCGTGTCTTTCATGACCGATGGTTACTGCAGCATCACCGATATCAGAGAAGGCGTTGCCTGTAACCGAACAGTTCCTAACGCCGCCCTGCATGTTGATACAAACCTCATCAAAGCCGTAGAAATAGTTGTCAGAGAAGTTTACGTTGTCGCAGAAGAACATATAAATTCCGCAGCGGCCAACGCCCTGCGTACCGGAAGCCGGACGTGCAACAGTTCCCTGCTCGCCCCAGTAGCCTTCCGCTACAGCGTTTGAAGCAAAGTGTGCGATTGTAAGACCCCTAAAGTCTACGTTCGTTACGCAGTCTGTCCAGTCTCTGCCGTAGATTGTAGCGAAATGATCGATCCTCGGTACTACAACAGTAGCCGTTGACATATCCTCGTCTGCTTCGGGCATATAATAGAGCTTTTTGGTTGCTCTGTTATAGTAGAATTCGCCGGTGCTGTCGAGAAGCTCCATAGCGTTTATAATTCTGAAATAAGCGTTGGCTTCAGGATACATGGACTCCCACTCTTGCAGATGCACACCTTCACTTGAATAGTTTTGGGATACCAGTATCTGCCAGAAACCTCTCTGCATACGGACGATTACCTGATCCGCATTGTCGGGGTCCTGCAAAATCTCTTCGGGATATACCATCTGTGTTTTCCAGTGACGTTCCCATTCGAAGATGATGTCGTTGGGGTTCTCCCAAAAGCCTATATCATTTTTTGACATATATAAGCCGTCATATGTGTAATCTGTATCCGGGTCGTTCCAGTTGTAGTTGTTATTCTTTGCAAGACCTTTTACAAATTCGTTGCTTCTTGCCATCCAGCGTTTTTTGCCGTTAACGTAAATCTGCATGATTCTGTCAACGCCGTCAACGTTAGCTTCGTAAAGGCCGGGATGATCCTGAGAAGGAACAAATCCTGTTACTTCTTT
>JAFZQX010000022.1 GCA_017620205.1 Clostridia bacterium | reverse complement strand
CCTTTCTGCGTGGTTTTTGGTGGTACTTAAACTTTAACACAAAAAGTTTCTGTTCGCTACTTTTTTAGCCGACATATTTTTATATGAGTTTACTCGTATGAAAATATGCCGGAATGTAACACATCTATTGTAAACCTACACCGCGCTTATGTTATTATGATAAATCGGTATTGACAATTCTTTCGGGTTGTGTTAAACTCTCATTTGGAGCAATAGCAGAGGGCGTTTCGGACGTTATCGCGGGGCTTTGTACATCGCGGAGCTGTGAAGCTCTTTTTTATTTGTGCGTGATAATATGACAAGCGGACGATTCTGTTTACATTATTATTTGGTTGTGGTATAATTTTATTAGAAGGTAAACCAACATCGTCTTGGACGTACTCCTCGCGGATTTTATTTAAATCAGAGAGAAATTTGGTTGCACCTTCTTTTTATTTATGGCTTCCAAGTATGCGTGTCATGGGGATGGTTTTCTTGATAACCATTCACATACAGAAAAACAGCTCCGGCAATAGCCGAAGCTGTTTTTGTTTAGTTCTTACTCAGCCGCGAATGCGTCTTTGCCAAGACCGCAAACGGGGCAAACCCAATCTTCCGGGATATCTTCCCAAGCTGTGCCGGGAGCTATACCGCTGTCGGGATCGCCTATTGCGGGATCATAAGTGTAACCGCAGGGGCATGAATATTTCATTTTGTTTTCCTCCTTATATAATTTCGATACCTAAGATATCGCAAAGGTTTTTGATTTTTTCTGTGTTATCGCCGTATGAGATGATATAGTGCTGGCACATAACGTTTTGTGCGAAGTCTTCAACATCGTCAAGCTTAATTTCAAGACCGGGGAGCTGCGGTGCGGGCTGTGTCCAGCCGGCTTCTTCCCATTTTCTCGGAGTTACGCCTTCGCCTACAACCATGTGCATATAGTATTCGTCGCCGCAAGCTGTGAGACGGCACATTGTAAGCTTGCCGGGTTTAACCTTTGATACGTTTAAGATACCCTCTGAAAGTTCGCCGAAAGCCGCAGGCATAACGGTTGTGCCTCCGTCTGATACTTCTGCGGGAACGTAATCGGGAACGCCTGCCAAAACTCTGTCTTCCATGAATTCATAAAATTCAAGATAGAAAGCGCACTGACCTGTTAAGTATTTTACCATAAGCTGTGTTACGCTGCCGAGCGCGTCATTTTCGGGAACTGTGCAAACGCCTTCGCAGTCTGCAAGAAGCATAAAGATAGGTGCCGGCGGGAAACCTAAAAGTTTCTTCATACCGTCAACGTCTTTTAAAGATACAGCTTCGTATCCTCTTTCGTCTATAAGGCTCTTTATAGCGAGGTAATAGCCTGCCGCCATTTTAAGACCTTCCTCTTTTGGCTCTTTAAGGAAGTTCCATTTTTTGATTACGTTATCTATTACCTTCTGCTTTTCTTCATCGGTAATCTTCTGGTAACGCTGATAGATTTCGAGCATTTCAAATGTTTCTATTTCGGTGCCCGTAACTCTCTTAAGGGAAGGACCGTCAAACATTGTGCCGTAAAGGTTCATGTCTCTGTAGCCCATGTGACCTATTTTTGTGCTGCGAAGTTTAGCGGCAGCTGCAGCTGCACACGCAAAGTCTGCAACCTTTTTGGAGTTTGTCTTTTTGCCTACGATATCATATACATATTTAAATGTATAGCCGAGGTCAAAAAACGTTTTGCGAAGCGCGGATGTGCCTGCCTGGTCTGCGGTTGTTACAAGGCGGTCGCCTTCTATCCAGCCGCAAAGTCCCCAAAGTACCATGGGTTTATGACGGTACTGCTCTGTTATCTTTACAACAGCGTGCGTCGGGATCCAGCCTGCAACGCAAAGTATAAGCGCGTCAAATTCCTGTCCTCTTAAAGCGTCAATCGCTTTTTTAACGTCTTTTTCTTCATAATCGTCCGATATAGGATATACGGGCAAAACCTCGAGTCCTTCGCCCTTTAAAGCTTCAACTGCCGCAGCGCATCTTGTTTCGATGTACTCAACGGGAGTATTAACCTCACCAAATCCTACAAATGCTACTTTTGTCATTTCAATCAACCCTTTCTATTAATCAAATAAACCGTTAATTCTCTTTACCGTTTCGCGAACGAGCATATCGCCGCCTTCATGACCTACCGTGCCGCTTGAAATAAACGCGCTGTAGTGTCCTCCTTTTTCTGCTTTCTCTGTCGGGAGATAGCCTTCCGTGCCGTTTGCAAGCTGAATAATAAACGTCTGCTCGGCATGGCTTCTTGCCTTTATCTGGTTTCCGTAATTTAAGAAAAGCTCAAACGGGTTTGAAGCGAAAACTATGTTTCCGAGACGGACAATATGAACCTCGGTATCAACAACGTCAACTATTTCCTGTTCCTCAATTCTTCGGAGAATGCCGAGATGCACCTGAAGGTTTGCGGCGTCGTTAAAGTCAACATCGCCTTCTTTGCGGTTGAAATAATCGCGTATCGCGCTGCGCGCGTTTTTCTCGTCTTCAAGCGTTGCGCGTCGAACGGGAAGCTGGAAGAAATGAACTTCATGCTCAAATTCCGCTTCGCTTTGCGGCGCGTCAAGGCCTTCGTTATATACTTCTATAATCTCGTTTGCAATTCTCTTGCCCGCTTTTCTCATGCCCGATAAATCAAACATTGAAGGATCGGCTTTGCGCTTCGGCGGGTTATTTCTCTTAAGGTTGGGGTCGTTTACGTCGCTTTCCGGCTCAACCCAGCGCACCAAGTCAACGGGGCACTGGTCGCCTGCCGCGGAGCAAAGCGGAAGCATGAATATATCTTCGCCGAAATGCTTACGGAGTAGCATTTTAGCTTCGCCCCAGAAGTCGGGCGAGATAAAGAGTCTGTGCTGAACGCACTGTGCGGGGCACGCGAGGTTTGCTACGATACCCGTAAGCTTTTTACTCTCGTCAAACACATACAAAAGCTCAATACCCGTATCGCTTCCGCCTTCAACCTCTGTGAAAACGGCGCGGTTAGTGTCACCCCACATCTGTGCGGAGCCGTCCGAATAGCAAACTCTGCGGCACATGCCGACAGCGGCGCGGCCGAAAGCGTTCACATATGAGCCCGCCTTGCGGCTCTCCCATGCTGCTTTTGCGGCTTTCGCAATTTTTGCGGAAAGCTCTTCGAGCAATTCGTCGTTTGTCATTATATTCTTGTTTTCGCTTACATTTGCGTTTTCTATGTACTTTTTGCCGGGCGGGAGCTCGTCCTCTATTAAAGTTCTGAAATTAGTAACTTTACCGCGGTTTACTCTGTTCATACCGCGTCCCGTATAGCCGGGGCCCGTATGCGTATGGATAGCGTTTACTATTATTTTCATCGGGTCAATACCTACGCTGTTATCCTTTAAAAGCTCACGCACTCTGTCTGAAAGATAGTATGTAACGCTTACAAGGTCGCACGCGCAGATTATCATCTGGTCATCGCCCGCTTCTACCGCAAACGCAGTAACCGTTAAGGGTTTTTCCTCATATTCCGAAATTCTTTCGGCAAACTGTCCGACAAGGGATATGGGTTTCGGAAAAACGAATTTTTCTTCCGCCCAGCCTATTTTTAAGCTCTGCATCTCTCTCGCTTCCTTTCATATATTAAACTGCCGCATTTATCAATAGTCTAACATAAATATTTTAATAGAAAAAGCGGTTTTTGTCAATGATTATATGTATTTTTTTAAGAGGATTCACCATCTTGTTATTCATATTTTTTTATGGTATAATTAACGTGTAAAGTTTTAGGAGGGTTAACTATGAAAACCAAATTGACACCACTTTTTTTTGCACTAATATTTATGACCGCAACATCATTTGCCGCGCCCATAACGTTTACAGACGTTGCGGACGACGCCTGGTATTACGAAGACGTTCAAAAAGCGGTTGATACGGGTCTCATATCGGGCTTCCCCGACAATACCTACAGACCGGACGACGAAATGACATACGCGCAGGCCGTAAAGCTCGCCGCAACGATGTATAAAATATCTATGACGGGCAGTTATGAGTTCCCCGAAGGCACTCCCTGGTATGCGCCATATACCGAATACGCGAAAAACACGGGCGTAATTTCAAAGGACTATGACTGGAACGCTCCCGCAACACGCGCGGGATATATGGAAATCTTCGCAAACGCAATCCCCGATATGCCCGCAACAACAGCCGTAACGGCGCTTAGTGCCGTAAACTCCGTAAAGGACAATTCTATCCCCGACGTACCTATGAGCCATCCGCAGGCAAAAGCCATATATAAGCTCTACCGCGCAGGTATTGTGCAGGGCGTCGATGATAAACACAGCTGCAAGCCGGGTTCTTATATAAAGCGAAGCGAGGTTGCGGCTATAATTTGCAGAATGATGTATGCAGATAAGCGTTTATCCTACTCCGCAGGAGCTGAAAGCACTTTAAAAGTAACTGTTCAGCCGAAAAGCATAACTGCCGCGGAAGGCGATGACGCTGTATTCACAGTTGAAGTTGAAGGCGGCAAGGAGCCGTATTCCTATCAGTGGAAAACAGAAGGCGGTACGGGCGGCGGACCCGGAAATCCCATGGACGGCTATTACTATCAAGGCTCAAAGACAGATACTTTAAAACGCAAAGACTTCCGCACCGCCGAAAGCGGAATTAAATATTGGTGCGTTATTGCAGATGCTGAAGGCTCTGTTGTGACTTCCGATAAAGCAACTGTTACGGTAAATGAAAAAGAAGAAGATAACGCGGACAGTGAAGAGAGCTCACTCAGCTTTTTGAGCCAGCCGCGCCCCGCAACAGTACCATCTTACGATTATAGTCATACCTTCTCCGTATCAGTTACGGGCGGCACAGAGCCGTATACATATCAGTGGTACAGAAAAACATCTTCAGACGAAGATGATATGCTTTCAGACAGCTTGCTGCACACAGGCACACAAACCTCTTCTCTGACAGTAGAGAGTGTAAACGAAAACATTGCAGGCTCGTCTTATTACTGCACCGTTACGGACGCAGACGGATGCACAATAACTTCAGCGCCCGCATCGATTACCATAAAAAGCGGCCGCGGCGGCAGCGAAGACACTCTTTCCTTTAAAACCCAGCCGCGCCCCGCGTATGTTCCCGGCAACAATTACACCCATACATTCTCTGTTACCGTCTCAGGAGGCACAGAGCCGTATAAGTACCGCTGGTACAGGCAGGATAAGGATTCAGATGAAGATACGCCGCTTATAGACGGCGCGATATACTCCGGCACGGAAACAGAGACTCTTACCATTTCTTTTGTAACAGACGACCAAAACGGCTCCTCATATTACTGCACCGTTACGGATGCAGACGGATGCGAAATCACCTCAACGCCCGCATCGCTGTCAATAAAAAGCGGAAGATAAAAAAACTTAAATATAACAAAAAAGCAGCCTGCATATTTGCAAGACTGCTTTAATTTTGCGCCAAACGGGGTTGGCTCAATATAGTGCAGAACGGACAAACGGAACCCGAAGGGGTACCCGACGGCGTACAAAGGTACGCCGAGAGGTGACGTTTGTTCGCAGCAAAAAGGCTCATATAAAAAGGAACCGCAATCTTTTGCGGTTCCAACATTGTTAATTAAAAACTCAAAACACATTCGCTTTTTTGCGGTCTGTGCATAGTGAGCCGGCCCCTATTCTGCAGAATAAGGTAATAAAGCGATGTGACGTGCCTTTTTAACTGCAACCGTCAACTGACGCTGATGTTTTGCGCATGTGCCTGTAATACGGCGGGGCAAAATTTTCGCTCTTTCGGAAATGAAGCGGCGAAGACGTGCCGTATCCTTATAATCGATATGCTCTACTTTATCAGCACAGAAAGCACAAACTTTTCTTTTAGCCTTATGACTGCGATAAGGTTTATCGGATCTTTCTCTTTCCATGACACAAATCTCCTTTCAAAATTATCAGAACGGCAAATCGTCATCTACAGCGCCTGCGTCAAATTCCGCGGGCATTTCGGGAAGTTCTTCGCTGTCGGCAGCTTTTTTAGCAGCGCCGCCGGATTCCATTTCGCGCTTGCTTTCAATAAAGCCTGCGTCGTTTACCAAAACTTCCGTTACATAATGACGTTTACCTTCGCCATCATCCCAAGTACGCGTCTGGATAGTGCCGTCAATCGAAATCATATTTCCTTTTTTGAAATAGTTCGAAATGAATTCGGCTGTCTGGCGGAAAGCAACGCAATTTACAAAATCGCTCTGCCTTTCTCCGTTTGCATCCTTATACTTTCTTGTGATGGCAACTGTGAAATTGAGGACTGAAACCCCGCCGCCCGTTGATTTAAGCTCGGGATCTTTTGTCAGTCTGCCTACAAGTATTGCTTTGTTCAGCATTTTTCTTACCTCCGCTTACTCTTCTTCTTCGTCACGACGGACAATAATTGTGCGGAGAACACCTTCCGTGATACCATAAACACGGTCGAGTTCCTTCGGGAAATCGGGTTTGCAAGTGAAGTTTACAAGAACATAGTAACCCTCTGTTTTGTAATTGATGGGATATGCCAAGCGGCGTTTGCCCCATACATCGACACTTTCAACTTCGCCCGCTTCTGAAATAAGATTTGTGAACTTTTCCTGCAATGCTGTAATTTCTTCTTCTGAAAGGGCTGCATCGAGAACAAAAATGGTTTCATATTTGTTTACGATTTCTGTCACTAAAAACACCTCCTTTTGGACTTATGGCTCCAAACTCTTTTGTAGGAGCAAGGAATCTGTTATATTATAATAAAAACCGGGCGGTTTGTCAATGATTTTTTCAGAAAATATTTACTCTGTCTAAAATTCCGTTCATTTTTGCTATCGCAATGCCGTAATTTGTCATCGGAACGCCCGCTTTTTCAGCTGTTTCAAAGCGGAGCGCAACCTCCGTATCGGTAAGCATACAGCCGCCGCAGTGTATTATCAGCTTATACTTTTTAAGGTCTTCGGGAAACTCAACGCCCGAGGTAAACTCAAAATGCGGCTCCGCGCCCGAAAAGCTTTTTACCATGCGCGGCAGTTTTTTTGTGCCTATATCGTCGCACTGTCTGTGGTGCGTACAGCCTTCGGAGATTAAAACGGTATCGCCGTCTTTCAGGTTTTTAAGCTCAGCGGCGCCCGCAAGGCACTGCTTAAAGTTTGCTTTTTTTCTGGCGAGCAGTATTGAAAACGATGTAAGCGTTATGCTTTTTGGCACTATTTCCGAAACCTCTTTAAACGCCTGGCTGTCCGTTATAACCATCTTAGGCGGCGTTTTCTGGTTTTCTATAAGCGCGCCGAGCTCCTCGGGCTGAACGCATAAAGCCGAAGCGCCGGCATCGAGTACTTCTCTTAAAACCTGCTGCTGAGGAAGAATTATTCTGCCTTTCGGCGCCGCACTGTCTATGGGGATAACGAGAACTACGGCATCGCCCGTATCTATCAGATCGCGGACAATGGGTTTATCCTCTTTTTTCTTCAATGCGGCTATTTTTTCTTTAAGCTCATATATATTTTCACCCGTTTTGGCGCTTACATAAAAGCCGTCGCCGCGTTTTATATCGCTCTTGCCGAAAACGGTTATGTGCGGAACATTCCTTTTTGAAAGCTCATCTAAAACTTCCTTTTCCGTCTCCGTTATGCCGAGCACGGGGTCTAAAACGACAATGCCTATATCGCATTTTTTTATAACGTCTTTGGCGCGCTTTACTCGCTCCAAGCCGAGCTCTCCGACGTCGTCAAGTCCCGGAGTATCTATAAACACGACAGGGCCTATAGGCAAAAGCTCCATAGACTTATAAACGGGGTCCGTTGTAGTGCCCGCAGTGTCTGATACTATTGCTATTTTCTGACCCGTTAAAGCGTTTATAAGGCTTGATTTTCCGCTGTTGCGCCTGCCGAATATTCCTATTTGTACCCTATCGGCGCGCGGAGTGTCTGACATACTCATATATTTCTCCTCCGGTCGTCTCACTATGCAAAGATCGCAAAAAAGCAGAGAAAACAAAGCGCATTATTAATTCTTTAAACCCGAATAATAATGACGTAGGGATACGCTGTTGCGTATCCCTTTTTAATTTAGCTTTTTGCTATGAACAAACGTCACCTCTCGCAGTATCTATATACAGCTTCGGGTTCCGTTTGTCCATTCTGCACTATATTGAGCCAACCTTAATTTTATACTAAAATCTGAAATCTCTTTCGCCCTGCTCTATCTTTTTCAGATAGTTTTCGGTAAACTCCCGCGTTCTCTCGTTCGGGATTTCCTTAAGCTGTTCTTTGATTATTTCTTCGCCTACTTTTTTTGTTTCGGGCTCTGCATAATCTTCCAAGAACTCTTTAAGGGTTATGAGCGCATTGGGGTGGCAGCAATTTTGTATCTGACCGCTTTTGCAGAGGCTCATAAATCTGTCGCCCGTTCTGCCCTCTCTGTAACAAGCCGTGCAGAAGGAAGGAATATATCCGCCCTTCATAAGCCAGCGTACAACCTCGTCAAGCGTTCTCTGGTCGGATACGTCAAACTGCTCCGTATCGTGCGGTCTTTCCTCTTCCGTGTATCCGCCGACGGATGTGCGCGATGCGCCGCTTATCTGCGAAACGCCGAGACGAATTACCTTTTCGCGGACTTCCTGACTCTCTCTTGTAGAGATAATCATACCCGTATAGGGAACGGAAATACGGATAAGAGCGCAGATTTTAGCAAACGTATCGTCCGATATACCGTTATCAAATACATTGGGGTCTATATCGTCCGCGCGTTTTATACGCGGCACGCTAATAGTATGCGGACCTACGCCGTGAACGGCTTCAAGATGCTCCGCGTGCATCAAAAGCGCTGCGAACTCGTAGCGGTAAAGCTCAAGACCGAATAAAACGCCGAGGCCGACGTCGTCAATACCGCCCTCCATAGCCCTGTCCATAGCTTCCGTATGGTAAGCGTAATTATGCTTCGGGCCTGTCGGATGAAGCTTTTCATAGCTTTCCTTGTGATATGTTTCCTGGAACAGTATATACGTGCCTATTCCCGCTTCTTTGAGCTTTCTGTAATTCTCAACCGTTGTTGCGGCAATATTTACGTTTACACGTCTTATAGCGCCGTTTTTGTGCTTTATCGAATATATCGTCTTTATACATTCCAAAATATACTCAATGGGGTTATTTACGGGGTCTTCGCCGGCTTCTATGGCAAGTCGCTTATGTCCCATATCCTGAAGCGCAATAACCTCGTTTTTAACCTCTTCCTGCGTAAGTTTTTTTCTCGCTATATGCGTGTTCTGCCTGTGATACGGGCAGTAAACACAGCCGTTTACGCAGTAATTTGAAAGATACAGCGGCGCAAACATAACTATTCGGTTGCCGTAAAAGTCTTTCTTAATCTGCTCTGCAAGGTCTTCTATTTCTTTATTCTTTGCTTCGTCCTCGCAGGCAAGCAAAACGGAGGCTTCCCTGTGCGAGAGTCCTTTTCTGAGCTTTGCCTTTTCGATTATGCTGTCTATAAGCTCCATATTATCTTTGTTTTCGTCGGCATACTTTAAAGACTCAAGCACCTCGCTGTGGTCAATAAATTCTTCCGCCTTCAGTGATTTTGGGTTGTACATGGTTTTATTTCTCCGTTCTGCCGCCTCGCGGCGTGAAATTATTTAGAGTAAATCGTCTTTGTGGAAACTCCTTCAAGCTGACCGATTTTACCCGATACTGTGCTTATAACGTCTTCGGGTGCGTCAATAGCAACGCTCATAATTGAAATGTTGCGCTCTCTGTTCGGGATACCCATTCTGCCTAAAATGTATTCGCTGTAATCGTGAAGTATCTCATTGAGTGCCGCCGTTGAACCCAGATCCTCTACTACAATACCGATAAGTGCTACTCTTTTCATAAATAAATCCTCCTCATAAAAATTTTACAAAAAAATGCGCCCCTTTAAGGACGCATAAATTGTTTAAAACTAATCTGTCTCTTCTGCGTCAGACAAAATCTTATGCGTCAGATTTATTTTGTACATTAAGTATATCACATTGACAATAATTTGTCAAGCGTTTTTTGCTGTTTGAATTCAAATATATCTTCAAGACATCCGTTTAAGTGTATTTCCCGCCGGATCTTTTTATAAAAGTTCCCAGAGGGCATATTGATTTAAAACAATTCTTCTTCTAAACCGTACTTTGCTCCATCTTTTTCTCTAACAATCCCTTAATATCTTTACATGCCTCTTCGCTCATGCTAGGTTTCTTTATATTGGTTTGATCCTTAGCAGAATATACTCTTTCCCTTTCCATAAGTATCTGTTTGGCTGCATACATCAGGTCATTTTGACATACGATATCTCTTTTTTCGAGAGCCACAGTAATACATGCGTTTTTAACAGCATTTTTTATTTCTCTTCCGCAAAGTTCAAATTCAGAAGCAATTTCTTCAATATCAATATCGTCTGATAGCGGTATTCGAATTTTCTCTGACTTTAAATGGTTCCACCAAATCTTTATTCTCTCTTCTTTTTCCGGGAAGGTAAATTCTATATTTATCAGTCTGGAAAGAAATGCTTTGTCATAATTCACCACAAGATTTGTTGCAAAAATTACAATTCCGCTAAAATGCTCCAAACTAATAAGCAGCTGACTTCTCATTGAGTTTATCGCCTGTGCAGAGCCATCGGATACATTGGTAAGTCTTTTAGACAGCAACGAATCGGATTCATCGAGGAAAAGAACAGCATCTTCTCTTTCTGCGGCTCTGAAAATGGCTTTAACCATTTTTGGTCCTTCGCCATGATACTTGCTTTCAATATCAGCATATGTGGCTTTTAGGATCTTTTTACCCAATCTTTTTGCAACCGCTTCTGCAGACATTGACTTTCCTGTTCCCGGAGGTCCATAAAAGCTGAGTGCAGATGTTGCCTCCGGAATAATAGAACGCAAGCCCCACTCGTCAAACACCTTATGCTCCACCTCTAATATGCCAATTGCCTGTTCTATTTGCTTTCTTGTAGATTCCGGCAAAATAACCTGTTCAAACGAAAAACGTGGTTCTTCCGCTTGGTAATTATACGATAACTTTTCGTAATCATATTCATTAGAAACTTCGCGTTTTACAGAATTGTCATTACTTTTAGCCGCGAAAAACTTATCATCTGTTTTTTCGTCTGCGCAAGGTTTAAACCCCGGATTGAAGGCCGCATAATTCATTTTTATTTGTACGTCAAAGCTGTCAGATGTCAGACATGCTGCTTTAATTAAATTAATAATTTCCTCTTTAATTTCTTTTTCAAATCCCGAGTATTTAGGTTTCCCCATAATATATACTTCAATTGCGTCAATACTGTTTTTTCTCACTACCTCCGTGCTAATCGCTCCAAAATACTTTTTCAAGTTTTTGTCAAAATCAGCTGACAGCATATCGAGGCACCGTGTGTCTAACTTATCGAATATTTTACCCGGTATGCACAGATAACTCTTCATTTGTTACTCCTCCACTACTACCATTCCTTTTCTGCTAAGCAATTGCTCAACCTCTTCATCTAAATAATCGTTCTTATCCTCAATAACAGAAATGTCACCAACAATTTTACCATCATAACCCACATCAACCATAATGTGCGAATATCCCTCGTCAGTCAATTTTTCCAATTCATCCATAGATACTGTATTGTCACACTCGGCAATTAACTGCTCTATGTCTGCCACTGCGACTTTTTTAACATTTTTCTTGGCAAGTTTTTCCTTTATTTTATTCTTTAACCATCTTATTGTTAATACTATAGCATATGCCACCAAACAACCTAAAGCAATAAGACCTACTATTGCACCTATCAGCGCTATCATAATATGTAATCCTCCTTATTTTTTCATCAGCATTATCTTTGTTTCTTTTCCGTCAAGCCATGTAAGTAATTCTTTATCGATAGTCCCTGCATGCTCAATTTTACTCAGGCTTTCTCCGTTATTGTCCTTTACGGGCTTTTTTTGAGAATCTATCATTCCTTGTATTATTATAAGCTTGTCATTATCATTCTTCGGTTCATAATTCTTCTTTACAGAAAGAACAAACCCACTGACTAAAGGATGTGCACTTTCGCACGTTTTGTAAAAGCTAATACACTCATCATAGGTGTAAACCTCTTTGTACTCTTTTTGTTTAATAGCTTCTGCAATAGCATCAATGACATCATCAAGTTTTATTTCTTTGCCGTTTATATCCATTCTAACCTCCTCTAAATACAAATTGTATCGTATTCTTCTAATGTATAGTCAATATCGTCGCCGCGGATTTCTAATGATCTGTTGTTTTCCCAATCCTCTAATTTAATGACATTGTTACACCTGTCGATTCCCGTAATAATCATTTCCTCTATATTGCGTTTGAGCATTTCTTCTTGAATTTGACGTTTAGTTACCAAGCCGCTTATAACAATCGCGCCGATAGCTGCTGCCGCAATTCCGGCCAAGATCCACCCTAACATGTTACGCCTCCACCACCAATACGCCATTTCCCTTGCTCAAAGAAGATTCTAAATTAGCATCTAATTTTTCGTATTTTATAAGTGCCGAATCATCAATTTTCTTTGTTTCGCTATTTATAATTGCTATAACTATATTGTTTTCAACGCCATCTCCGATATCAAGCTGCTTACCAATGTTGTGCAGTGTTTTTTCACTTACTTTCAATACAACCGCCTTTGAACCTGACTTTATCTTTTCCTCGCGTGCCTTTATCCAATCCTTTACTTCCGTCATAGATAATGTGTTTGTAAACATTGGCTCTCCGAAACACTCTTCCAATATTTTTGCACGCTCGGATATCTTGTTTTTTTCTGATTGTTCAATAATTTTACGGATCAGTATCCCGGCAGCAACTCCTGCAACAATTCCTCCGGCCGCAACTAAAATATACTTATACATTGTGTAACCCCATTTCATTTTATATTACATAAGCCCCTCTAACAAAACCGGCTTATATTGTTCAATAGTGTATTCTCTGATTTTTTCAGCAATTCTTTTATTATGAAGTGTAGTTTTTACATTATATGCAATGTAGATAACGCCAATTGTAGTTGAAACAATTATCCCTGCCACACCTCCATAAACGCCCTGCGCAATAATTGAAACAGCCAAAACCGACAAAGAAAATGCGGCTTGTCTGCCAACAGCTTTTAAAGCTATACTTGTTTCCACTCCGTTGATCTTCATCTTAACAAATTGATACGTCGAAAAAACAATGATAGAAATAAGCCCTGCCGCCGCAAAGTTTAACGTATACCCAAAATTATTAAGCATATTTACTTTAAAAGCGGACTGTAATACATTAGTTGTCAGTTTATTGATTCCATAACTTGCTACAGATAATATCCCGGATTCCGCGCCCGCCGTCAATGAATCGGTTATAATCTTATCAATATTTGCAGCCGAGATTCCGCTGCTTGCCAATTCCACCAAGGCAGTAATCGTAATTCCTATGCCAACCCCTATCGCAGCTGCTATTCCAATTCCTTTTAACTCATTTATAAACTTTGCCTTGTTAACTTTTCCCTCTGTTCCTATTTCTTTATATACTTCATCAATTATTTTTTCATCGACAACAGTATTGCCTTCTTTGTCAACGGAAAACGCTTTGGAAAGTTTATCTGCTTGCTTTTTGGTAAGCGGAGTTGATTTCGAACCATCCTCGCTTCTGATTACCGAATCAATCTTTTCTGCTGTTTGCCTTTTGATTTTGGCAGCATCGTATCTTCCTTTTAATTCATCTTTTCGCGCTTCTGCTAATAAATTAGTTTTGGCATCATCCTCCTGGTCTGAAGGAACTATGCGTATTTGATCTCCGTACCCCGGATCTGTATGAGCATTTCCGCTGGATTTAGCATCCTTATAATACTTCACTCCCGCGCTTTTTTGACCGTAAACTATATCAGGTGAAGCCTTTTGGGTGCTCCCCGGCGTATATGCAGGCTCATGATTTTTAATTTTTTTGATTGTCGCATCTAAGTTCAGAGTTTCTGCATGATGATTCTCCGCAATATAACCGCGTCTTTGCGCCAATGTGTTCCTTGCATGCGCGATCCCCCTCTGTATAACACTGTTTCTCACTTGCCTAAAGGCAGCATTAATATTTTGTGTCTGTGCATAAAAAGGCATGCTTGCCGCAGTAGAAACAGTAGAGAGAACCGACATTTCCTTTGTGTGATATGATTCTTCATCGATTTTGGAAATGATGCTCTGTTCTATAATTCCGGTCAACTCTTTCTGCGTTTTATTATTTTGAATACGCGCTCTGTTACATTCATTATACAATTGATGAGCAGATATTATAGGTCTGTCTTGCAGCAACAGCATTATCTACTCCCTCTTTTCTCACTTAAAATCGCATATTTAGTTAATAAGAACTTGTCATCATCACTAAGCTTGCTGAGAATATAATTATATACATGATTATAGTAAACAAGCGTTTCGTTATATAATCTTGAGGCGTCAAACACAAACAGATTTTTAATAATCTCTTTGTGCGAATCAAGAATCTCATTGTCTTTAAACATATTGAAAACCTTTTCGTATGCCTCTATGGCTTTCAAGTTGTATTCTTTGTTTCTTTCATTTTCAAAAAAAGCCATTTTTCCGCTTACTAAAGATGAGCTTGTCCTTGTTAATTCAGAATACTTTGTTAATTGACGTTCAGACAGATATTCTTTATCAATACTTGAATCAACATCTCCGAGTTTTTTAATTATTTTTTCAAATTCGCCGTCAGAATTCACGGAATTCAACTGTGACAGCAGTTTTTCTATCAGGCTCAAGGCATCATCGTTAAACTGAATTTTTTCTTTTATAAAACCTCTTTTTAATCTTTCTTTTTCAGCTTCAATTTTGTTGTATGTATCTTCCATGAGAGCTTCTTTTTCCCGAATATACTCAACCGCTTCTTTTGTCAGATCGGTACTTTCGGAAAACGCTGCTATTGCTGCCATGGCTTGCTGCAAAAAACTGCTTCTTTGGTCTGTTTCCCCTTCCGAAGCCAATTCTGCAAGCAACAAGAAATACGGTTCAAAACACTCCCTGTCTCCCGGAGATTTATTAAACATGTTTTGTCCGACAATTAATGCTTCCGTAATTTTACCATCTCTTTTATATTCAAAAAACAATTCTTTCAAATCAGTTCCTCCTTATACAGTTTCTCCGTTTAAATATGCACCGATTTTTCCGTAAACACCGTATAGCTCTAAAACGATCTTCATCATTTTCTCAATATCATCAGAAGGAACAGAAAACTTTTCGCCGATTTTATCTATGAATTCTTTCTCTTCTTCCACATATTTCCCATCAACCAGAATAATTCCCGCCAACTCAATCAACATGATTCTTTTTTCTTTTTGGGTTGACATTTCGGCAAGTTTATCTATTGTTTTATCTATTTCTGAAATGATCTGATAACGCTCCTTGATCATCATTTCAGCACAAAGCTGTTTAATTAAACCCTTTTCTGAATTGGAAAACTCATTATCTGATGAAGATACTGCTATACATAAATCCAGAAACAAATCTCTTTGCTCCATTTTAAGTTCCTGCAAAAACATATTTTCTTTCCCCCTGTTATTTTAGATTTTAAAGCAGCTATATTAAAAAATGCGCCAGGCTATGCCTGACGCACGAAAAACGCATAGCTCCGCTTGTTGCTACACAAATAATCACATAATAAAAAGTATGCGAAAAAGAGCATGCGCTTTTACCAAGAGTAATCCACATACTTATTATGCAATTTGTGTAGCATAATTATTATATCATGTTTGGTTTTATTTTGCAATACAATATTAAATAACATGGCATTTGTTGTGTAGGTTTGTCAATGATGTGTTACAAAATTTCTAAAACACTTCGCCATTATCAAGGAAAGCTTTTATGTAATCGGCAGGAGCTTTCCAGTTGAGAGGACGCATAGGAAACTTGTTATAGTTATAGT
>JAFZQX010000006.1 GCA_017620205.1 Clostridia bacterium | reverse complement strand
TTTCATCAATAAATCCTCCGTTTGTTTTTTGTTTTGACTGGCAGGTCTTTACAATTATACCACAAACGGAGGATTTTTTCTCATCGGTTAACCTTTTTTGAACCACGCGACTATCGCGTGGTTTTCGTTGACACAATAAAATGCGATTGCCCGAAGGCAATCGCATTACTTCTTATCCGTATTAATTAGTGACTCGGCAAGACCTTCGATAGAGTCCAAGACTTTTCCTGTGCCGATGGCTACGCAGGAAATGGCGTCCTCGGCTATATGTGCGTTTATGCCCGTCTCTTCGGAAAGCAGCTTATCAAGACCATATAAAAGGCTGCCGCCGCCGGTTAGTACTATTCCGTTTTCGCTAATATCCGCAATAAGTTCCGGCGGTGTGCCTTCAAGCACTGCGCGAACGCCGTCAACTATTGACATTGCAGGCTCTTTTAAAGCTTCAAGCATTTCGTCGGACGTGATCTCAATTGTTTTCGGCAGTCCCGTAAGAAGGCATCTGCCGCGCACAGTTGCCGTTTCAACCGTATCTTTAGGGTAAACACAGCCGATGCTGATTTTAAGCTGTTCCGCCGTGCGCTCGCCAATCATAACGCTTTTTCTTTTTCGAATAAATCTTACAATCGTTTCATCAAACGCGTCGCCTGCGATTTTAAGTGATTGGCTTACAACTATACCTCCAAGTGATATGACAGCTATATCGCTTGTGCCGCCGCCGATGTCAACAACCATATTGCCGCAGGGCTTTGATATGTCAATTCCTGCGCCTATAGCCGCCGCTATAGGCTCTTCTATTAGGTGCGCGCATTTGGCGCCCGCCTGAACAGCCGCGTCTATTACGGCACGCTCTTCAACTTCGGTAACGCCGCTTGGCACGCAAATAATTACGTTTGGCCTGAAAAAACTGTTACCGCATACTTTTCTCAAAAAGTATTTTATCATTTTCTCGGTTGTACGATAGTCCGAAATAACGCCTTCCCGCAGAGGTCTTATGGCTATAATATTTCCGGGAGTTCTGCCTATCATCATTTGCGCAGCTGATCCCACATCGTAAATACGCCTTGTATCCCTGTCCATCGCCACCACAGACGGCTCACAAAGGACAATACCTTTTCCTTTAAGGTACAAGAGGGCAGAGGAGGTGCCTAAATCTATTCCGATATTCTGACCGAACAAATAAATCTTCCTTTCAGATAACGTTTTTATCCGTGTCTCTGAAACGGAGTCTTAAATATCTGCAAAAGCCTGTGTCAATTCCGTATTTGTTCATTGCCGAAATAAGAAGCATCGGCTTTAAGCTTCCCGAATCGCTCGTTTTCAAAGTTGCGGATATAATATTATCTTGTACTGAAATGTCAAAAATATCCGCTTTAATATCGGTTTCTTTTATACCTTTTTTTGTTTTTTTGTCAATAAGTATCTGAGGCTCTGCCATAAAGGCATTTATAAGTTCGTCCGAAACAGGCTTTTCCGTTTCAATTTCATAATCGGCTGAGTTTATGCTTTTAAATTCAATTTCATCTTTTGTAACTTCAAGTATCGGCAGACAGTCGGGCATAGCATCGGTAAGTCTCTCTTTAAATTCTTCTGCAGTTATATCTTCGGTAAGTCTTACGCAAAACATTTCGCATTCGCTTTTTATGCCTACTGATATGGGAGCAGCGAATGTTATAAGCGGATGCGGGTTAAAGCCTTGAGAATATTCAAGCGGCAGCTGTGCGCGTCGCATTGCTCTGCCAATAGTTCTCAAAAAGTCGAGGTGAGATATGTACTGCGCTCTGTGATCTTTTCCGTACTTTACAAAATATTTATTCATAGCATACACCAACCTTCCACGATGCCGCACCGCAGCCTGCACATTTTTGTCTGCAGTTTGGTGTAACTTCCGCTATTTTCGCTTTCTCGTTTTCACGCTTAAGGTGCTCTTTTGTTACGCCTATGTCTATAAACTCCCAGGGCAAGCACTCATCATATGAGCGTTCTCTGGTAAACATTTCCGTTGTATAGCCGCAGTCGGAAAAAGCCTGAAGCCATTTTTCGTTATCGAAAAACTCGCTCCAACCGTCAAATACACATCCCAAATCAACCGCGCGCTCCAAAACGCTGCAAAGCCTTCTGTCGCCGCGGGCAAAAACGCCCTCTAATACGCTTATCTTCGATTCATGGTAATTAATATTTACTTTTCTTGATTTTATTGTAGATACAAGTATATGCTGTTTTTCAGAAAGCTCCTCTAAACTGTTCTGGCGTGACCATTGAAACGGTGTGAAGGGTTTCGGCACGAAAGATGCAACGGAGCATGTAACATTTACGTTTTTGCCGCCTTCGCGCGGCTCTTCAAAATACGTTTCCACAACTTTTTTTGCAAGCAGGGGAATACCCGCAACATCCTCATCCGTTTCGTAGGGCAGACCTATCATAAAATAAAGCTTAACGCTCTTATATCCACCCGAAAAGGCAAGACGTGCGCCGCCTAAAATATCTTCTTCGGTAAGACCTTTGTTTATAACGTCGCGCATTCTCTGGCTGCCGGCTTCCGGAGCGAAAGTCAAACTGCTTTTTCTTACCTTTTGGATTTTGCTCATCAAATCAAGCGAAAAATTATCAACACGCAGAGAGGGGAGAGCGATATTAATCATCCGCTTTTCTGTGTATTTTAAAAGCTCGTCAATAAATTCCTGTAATTTTCTGTAATCACTTGTACTTAGTGAAACAAGAGAGATTTCGTCATAACCCGATTTATCAATCAGTTTTTTTGCAAGCTCTAAAAGTCTTTCGGGAGAGCGTTCGCGTATCGGTCTGTAAATATAGCCGGCCTGGCAGAAACGGCAGCCGCGGATACAGCCGCGAAACATTTCAAGACTTACTCTGTCATGAACAATTTCCATAAAAGGCACTATGATTTTATCAGGAAAATAAACGCTGTCCATATCTTTTATTATCCGCTTTTTAACCGTTTTCGGTACATCATCATATAAAGGCGTGAACGACATTTGCTTATCGCCTTCAAACTCCGCTTGATAGTATGCAGGAACGTAAACCCCTTCGATTTTTGATATTTCTTTTATGGTTTCTGCGCGTGACAAGCCTTTTTCTTTGCACGTTTTATATACATCGAGATACTCGTTTGTCTGCTCTTCGCCTTCGCCTATTAAAAAGAAGTCAAAAAAGTCAGCAATAGGCTCGGGGTTATATGTACAAGGTCCCCCGGCGCATACCAAAGGATCACTCTCGTCTCTGTCAGCAGATTTTCTCGGAATGCCTGCCATATCAAGGGTTCTTAAAACGTTTGTATAGCACATTTCATACTGAAGTGTAAAGCCTAAAATATCAAAATTCTTTATCGGATCTCCGCTTTCAAGCGCAAAGAGGGGAATATTTTCTTTCTTCATCTCTTCATACATATCCGGCCAAGGCGTATAAACGCGCTCACAGTAAGTGTCTTCGCGCTCGTTTATAAGGTGATAGAGTATTCTGAGTCCCAAATGGCTCATTCCAACTTCATAAACGTCCGGAAAACAGAATGCATAACGGATTGCTACACTTTTTGGGTCTTTCTGTATACTGCCGTATTCACCGCCGGTATATCTGGCGGGTTTTGAAACTTTTTGAAGTATTTTTTCAAGCATAATATCTTTGCCTTTCTTTCAGCAATAAATAAATTATACTATTTTTAGCGGTATGTGTCAAATTTAAATAAAATGTAATATAAGCGTATTTTTAATTTAACTATAAAATGATATAATATTAGTGAGTAATTGTAATTAGTTGAGGTATTGTTATGTTTTATTATTTAAAAGGCATTGCCGCAATTGTATCCGAAGGCTTTACGGTTATAGATATCGGAGGCGTAGGGTATAAGGTATATACATCTTTAAACTCTTGTTCTAAAATAGAAAAAGGCAAGGAAACACTTCTGTATACATACACAAATATTCGAGAGGACGCATTTGATATATACGGTTTTACAACCGAGGACGAGCTGTCGTTTTTTGAGAAAATGCTGGGCGTTTCCGGCGTAGGTCCCAAAGCTGCTCTTGCAATTTTGTCAGTTTTATCGCCGTCAGAAATAGTTACGGCAATTCTTACAAACGATGCAAAATCCATATCCAAAGCACAGGGAGTAGGCGTTAAACTCGCACAGAGGATTATACTGGAGCTTTCGGGTAAAATCGAGGGCAGCGATCTGCTTTCCGGTACTGCCGCAAGCAGCAACGCCGATTTTATTACGTCAAGTTCTTCAAACGACGCCGTTGCGGCTTTAATGTCACTCGGCTATTCTTCGCTTGACGCAAGACGCGCCGTAGCGTCCGTTGAACCCGGCAAAACTGTTGAAGCTACTATAACTGAAGCTCTGAAGATTTTGTCACGAAGTTAAAGAAAGGCGGTTTTAGCTAATGGATTACGATGAAAGACTTGTCACAAGCATGACTCTTGAAGGCGAGAGTGAAGACGCGGAAGCCGCCATCCGTCCGCGCACGATGGATGAATACGTAGGACAAACGAAATTAAAAGAAAAGCTTTCAATATATATACAAGCTGCAAAGGGTAGGAGAGAAGCTCTTGACCATTGCCTTTTATACGGCCCGCCCGGACTCGGCAAAACTACTATGGCCGGTATAATAGCCAACGAGATGGGCACAAACCTTCGTATTACAAGCGGTCCTTCAATTGAAAAGCCCGGCGACTTAGCGGCTCTGCTTACGAACCTGTCGCCGTATGATGTATTATTTATTGACGAGATACACAGGCTCGGCAAAACGGTTGAGGAAGTTTTATATCCGGCGATGGAAGACTTTGCGCTTGATATAATACTCGGCAAGGGTCCGAGCGCGCGTTCAATAAGAATTGACGTACCTCCGTTTACATTGGTAGGCGCAACTACCAGGGCGGGACTTTTATCAAGTCCTTTGCGCGACAGATTTGGTATTATTTCAAGACTTGAGCTTTATTCAAACGAAGATCTTGCCAACATCGTAAAACGAACGGCATCCATTCTTAAAATAGAGATTTCAGACGACGGAGCCATGGAAATTGCTTCACGTTCAAGGGGAACTCCCAGAATTGCAAACCGACTTTTAAAGCGTCTTCGCGACTATGCACAAGTTAAGGCAGACGGCGTTATAACTAATGAAGTTGCCGACAAAGCACTTTCTATGCTTGAAATCGACAAGATAGGTCTTGACAATGTGGATAAACGCATGATAATGAGCATATACAAAAACTTTGGCGGCGGACCGGTTGGTCTTGAAACGCTGGCGGCAACGATAGGGGAAGATGTATCTACCATTGAAGACGTTTATGAGCCGTATCTCATGCAGATAGGCTTTTTAAACAGAACGCCTAAAGGTCGAGTTTTAACAGTAAACTGCTATAAGCATATGGGATTTGAAGTTCCGGAAAACGCACAACAGTCAATGCTTGAATAAATTACAAACGAGGATTAAACAATGTTTATCAAAATAAAGCCGGTTATAATTATATCTCTAATTATTGCGTTGCTTTTTTCAGGCAGCGTATTCGCCGAAGAATATTTTTATAACAACACTTGGAATACACACAACGAAAAAATCAACCTATACATAAACAACATACCTTTCTCATCAGATATTCCACCTATTATTACAAACGGCAGAACGCTTGTACCTGCCAGAACTTTTTTTGAAGCTCTCGGTGCTAAGGTGGACTGGGACGGGGAACAAAGGGTAGTTACAATAGAAAAAGAAGATTTAAGAATAAAGCTTACAATTGACAACACCGTTGCATACGTAAACGGAAAAACAGCTATTTTAGACGTACCGCCTATGATAGTTACCGACAGAAACAATATAGCAAGAACACTAATACCGGTTCGGTTTGTATCTTCCTGGCTTGGATACGCTGTAACTTGGGACGGCGAAAATAAAAAAGTAGGTATAAACACTCTTAAACCGGATAAGTCTTCAGACGACACTTCTGTTTCAAGTGTATCATCTCAAACACAGAAAAATCCTGCAATTACAAAAATTGAAACTAAATGTACAGATACAAAAGATATTATCTCCATATACTATACACAAAAAACAGAACCCAAAACCATGATTCTGTATAATCCGGAAAGATTCGTCGTTGATTTTAACGGAGCAAAGCTGAACATATCCGGAACACAACTGGGTTACGGCGGCGCATGTTATACAAATATCAGATACGCAGAACATGAAGAATCTGCAAGAGTAGTGTTTGATATGGCATATGAATATTATTATTCGGTAAGTTACGATAACGAAAAATGCAGCGTTACTTTTACTAAAGACGGTAATGAGTCTCTTACAGAAAGCACACAAAACACTTCAAAGCCGCAGGAACCGGCTAAATCTGACGAGAAAAACAACACACAAAAGCCCGACAGCACCAACGAAGCCTCAACAAGCACACCAACAACAAACGTTAATAATTCAAATATAAATAACGTTGTTGTAATTGATCCCGGTCACGGAGGATCAGATCCGGGAGCAATCGGCAGATTTCATGGCGAAGAGCTTTGGGAAAGCGAATGTACGCTTGATATTTCATTGAGATTACAGAAAAAATTGGAAGATAATGGGATTAAAACATACATGACCAGAACAGAGGATGAGTTTGTTGGTCTTGTTGAAAGAGCAAATTATGCAAATGAGATTAATTCAGCACTGTTTACATGTGTACACATTAACGCTGCTGCGATAGAGGGGGCACACGGCAGCGAGGTTTATTATTACACGGGACCTACAGATGAAGAGACAAAAGAAAAATACGGCGTTACAAGCAAAGAGTATGCTAAATATGTTCAGGATGCAATTTTAAAACACGCGGGAAGATATGACAGAGGAACATCAGACGGTTCCAGATTTGTTGTAATGCACAGAACAATAATGCCTGCGGTTTTAGTTGAATGCGCTTTTATTACTAACGAGGAAGAATACAATTTATTAAAAACAGACGATTTCAGACAAAAGCTCGCGGAAGGTATTGCAGAAGGCGTTATGGAAACACTGAAGAAAATGGGCAGACTTCCGTAAAAAGATAGGGCAGCACACTGTGGGTGCTTCTTAAAAGGATATGCCCAATTAGACAAAATAAAAATTTTGTCTAATTGGAGAGAGGAGAATTGAAAATGCAGGCTTATGAAGATTGTCCCGCGTTTTTAAGGGATTTTCTGATATATCTTGAAGTAATACAGGGTAAGTCTAAAGCTACTGTTGCCGAGTATCATATTGATCTTCGCACGTTTTTAAGATATTTAAAATGCTCTAACGGTTTAGCTTCCTTTGACAGTTTTGAACAGACTGATGTTTCAGATGTGTCGCCTGATGATTTAAAATCCGTTACCCTAAGCTTCCTGTATGAATACATGTATTATATTTCAAGTGTAAGACATAATTCCGGCAATTCACGCGCCAGAAAAGTTTCTTCTATAAAAACTTTCTTTAAATATTTGTCAACTAAAACAAGTATTCTTACAGAAAACCCGGCGAAAGATTTAGATGCTCCTAAAATACCTTCATCGCTTCCCAAATATCTATCGCTTGATGAAAGCATACATTTACTTGACAGCATTGGTGGCGAATTTAAAATCAGAGACTATTGCATTATAACACTCTTTTTAAACTGCGGACTTCGTCTTTCTGAATTGGTAGGAATTAACATTTCCAGTATCAAAAACGATTCTCTTACAGTTATTGGTAAAGGCAACAAAGAACGCACTGTTTACTTAAACACCGCATGTAAACACGCAATTGATGAGTATTTAAAAATAAGACCTCATGAAAACGTAAAAGACCGTGACGCGCTCTTTTTAAGCAAACAAAAACGGCGCATCAGCAATAAAATGGTTCAGGTAATAGTTAAAAAATCTCTTGAAAACGCAGGTCTTGATACAAAAAAGTATTCTACACACAAACTAAGACACACAGCCGCAACGCTTATGTATAAGCACGGAAATGTCGATGTACGCGCATTGCAGGAAATTCTTGGCCATAAACAACTTTCAACTACTCAGATTTATACTCACGTTGACAGCGAACAGCTTCGGGACGCCGCATATAAAAACCCGTTGTCAAATATAGAAATGAAAGAAGAATAAATATCCACCCGCATAGCGGGTGGTATTTCATTTTCGGGCATAGCCCTAACCTTTACTGGCAACGCACAAGTGCGTTTTTAATTGGCCTGCCAGCCATGCAATTACTACTTACTACCCATAAATGGGTCCCGCGG
>JAFZQX010000005.1 GCA_017620205.1 Clostridia bacterium | reverse complement strand
GATTCGTTCCCGGAACTCTTTCGGCAAAGCTTATGTTTGTTCCTGCTGCCAAGTCTCCTGTCGTTGTAATACCTGAAGGCACGGGCGTTGCCGAAGGTACTGTCTGTACCGCTTCGAAGTTTGAAAAATCAAGTTCCAAAAGTGTTGTCGGATCCGCCGATACGGTTGTTGACAACGAAACCATGCTTAATAGCATGGCAAGTGACAACAATAGTGCCATGTGTTTTCTGAGTTAGCTCATATTTCTACTCTCCTTAAAAATAAAATTCTTTAAAATTGTACCATATTTTAACATTAATGTAAATGCAAAACAAAAATTAGGTATATTTTTGTCATAATTACCAATAATTGTATTTAATCGCAAAATCAAAAGGAGGAAATTTGGTAAAAAATGCATAAAATGTAAAAAAGCTTTTTCTGTTTTAAAGGCTGTTCGAGCGCAAAAAACAGGCGGCAGGCGGCAGTTTGGCGCAACCCGCGAACAGCTGCAGGTTATTTACAGAGGAAAGTTCCGGCATTTTAATGACTTTACATTATATGTTTATTGTGATATTATATATTTAACGAGAAAATCGCTAAAATATATAATTATAGTTCAAAACGGGGTGTGATTATGATATGGCCTGATATAAAGGTCCGGGAAGTTTTAAATATAAATGTGTTTCATTCTATCTTTGAAGCGCGCAGAAGCGCGGACTACGCTTTTGAAGGCGAGAGCCATAACTTCTGGGAATGTCTTTATGTAAAAAGCGGGCGGCTCTGCGTAAGCGGTGATGAGAGAGTTTATAACATGGGCGCGGGCGAGATTATATTTCACAAGCCTTTGGAGTTTCACAAATACAATGTCTTGGACGAGTGCGGCGCAGACCTTTTAATCTTTTCGTTTTCAACGGACAGCGAAGCGGCGGAGTATTTTAAAAACAGCGTTTTTAACCTTACCCCCTCACAGCGTAAAATAGTTTCGGATATGCTTTCCTATATTCACGAAAAATGCCCCTACTGTGAAACGGCAGAAGAAAACCTTTATCTCGATTATTTTGAAAAGATACCCACTTTTTCGCAGATGGTAAGAACTTATATTTATCAGCTTTTCCTCTCCCTTTCGGATCTCGGCAAAATAGCTTTAGCTTCAACCTCGCGCGACGCGTCGCTTTTCGGAAAAGCGGTAAACTACATGAATTTATCCGTCTGTAAGCAGCCGACGGTTGACGAGATCGCCGCGTTTTGCAATATAAGCACATCAACGCTTAAACGCATTTTCTTAAAATACGCGGGTATAAGCGTTCACAAGTATTTTCTTTTGACAAAGCTAAAGGCGGCAAACGCTCTTTTGCTGGAAGGCTTAAATGTTTCGGAAACGGCGGAAAAGCTCGGATTTTCCAGTCAGGCGTATTTTTCCGCGGCATTTAAGAGGGAATTTCACATAAATCCTTCAAAAATCCGTGCGGATTAGCGGCAAACTATTGCAAAAAATTGCATTTTTATATATAATAATAGGGATAGAAAAACAAACCGGAGGAACTAATGAGTAAATTTGAAAACGACTTATCTACGGGAAACGTATGGAAGCAGATGCTGAAATTCTCGTTCCCGTTTGTAATTGCGAATATCATACAGGTTCTGTATAACGTTGCTGATATGATAATCGTAGGGCAGTTCAGCGGAACAGCAAGCATGTCCGGTGTAAATATAGGCGGCCAGATAACGCTTGTTGTTACAAACCTTGCAATCGGTCTTTGCGTCGGCGCGACGGTGCTTATAGCGCAGTATCTAGGCGCCAAACAAAGGCAGGAGCTTGAAACGACTATCGGCACTCTTTTTTCAACGCTTATAATTGTTGCAATTATACTTATGACAAGCATAATAGCTTTTAAAAAGCCTATTCTTCGTCTTATGCAGACACCCGAAGAAGCTTTTTCGGAAGCTTCAAGTTATCTTACTATCACAATGCTGGGAACCGTATTTATTTTCGGATACAACGCGCTCGGCGCTATAATGCGCGGCATGGGCGACAGCAAAAACCCGATGATTTTCGTTGCAATTTCATGCGTTACAAACATTTTCGCGGATCTTCTGCTTGTTGCGGGCTTTCACATGGGAGCTATGGGCGCGGCGCTCGCGACCGTGTTTTCACAGGCAATAAGCATGCTGCTTTGTATAAGATATCTTTCAAACAACGATTTTGTTTTCACTTTCAGCAAAGAAAACCTAAAAATAAACAAAGAGAAACTAAAGCTTTTGTTAAAGCTGGGTATTCCCTCTTCGATTCAGAACGTTGTTGTGGGAATGTCCTTCCTGTTTCTTATCGCCATGGCAAATTCTTTGGGACTTGCGGAGTCTGCAGCTGTCGGCGCTGTCGGCAAGTTTAACGGCTTTGCGATAATGCCCGCAATCGCAATAAGCGCATCTGTATCCGCCATGAGCGCACAGAACATAGGCGCGAAGGAAATGGGCAGAGCTGTCAAAACGCTTAAAGTAGGCTTTGTTTTGGCGGCTGTAATGACTTTTGTTATGTTTCTTTTCGCGTGGTTCTTCCCGGCAACAATTCTGAGAGCTTTTGTAAACGACGCGGCCGTTATTTCCGAAGGCTCAAAATATCTCAGGGCTCACAGTTTGGATTACCTTTTAGTGCCGTTTGTATTTTGTTTTAACGGCCTTTTCATAGGCGCGGGACACACGCTTTTCTCAATGATAAACGCTATGATTTCTTCAATCATAGTAAGAATCCCGGCGGCTTATATTCTGGGCTTTAAAACAGGGCTCGGCATAACAGGCATCGGTCTCGGAGCACCGCTTGCTACCGTGTTGTCGCTTTTTTGCAGCATTATATTCTTCTTATCGGGACGGTGGAAAAAACCCGTTATATCGCATTTACATAATTAGTATTATATAGAAACGGAGTGATAAAAACATGAGAGGTCAAAAGGATTACGCACTGAATGAAGTAGAAAAAATAAGCTCTATTCACGATATGCTTTATAAAGCAAAGACAGAAGCGGGCTCAAACATCGCGTTCCGCTTTAAAAAGAACGACAGCGAAATTGTTAATGTAACTTATAAGGGCTTTTACGAAAATGTAATAGCACTTTATGCCGCTTTAAAAAAACTGGGGCTTGACGCCGAGCACATTGCCTGCATAGGCGAAAACAGCTTTACATGGATAGAAGCGTTTTTGGCAGGGCTTATATCGGACGGCGTTTTCGTACCTATCGACAAGGACTTGCCCGAGGACGATATTATTCACGTTTTAAACCACAGCGACAGCGAAGCCGTATTCTTTGCGCCGCAGTATAAAGAGCTTTTCCTCCGCAGAAGCGCAGATATACCGAACGTTAAAACTCTTATCTCTTTCGGAGAAAAAGATGAAGAAAACGGCGTTTTATCTATTTCGGACCTTATAGATGAAGGCAAAGTTATTTCGAAAAAAGACGGTTTTACGCTCCCTGCCGAAGGCAGAGACCAAAACATATTAAAACTGCTCGTATATACCTCCGGCACAACGGGACTTGCAAAGGGCGTTATGCTTTCGGAGCACAACCTTGTATCATGCATATACTACGGACTTCAGGTTTCAACAGTTTATGACACATGTCTATCCGTCCTCCCATATCATCATACGTATGAAGCGGTTTGCGGTCTGCTCGTTAGTATGCACAAGCATTCTACTATATGCATAAACGAGGACCTTATGTCGGTTTTAAAGAATTTAAGTCTTTATCACCCGTCTTATATCATGCTCGTTCCCGCTTTTGTTGAAGTATTCTATAACAGAATTCAAAAACAAATAGCCGCGCAGGGCAAAGAAAAGAAATTCCAAAAAGGCGTTAAAATAAGCAACGGTTTGCTCAAATGCAAAATCGATATGAGGAAAAAGCTCTTTAGCGATATTCACAAGGCTTTCGGCGGCAGACTGCGCAAGATAGTATGCGGCGGCGCGCCGATACGCCCCGAAATAGGCGAATTTTTTGACAATATCGGCATAGACCTTATAAACGGCTACGGCATTACGGAGTGTTCTCCGCTTGTCAGCGTTAACCGCGACTATTTTAACGACCCCGATACCGTCGGCGTTAAGCTGCCGTGCGTTGATATCGAAATCCGCGATACGGCAGATGACGGCATAGGCGAAATTTGCGTTAAAGGCGATACCGTTATGCTCGGCTACTACAAAAACGAGAAAGAAACGGAAAAAGCTCTTATCGACGGCTGGTTCTACACGGGCGACTACGGCAAGTTTAACGAAAAGGGACAGCTGCTTATAACCGGCAGAAAGAAAAACCTTATAGTTTTAAATAACGGCAAAAATATTTACCCCGAAGAAATTGAAAACTATATTATGGGCATTGACGAGGTTACGGAAGTCATAGTATTGGGCGAAAAGGATGAGAGTGGCGAAGAAAAGAGCCTTTGCGCAGAGATTTATATGGAAGATAAAATCCCCGAAAAAGAGCTTATTAAAAAGATAAAAGAAGTTCTCGCGCCTCTTCCCTCTTATAAGCATATACACAAGGTAATAATACGCGACGAGGAGTTCCCGAAGACGACTTCGAAGAAGATAAAGAGAAAATATTAAAAAGCAAAAGCGGCAAGTTAATTCTTGCCGCTTTTTAAATTGTTTGAGAATCTTTAATCGTTGCAAAACCTATTTGCTTGTTTCCGTTATATTTAACTCTTCTTTCAAAGCTCTCTGCAACACTGCAGAAACATTGATACCGCTTTTTTCAGCTGCGTAATCAAGCCAAGCCGGAAGGGTTACGTTTCTGCGCACCGAACGCATATCGTTTTTTCTGCGATATTCTGCAAAATCAATATCCACCAAAGATATAATATCGTCTGCTCCGCATTTTACATCTGAAATTTCCGTAGGTTTCGGCAACGCCTTTCCGTCATCCTCATAATCAATTCCCATTAACCCGATAGCGTCCCGCGCCATTTCGATAGCCTCTGCATAGTCTTTGCCTTGGGAATAAATATCAAAGTCCGGGATATAAACTACTATATACTTTTCATCCTTACTCATCACAATCGGATATGCAGTTTTCATAAACAGACTCCTTTCACAGATAATTATACACACAGAATGTGTATATGTCAATTGGTTTTTTGACTTATATAAGATTTATTAATGTGCAAACAAAACCGGATGGTTTAAGACGCAACGAGAAATTCCCGAAAACGACTTCGAAGAAGATAAAACGTAATTATTAATTCTTGATTAACATTTTGTATAAAGATTGACTTTAAGGCGCATAATGTGTTAATATATATTATACGCCTTTGGCGTATTAACAATTTAATATGGGGATGTAACGGGTTCGACGGGGATACTGAAGCCGGAGCAGCGAGCAGTGGCGGGAACCACTTAAAAAGCCCAAACTTTAAAATTAAAAGCTAACGAAAATTTAGTTTGCGCAGCCTAATTTAGGTTGCTGTTCTCCTGCGGAGGACTGCGGCTGCGGGCAGAGCATCATTTAAGCAGTGAACGTGAACGGGCAAAGCTTTGAGCCCGTCATGACTTATGAAGCTACCGAATTTTACAGTTTGTTTGCGGACTGTTTTATAAGGGAATTTTAACCACAAACTGCGCTCGGAGAAGCTTTTGTGGACGTATTTTCGGACAGGAGTTCAACTCTCCTCATCTCCACCAGAGAGCTTCTCGGATACCGAGAAGCTCTCAGCTAAATTCGCCTTACGGCGAGCTGAATTGACTCCGTCAGCTAAATACACTTGCGTGTGCTAAATGTGCTTCGCACGCTAAAGGCGAATTTAATTTAGCAACTCCGACAGGAGTTATTTCGCATTTGCTGAAAGCAAATATTTCGCTTTGCACGGAGTGCAAAATTTAGCTAAAAAGAGAAGGTGCTTTTATGGCTGACAGCATAATGCTTGATAAAGCAAAGGACTTTGCTGTTGAAATCGTTAAAACATGTAAAACACTTAAAGAAGATAAAAAGGAGTCTGTTTTAACAAATCAGCTTTTGCGTTCGGGGACATCAATCGGTGCAAATATACACGAGTCAAAATATGCTCACGGCACTGCCGATTTTATTGCAAAAATGCAGATTGCATTAAAAGAGTGCTATGAATCGGAATATTGGCTTGAACTGTTGTTTAAAACAGATTACATAGAAGAAGATAAGTATAATGAACTGAAAAATGCTTGTGGCACAATCCGCCGCATGTTGATTTCTTCAATTAATACCACGAAGAAGAATAATGATTGATGTGAGGTTGTTTTATGGCTTATGATAAAACCATTCAAATGTTTATCTTTGAGGGTAATCCTAACGGTAGAATAATGTGTGAACTATCAAATTGGAACGGAATTGTGTATAAGATTTCAAGAAATGAAATTAACAAGTTTTCTGAACGAAAAGAATCCGGTTATACAGGTATATATTTTCTTTTCGGAAAAAATGATGATAACAGCGAAACGGTCTACATTGGAGAAGCAGAAAGGCTGTTAGATAGACTCAAGCAACACATTCAAGACAATGAGTATTGGAATAATTGTGTTGTTGTTACTAGCAAAGACAATGCTTTAAACAAAGCACACGTTAAATATCTTGAAAATGCTTTTTTCTCATTTGCAAAAGAATCCAATAGATTTGATATTACCAATAGAAACACACCAACAAGATCATCAATATCTGAGTATGATGAAGCAACACTTAAAGAATTTATTGACAACGCAAAACTTCTTGTTAACGCGCTCGGATACAAAGCTTTTGATTTGTTAAGCGATGAAAACTTATCAGAAACTAAAATTAAATTCTATATTAAAGCAGCACGAGGTGCGGATGCAATCGGTTCTGCAGTTGCTGATGGTTTTGTTGTATTTAAAGGTTCAAAAATCGCTTCAAGTGTTACTAACAGTATATCGGGAAGCATAGTGAAATTTAGAGAAAAACTGATGGAAAAGAAAGTGATAAATTCAGACTTTGAATTTGTTAACGACTACATATTTACAAGTCCGTCATTAGCAGCTGCTGTAGTAATGGGAAGAAATGCAAACGGACGGACTGAATGGAAAACAGAGGACAAAAAAACTTTTGCGCAAATAGAAGGAGAAGGTCTTTAAAATGGTTTAGTGAAACCCTCAAAGTGCGTTTCATCTCCACCAAAAACAAACGGCAGGACAATTCCTGCCGTTTATTTATTTACTTTACGTTCCGAGATTAATCCCCTTGTTTTTTTCAAAAAGTGTGTTATAATGAAAAGCGGAATTACAAAACAATATAAAAAGGAGATTAAAACTATGCTTAAAAAACTTTTAATTATTGCACTTTGTTTAGGTTTACTTTTTGCGTTTTCTGCGTGCGGCACAAAAACGGGTGATACAACTACAAGTGAACCCGCTCAGACAGAGCCCGAAGCGCAAAGCACCGAAGCGCCGACAGAAGGCAGAACGCCGGACTATGTAGCATGGGAGCCGTATTTGGACGTTGTAGCCGACTACATACTTAAAGAAGAAGGCAAAAACTACGCCGAAACAGATATAAAAATCCCTGTGCCCGTTGTCCGGTTTATGGATGATACAGACAAGGAAAACATCAAAATATGGGCGGACTTCATTATAGACGGATTTAAGATTGACGGCGATAATCTCGTACACGAAAGCGGAGGCACAAGCTGCGGCGTTATTATTCTAAAAGAAGACGGCGACAGCTACTCGGTAGTTGATTACAAAACTGCGGAAGACGGAGCTCATTTCGAGCCGACTCTCAAAGAGATTTGCGAAGGCGACGAAGATTTATATAACAAGTTTATATACGCCGAGGAATACAAAAAGCAGGTTGAGCACGATATAATAAGCGACTACGTAAGCAAAAACAATATAAAAGTTACAAGCTATCAGATAGGCGAAGAAGTAACTCCCATCTAAACCGGAATACAAAACGGAGCGGAAATTTCCGCTCCGTTTTTTGCGTTTTAATATATAACGCACGCGGGTACAGCCGCCAAGCTCCAGCTTGCGTATGTGGCTTGTATCTCGCCGCCTGTCATAACAAAGTTTGCCGAAATTGCCGAGCCGTCATTTGCGCTTCGCGTCCATTGCTGTTTTGCGGTGCTGCCGGAATAAGCCACTCTGTTTGAGTCTGCGCCCACACCCGGCGCCGGCAAATCCGACGCACCTGCGCCGTAATAACTGTATGCATCGCCCTCCGTAGTATCCGCTGTGCCGAACAGTTCGGACTTCGAAAGAAGAAATATCTTTTCTATTCTCTGAACGGCGTCGTTGCCAACCTTAGTTGTTTTGTACACGGGTTTAATAATCCCGGCAAAAGCGGGTTCTATGCCTTCCAGAAAGCCCGCCTTGCCCGTGTTTGCCGGTCTGTCAAAATCGTTTTGCGGATTCCACCAATTTGCCGTGTTTGCATTAAGCCACTGTCTTATTGCCGACTCCGACCATTTGCAGGAGCCGTAACGCGTCCTCTTTATTCTCTCTTCCGAAACAGCGGGCATAGCCGTGCCGCCCCCGCCTTCCGTGCAAAGTGCTTCCTGGTCTTTTGACGCTTTGCCGACAGTATCGTAAGTTACTATCTTATTGCTGTCCCAAACATAGCGCACCGAACCGCCAACGGGCACGGCATTTGAAAGCGTGAACTGATATGTTTTGCCGCCCCTGTCGGAATATCCCGAAGGAATTGTGAAATTATACGTTCCTGCCGCGAGACCGTTCGGAAAATCAGTAGTGTTTATATACCATGTGGCCTCGGGCGCGTCAAACACCAAATCGCCGGTAAGCTCTGTGCTGTGTAGTTTAAGCGTCATGGTGTGTGGAATTGAAACTTCAAAGCTGTCTCCCTCCGCCTCCGTGCCCGTAACGCTTATGCCGTACGCGGAAAGGTTTACCGCTTCGCCGAGTTGGTTTCTCCATCTGCCGCCGCTGAAGAAAAAGATAAAGTCACCTGCAAAACCCGTCTTCTTTAAAAACGTGGAAAAGTTTACCGAAACTCCCGTTATGCTGCTGCCGCTGCCTGCTGCCGCCGCGCTTGTGATAGGCACGTCCTGGTCAAAACCCGCAACGTCAAATATTAAAGTACTTTGCCCCTTATTCACCTCAAAGCTGTCTCCTACGTTATAATACGATGAAGCCAGCCCGCGGCGCACAACATCCTGAATCTGTCTCCACGTTTCAATCTTGCCGGGCAAAAGCGCTGCCATCTCATCTATCGCGTCCTGTAAATTCGTGGCTTCAAGCGAGCTTTCGGAATTGTCATAAGGAATATCATCCGATGTTAAAGCGCTTATTTCACCGTCGACATAATCCTTTGTGGCAAGACTGTCCGGGTCAAAACCCGTTATCCTGTACGTTTTGCCGTTTACACCTTTTATTTCCGTGCCGCTGATTTCATACTTTTCGCCGTTTGCTGCCGAAATTTCCGACATAAAAAATCATCTCCTTTTTCCTTCCCTCTTTACATTAACAAAAAAAGAGAATGACAAACAATGGCTAAAAAAAAGAGCCAGTGAGGCTCTTTAATATTTGGGGTGCATATTACTGTCCCATATGAAAATTTTTGTGTTTTCTTCAAGTTCGTATGACGGCGCGCCGTTTACTATAGGCACCTTCGCGGCAGTTATCCATTTAAGCTTTCCGTCTCCGTCAAATTCGCATATAAAGCACTGCTCCAGATTTGTGACAGCCGCCGTTTTTTGGTTTCCGGCAAAGTCATACACGGTTACGCTGTCGCAAGACGCCACATCAAAACGCGCGTCTTCCCCGTGCGTTACCTGCATAACGTCAAATTGCTCCTCTGTATTTGTCCCTGCTGATTTTATGCCGAAATTATCAGACGCCGAAATCTCATATTTAATGCATCCGCCTGAAACTTTTAAAGCGGAAACGCGCGGCGCACCCGGCGCGGTTTTGTCTATTACCGTTTTGAGCTTAAACGGTCCCATTTCAGCCAGACTTTCCTTATATTCGCCGCGGGTATATAAGGCGTAGTAATACTCACCCTCGCCCAAAGCCGAAAGAAATTTTTTCCTAAGCGGTATCTCATTTGTCGTAACGGCAGAGAGCTTCGTTAGACCCGCGTCCCAATAGCTCTTTTTTGCGGCATTTGACAGATAATACTCACTGCCCACTTCTTTGCCGTTTAAGTTTTCCATAACCGTTATGGTCTGATAAAAGTTTCTCAACACGGGCATATTTTCTATTCTCATTTTTTTGCCGCCTTCGGGAACCGCAACAAAAGGCTCTTCGCCGTCTATTTTATATACGGGAATTTCCGCATTGTTATATATAACATTATATTCTCCCAAAAGGCCGTTTTTATCAAATGCACATTGAACTGCCCAGCTTCCTTTAAAACCCAAAAAAGGAATTGATATTTCGGGGTTTGTATCATTATAAAGCGAGACAAAGCCTTCCACAAAAAAGCCGTTTGTAAAAACCTCAAAAATCCTTTCCGTTTCAGACGCGTCAAACGTCAAAGTTGCGGTAATTGTTTTTATCTCTTCAGGCTCAAGCGTTACGCTGTTTCCGCAGTCAAACGAAACCTCCGCGCCCTGCAAAAGCCTTGATCTGCCGTTTACATACGTTTTTCCGTTTATGACATTATAGTTATCGGTAACGGCAACGCCTTTTATGTTGTACGTAACACTTTCTTTTGACAAATTTTCGGCTGTAAAGGAAAATGTTACCGAATCTCCGAGATTATCATAGAGGTTTATTTTTGTGTCAAAATCGTCCGTGTAAAGCGCGACGGGCGTGTTCACTGCAGCCGCCGAATCTATTCTGCCCGCGCCCTGTGCACGCGGCGACACGGGTATCCCGTCCGTATCCAAAAGTATTTCCGCGGTGTTTGCCGTAAAAAACTTTGCAAGTATTCCTGCGTCAGCGTCGGACAAATCGGGATACTTGTTTTTTATGTATGATTTAACCACAGCTACAGTACCCGTTCCTGCAGGCGCCGCCATAGAAGTTCCGCTGCCGCTGCCGTACGAAGTTTTTGACGTATTTGTCGAGGAATTTACCATTGTTCCCACGGCGCAGAAATCAGGCTTCAGTTTAAGGCCCGGCAAAACGCCCCATGAAGAATAATCTGCCACTTCATAGCCGCCGCCAACTCGCGTCAATGCAGAAACTGCTATTGCGCTGTCAGCGCTCGCGGGCGACGATATTGTACCGTAATCAACCACATCGGTTGTCGGATACCTTTGCCCGTATAGATTTTTGCCGATTATTGCATTGTTTCCCGCAGAACAGCAAATGTCTATTCCGTATTTTTTCAGTTGTGCGAAATAATACTCGTAAGCCTGGGTTTCGTTATCAAGAGAATTTCCGCAAGGCGAGCCGAGGCTTAAGTTTATAACATCTGCGCCGAGCGTTATGGCATCGTTTATGGCTTTTATAATATCCGCTGTTTCCGCGCCGCCCGTCTCATCATTATATACTTTCATTAAAAGAAGCTGTGCGCCCGGTGCCGTGCCGCGCCGTGTCTTTTCAACTTTACCGCCTGCTATACCTGCAACGTGCGTTCCGTGTGCGCCCTTACCGTTTACATCGGTATCGTTTCCGTAATAGTCGTATGCAAACGGTATCTTCTCGCTTACATATCTGCCGGGCTGAACTTTTCCTTCCGCTATCAGCGTTTCAATATCAGCTCTTGACAGCTTCGGAGAAGATAAATCCGTATCAAAATACTCATGTTCAGCCAAGAAGCAGCTGTCAATTACGGCTATAACGGTGCCCTCACCGTCATAACCGTTTTCGTATGACATAAGCTCTGCGCTTTCCGCATCAGTTATTATAGGCTCTTCGGGCAGAGTAAACCTCTCTGAAACAATGACGTTTCCGTCTCCGAAAATGCTTTTAAGCTTTTCAATTTCAACGGGCGATGCTAGCGCAGAAAAGCTTGAAAGGTTTTCATAAACGTCACAAACCTCAACGCCGCTGTTTTCAGCCGTTTTGCAAAGCGATACGCCGTTTTGCTCCGTGACATTTACTATTACTTTAGTTTTTTCAGCATCTGCGGATATACCGCCGGCAGAAAATCCCGATGTTAATATAACCGCGGTGATTAACACCGCGGCTACCTCTTTTATTCTTTTCAAGGTTGTTGATTTCATATCAAAACCCCCAAGAAACTATATAATCAAACTTTTTTAACGTCAAACGAGCGCGAAACGAGACCGGGTATTTCTTCCGTTGATATCTCGTTTGCCGCCTTTGCCTGAACAAGCAGGTTGCCTATTGCGGTTGCCTCTGTAGGTCCGGCATAAACAGTTTTACCTGTTTTCTCCGCAGTAAGCTTATTCAAGTATCCGTCACGGCTGCCGCCGCCTATGATATAAACTGCGTCAAACTTTTCGCCTGTTATGTCTTCAATCTCCGAAACTGTTTCGCCGTAGCTTTTCGCGAGACCGCCGTAAACGGCTTTGAGCATATCGCCAACCGTTTCGGGCTTCGGCGCGCAGTTTTGCTTTAAGTGCTCATTAATAGCGTCTATCATGCTCTCGGGTGAGAAGAAAACGTTGTCGTTTACGTTTATTATATCGGGGTATGCGGATTTTTCAGCCATTTCGCAAAGTTCTGCGAAGCTGTATTTATCGCCAAGCTCGTGTCTTACAGACTGGATGATCCAAAGACCCATAATGTTTTTTAAAAATCTTATGCCTACAACGCCGCCCTCGTTTGTAAAGCCCTTATCTTTCGCTTCTTTCGTGCAGATAGGCTTATCAAGCACCGTGCCCATAAGACTCCATGTACCGGAGCTTAAAAAGATGCACTTATCGTTTGTGGGAACGGCGAAAACGGCAGAACCTGTATCATGCGTTGCGGGAAGGATAACTTTACAGTCAAATCCAACTTCCTTTTTAATCTCTTCACAGAGTGTGCCTACCACGGTTCCCGGCTTTTCGGGCTTTGAGAAAATCTCTTTCGGAACGCCGATGGCTTTTAAAATATTATCGTCAAAGTCTTCCGTTTCGGCATTCAAAAGCATTGTTGTTGTGCTGTTTGTGTATTCATTTACCTTGTTGCCCGTAAGTCTGAAATTAAAATACTCCGTAAGCATCAAAAAGCGCTTTGCTTCATCTATATATTCCGGATGCTCTTTTTTTAAAGCGGCAAGCTGATATACGGAATTAAAAAGCTGCTCCGCAATACCCGTTGTCTCATAGAAGTTCGGGTATGCTTCGTTTACAGCGTCTTTTACGGCTTCTGTTCTCGTATCTCTGTACGCTACCGTATCGCCCAGAATATTATCGTCTTTGTCAAGCAAAACAAAGTCAACGCCGAAGCAGTCAATACCCATGCTTTGCGGAATCTTGCCGATTTCCGCACATTTTTTCATACCGTTTATAATCTCTGCAAAGAGTCTGTCAAGTTCCCAGCAGATATGACCGTTTCGTTTAACGGCACCGTTTGAGAAACGGTATATTTCTTCTATTTGGAGCTTGCCGTCTTTTATCTCACCAAGTATATGTCTGCCGCTTGAAGCGCCGATATCAACAGCTAAGTAATACATAATTTACCTCCCGAGCTTTTCGTTTACTATTCTGCTGCAAATAACCATTGCCTGCTCAACCGTTACATCGCCAAGCGGGTCTATTTCAGTATCGCTTACGCCTTTAATATAACCGTGATTTAAGCAGTATCCAACGTTTAAAGTTGCCCAATCGGAAACGTTTCCGGCATCTGCAAAAGCTGCAACGGCACTGCCCGCTTCCTGCATGTCGGCAGTTACGTCGCTGTCAAACTGCTGGAGTGTGCGGCAAAGCATTGCGCAGAATTCCTGTCTTTTAACGTGAGCGCGCGGCGCAAACTCGGTATCTGAAATACCGAATACTATGTTTGCTTTATTCATAAAAGGAATAAACATATCGCTCATCTCAGCGCCTACATCGGAAAACTTCTGTGTAACATCACCGGGTTCTATGTTTCCGCCGAGTTTTGAATAAACCTGGAAAATAAGCATACAGCACTCTGAACGCGAAAGCGCGCCCTGATAGTCAATACTGCCCACAACAGATTCAAAAAGCTGCGGAAGCTGCTCTATTATTTCGTCTTTTGCCCAGTCGCTCGGCGTTGCATCTGCATATGCTGTTACCGACATCAAAAGCATCATTACCATTAAAATTGCTAAAACCTTTTTCATTTTTTGTCTCCTTTTCCGCCGCGCTTTGCGGCTGTAAAAATTATTATTTTAAATTTAATTCGCCCAAATTTGCCGCTTTAAGATAAGCGTTTATAAAGCCGTCCAGATCGCCGTCCATAACAGCTGTTGTGTTGCCCGTTTCGTACGATGTTCTGTGGTCTTTTACCATGCTGTACGGATGGAAAACATATGACCTTATCTGGCTGCCCCATCCTATCTCTTTCTGCTCGCCTTTTATATCTTCTATCTTTTCTTTATGCTCGCGCTCCGCAATCTCAAGAAGCTTCGCTTTCAGCATCTTCATGGCGTAATCCCTGTTCTGGTGCTGTGAACGCTCGTTCTGGCAGGCAACTACTATGCCCGTCGGAATATGCGTAATTCTTATCGCGGACGATGTTTTATTAACGTGCTGACCGCCCGCGCCGCTGGAACGGAACGTATCAACCTTTAAATCATCCGGGTTTATCGTTACATCTATATCCTCATCCATATCGGGCATAACCTCTATTGAAGCAAAAGACGTATGACGTCTGCTTGACGAGTCAAACGGCGAAATTCTGACAAGGCGGTGAACGCCTTTCTCGCATTTTAAATAACCGTATGCGTTTCTGCCTTCAATAAGAATCGTAGCGCTTTTTATGCCCGCCTCATCGCCGTCTAAATAATCCATTGTTGTTACGTTGTAGCCGTGACGCTCGGCATATCTTTGATACATGCGCAAAAGCATTGAAGCCCAGTCCTGCGCTTCGGTGCCTCCTGCGCCGGCGTGAACCGTTATAATCGTATTGTTTTTGTCGTACGGACCCGATAAAAGCGCCGAAAGCCTTGTGCTCTCAAGCCCGCTTTTGAGATCTTCAATATTTTTTGAAACCTCGTCCAAAACCGACTCATCGTCTTCGTCAAGCGCAAGCTCCGTAAGCGTTTTTGTGTCTTCCCATTTTTCATACAGTTCTTCATAGGCGGTAATTGCCGCTTTTGTCTGCTTGATTTCACGGAGCGTTTTCTGCGACGCCTGCATGTCATTATAAAAATCAGGCTCGGCGCTTAAATCTTCAAGCTCTTTAAGTTTTGCTTTCTCTTTCTCTATTCCGAGAGCCTCATACAGCTCGGTGAAATCTTTTTCCATACCGCCGAGTTCCAGCTTATACTGCTCAAATTCAAGCACAAAATCAATCCTTTACTTATTCGTTTTGCCCGCAGCATTTTTTATATTTCTTTCCGCTGCCGCAGGGACAGGGGTCGTTTCTGCCGACCTTTTCCGCCGCAGTTTTGCGAACGGGTTTACGGGTTTCGCTGCCGTCGCCGTGCGTTGCTGCAATAGGCTTTGCAACCTGTTCCCTCTCAATTTTCTTCTCAACGTTTGCACGTAAAATATACTTAACCGTATCTTCGCGGATAGAAGCTATCATCTCATCAAACATATCAAAGCCCGCGTACTGATATTCTATTACGGGATCGTGCTGTCCGTATGCCTGAAGACCAATACCGTGTTTAAGCTGATCCATCTCATCGATATGGTCCATCCAACGGCTGTCAACCGCGCGAAGGAGTATAACTCGCTCAACGTCACGCATAACAGGGCTTGTAAGCTCTTTTTCTTTATTTTCATATTGCTGAAGGGCCAAACCCGTCAGTTTTTCCGTAAGTTCTTCACGGTTATAGCCGTTAAACTCTTTTTCGCTTATCTCAAGCGGCGGATCCATAGCGAATTCGTTGTTGAAATACTCAAGAAGCCCTAATCTGTTCCATTCTTCCGCATAGTCGCTTCCGGCGGTATATTTTGCAACGGCCTCTTCAACAATTGTATTGGCCATTTTAACAATAACATCTTTAATATCTTCGCCGTCGAGTACTTGTCTTCTCTGACCGTAAATAATCTCACGCTGCTTGTTCATTACATCGTCATACTGCAGAACGTATTTTCTTGACTGGAAGTTGTTGCCCTCAACCTTCTTCTGCGCGTTTTCAATTGCGCGGCTGAGCATTCTGTGCTCTATTACATCGTCATCGCCGAGACCCAAAGTATTTACAACACCTTCAAGTCTTTCCGAGCCGAAGAGACGCATCAAATCGTCCTGAAGCGAAATATAAAATACGCTTCTGCCGGGGTCGCCCTGACGTCCCGCACGGCCGCGGAGCTGGTTGTCTATACGCCTTGATTCGTGACGCTCCGTACCTATGATGCAAAGACCGCCGAGAGATACAACCTCATCGTGTTCTTTTGAAACGGCGTCTTTATGCTTATCAAAAAGCTCCGTATATCTTTTACGCGCCGCGATAATTTCTTCGTTGTCTGTCTCCGCGAAGCCCGTAGCCTCGGCTATCATAGCATCGTCAAAACCTTCGCGTTCCATCTCGCTTTTTGCCATATACTCGGCGTTACCGCCGAGCACAATATCGGTACCACGGCCCGCCATGTTTGTAGCTATTGTTACGGCGTCCTTCTGACCTGCCTGCGCTACTATCATAGCTTCCTTATCGTGGTGCTTCGCGTTTAAAACGTTATGCTTTATACCGCTTTTCTTAAGCATGGCGCTTAAAATCTCTGATTTTTCAATACTTATTGTACCGACCAGGACAGGCTGTCCGGTCGCATGTCTTTCTGCGATTTCGGAAACAACGGCTCTGAATTTAGCATCTTCCGTTTTATAAACCCTGTCCGGCATATCTTCTCTGGCAAGCGGCTTGTTTGTAGGAATTTCTACAACGTCAAGACTGTATATAGTCTGAAATTCGCTCTCCTCGGTTTTGGCAGTACCAGTCATACCGGAAAGCTTTTTATAAAGTCTGAAATAGTTCTGGAACGTAATGGTTGCGAGAGTTTTGTTCTCTCTTTCAACCTTAACGCCTTCTTTAGCTTCTATTGCCTGATGCAGACCGTCGCTGTAGCGTCTGCCTATCATTATACGTCCCGTAAACTCGTCAACAATAAGAACCTGACCGTCTTTTACAACATAGTCAATATCTCTTGTCATAACACCCCACGCGCGAATCGCCTGATTAATATGGTGCGAAAGCGTCATATTCTCGGGATCCGCGAGGTTTTCTATGCCAAACGCCTGCTCCGCTTTCTTTGTTCCGCGCGCAGTAAGCGTTACGCTTTTTGCCTTTTCGTCAACGATATAATCGGCGTCAACATCGTCATGAAGCTCTTTTGTGTCAAGCTCAACTATTTTCATGCTCTTAAGGCCGCGCACAAAAGCGTTTACAGTTTCATAAAGCGTTGTGGATTTTGTACCCATACCGCTTATGATAAGAGGAGTTCTCGCTTCATCGATTAAAATCGAGTCAACCTCATCGACGATAGCAAACGCGTGACCTCGCTGAACCATCTGTTCTTTATATATAACCATATTGTCACGCAGATAGTCAAAGCCCATCTCGTTATTCGTGCCGTAAGTTATATCGGCAGCGTATGCCTTTTGTCTGTCTTCGTTTTTAAGGCCGTTTACGATAAGGCCTACCGTGAGACCTAAAAACCTATATACTTTACCCATCCACTCGCTGTCACGGCGGGCAAGGTAATCGTTTACGGTTACGATGTGCACGCCTTCACCGGTTAAAGCATTTAAATATGCGGGAAGCGTTGCAACAAGCGTTTTACCTTCACCTGTTTTCATTTCGGCTATTCTGCCTTGATGAAGCACGATGCCGCCTATAATCTGCACGGGAAAGTGTCTCATTCCCAGAACGCGGTCAGAAGCTTCTCTTACCGTCGCAAATGCTTCGGGCAGAATATCGTCAAGCGTTTCCCCTCTCTGAATTCTTTCTTTAAACTCATCTGTTTTTGCGCGAAGCTCACTGTCCGTAAGCTTTTTGTATTCATCTTCATAAGATAAAACCTTTTCAACCGTGGGTTTTATTCTTTTGATTTCTCTTCCGCTGTAGTCTCCGAAGACCTTTTCAAAAATACCCATTTTTCTATATACCGCCTTTTACTCCATTATATTAAATAATTATAACATTTTTTCTATCAAAAAACAATACTTTACGTGAAATTTAATAGACTGTTTAAAATTACAAAAGGATACGCAAAAAACGTATCCTTTCGAATAATTATATTAAATTTCCGTAATTTTAAGACCGTGGTCTTCCAGAAGCCGCGGCAGCATAAGCTCAAGCGGAATGCCTTCGCGTACGGGAACGCCGTTTGTACATGCCGTTTTAACGGACATGAAAACAAAATCGGCAGCCTTTGAAGCGCTTTCGGCAACTGAGTGACCGTTTAGCATGTGCCCTGTTAAAACGCTTGTGAAAAGGTCGCCCGTGCCGGGATAGTGCGCATGGTGAATATACGGATTTGATATTTTATAAGCCGTATCTTTAATTTTATCGTAAACCACAACGCAGATGTTTCCTTCTCCGTCGGGAACGCTTGTTATAATTATATATGACGGGCCGATCTTTGAAAGGCTTTTGGCTTTTTTAACCGCTTCCTTTTCGTCTTCCGGCGGCGCGCTCTCGCCGAGCATCATATAAACTTCGGTAGCATTCGGCGTTATTATATCCGCCTTTTCAGAAAGCTTTTTCATAGCAGAAACTATGCTTAGGTCAAAGCAGGCATAGAGCTTTCCGTCATCGGCAAAAACGGGGTCTACAACGTTTAAAGGCGTTTTGAGCCTGTCTATAAACTCCGATGTTATCTCCGCCTGCGACGCACTGCCGAGAAATCCGGAATAAATACAGTCAAATTTCAAGTTTTCTTTTTCCCAATGCTTTAAGTATTCGGGCATAAGCTCCGAAAGATCAAGCATAGCGTAGTCCTCATAAAAGCCTGTTATTGTTGAAAGTACCGCCGTGGGCACGGGACATGTCTGATGCCCCATGGCGCTCATAACAGGTATTACAACCGTCAGAGAACTTCTGCCGAAACCCGCAATATCATGCAAAGCGGCTATTTTTTTTGGTACTTTAAGTGACATAATACTTCCTGCAATTCTAAAAAAAATAAAAAAATTTCCCTAAAAACAAATTTAGCAGACCGCTGATGACACGGCCTGCAAAAGGAGGGAAAATGAAAAAAGTTTTATGTATTGGTTATTGTGTCTTTATAATAACACACTTTTCCCGAATAATCAATGTTAAAATTTCACAAACTTTTTATATTTAGGTGTTTGCATTTAACAAATCCGTGAATTTCTTTCTATTTTTTAACCAAAACAAGAATGTGAATTTATTGCACAATTAACAAAAGATTTTCCTGTTTTTTACATAAGTTCTTGTTTTTCCCACCTCGTGCGCCTTCGCCGTTTTATTCAGCTTGCGCTTTTTTCTTTATCATATAATTATAAAACATAACGGAGTAACTCAAAAAAGCAGGAATTGCAAATACAACCGGAAGCCACTGGAAAACCAAAAGCGGTATTTTCCCCAAGCCCCTGCCGAAAAGCATTATTGTGACTACGCACAATGATGTTACGACAGTTGATATCTTTCCCTCTGCCTTTGAGTTTACTACAATGCCGCTGCGGTACATAATATATCCGCATACGCATTGTATTAGCTCTTTACACACTATGATTATTATCACAGTCCACGGCACAAGAGACGTCATGGCAAGCGATATTAAAAGCGTTATCTGAATTCCCTTATCGGCAAGTGGATCAAGCAGCTTACCTACGTTTGTTATCATATTAAAACGCCTTGCTATATAACCGTCAAGAATATCGGTAAGGCATGCCGTTATGAATACAGCCGAGGCCAAAACGGTTTGCCCTGTGTGAAAATAATATGCTGTAACCGGTATTAATGCTATTCTAATAAGTGTCAGAATATTTGGTATATTCAAAAAAGGTTCACTCCTGTTTTCCGCAAACTTACATAAATCTCCGTTTTGCCAACACGTTGCGCCGTATTATTGCGCTTCCTGGATTTCGGACAAATCCTGAACGATATAGTCTTCGGGGATTACGAAAAGGCTTTCGGGAACATTATGCGTAAGTTCAAGAACCTGCGTAAGCTTTTCATTTCCCAATGCGTCTATCGTCTTTACATAACGGATCGTTTTATCGTCATAGTAGTATTTAACCGTAACATCTTCATTTTTGAATTCTTCACAGAAGAATTCCTGACCGTTTATCTCTTCTTTTCCGGAAGAAACAAGCTTTTCCTTATCGCCCGAAAGCTGTCTCTCAAATATGAAGTTTGTTGAGTTTTCAAAAAGCTTGTCTGCCATTTCCTGTTTTATAACAAAATTTGAATCGTTTAATACAAAATAGAGTGTGCCTGCGTCAACTATTTTAACGCCTTGACCGTCTTTTATCGCGGATTTATCACCGTTTACGGCTATCTCATATTCTCCGACTTTTCCGTTTTCCGAAACGTTTACTTTAAGATAGTAAGCGCCGCTGTCTAAAAACTTTGCTATAAACTGCGATGTGTAATCGCCTTCCTGTACGTCTTCCGTAATTATGGGTTCATCGATAACGGGTTCAACATTCTCGGTTATAGCTGTTGCCGCTTCATGTGTTTCCTGCGCGCCGCCATTTTCCTGCACGGCGGGATTTTCACCGTTTTCCTGCTGAGTTCCCTGCTCCTGCTGTGTCTCTTGAGGCGCCTGCCCCTTTTTGCCGCAGCCTGAAACCACCATCATAAGTGCAACCAAAACGAGTAATAACTTTTTCATTTTTATCATGACCTTTCTTATATGTTTTTATTATTTAAGCGTATAAATCCTTCCCGGCTTTTCCAAAACTTTGCCCTTAATCTGCAGCATTGTCATCAAAACATTTGCTTCCGCCGCAGATATGCCTATTTCTCTTGAAATATCGTCTATATGCGCATCGGCTTCCGCAAGAATTTTCAAAGCTTTGCTTTCATTATCCGCAGCGTCCGTTTCAAAAATGCCCGCGACTTTGCGCGTATCTTCCAAAACCGGCTCGTTTTTGTCTTTTATAACCTCATCAATTTCAAAAAGCTTGGGATAACGCATTATGTACTCTCCGATTATTGTATCGCCGCCGAGTAGTACCGAAGCGCCGTCCGCGATAAGCGAATTTGTTCCGCCGCTTTGCTTATTTGTTATATTTCCCGGCAGTGCAAAAACATCTTTATTCTGTTCCCAAGCATGATGCGCGGTGTTTAGTGCGCCGCTTCTCTGCCCCGCCTCAATTACGGCAACTCCGAGTGAAAGTCCGGCGAGAAGCCTGTTTCTTATGGGAAAATTGTGGCCGTACGGCGGCGTATCAAGAGGAAACTCGCTTATAATAAGTCCCTTTTCCCTCATTTCGCGCCTTAAAGCTTCATTTCCCGAAGGGTAATCAACATTTATGCCGCAGCCCGCAACGCCTATCGTTTTACCGTGCGGGAGGAGAGCCCCCTTATGCGCGGCGCTGTCAATCCCGAGCGCACAGCCGCTTATTACCGTCATTCCGCACTCGGCAATCTGACCTGCGATTTGCATTGCTGCCGACAGACCGTATCCCGACGCATGCCGTGTGCCGACAATACAAAACGGAAGCTTTTCATTAAGCAGCGATGTGTCTCCAACAGCATACAAAAGCACGGGAGGGTCGGGCATGTTTAAAAGCTCTTTTGGATATTCGGGGCTGTCCGCAGTAACCAACGAAACGCCCATGCTTTGTGCCTTTTTGAGTTCCTTTTCCGCTTCTTTTAAGCTCTTATCGCAAAGCGCTTCTATATCTCCGCCGGACAGAATGCGGCACTCATTATAGGCATCTTTGTCAGCTTTAAAAAGCTTCTCCGCGCTCCCGAAATGCTCCAAAAGTTCAAACTTTGTGCTTTTTGATATTTTTTCTTTAAGGTTTAACCATAAATAATATACAGTTTCCATTTAAAGCGCCTTTTTATCTTGTAAAAATATTACTTTTTTCTGCCAATCTGGGAGTTTCTTTTGATTTAAAATACTCTTCCAGAACTGATCTTACGGCATATCCGGCATCTGCGCCGTGAGCGCCGTGTTCTATTACAACACACACCGCTATCGTAGGATGGTCAAACGGAGCAAAGCCTACAAATATCGCGTTATCGGAGCCCCCGGATACTTCGGCAGTACCCGTTTTGCCTCCGGCTGAAATATCAAAACCGTCAAAAACACTGCTCGCGGTACCGAGCTCTACCACGTTTTTCATGCCTTCCATAACCGCTTTGTAGTTTTCTGGCTTCATTTCTATCTGACCTAGAACCTCGGGCTTAGCCTCATAGAGAAGCTTTCCGTTTTCCGGGGAACGCACGTTTTTAACAAGATGAGCTTTATATCTTGTGCCGCCGTTTACTATTGTTGCGAGGTAGTTTGCCATCTGCAGCGGCGTAAACATATTATCAGACTGACCTATGGCAGTCTGGAGCGTATCACCGGGATTCCAGACCTCGCCGTTTTTCTCTCTGGCTTCGGGAGACGCGAGTCTGCCCGTGTTTTCCTCACTCACAAGCTCAACGCCAGTAGGTTCGCCGAGTCCCGCAAGGCGGGCGTATTTATCTATGTTTTCAATGCCCGTTCTTCTGCCTATATCATAAAAGAAATAGTTACAAGAGTTTTCTATAGCCTCGGAAACGTTCTGATATCCGTGCGTTACATGTTTACTGCTGTATATCCAACATTTAGGCTGATAGTCATCATAATACTCATAAATACCTTTATCCTCGATAAAGTCGTGCGGTGTTATAACCCCTTCTTCCAAAGCGGCAACAGCCGTAAGCATCTTAAATGTTGAACCGGGCTCGTAAGCGCCGCCTATGGCGCGGTTAAACATAGGTAATCTCTTATCGTGGCTTAAAACTTCATAGTTTTCATTGAAATAAGCGGGATCATATGAAGGATATGACGCAAGCGCCAGTATTTCACCTGTATTTACATCAATTGCAGCAAGCGCGCCGCTTTCCGCGTCATGTCCCGGTCCGTCGCCGCTTTTGTTCTTAATGTATGATATTGTATCGCCGAGAGCCTGCTCCGCAGTTCTCTGCAGATTGGTGTCAAGTGTTAGAATAACGTTATTGCCCGGTTTAGGTATAACGCTTTCTATAAGCTTTACGCGTTTTCCGTCAAGGCTCTGTTCAACGCCGTTTATACCGTCAGTACCTTTCAAATACTGCTCAAAGCATTTTTCTATTCCCTCTTTGCCTATCATGTCGTTCATGGAATAGTTCTGGTCTTTAAGCTGCTCATATTCTTCTTTATATATTCTGCCCGTTCTGCCGAGAATATGCGCCGCCATACTTCCCTCGACATACTGTCTTACCGGGGCGGCGGATATTACAACACCGGGATACTGACTGTTTTTTTCTTTAATCTTTGCAAGCAGAACTTCTCCTATATCCTCTGCCAAAACATACGGAGTATTCGCGGAAAACCCCGTCCTATCCATCTCATATCTCACGCCTATGATATCTCTTTTCTGATGTGGAGTATAAGACGCGTCAACATCGTACTGCTCCGAATAGAAGTCAAGCACTTCATCAACAGTTGCTATTTCGGAAAAGTTTTTATCCTTTTTCCATGTTACCACATCATCATCCGAAAGAGTAAAGTGGTTTTCCTCAGAAACCGGGAAACTGAAAACAACCTGTTTGCCGTTTTCTTCAAGAAGCGAACAAAGCGAACAGATAAGTGCGTTTAATTCAGGTTCTTTTCTCCCCTTGATATAATGAATCTCAAGTGAAAAACCCGTTTTGTTTTTAACAAGAGGCTTGCCGTTTCTGTCAAGAATCTCACCGCGCGGGGCGGCAACTGCGGTTGTATTTATTACGCGTTCATGACTGAGTTTCTGATACTCTTTGCCATGCACAAGCTGCAAATCAACGAGCCGCGAGAAAGATACAAAGCAACAAAGCGCGACGATAAAATACAAAATTCTGTATCTCATACACTACTGCTCCTTTCTTTCCCCATTTTGCTGATTTTCAAGCAAAGATTATAAATAACAAGCTGAAAAGCAGCCGTATATGCCGCCGAAGGTACAATCGTTCTGAAAAACGACTGCCAAAAAGACGCATTGTGCGTTAAAATGAAATTTGCGGCAAAGAATATACTCTCCGTTATTACAGCGCCCACAAGCGTGAAAATTACACATACCGAAATATTCTTCCTGTACACGTACTCTCCCGCCCTGTATGCGAGAATTGCTATATACATAAAAAGGAGAGTTCTTACGCCGAAAACACGGCCCCATGTAATATCCCACAAAAGCCCCGCGGCAAAACCAAAACCGCCTGCATACATAATATCGTCAGACGTAAGAGCAAGCGAGATTATATATGCAAGCACCAAATTCGGCATAATATCCCATATTTTTATAAATTGACAAAACGTGCTTTGAAGTATTAAAAACACAAGCACCAAAACTGCTCTGATAAAATGTTTCATAAAAATCTCCATTTAGCTGCTCCGCTTCGGCATAAACAGAATCAAAGATGCTCTTAATGCGGAGTATATTCCGGCGGAAAATTTACTTGAATGTTTCTTTCAAGTTGTTTATTCCCTAACCGACAATAACAACAACTTCTCTGAGGCTTTTAAAATCCACAGAAGTTTTTATGGTTGCTTTATTATACAGTCCCTGAAGTTCAGGGGTAATACTGCTTATCTTGCCGATAAGTATTCCTGCGGGATAAATGCTGCCGAGCCCCGATGTTTCAACGCTGTCACCCACTATAACGGTTGCGTCTTTTGAAATATAGTTCATGCTGCACTCACTGTTTTGCGCAAGTTCAGCGTCACCTTCCGCCACAGCGGTATCACCGCTTCTCGGAACAACGCACCCTACGGACGCGTTTATGTCAAGAACCGTCAAAACCTTGCACCATGTGGGTCCAACTTCCGTAACATAACCCACAAGACCGTTATCCGTATAAACAACATTATCTTTTCTGATTCCGCTGTTTGTGCCCTTGTTTAATTGTATTTCGGCATACCAATTGTCGGGACTCGACGCCGCAACCTGTGCCGCAACGAGTTTTTTGTCCTTTTCCCTCTCTTCAAAATCAAGAAGGGCACGCAGTCTGTCGTTCTCATTTTTCAGCGTATCAATTTCACGGACTTCCGCTTCAAGCTCCGTCACTCTCTTTTGGGATTCATCGTAAAGTCCCTTATACTGGCCGGATTTTCCTATTCCTTCAAAGAAAGAACTGATTCCTTTTCCGATTCCGTAAATCCCGTTTTGCACCGGAGTTGTAATAATATTAAGACCGTTGCTTACGGGACCTGTTCCGAAACCGAACGCCGCAGATAAAATCATAAACGCTACTATAATTACCGTAACGATAGCTAATACGATAAACAATTTACTCTTAAAAAAATTCATGTAAATAACCGTTCCCTTCAAGTAATTGGCAAAGCCGCGAAAGAGGCAGACCGACAACATTCAAGTAGTCGCCTTCAATGCGCGTAATATACGCGGCACATTTGCCCTGAATTGCGTAAGCGCCCGCCTTATCGCGAGGCTCGCCCGTTTCTATATAGGCTTTTATAATGTCGTCCGTCATATCTCTGAAAAAAACCTTTGTCTTTTCATAGAAGCTGTCGCATCTGTCGCCTCTGATAACGCAAACGCCCGTGTAAACTTCGTGTTCCCTGCCGGACAGTGCCCTCAGCATGCGAAATGCGTCCTCATCGTCTTTGGGCTTTCCGAGAATTTCGCCGTCCAAAGCGACAACAGTATCGGCGGCTATTACTATGCCGTCCGTTTTTTTTGCCACCGCTTCGGCTTTTCGCTTTGATATATCAAGCACCACTTCATGCGGCGCTGTCTTTTCCGTACTTTCATCTATATCCGCTGCCACAACGCGGAAATCTATACCCGCGTTTTTTAAAATTTCACGCCTGCGCGGTGAAGCGGACGCCAATATGACTTCCAACAAAACTCTCTCCTTTTACCAATTCCTACTGCTCTGTCCGCCTCTTGTAAATTCAAACGGCGGCGCTTCGCACTTTTTATACATTTCTATTATTTTTTCGCACTCACGGGGTGTTTCCGTAGTAAAGCTCATCACTTCAAACGCGGCGCCCAAATCATCTTTTTGTTTGTCCGCAAGATAAATTGGACGTGAATTATAAATAATATTACCGTGTCCGGGATATGCCCGCCTTACGGGGAAAACCGTGCCTGTTCTGTCGCAAAGCTCCGCTTTGCATTCTCCGCAGTGCGAAGGCTTCATAAAGCAGTGCTTTGTCTGCATAAGGCGCAGTCTGCCGTACGACACAAAGCCTATGGGTAAATCCGTTTGGTGCGCCAGGCTTTTTATATCGGACAGCGAAAGCTCCGCAGAAGCGACAGCCGCCGATAAACCCATTTTATTAAACAAGTCAGCGGCAAGACCGTTTGTTATATTTAAACCGTATCCGCCGATTAAGGGAATATCAAATTCCGACGCAAGCGCCATGGCGTCTATGCTTCCGCAAACCGCGCCGCGGATTTTGCTTTTTACGGCTTTTCCGAGTATATTTCTTATCTCATCCGAGAATTCTTTTTCAATAATTACAGGGATCGCCAGATAAACATCTTTTTCCTCTGCAAGCTCTGCGGCCAAGTCAAAGTGCTTTGCGGGAATACACAAAGCGTCACACTTATCTGTAGCGGCCTTTGCCTGCTCTGCGGTACAAACAGATACGGCAAGCAGAGTTTTTTCTTTTCCGATTGTCTCTCTGCGTTTATATTTGAAATCCGTTATATTGTGTCTGAAGCTTTCGCAAATAAGCTCCGATATTTTTTCTATCGCCGCACGGCGCAAGCCGTTCAGCGTTGATACTCTTATCGCAAGACCGTCCGCCGCATTTACAGTGCCCGCCAAAAAAGGCGTTGAGCCGAGTTTTGAAAGCTGCGCCTTTGCCCTTTCGGAAGAAAGCGGCGGCGCGTCTTCAAATTCAGCAATTTCTTTTGCGGTTTGTCCCGCGCCCGTAACCGTCAGTACGGCTTTACCATCTTCGCGGGAAAGGTCAAAATCAAGCTGTATGCGCCTTATCTCCGCACCTTCCGCAAAAGTTTTCGCGGCAGTTTTTATAAGCGAAGCATCGGCTTTTAAAGATATATCGTCATTTGAGCTTGAACAGTTTATAAGATGTTTTTCGTCTTTCTCTTTGAAATAATCGTCCGAAAACTCATCGCCGCGGCAAAATATTGCACGAAGCCTTTCTATATCTTCTTTTGTCACTTTGCCGCTGTCTATTATTTTTCTGTAAGTTCCTACTACAACGGCTACATATTCGGGAGATTTCATGCGTCCTTCAATTTTCAGCGACGAAACGCCTATGTTTTTGAGCGTTTCGATTTCGCCCGCGAGGCATAAATCCTTCGGGCTTAAGAGGTAGCCGCTTTTGCCGTCCATGGTATATTTAAGCCTGCACGGCTGGGCGCATTTGCCTCTGTTTCCGCTTCTGCCGCCTATCGCGCTGCTTAAAAGGCATTTGCCCGAATAGCAGATACATAAAGCGCCGTGCACAAAAATCTCTGTCTCGGCGTCTGTGTTTTTACAGATATATTCTATTTCGCTTTTCTTAAGCTCTCTGGATAATACAACGCGCTTTATACCCTCTTTATGAAGCGCGCGCACGCCATGGATGGAGTGCACCGTCATCTGCGTGCTGGCATGCACGGGCATAGAGGGCGCGGTTTCGCGGATCAATTTAGCCGCGCCGAGATCCTGAACTATACATCCGTCAATACCGCTTTTTGCGGCAAGGCGGATGAGTCCGCACAGATCATCAAACTCGCGTTCCAAATAAACGGTATTAACTGCAAGATATGCCTTGGCTCCGCGCAGATGGCAAAAATCAGCCGCGCGCGGCAGTTCTTCATCCGTAAAGTTCGCGGCGCCCGCGCGTGCGCTGAAACGCGACGCTCCGAAATACACCGCGTCGGCTCCGTTTAATACTGCGGCACGCAATGCTTCAAAAGAACCCGCAGGTGCCAAAAGCTCAGTTTTCTTCGATTTTATACCATAAGAAAAATTATCCATATCGTATATTATATAACATTTTTAAGTAATTGCATAGTATTTTTTTTAAAATTATTTATTTTTTAACAATTTTATGTTATCATATCTTCTGAAAGGGGCGGGAAACAGATGAAAACAGGCAAAAACAACCTAAAATGCGGCTTTATATGCGAGTTTTCCGTATGCGTTCTTTTTATTGCAACCCTTTTCGCTTTGATTCTGTGTTTAACGCACAACACAAATCCTTTCGCCAATTATTATAATTCATACTCGCTCCAGGCAGAGCGCTGGCTCTCGGGCCATCTTGATCTTGGGCAAGACTATTCTCATCTTGAAATCGCAAAATACGATGGTAAATTCTATATAAGCTTTCCGCCGTTTCCGACCGTTGTGTTACTCCCCTTTGTTTTGGTTTCCGGAGTACAAACGCCCGACAGCATAATAAGCATAATCTTTTCTATAATCTCAGCTTTTTTCGCCTTGAAAATCGCGCACCGTTTTGATATTTACGGCAAGCGCGCCGTTTTTTGGACGCTCTTTTTAATTGCCGGCAGTAACCTTTTGTCAATTATGACATTCGGCTGGGTATGGTTTATGGCGCAGACAATGTGCTTTGCGTTTTTGCTTACTTCAATTTATTTCATGCTTTCGGAAAAAACATCTCTTTGTTTTCTCTTCTGGAGCTTCGCCGTTGGCTGCAGACCGCTTTGCGCCGTTTATTTCCCGTTCTTTATTTATTATTTTATTAAAAGCGGCAAGAATATAAAGACGCTTGTTTTTTCTCTGCTTCCCGCAGCGTTTATTGCTTTATTCTACATGGTTTTAAACCATGCGCGGTTCGGAAATCCCTTGGAGTTTGGGCATAATTATCTGCCCGAATTTCTGGAAGCGGAACAAGGACAGTTTTCCGTATGCTATATGATGCAGAATATCAAAAATCTTTTCAGGATTCCGTTTTCCAAAGAAGCTTTCCAAAGTATAAAATTTAACGGTTTTGCTTTTTATCTCGTAAGCCCCATATATATTGCTTATGCCGTTTTATTTGCAAAAAGCAAAAAAGAGCCATGCTCTCTTTTGCTTTTATCTCTTATCATATTGAATTTACTGCTTTTGACAATGCACAAAACAATGGGCGGTTGGCATTTCGGAAACCGCTATACCGTTGACGCTCTGCCCTTTGTATACCTCGGATGTATGATGTCATATAAAAAAGGATATGAAAAGCTTTTTATACCTCTTGCCGTTTTCGGATTTGTTTTAAATCTTTTGGGCACCGTTTGGGTTTTCAACTGATAAATCTTAATATGTTTGAAAGGTAGCCTATCCCCAAAAACAATACTATATCATAAATAACAAATGCTATCGCCCCCAAAAGCAACGGCAAAATCATAAGCTTACCAAAAAACAAGAAGCTGAGCGCCGAAGCACCGCCAAAGTATAATGCAAGCTTTATACTCCACTGCAGGGGGATGTTTTGTACTCTTTCTATTGTGTTTTTTAAAAGCGCGTATGTTGAAAGTGATACGAAAACGGCTGCAAGTATTTTATTAGGGTGCAGTAAAAGCGCCAATATCCCGGCGGCGGCAAGCGATATTGCTGCCGTTTTTTTATTTCTTAAAACTGCAACAACAGGAAACGAGAGCGTTGCCGCGCCCGTGAAAAACGCCTTGTTAAACGAAAATATGAGCGTCATGAAAAGCAATATTACTGATATTGCGGCAGCTATTGCGCCGTATGTTATATCCTTGCTGTTTGGCATATTTCCCACCTTATAAAAAAGTGTTTTCAACACATCAACCCCCTGTTCCCCAATCTTGGGGCAAAAAGGTACGCTTTTTTGAAACAGGCAAATATGCGCACTTTCGCGCGCAATTTCCTATATTATAAAATAATATCAAGCATTTCGCGCGGGGTGTCAACTATATGGTCTGCACCTGCTTCTTTTAAAACGTCCGCGCCACGGAACCCCCATGAAACGCCGATTGTAACCATTTCCGCGTTTTGTCCCGTTTTAATGTCAATACCGGAATCTCCTATAAAGAAGCAGTTTTTCTTAGAAAAGCCCTTCGCTATTTCGTTTGTAGTTGTAGGATCGGGCTTTTTCGGTTCATCGTCTTTTGAGCCGCGCACTTCGTAAAAATAGCCTTCTCCGAAAACTTTATCTAAAATAATTGTTGTACTGCTGTGCGGTTTGTTTGATAAAACAGCTATTTTAACGCCGTTCGCTTTTAACGTGTCAAGCAGCTCCATCATACCGTCATACGGCGTTACAAGGTATGTAGCGTCCTTATTGTATTTTTCCATGTATGTTTTTAAAACTTCCGAGACATCGAGATCCGAGTTTCTGAAGTTTAAGCTCTTCATTATAAGATTTCTCGCGCCGGATCCCACAAACGTGCGGATTGTATCGGCTTTGACAGGCTCTATGCCGTATTCCTTTAAAGCCTCGTTTACAAAATATGCAATACTGTCCAGAGTATTTAAAACAGTACCGTCCAAATCAAAAATACATAGCTTCTCCATTTATTCAGTCCCTTTCAAATCACAAAAATGCAGCGCATTTTTTCATTACTTATTCACTCTTCACTATTTACCTATTACTTAATACATCAGGCTCTTCCTTCAAAAATCGGTCCCATTTCGTCTGCGTAAGCATCAAATCTGTCTTCTTCAACAGCCGTGCGTATCTCTTCCATAAGATGATTATAAAAATATAAATTATGAAGTACTGCAAGGCGCATACCGAGCATTTCGCCCGACTTGAAAAGATGCCTTATATACGCCCTTGAATAGTTTTTACACGCGGGACAAGAGCAGCCTTCTTCAATAGGCGCAGGATCTCTCATATAACGCGCGTTGTTTAGATTTACAACGCCTTTGTGCGTATAAAGATTTGCGTGGCGCGCGTTACGCGAGGCTATAACGCAATCGAAAAAGTCTATGCCGCGCCTAACGCTCTCCAGAATATTGCGGGGCGTGCCTACGCCCATCAAATATCTCGGTCTGTCCTCCGGCATAAAAGGCTCTACGGTATCTATTATGCGGTACATTTCGTCGTGGCTCTCCCCGACCGCAAGGCCGCCTATTGCATAGCCCGGCAAATCGAGCTTAGCTATTTCCTTCATGTGGTTTATTCTTATATCTTCAAACGTGCCGCCCTGATTTATGCCGAAAAGCAGCTGTTCTTTATTTATTGTGTTTTCTTCTTTATTTATTTCCGCAAGCTTTTCCTTGCAGCGGATAAGCCAGCGCGTTGTCCTGTCAGCGGAGTTTTTAACGTATTCATACGGCGCGGGGTTTTCAACGCACTCATCAAACGCCATAGCTATTGTAGACGCAAGATTCGACTGTATCCTCATGCTCTCCTCGGGGCCCATAAAGATTTTCGCGCCGTCAACGTGCGAGCTGAAATATACGCCCTCTTCTTTTATTTTGCGAAGCGATGCGAGCGAAAAAACCTGAAAGCCGCCGCTGTCCGTAAGTATAGGCCTGTCCCAGTTCATAAACTTATGCAGACCGCCCATATCGCGGACCACCTCGTCCCCGGGACGGACATGCAGATGATATGTATTTGAAAGCTCAACCTGGCATCCTATCTCTTTTAAATCAAGAGACGATACGGCGCCTTTTATTGCGGCGCTTGTGCCTACGTTCATGAAAACGGGCGTCTGAATACTGCCGTGAACCGTTTTCATCACGCCGCGCCTTGCCCTGCCGCTTTTACATAGTACTTTAAACATTTCTAAACCTCATAACTTAACAATTATACCTATGATAACACATAAGACGCAAAAAAGCAAATGTTTTGCAAAACATTTGCTTTTTTATACATGTTGTGATAATATAAAGAAATGAACATTTTATTTGCTTTTGAACACACATTTCTTGAATATATAAGAGCGCATTTAACATGCGGTTTTCTTGATTCCTTAATGCCGATACTGTCGCTTATTAATCAGCACGGCGAGGTATGGATACTTACCGCTTTGCTTCTTTTGTGCGTGCCGAAATACAGATACGACGGTGCAAGACTCGCAACAGCGCTTTTTGTAGGTTTTATTATATGCAATATTATATTAAAGCCGACTATAGCGCGCATACGTCCGTTTGATATAAACACCGCTATAGATCTTATTGTAAATCCGCCGAGAGACTTCTCTTTTCCTTCCGGGCACACAGTTTCATCTTTTCTGTCAGTTCCGATACTTTGGAAGGCAAACAGGAAATTCGGCATAGCGGCGCTGGTGCTCGCAATACTTATCGCATTTTCAAGGCTTTATCTGTACGTTCACTACCCGTCCGACGTTTTGGGCGGTGCCATAATAGGCCTTGCGATAGGACTTTTGGTAAGTAAAATTAGATTTGAAAAAAACACAGGCAACTGATTTGCCTGTGTTTTTTGATTTATTATTTTGAAAACTTTTCAGCGCTTCTGACGGATATCAAAAGTGCATGCTCGCGGGTGGCGTTTCCGAGTGTGCCGAATGTGCCGTCGCCCATGCCGAGGATTATGCCGTTTCCGGACATATAGTATATTGCGTCGCGTCCCCAATCGCTCATAAGGTCATCGTCTGAGAACTTATCCGCTTCACTTAAATCAACGCCCGTGTCAATTCCCGCCTCTTTCAAAGCGCGGGTAAGCATTGTTGCCATCTGCTCACGGGTTATGAGGCTGTCGGGCGTAAAGGTTGTGTCGCTTGTGCCGAGTGTTATGCCTACATTAAATGCTTTTAACACCTCTTCATCACTTGTATCTTCAAAAGGATTCTCCGCTGCAGGTTCCGCTTTCTTTCCTGAAAGCTTTTCATATAGTTTTACGGCAACATGCGCAAATTCCTGTCTTGTTATATTTTGCGTCATGTTCTGCCCTTCAAATATCGCAGGTATAAGTCCCGCGTCATTTGCCTTTTGAAGCTCAGGGAGTGCCCAATCGGAAGCTTCGCCAAAGCTTACTTTTTTCTCTTCCGTTTTGGGTTCCGCTTTCTTTTCAGTCATTTTAAGCGTGATAACATTTGTCTTGGCTTCTTTTTTATCGGACATTACGGTGCATCTTATCATTTTGCCGTCAAACGATTCACCGGCTTTTTCTATTACATACTGCGATGTGTTTGCGCCCGGAATTTCTGTTCCTTTATAAGTGCCGCCGGCAAGCTCACACCATTCCCATTTATACTTTTTGGCGTTTTCCGCTTTAACCGCGAGCTTTATATCCTGTCCCTCTTCGTATTCAACGGTTTCGGGAGGCTGCGACGTAATTTTAAGTTCAGCCGTGTTTTCAACGGGCTTATATTCATCTTTGGGCTGAGTTGTGTCTTCGTAAGAAGTATCCGAAGACGTTTCTTCAGCTTTTCCTTCTATCTTATCGCTCATAACAGATACCGTCGTTGAGGGCATATCATCCGCTTTAACAACCGATGTAACCTCAAGAGCTACAACTTTGCCCGCCGCAGAAGATGAAACAGTATATGTTTCACTTGTGCCTACAACTCTGCCGTCAACCGTCCATTTGTATTTAAATATGGGCTCCAGATTCCACGGGTCGGAAAAGTTCTTTACAACAGCCTGAAGTTCGCCGCCCACTTTTGCCTCGCCTTCAATGGAGAGATCAAACGAGGACTCCGAATGAACGCCCCTGATTGTAATTGTGCCGGAATTATACGTCTGATTCTCTTCCGGGATTTTATTTAAATCATAGTCAACACAGCCGTTTTTAAGAAAACCCGGCGTTATTTCCGTTGTAACGGAATTCGCGCCGGAAAGCGCATCATCCGAACTGTTAAATAATAACGTTATTATAATTCCGTCATACGGCGGCTGTAACGAAATAAAATTAACTTCAAGACAGCTCATATCGGAATCATAATAAGGTGCCATGATTTCTTCATCATCAAAACCGTATGTGTTTTCATATCCTACGTATGTAAGCACATCCCGGTCAAAAAACAATCTACAGCCTACGGTCTCTGTTTCCGTTGAGGATACAACCTTCAAAGGAACTTTCACGGTTTGACCGCCCTTTACAGTTATGTCTTCTATTGAAAACTCAACCGTTCCGTCTGACTCTGCTGACACCGCTAAAGCTGATAATACCAATGCCAACGCAAAAAAAACAGATATTATTCGTTTTAATCTCATATTTTCCGCCTTCCTTTTTGTTATTTTTATGCCCTTTTATTTTATCACAATTTAAGCGTTTTGTAAACAAAAACATCAACAATAAATATCCACCCGCATAGCGGGTGGTATTTCATTTTCGGGCATAGCCCTAACCTTTACTGGCAACGCACAAGTGCGTTTTTAATTGGCCTGCCAGCCATGCAATTACTACTTACTACCCATAAATGGGTCCCGCGGGT
>JAFZQX010000021.1 GCA_017620205.1 Clostridia bacterium | reverse complement strand
TCTTTAATCTTGAATACGCTTGTACGGACAGGTTCGTTTGTATAAGCTGCTTCATTAACGATTCTGAATCTCAAAACGCTCTTTGTGTCTGTGAAATCATTTTTGTTATAAAGAAGGTCTTCTACTAATCTTGTACCGTATATACCCTCGGCACCGTGTATTTCCAATTCAGTTGTAGTGCTTGTACCTACATTTACAATACCGGATGTGCCGGAAGTCTGCTGCGGGATAAAGTTGTCAATGTTGAGATCAATGAGTTTGCTGCCTAAAGGAGCAGCGATTTTGAGAGTAGCCGTAAGTTCAAGATCGTTATATCCTTCTTTTGTAATTGTAGCTGTTACATTGTATGTGCCGGGTTCTGTAGCCCCTGCAAATGCTTCGCCGCCGCATGTATAAGCGATGTTTACACCTTCTGTTGCACCCTGAGCTGCTACAACCTGGATATTATGGCTTTCGCCGTCATACTGAACTGTTACGTCGTTTGCTGTATAACCTTCGATATCACTTAATTCTGTGAAGTAAGGAAGCTCATCGCTGTAAATCTGAGCAACGTTCTGCGCGGTTATTGCGCCTGTGTAAACGCCAACGCCGCCGAGTTTACCTGAAGCCAGGTTGTTGTAATTTGCTCTCCAATATTCATTGTTAGCGTCTGATTTACCGAAGAATGTTGACGTTACATGATTTATTGTTGCGTCATCGGGAATATTAAGCGTTACGCTCTTTTTGAGTACGCCGTTTATGTACAAATCCATTGTCTTTGAACCGCCGCTGCGTGCGGGGTTTGTGATAAGAATGTGTTTCCAGCCTGTGGGAACGGTGAAAGCGCCGTCATCCATAGACATTGGGTTATGAATACCGTTTGAGACCTGTATCCAAGGTTCGCTGTATAAATTCCATGTTCCGTTGGGGTTTACAACAAGGTCAAACGATTCACGGTTAGTTGAATTAAAGTCTACCCTGTATGTAAAAACTGATTTAAGAACATAGTCATAGCTGCGCTGTATGTCATTTACCCAGAAAGATATCATGTTGTCAGTATTTTCAAGCTCATTATTAAAGAACTGTAAGTTTGTCAAGTGGTTTGCATAAGCATGCGCTTGACTTGCCGTGTTCGGCCAGATCTTTGAGTCAGAATAATCAATGTAGTATGTCGTTGTGTCTGCGCTGTTCTGGAACGAGCCTTTTGTTAAATCGTTCTCTCCGTCAGGTCTCTGTGAAAAGCTGATTGTTGTTGTAGGTGCGAGGTCTCCGTTCTTTACGATACCTGATGTTACTTCACCGGAAGAAGCAGAAGGAGCAAGTTTAACCTGCTCAAAATTGGACATATCAAGGTCTAAAACCTTTGTTAACTGAGTCGGAAGAGGGCCAACATACTCAGTAAAGTTCGGGAGCTGTGCCGAATAAAGAGCTGCAACGCCTGTAGAATCTAAAGCTGTATCATAAACTTTAATGTCAGCGAGTTTACCGGAAGCCAAGTTGTTATAACGTGCTCTCCACCAAGCTTCTTCAGCTGTTGATTTACCGAAGAATGTAGCAGTTGCATGATTGATTGTTGCGTCATCGGGAATATTAAGAGTTACGCTCTTCTTGAGTTCGCCGTTTATGTAGAGTTCCATTGTCTTTGAACCGTTATCGCGAGCGGGGTTAGTAATAACAATGTGTTTCCAGCCGGAAGGAACAGTGAAAGCACCGTCATCCATAGACATCGGGTTATGAATACCGCTTGCTGCCTGTATCCAAGCTTCGCTGTATAAGTTCCAAGTTCCGTTCGGGTTTACAACAAGGTCAAAGGATTTGCAGTTAGTTGAGTTGTAGTCTATTCTGTATGTAAATACAGATTTAAGAACATAGTCATAGCTGCGCTGTATGTCATTAACCCAGAAGGAAATCGTGTTGTCGCTTGATTCAAGACCGGTATTCTGGAACTGCATGTTTGTCAAGTGGTTTGCATAAGAAGTGCCTGTACTTGCAGTGTTAGGCCAAATCTTTGAGTCAGAATAATCCAAATAATATGTCATTGCGCCGCCGTTGTTATTCTGGAATGAACCTTTTGTCAAAGAGTTTTCAGAGTCAGGTCTCTGAGAGAAGCCGACTGCTGTTGATGCTGCCAAGGTTCCGCTTGCAGTAACGCCCGAACCGTTCGGAGGCGTGATGCCTGAATCGGAAGGCGCAAATTTTTCCTGCGACAAAGCGGAAAAATCAAGTTCCAGTATCGCTGTGGGGTCAGCAGATACGGTGATTGCTGTGCTTACTACAACCAAACCGAGAAGCATGGTAAGTGTAAGAAGCAACGCCAGGGGTTTCTTCATCGTTTTCATATTATCTACTCTCCTTAAAAAATAAGATACATTGTTAAAACTATGTCACACGGGCATAGATATACAATTATTCTACTTTACAGTTAGTATAACAAATCTTTAGAAAAATATCAAGTATTTTTTATTTATTTTACTTATTATCTCCAAATTATGTGGATAACCGCCAATTAACCGTTTGTTTTTTGTGCATTTTTCATATTTAGAAGTAAGTCCTCTTTGCAATGTGGCCGAGATATATGAAAAACAATGCCAATACAACCGCAAAAAGCAGCGCAAAGACCGTTGCCGAAGAACCGGACATTATAAACATTGACATTATTGCAACAACAGATGTAAACGCGGTTATGTAATAAAGTATTCCCGGTTTGTTCTTACCAAACAACGAACAAATTGAAACAAACGAGCATACCGCGAGCGTTCCGACAGCTGTAAATACGCCTATTACCGTTAAAGTGGGAAAAGAATACAGCATATTCTTAAACACAACAGCCGCAACCGCCATGCTTGCAAACATGGGCAGACTTATAAAAAGCAAAATCCTGTTAAAGCCGTTATACCAAACGGCATCTTTGTGCTTTCTCGGCGATTTATCGGTTATGTTTCCTATTATCGTCGCGGCAAAAAGCGCGAGAGCACCTACTATTCCCATAATAAGACCAACCGAAGGTTTTGCGGGCGCAAATTTGGCTTTAAACAGCAGAGACAGCAGCATATAGCCGAAAAGCATCCAAACTGACATAAAAAAGCATATTACATACTTCTTAATTACGTCAACGGGCAAGCACACAGCCACAAACATTACCGCAAGCGGCAAACACAAAAGCCCTGCAACCGCAACGCCGTACAGATCTTTTGCCTTTAAAACGCTCAGCATCGATGAAGCGTTGTTCCCTCCAAAGCACGGTAAGCACATCATCGCGGCTTCAATTATCATGATAAGGAGTAAAACAACCGTCGCGCCCGAATAGTTTCTCTTTGTGCTTCTCTTTCTTGTTGTACTTTTTGTCTTTGTTGTCTTCTTTTCCATTGTAATTTTCCTTTCGTATTGGAATTTTATACTATCTTTACAGTACTAATTCTATCATTTTAAGCGCCGACCGGATTCCGTCTACCGCAGACGACGTTATGCCACCTGCGTATCCGCTGCCCTCGCCGGCAGGAAACAAACCTTTTATATTGCTTTGCATATCTTCTCCCCTGACCATTCTTACGGGAGATGAACTGCGTGTTTCAGGCGCGGTTAAAAGCGCGTCGGAACTGTCAAACCCTCTTATCTTTTTCGCAAACTCTATTATACCTTCGCGGAGCGCGTCCGTCACAAACCGCGGCAGACAGAGCGATATGTCTGAAGGGATAACGCCTGTTGAAAACGTAGGCCTTATCTTGCCGAATGTTTGGCTTGCGCGCCCTTTCAAAAAGTCTCCCACCGTCTGACACGGTGCTTTATTGCTCCCCGATATGTCAAATGCGCGTTTTTCTATATCCTTTTGAAGGTTTATGCCCGCCCACAAATCACCGCCGAGCATTTGGGGCGATATACCTACAAGAAGCGCGCTGTTTGCGTTTTCGCCGTCTCTCCCCGACTCGCTGTATCCGTTTGTAACTATCGTGCCGTTCTCCGAAGCAGAGTTTACAACGTATCCGCCGGGACACATGCAAAAGGTATAAACCGAATATCCTGATTTTAAGTGGCACGAAAGCTTATAATCGGCAGGCGGAAACATATCTGCCGCGTTGCCGTACTGCGCGCGGTTTATATCCTTTTGAAGATGCTCTATCCTGCACCCTATGGCAAACGGTTTTGCCTCCAGCTCCGCGCCCAAATCATACAACATGCGGAACGTGTCTCTCGCACTGTGACCTACGGAAAGCAAAATATTATCCGTTTCGATTTCCTCTTCGCCGCAAACCGCGGCGCAAACTCTGCCGTCGTTAAGCTTTATACCGGTAAGCGGCGTTTCAAAGCGGAACACTCCGCCGAGGTTTTCAATTTCACGCCGGAGGTTTGTTACAACCTTCGGCAAAACATCGCTCCCTATATGTGGCTTTGCGCTGTATAATATTTCTTCCTGCGCGCCGCATTTTACAAATGTTTCGAATATGTTTTTAATATAAGGGCTTTTTATGCCCGTTGCAAGCTTTCCGTCCGAAAACATGCCGGCGCCGCCCTCTCCGAACTGTATGTTGGAGTTTTCCGAAAACGCGGCGCCTTTTGTAAACATATCAATATCGGCTTTGCGTTTGGCGGCTTCCGTGCCGCGCTCAATTATTACAGGCTCCGCCCCGCTTTTTGCAAGAACGTATGCCGCAAACATGCCCGCAGGGCCAAAACCCACCACAACGGGACGTTTTTTGAATTTCTTCTTAATTATATATATAGGTTTGGTTTCTTCATACTCTTCGCCCTTTATGCCGTCATAGTTTTTAAGATCGACCGCGAGAGACAAAACGTACTGCGGATTTTTTCGCGCGTCAATTGATTTTCTTATTATTTTAATCTCTTTTATATTACCAGCCGAAGTATTCAGCTTTTTTGCCGCCGCATGTTTTACATCGGCTTCCGAATAACCGGGCGGCAGTTTTATATTATCTGCTTTTATCATTTTTATACTCACATCCTGCGTCTTGCCCCGCCAAAGCGCCGCTGCACCATGCAAAGCTTAAGTTAAAGCCGCCGCAGTCACCGTCTATATCGAGCATTTCGCCGGTTATATATAAATCTTTTTGTTTTTTGGACATAAACGTTTCGGGTAAAACTTCGCAAGTGCAGATACCGCCTGCCGTCACCTGTGCGTTTTTAAATCCCATAGTCTTTATTACTTTAAACTTGAAGTTTTTTATAAGCTGTGCCATATCGCGCGGAGTCTTCGCCCTTTTATATATTTCCGCACCGAGCTTTTTGGGCAGCAAACCGTTTAAGAAGTTTTCTGGTTTTAAATATGAAAACTGTTTCTGCCTTGCGGACAAAAGCTCTGTCAGCTCGTGATACGGAATGTCGCTTAAAAGGTCTATGGATATTTCGGGTGTATCGACTTTTTCGAGTGCTTCCGATACTTGTCTTGACAAATCAAATATGGGAGGACCGGAAATACCGTAATTTGTAAAAAGAACTTCTCCAAACGTGCTTTTTATCTTTTTTCCGTTTACAAAAAGCGTTGCCGCTGCGTCAGTTTTAAGACCGGCGAGCGCTTTCGGTGTATTCTCTGTCTGAAGCTGTACGAGCGCAGGAAAAGTTTTTTTCATTTTAAAACCCATTGAAGTCAAAAGCTTATAGGCGCTCCCGTCCGTTCCAAACTGCGGAGCCGCCGCACCGCCGCACGCAAAAATCATCTTTTTCGCGGATATGAAGCCGTTTGATGAAATCAGTTTAAATCCGTTTTTTGTCTTTTCTGCAGATTTCACTTCAAAGTCCGTCAATATCTCAACGCCGAGGCGTGAAAGCTCTTCTCGGAGCAGATCGAGAACCGAAGTTGCCTGAAGGCTCTTTGGGTACATTTTGCCGTTCTCAAGTTCAGTGCAGGGCAGACCGATGCTCTCAAAAAACGAAAGCATGTCGGAAAGCGGAAAGTTATAAAAAGCTTTTTTTACAAACTCTCGGTCGCCGTAAAATCTGTCCTCAGAAAGATTCGCGTTTAAAAGATTGCATCTTCCGTTACCGGTCGCAAGTATTTTTTTGCCTATGCGCGCATTTTTCTCAAGTATTACGGTTTTCGCGCCGCATCGTGCGGCAAATATCGCAGCCGTAATACCCGACGCGCCGCCGCCTATGACGGCAACATCGTATAAGCTCAAATTATATCACTTATCCTCTCCACTCTCTACGCCGCCGATACCCGTGAGTATCTGCGCCTTGCCGTGAATTTTTATAGCAGATGTTATCTCCGTGAACTGCGCAATATAAACATCACCTTTATCAAGTTTTTCGGTGTGGTGAAACTTTGTGTCGCGTCCTCTTGTAAGACCCATGATGCTGACGCCGTCCTCCAAAGCCTTGATTACTACATAATCGCCTGTGTTTTCGTTCATGATTTTACCTCCGTAACATTATTATCCCCGACCGATTCCTTTAAAGACACAAGGAGCTCGGGAGTTATATTTACTCTGACATTACATAAATAGTCTTTACCGTTTACACTCAGCTCTAAATCGCTGTCGCCTTTGTTTTTTAAAATCAAAGGTCTTATTTTATCTATAATAAATTCTTTACCTTTATCTATTGTAACTTTAAGGCACGTGCCGCCGCCCGCATTTAAAGGTTTTATCTCCTCCGCTAAAAGCTTCGGCGTCCCCTCTTCCGCGCTGTCAAGCCTGCCCGATATTACTACGGGCAAATCCCCGTCTAAAAACGCGTCGCACTTTTGAAGGATCTTCGGGAAAACAACAACTTCCATAGTTCCCGTTATATCCTCAAACTTTACAAACGCCATCTGCGTATTGCTCTTTGTGATCTTTATTTTCTTACCCGTAACAAGGCCTGCAAGCGTTACACGTTTGCCGTCTATATCCTTTTCCTCTGCGTCTTTTTTTATGTCTACTACCGTTGTTGACGCAGTGCGGCGAATAGAATCGGCATACTCGTCAAGCGGGTGTCCCGATACGTAAATGCCTAGCGTTTCACGCTCGAACTCAAGTTTTGTTTTAAGGTCGTACTCTTTTAAATCGGGATAACTATCCGCAACCTCTTCCGTTGTTTCAGCAGTATCAAACAGAGATATCTGACCCGCGGCATTATTTTTGTTGTCGTACGAAGCCGCTTCCATAATATCTTCGAATACGGCTATCATCTGTGTGCGGTTTACTCCGAAGTTATCGAAAGCGCCTGCTAAAATAAGGTTTTGAAGAGCTCTTTTATTTAAGCTCCTTCGTGTCATTCTGCGTATAAAATCGCCGAGCGACAAAAAGTTCCCGTTTTCGCGCCTTTCGGAAACGCAGTCATCCGCAAATCCGAGACCTACGTTTTTAGCCGCCGCCAGGCCTACGCGGACGCCGTCGCCCTCCGCCGAATATTTCGCTTGGCTTTTGTTTATATCGGGTGGCAGAATTTTTATGCCGAGGCGCATACACTCCGCCGCATAGTCGGCAGTTTTATCGGTGTCACCGAGTTTTATATTTAAAAGCGCCGCAAAATACGCCGTTTTATGAAAACATTTAAGATACGCCGTTCTGTATGCTACAACGGCATACGCCGCTGCGTGCGACTTGTTAAATGCGTATTTCGCAAAGTCTATCATGTCGTCATAAATGCCGTCCGCCGTTTTACGCGGAACGCCGTTTTTCTCCGCGCCTTCATCAAAGACGGCACGCTCCCGTTCCATAACGTCAAGCTTTTTCTTACTCATCGCTTTTCTTACGGAGTCCGCACGAGAAAGACTGTATCCGCCCAGCACGCGGACAATTTCCATAACCTGCTCCTGATATACAATACAGCCGTATGTGACATTCAGTATATTCTCAAGCAGAGGATGTTTATATTTAATCCTATCGGGATGTTTTTTGTTCTCGATATATTTCGGTATCTGATCCATCGGACCGGGACGGTAAAGAGATATACCGGCTATTATGTCTTCCAGATTTGACGGCGAAAGTCTTTTCATAAACGCTTTCATGCCGCTGCTTTCAAGCTGGAAAACGCCGTCTGTCTCGCCGCGGCTTATCATTTCATAAACTTCCGGCCGCTGCGTATCAAGCTCGTCCATGGAAAGAGGCGTTCCACTCTCATTTACAATTTCAACAGCGTCTCTTATAACCGTTAAGTTCTTAAGTCCCAAAAAGTCCATTTTGAGCAGTCCCAGGCGCTCTATTGTTCCCATCGGAAACTGCGTTGTAATTACATCGTCGTTTTTCTGCAAAGGAACGTATTCCGAAACGGGTTTCCCCGATATTACAACGCCCGCCGCGTGAGTTGAAGCATTTCGCGGCAAGCCTTCAAGCGCCAAAGACACGTCCATAAGCTTTTTAAACTTAGGCTCATTTTCGCAAAGTTTTCTGAGATCGGGGTTCATCTCCAGCGCGTCTTTTAAAGTTATACCGAGCTCTTTCGGTATTTTCTTTGCAACCATATCGCCCTCGGCAAAAGACATACCCATCGCCCTTGCAACATCGCGCACAACGGCGCGCGCCGCCATAGTACCGAAGGTTATAATCTGCGATACGCAGTCGCGCCCGTATTTTGAACTTACATAATTTATAACTTCCTGACGTCTTTCATAGCAAAAGTCAATATCTATATCGGGCATGCTAACTCTTTCGGGATTTAAAAATCTCTCGAAAATAAGGCTGTATTTAAGTGGGTCTATATCGGTAATTTCAAGAGAATATGCCACAATACTTCCGGCCGCGCTTCCTCTGCCGGGGCCTACCATGATATTGTTTGTCTTTGCAAAATGAACATAGTCCCAAACTATTAAAAAGTAATCCACAAAGCCCATGTCGCGTATAACCGAAAGCTCATAAGAAAGTCTTTCGAGTATTTCGTCTGTGACGACTTCATATCTCTTTTTAATTCCTTCTTCGCAAAGGTTTTTGAGATATTCGTATCTGTCTCCGTCTATGGGATATTTCGGAAGCTTATAGTTTCCGAACTCAAAATCAAAATTACACATATTGGCAATCTTGCCCGTGTTTTCTATGGATTCGGGAGCATAAGGAAAAAGCTTCTCCATCTCTTCCCCACTTTTAAAGTAGAACTCCTCACCGGTAAATTTCATTCTGTCTGTATCCGTTACTGTTTTACCGGTCTGGATACAGAGCAGTATATCCTGTATCTCGGCGTCTTCTTTTTTCAGATAGTGAATATCGTTTGTAGCCACAAGCGGTATTCCCGTCTCTTTTGAAAGCTTTACGAGAAGCGGATTTATTTTTTTCTGCTCCTCTATGCCGTGGTCCTGAATTTCTATATAGTAATTGCCCTCGCCGAAAACGCCGAGGTAATAAAGCGCGATCTCTTTTGCGCCCTCATAATCGCCCGACAGCAGTTTTTTCGGTATCTCACCTGCAAGGCACGCAGAAAGCGCTATAATACCTTCGCTGTGCTTTTCTAAAAGCTCCCGGTCAACTCTGGGTTTATAATAAAAGCCGTTTACAAAGCCTTCGGATACAATTTTAATAAGGTTATTGTATCCCGTCTCGTTTTTCACGAGCAGTACAAGGTGGCTTAAAGCATTGTCAACACCGGGCGTTTTATCAAACCTTGTCCTCGGCGCAACATAGACCTCACATCCTATTATGGGCTTTAATCCTTCTGCGCGCACGGCCTCGTAAAAATCAACCGCGCCGTACATAACGCCATGATCCGTAAGCGCCACGGCTTTCATTCCAAGCTCCTTTGCGCGGCGCGCCAGATCCTTTATCCTGCAAGCGCCGTCAAGTAAACTGTATTCACTGTGAACATGCAAATGTACAAAATTTGTGTTCATTTTTGTCTCCAATTAAATATCTTTTGCAATTTCTGCTATTTTCTTAAACCTATGCGACAGTCCCGATTTTGAAAGCGGCGGACTAAATAGCTTACCGAGCGCTTCAAGGGGCAGTTCTTTGTGCATTAGTCTAAGCTTTGCCGCTTCCTTTAATTGATCGGGAAGCATATCGTATTTACCGTTTTTCTTGATTTTTTCAATATCCTGTATCTGCTTTATCGCGGCACCGAAAGCCTTATCGGTATTCGCAATATCGCAGTTGTTTGCTCTGTTAAAATCATTATTCGTTTCTTTTTCTATTTTTATATTTGTCAGCTCCATCATCGCGTTAAATGCACCGATTGACGCAAGAAAATCGGCGATCACGTCTCCGCCTTTAAGATAAATTATATGGCTTGACTTACGAAGCGTTGTTTTTGCCGGAAATCCGAGCTCTGTCAAAAGCGCGGCGGTGTCTTCAGAAAGCATATGATAATGCGTATAAAGCTCAAGATGGTACCCCTTTTGCGGATTTGTTGCCGTTCCGCCGCCGAGAAACGCGCCGCGAAGATATGCTCTTTCACAGTTCTCACATTCGAGTATTTCGGGCCTTATGCGGAAAGATACATGGTTGTCAAAAACCTCGTCATAAAGATAAAGCTCGCGCAGTATCTTGTCCGCGCCGCCTTTTATCTCTATGGTAAAAAGCGTTATCCCTCCGCTTGATATACTCTCACCCATCAAAACATCTACTCCGCCGAAGAGCCTTCTTATAAGGTTTAAAAACCGTTTTGCAGCCGCTTCGCTCTCTGTCGAAACTCTTAAAGCCGCTTTGCCGTTTTTATAAGTAATGCCCGCACTAAAGCATATTATGCCGCAGAGCTCAGCACGGCTGCAGCAGGCGCTGCCGCTTTCTGCTCTTAAAAGTTCGTTTTTGATATCAGATGCAAATGACATATTATAACCTTTCAGTCTTTTATAAAATGCTCATAAAGATACTTCGCGAGCTTTTCGGAATTGTGACGCGCCAGATCTTGTCCGTCCGCGCTGAGATCCGCTTTAATAAGCTTTACGCCCGCCGTTTCAAACTTCTCCTCGTCAACTTCAACGGGAACCTGATTGTCCTCTCTGTATTTTTTCAAAACGTCTTCTCTCATGTGTCCCGTATTTACAATGCAGTAATCTAAAATATTTCCGCCGACATGCTCGTTTATTGCCTTAACATGATCAAACGCAGTATATCCGTCCGTTTCACCGGGCTGAGTCATTACATTGCACACCAAAACTTTCGGGGATTTGCTGCTGCTTATCGCATCCGCAACGCCTTCAACAAGAAGATTGGGAATTATGCTTGTATAAAGGCTGCCGGGGCCGAGTATTATTATATCCGCTTCGTTTATGCTTTCCAGAACGCCGTCCGCCGGTTCAACCTTGGAAGGTACAAGTGAAACGTTTTTGATTCTGCAGTCACTTTTTTTTGCACTAGCGATTTTCGATTCGCCGAACACCTCATGACCGTCTTCAAAAGTCGCGCACATACGGACATCCTGCGCAGTTACGGGGACAACGGCGCCTGTTACCGCCAAAACCTCTTTGGCGCGCCTTACGGCTTCTTCAAAATTACCGGTTATGCCGTACATTGCGGCAATAAACAGATTTCCGAAACTCTGTCCGCGCAACATACCGTCGTCAAAGCGGTAGTTAAAAAGTTTTTCGAGTATCGGCTCGGTATCGGCAAGCGCCAAAAGACAGTTTCTTATGTCTCCCGGCGGGAGCATTCCCAGATCCTGTCTTAAAACGCCGGAGCCGCCGCCGTCATCGCACATTGTAATGATAGCGGTTATTTCTTCAGTATATTCTTTGAGTCCTCTGAGCATTGTTGCAAGACCTGTTCCTCCGCCTATTGCAACAATTTTTGGATTATTTTTCATTTTTAATCTCCATTCCGATGCTCCGCTTTTACATAAATATTGATAAATCATCTCTTACCATCGGAGCAAGGAATGATAAGAGTTTATAAGGGCGCATGTGCGTTTCGGTGTCAGCCGAAAATTTTCCACGCGCATAGGTTCCGCCGGAGGCTGAACTTGAAAGGAGCTTTCATGTTAATACTTGTCCTTTTCAATATCTCTGTGATTTATTACGCAGTTATGATCATTCTCTTTAAGATGCTTATATAATATTTCGCTCATGACAACGCTTCTGTGTTTTCCGCCCGTGCATCCTATTCCTATAACAAGGTTACCCTTGCCCTCTTCAACATACTGCGGCACAAGAAAATCTAACATATCAAGCATTTTATCGCGAAACGTCTGCGAGTTTTCAAATTGCATAACATAATCGTATATCTCTTTGTCGCGTCCCGTTTTCGGACGAAGCTCCTCTATGTAAAACGGGTTTGGAAGAAATCTTACGTCAAACACCAAATCGCAGTCAGCAGGCAGACCGTATTTAAAGCCGAAGGATACAACATTTATTATCATCCTGTCGCCCTCGTTCTCGTCGCAGAAGAGCGATTTTATGTTTTCGTTTAAATGTTCCGGCTTCATATTGGAAGTGTCAATAACATAATCGGCGTGTTTTTTAACGGCATGTAGCAAATCACGTTCTTTTGCAATACCTTCTTTTATTGTGATGCCCGCCGCCATCGGATGGTTCCTTCTCGACTCTTTATACCGTCTTATAATCACGTCGTCGGTGGCTTCTAAAAAGAGTATTTCGTGTTCAAAACCGTTTTTCTTAAGCTCTTCAAGCTCGCCTATAAGCTCACGGAACATTTCACGTCCGCGCGAATCTACAACAAGAGCAACATTTGAAAGCTTACCCTGTGAATTATAGCACATCTCAACGAATTTGCTTAAAAGCACCGGGGGCATATTATCAACACAGTAAAACCCCAGATCCTCAAGGCATCTTATTGCCTTTGACTTACCCGCGCCCGAAAGACCCGTTACTATAACAACTCTCATTTCTCTTCTCCTAAATATTTAATCTCACGCTGAAGCGTTACTCCGAATTTTTCAAAAACAATATCGCGCACATCGTCGAGCAGTTTTGATACGTCCGCAGCTGTTGCGCCGCCGCGGTTTATAACAAAGCCCGTGTGAAGCTCCGAAACCTGCGCGCCGCCAACTGTATATCCGCGAAGGCCTGCGTCGTCAATAAGCTTTGCCGCAAAATAGCCTTCGGGTCTTTTAAATGCGCTGCCCGCGCTCGGATACGACAGCGGCTGTTTTGCTTTTCTTTGTGCCGTCAGGCGCCCGATTTCAGCATTTATCTCGTCTTTATCACCTTTTTTCAGTACCATTCTTGTTTTAAGGACAATACCGCCGTTTTCCTGAAAAACGCTGTGTCTGTATGAAAAGCCGTGTTCTTTTGTCGTTTTTATTTCCAAGTTATTTGTGAGATATTCCGTTTCAACAACAACATCTTTCATCTCACCGCCGTACGCGCCGGCATTCATTAAAACCGCGCCGCCTATACTGCCCGGTATGCCCGATGCAAATTCAAGACCCGTAAGCGAGTTTTGCGCGGCAAGCGACGAAACGCCCGAAAGCATGGCTCCGGCTTGTGCGGTAATCTCCGTGCCGTTTACCTCTGTTTTTGAAAAGCTTTTTGAAAGCTTAATAATAGCTCCGTCAAAGCCCTTATCAGAAACAAGCAGGTTTGAACCGTTGCCTATAATGTAGTATTTCACACCGCTTTCACGAAGAACTTTTACGGAATCTCTTATCTCTTCTCCGCTTTTCGGAAGCAGCATAACGCCGCAAGGTCCGCCTATGCGAAACGTCGTGTGATTTTTCATCGGCTCGTTTATAAGAAGTGCTTCGGAGCCTACAATATTTTTAAGTTTTTCAATTATCAAATCTGTCAATCTATTTCACCCTTACCAAGCAGTGCGGCGCCGACAAAGCCCGCATCGTTAAAAAGCTTTGCTGTAATAATTTTTGTTTTATTCTCAATACTGTTATAATACGTATCTTTTTTAATCTCTTCCAACAGAGGATTTAAAATGTAATCGCCTTCACGGCTTATACCGCCGCCGATAATGATATACTCCGGCTGGAGCATGTTTATGACAGTGATAATACCTTGCGACAAATTCTTTATCCATTCCGAAACGATAACCCTGCCGCCTTCATCGCCTTCCTTTGCAAGCGAAAACGCCGTTTTACCGCTTACTGCGCCGTCAAATTCTATTTTCTTTGCAACACCGCTTCCGGGATGCTCTTGGGCATACCGTTCGGTCATTCTGACGAGCGCGGAAACGGATGCATAACGTTCCCAGCATCCCGTCATGCCGCAGTTGCATTTTTCGCCGTTTTTTTCTATAGGAATGTGACCTATTTCACCGGCAGTTCCGTTTTTTCCCTCAAATATTTTGCCGTTTAAAATAATGCCGCCGCCGATGCCCGTTCCAAGCGTTACAAACACAACATCGTCAGCTTTATCGTCCATCTTGCTGTACTCGCCGTATGCGGCACAGTTTGCGTCATTTGTAATATATACGGGAACATCAAAATACTTTTTAATCTCGTCAGCCATAGGCACGTATTCATATCCTATGTTTTCTGCAAGCAGAATAAGTCCTCTCTTGCTGTCGCACGTACCCGGCACGCCCATGCCGATGCTCGCAATTTCGCTTAAATCCAGTCCGCTTGTTTTAAACAATCCTTTGATTAATTCCACAATATCATTAACTGTTTCACGGTATGTCTTTGACTTCTCTGTCTTTATCATGCCCTTGCATATTATTCTGCCGTTTTCATTAATTGCTCCGGCTTTAATATTTGTGCCGCCGAAATCAATTCCTACATAAAACATTTTATACACCCCTTCTATTATTCCTCGCCAAATTCCGCCATAAGTCTCTTATTAAGCGCTTCAACGGCGCTGTAGCCCATTTTCTTCTGTCTGTGATTCATAGCCGCAATTTCAACTATAACCGCAAGGTTTCTGCCGGGCTTTACGGGAACGGTTATTGAAGGAATGTCTATATCAAGGATATTCATATATGTATCTTCAAGGCCGAGGCGTTCATACTCGCGCGTATCGTCCCATGGCTCAACATTCATGATGAGATCGATTTTCTCTGTATCTTTAATTGAGCCCATACCGAAAATCTTTTGTATATCAACTATACCGATACCGCGTATTTCCACAAAGTGTTTTATAACATCGGGAGAAGATCCTACCAAAGTCTTTGACGAAACGCGCTTTATATCAACGGCGTCGTCCGCGACAAGTCTGTGTCCGCGCTTTACAAGTTCTATCGCCGTTTCGCTTTTGCCGACACCGCTTTCACCGAGAAGCAGTATACCTTCGCCGTAAACTTCCACCAAAACGCCGTGGCGCGTGATGCGCGGCGCGAGGTGAACGTTTAATGCGCCGATAAGCGCCGCCATAAAAGACGATGTTTCCTGCGCCGTCTGCAAAACGGGCATGTTTGTTTTTTTTGCCGCTTCAAGTATTTCGGGCAAAATCTGCAAATTTGTAGTAACAATAAGCGCCGGGGAATTGTGCATAAAAAGGCTTTCAAGCTTTTTAAGCTTATCCTCCGATGACAAACTGTCCAGATAAGCATATTCCATCATACCTATAAGGAGCAGTCTTTCAAAATCAAAATATGTATAAAACTCCGAGGCGAGCTGGAGGCCGGGCCTTAAAACATCGGCAGTTCTTAAAAGCCTGTCCTCCATGTCATCCGTTGCCTGAACAACGGTCAAATTCATCTCATCAATAACGGTTTTGAGCTTTATTGTGCTTTCGTTTTCCACTATAAAACCTCCTTTTTATATTTAAACGGACATTTTTCACCAATTTACAATATATCTATTATATTATATAATACTTTTTTTTATTTGTAAACAGTAAACTTTGATTTTTAATAAGAAAAAAGGCTGCTGTTATTGTAACAAAATCCCCAAGGGCAAAGAGAAAACAGTGCATAACGGACAAACGGAATTCTAAGGCGTACATAGTACGTCGACAGGTGACGTTTGTTCGTAGCAAAAGGCATAAATTCAAAAAGTCTGCAAAAGCAGACTTTTCATTTCGGTATTTAACTATTCACAAATAAAATATGCTTAAATTCTTTTTTCCTTTTACGGTCTGTACATTTTATCGAGGCCTAGTTTTCCATTTGTTTCCCCAAAAATCCCGCTGCCGATTGCGCAAGCTTTGTTTCAACCTCTCCCATACTGCCGCTGCCGTCCGAAAACATTACTACGCTGCCTATTGAATCGCCCTCGGAAATTATGGGCACCACAACTTTGGCAAAGTATTTTTCACTGCCGTCCGCAACGGTTACCTCTTTGCCGTCCGTATCCCGCTTTATAAACTGCGTCTTTTCGTTCATAATGTTTTCAAGCTCGTGGCTTACTCTTTTTTCAGTAAGCTCGCGTTTAGGAACGCCCGAAACGGCTATAATATTATCCTTATCTGTGATACACACGGGAAACCCCGCTGTTTTTGAAAGCGCCTCGGCGTATGAAGCGGCAAAATCGGAAAGCTCTCCTATCGGGGAATACTTTTTAAAGATTACTTCCCCCTCCCTGTTTGTAAAAATTTCAAGCGGACAGCCCTCGCCTATTCTGTGCGTTCTTCTTATTTCTTTCGGTATTACAACTCTTCCGAGATCATCTATTCTTCTTACAATTCCTGTTGCTTTCATCTGCAAAAATTCCTCCAATTTCTTTTGTTGAGTATATTATTTGCCGGCACGCAAAATTTATCCATGTTTTTAATTGGAAAAAAATACGGGAACAAAAAAAGTTCCCGTAAAATAATTAGTATTTTTTGCTGAGTATCATATACGAAATCCAATATACCAAAGCCAAAAGGCAAACCGAATACGAAAGGACCTGCACAACAGTTTCCTGCCTTAAAAGATAGGCTGTGAGCATGCCGACACCTTCAATCAAAACAACAATTTTGCCTGTGTAAGACCAGCTTTTCATAGCCAAAAAATTATTGCGTTCATCGTTTAATTCCGTATCTATTCTTTCTTTGTATCCTTCGTCATTTCTGTACTTCAAGATTCTTATCGTTTGCAATACTCCGACTGCTGTAAACGCGCCGCCCATGCCGGAAAAATACGTGCCGTCTATTTCCCCCGCGATGCCAAGCCATATAAGTACAGCGCCGAGTATAATCCAAAATATTGAGAGTGCCAAACGTTTATTATTATAATACATAGTTACTCCTCCTCAAATATAAATACTTCTTCAATTTTAAGTCCGAAAAACGAAGATATGTTGTGCGCCAAAGTTATGGACGGATTGTACTTTCCGTTTTCGAGAGAGCTTATAGTCTGGCGCGATACGCCCATGCGCTTTGCAAACTCCTCCTGCCTTATACCTCTTTTGCCGCGAAGCTCCTCAATTCTGTTTTTCATAAACATCACCCCTTATGTAAAGCTCGCTTTACATTTTTATAATAGCACAACCATTAAGTTTTGTCAAGCAAACTTTACATTTTTCTATAAAACTATTTCTTGACTTATTGAGCCAATTATGATAAAATATTTTGAAACAAATATATTCGGAGGGCGGCATGTTTTTTCAAAGCCTTAACGCCTATAAAATAATATCGGTTTTGGAAAGCTGCGGCTATGAAAGCTATTTTGTCGGTGGGTGCGTAAGAGACGCTTTGATGGGTATTCCCCCGTCCGATTTTGACATTTGCACAAGCGCGACGCCCGATGAGATAAAAACTTGTTTTAAAGATTACAAAACGGCGGATACGGGAATAAAGCACGGAACTGTTACGGTTATTCTCAGCGGCACTCCGTTTGAAGTTACAACTTTCAGATTGGACGGCGAGTATAAAGACAGCCGCAGACCCGAAAACGTAACTTTTACACGATCGCTGGAAGACGATCTTGCAAGGCGCGACTTTACCGTAAACGCAATAGCCTTTAACGAAAATAGCGGCTTTTCTGATTTTTACGGCGGCCGGCAGGATATTAAGAATAAGATCATCCGCTGTGTAGGCACTCCCGAAAAACGCTTTTCGGAGGACGCGTTGAGAATAATGCGCGCGCTCCGCTTTGCGGCAACACTCGGTTTTGAAATCGAAGCCGAAACAAAAAAAGCCATATTTGATGAAAGGCAACGGCTTTTAAATATAGCGCCCGAAAGACAAGCCATAGAATTTTCAAAGCTGTTAGTGTCTGACGGAGCAGCTGAAATACTCCAAGAATACGAAGCTGTTTTTAAAACGGTATTGCCGTTTAATATGAATACCGAAAGCTTAGATAAAGCGCCAAAAAGCTTTCCCGCAAGGCTCGCTCTTTTATACGGTGAAAACACAAAGCGCTGCTGTGAAATATTAAAGCTTTCTTCAGACGCCAAGCGCAAAGCGGTTTTTATCGCAGATAATTTCGGCAAAAGATTTGAGAGCAAAGCGGATGTCAAAACGCTTCTTTCAAATTCCGGCGAAGAAGCAGTACGGCTTTTGCTCGGCGCGCAGAACTCCCCCGCCTTATCTCTGCTTGAAGGAATAATAAAAAACCGCGAGGTTTATTCTCTTAAAGATCTTGAGGTTTCGGGAGAAGATATAAAAAATCTCGGCTTAAAAGGCAAAAAGGTCGGAGAAATACTTACTGACATTTTAAATCAAGTAATAGCTGAAAAGCTTGAAAATAAAAAAGAAATACTTATTAAATATGCGGAAAGGAAGATTAAAATGACAATTGGCGAAATATCCCTCGAAAAGCACTATGAATGGAAAGGTAAACTTGAAGTAACATCAAGAGCGTCGGTTAATAATTCCGAAGAATTATCAATCGCATACACGCCCGGCGTTGCACAGCCCTGTCTTGAAATCCAGAAGGATTACAACAAATCTTTCGAGCTCACAAGAAGATGGAACTCCGTTGCTGTTGTAACAGACGGCACGGCAGTACTCGGCCTCGGCGACATCGGCCCCGAAGCAGGCATGCCCGTTATGGAAGGCAAATGCGTGCTCTTTAAACAGTTTGGCGACGTTGACGCATATCCGATATGCATCCGTTCCAAAGACGTTGATGAAATCGTTAAAACCGTATATAACATTTCAGGCGGTTTCGGCGGTATTAACCTTGAAGATATTGCAGCTCCCCGCTGCTTTGAAATCGAAGAAAAGCTTAAAAAGATATGCGATATTCCGATTTTCCATGACGACCAGCACGGAACCGCTATAGTTCTCGCAGCAGCTCTTATAAACGCTCTTAAAATCGTTAACAAGAAAATGGAAGACATCAAAATAGTTATGAGTGGCGCAGGCTCTGCAGGTATCGCAATAGCTAAACACTTAATGCGTCTCGGCGCTAAAAACATTATCATGTGCAACAGTAAAGGTATTATCTGTGAAGGAGACGAAAGACTCAACCCCGCACAGAAGGAAATCAGTCTTGTTACAAACAGAGAAAAAATCACAGGCACAATAGCAGACGCTTTGCCCGGCGCAGACGTATTTATCGGCGTTTCAGCTCCGAATACCGTAACAGGCGAAATGGTAGCTTCAATGGCTAAAGATCCGCTTGTATTCCCGATGGCAAACCCCGTTCCCGAGGTTATGCCCGATGTTGCAAAAGCAGCAGGCGCTAAAGTTGTAGGAACCGGCAGATCTGATTTCCCGAACCAGATAAATAACGTTTTGGTATTCCCCGGCGTGTTCCGCGGTGCGCTTGACTGCCGCGCAAGCGACATAAATGACGATATGAAAATGGCAGCATCACTCGCTCTCGCATCTTTGGTATCCGATGAAGAGCTTTCTCCCGATTACATTATCCCGAAAGCTTTCGACAAAAAAGTAGGTCCCGCAGTTGCTAAAGCTGTTGTAGAGGCAGCTAAGAAATCGGGCGTTGCACGTATTTGAGGACTTCCAAAATATGCACAGAACGCAAAAAAACAGAGTCCGCTGATTTTCTCGCTGGTTAATAACAACCCGCAAGGCATACGTCCAAGACGTAAATCAAAGAAACTCTGTTAATAATACTTTATCTCAATTTGATATAATTGTCAAGATTAATATTCAATACAACAAAGGGATACGCGTTTGCGTATCCCTTTTAAATTTCGTTTTTTTTTGCTATGAACAAACGTCACCTCTCGACGTACCTATGTACGACTTTGGGTTCCGTTTGTCCATTCTGCACTATATTTTGAAAGTCCTGTTTTGCAGTTTATAATCTGCAGCCGCAGGTTGAAACAGTCGCTACACGGTTTTCAAGATTATCATAAACATCAATTGTAAAATAGCATGCGCGTTTACCAGTTTTGGTGCATTTGGCTTCCGCAAAAAGCGTATCCCCTTTTGCCGCGCCAATAAACATGATATTGCTTGTCTGCGTAACCGTCAATGGATTTCCCGTGTTTGCCGCAACTGCAAAAGTAAAGTCTGCAAGCGTAAATATTGCGCCGCCCATAACCGCATTTGCGGCGTTTTTATGTATGGGTTTAATAACCATACTGCACTTTGCATAGTTTACGTCCGCAGCTTCAATTTTTATTTCCGCAGCTTCAGTTGCGAACAGATCGTCTTTAAATCTTTCTCTTGCTTCTTCCAAGTAGTCCATTTCTACCTCCCCGGATCTATTATTTTGGCAAAGCCGTATGTTAATGTGTCACCGTTTACAAAGAATTTGAGATACTCCGCGTCACTCACGGTGTTATCGAAATTTGCAAGCTTTAATTCGGGGCCGTTTTTAATGCTTATATATCTTACTCCGTTTTCAATATCGATGCTGTTTGTATCGCTTCCGAATACTACAAACATCCTCTTCCCCGCATCAATGTAATCGGACATAAGTTTATCAAAAAGTTCTTTTTCACCCGCGTCATTAAAAGTTAAATCATTAGTAAGGAAAACAATGATATTCTTTTGGCTTGCGCCCTTTAAAACAGCCAGTTTCTTCCACTGCGCGCCGCCGCTTTTGTATATGGTACTGTTGTTGTCGATAGTAACAAATGCGCAATTATCCGTATAACTGTCCCAAAACCCCGATATGTCCTTTGTATTATTATCGTAAGCACCGAAAGAAAAGACTTTTCCTTTGTATTCTTTTGCGTGTTTTTCAAGGAAACTGTTTGTTATACAGTTTATCATCTTATCCTGTTTTGCTTTTTTGGGAAGAACAATAAAAGACGCATTATTCTCAGATGAAAGCAAATAATCCTTTATTCTCGGAATAATCTCATCCGGTTTGTTGCCGTTACAATATGCCGTTTTACTGCCGAACGTCGCGGTTACTGTTGCGCCGCTGCCGTCGCACGTAATATTGCCGAGCGAATCTATAACGCCGTTTCCGTCCGTAACGGTAAAAACTACCGACTCCGGATTTATCTGTGATTTATTACCTTCGCTGTCCATTGCCACAAGAGAAAGATGCGCGCTTTCTCCGCTGAATACGCCCGGATAGAATACAAGATTTGAGACTTCGCCCAAAACGTTTATGTCAATGCTTTCGGTAACGTCTCCCGCTGTTACATAAACAGTGTTTATTCCCGCTTTTTCAGGATAGAATTTGTTGCCGTCAAAGCGACCGTCCTCCGATGAGTATTCAAGTTTTTGGTCAATATAGGCTGTTTTGCCGTAATTATCAAGCGGTCTGCACCAAATTTCAACATAGTCGCCCATAAATACGTTTTCCTGTGACGCCGAAAGCTTCATTGACGCGAAGTGCTTATCATCTCCGTCGGACAAAACGCCGAGTCCCGTTGAAATACGGCGTTCCGTTCCTTCCGAAGGCGTATTTACTATTTCCGTTTTGCCTTCTTCATTTTTTATGGCCATTTCTGTTGAGCCGCCGCCGTCAAAGTTTATCGCGTTGTACGCTCCTATTTCTATCATAAACTCAGCAAGCTCCTGCTGAGTCATGCCTCTCGTATTCTTTTCTCTGCCCTCAACCGTTACAAGATAAAGCTTTGTATTGTCGCGGCTGACACCCGCGGCGCTTCTAGGATTATATCCCGTTACATTATTTGTAAATGTGGCAACCTTTCCGTCTTTTACAAGCACAGTGCCGCCTCCGACCGCAGTTTCGGGCTCGCACTCCGGTATAATATCCAATACTATCTCTGCTTTGTCGCCTATTTCAAAATTCTCCGCAAAGAAATTGTTTATATTTGTATTTACCCTTAAAACACAGCCATTTTCAGGTATTTTTGTGCCTTCGGAGTTTAATATCATATCTTTAACTTTGCCGTCTTCAATAACCATGTCGCAAGAGCCGTCCGATACCTTTTCGGTATACTCTCCCCAATCCCTTGTAAACATAACAATAGAGTCTGTCGGATGGAATTTGTTTATATGAAGTATCGGCATTTCGTTTCCGTTTTCCGCAACAAGGCGCAGATCCATTTGAAAATAGTCTGTAAAAATACCGTCTTCGGTTTGGGCGATCGCCGCAAGCGCTGTATCATGTGCAGGAGACGACAATATTGTACCGTTTTCAGCGGTAAGTCCGAGTGGTGTTGTTCTGCCGGATGAAATTGTCATATCAAAAAAGTCCGCGTTTATAGCAGCGTCAACTCCGCTTTCAGTGAGCAGCTGCGAAAGCGTGTTTCTGTAGCTTATGCCTCTGCTGTCATATATGGCATGAACGCTTACTGCTTCATCCGACAAATCAGCCGTTATTATATTTATCTTCTGCCATCCGCCGTCAGTCATGCGGTTTATGCAGGTATGTACAATACCGCGCGCAACTGTATCGTTTGTTACGGTTTCGCAAATAGTTTCAGCCGAAACAGCATTTGAAGTATTAGATATCATAAGACCGCAAAGCGCGGTTATAAACATTTTTCTGATGGATTTCATTACTTTCACCTCGTTTTATATTCTACCACATTTCAAAAGATTTTAAAATACAAAAAGCGCAAATGTAACAGAAAATTCATGTATTAAAAATATAAATTTTGGAAAAAATAGTTCCGGAAGGACGTGATAATATGAAAAAAAACAGATTATTCATTATTTACTTATTAATTACGGGAATTTCGTTGTCGTTTGGTTTTTTCTCTTATTTAAACCAAAGAAACAGAGCTCTCGGAAGAATAGCGGGCAATATAAATACTCCTGACGCAAAAGTCGTCGTTTCCGCACCCGTATCCGAAGAAAGCGTGTCGCCGTATCTTTCCGCAAAAGCAAACGATGTGTTCGAAAACAAAGAGGAGGAAGATGCGGTACATCAAATTCAGGAAACGGTATCTGAAAACGCGGAAGATGAATACTTTGCGCTGCCCGTCGGCGGAACGGCAATAACGCCTTTCAGCAAAAACCGTCTTGTTTTTTCGGAATCCACCAAAGATTTCAGAACACACGAAGGACTTGACTTTGAAGCGGAAGACGGCGAAACAGTCTTAGCCGTTAAAAGCGGCACGGTATCCGAAGTTAATGACATAACATCTTTAGGAAAAACAGTTAAAGTTGACCATAAAGACGGTCTGCAGACAGTATATTCCTGTCTTGGCGAAGCATCGGTAAAAGAAGGAGACGCAGTTGAAAAGGGCGACGTTTTGGGAACCGTTGGCAAAGCTCGCGGAAGCGAAGCCGCACTCGGTACACACCTGCACTTTGAAGCAATAAGAAACGGAGAAAAAATAAACCCGGAAGAACTTTTTATCAAATAACATATTCAGTGCGTTTTTAAAATATACTTGTACAAATACCTTGAAGGGACAAGTGTTATGAACAGAAAAAAAAGAAAGATATCCTTTTTTAATATACTTGAATCATTTTTGTTTATTACAGGCTTTTTTTTCGCGTCACATTATTTGACCCAAAAAGCCGGTACAGATTTATATCTCAGTGCAAACGCGGCAATGACGGGCGGCTCATCGCCCGTTTCGTTTAATATAGATTATCCCTCTCTTGCACTCATTAGAATTCCTACTCACCCTATAAAGGAAGACTTGTCCTCATCAGAAACATATGTGCCGGAAAACAAAGAAGCCGAAACTGCCGAACCTATTCCGGACGCGCCTGTTTTGCAAAACACATCCGCAGACAAGCCGCTTGTTACAAATGACAGCGGTTATGAAATAAACACAGATGAACTACTTTCCGAACCCGTTTATTTACGTGAGGGCGATATTAAAGTTTTAATCGTACATACGCACACTTCTGAAGCTTACATAGAGCAGTTCTCCGAATCAGATTCGTACCGCAGTGAAGATGACAGTAAAAATGTTATAGCTGTCGGAGACGTTATCGAAAACGTATTAAATGAAAACGGTATCGGCGTTATACATGACAAAACTTACCACGACTACCCCTCCTATTCCGGCGCTTACAGAAGATCAATGGATACCGTAAACGCCAATTTAGAAAAATATCCGTCAATCACTTTTGTTTTAGATATTCACCGCGACGCAATAAGCGACGGTGCGGGCGGATATCTCAAAACGCTTGCAGAAATTGACGGCCAAAAATGTGCACAGGGGCTCATTGTTATAGGCACTGACGCCGACGGTCTTACTCATCCGATGTGGTGTGAAAACTTAAAGTACGGTTTGAGACTTCAAAAAATAATGTGCGAAAAATATCCCGGATTTGCGCGTCCCCTGCATCTCAGGTCCGAGCGCTTTAACGGACATCTGCGCGAAGGCGCCATGATACTTGAAATAGGCTCAAACGCAAACACTCTCGAAGAAGCAAAAACAGCCGCCCTTTATATGGGCGACTGCCTGACTGCTCTTATAAACTCCCTTGAAATCCGGTGATTTTACCGATTATTTTGAAGCGTTCATCACCGACTTCATATGTAATTGTCTTCTTGCCTTTTGCCGACATCAGAATAACGGTAGGTCCCATTCTCGAATACTTTCTGAAAAATACGGGGCCTCCATTATCGCTTACCGCAACCCAATCGCCGTCTAAAAGCTTATTTGTTATCATAACTATTGCGGTATCGCCGCGCATTACGCGCGGACAGTCGATATCATCGCTGTCAACCAGGATGCCTATATAGTCCGCGTCCCTGTCTTTCGGCATGGGCAGAATTATGCGGTCTATTATATCGCTTTCGCGCACAACGGCCTTAGCCCCTGCGCGCATACTGACAACCGGTACGGAAAGATACTTATTCGCAACGGAACCCGGGCCCGGCTCCGATACTTCAAATATAAGACTCGGCGCGCCTTTTAAGTAAGATTTGCTTACGCCGAATACTTCAGCGGCTTTTTCCAAAAGTTCGTCATCGGGGTTTAAATATCCCGTTTCAAGCCTTTCCAGCTGCGTCATGCTTATGCCGAGTTTTTCCGAGAGCTCCTCCTCCGGCATATTGTTCTTTTTCCTTAGTGTTTTAAGAGTTTCGCTGAATACAGACATCTTCCCACCCTTTCATCAAAGCAGCCCAAAGCTTATCAGAAGCGCTTCGTTTACCTTTTTCATAAGTTCATTGTCGAGGCACCCCGTTTTTTCTTTCAGGCGCTTTTTATCTATAGTACGAACCTGTTCAAGCAGTATGACGGAATCTTTTGCCAAGCCGTATTTTTGCGCATCAACTTCTATGTGCGTAGGTAATTTTGCCTTGTTTATCTGGCTTGTAATTGCGGCGGCAATAACCGTCGGGCTGTACTTATTGCCAATATCGTTCTGGACAACAAGCACAGGTCTGATTCCACCCTGCTCCGAACCTATTACGGGACTTAGATCCGCGTAATAAATGTCGCCTCTTTTTACAATCATTATTCACACTCCGATAGTTTTTCCTCATATTTTTTGAGTGCTGCGTTATCCGCCGAAAGACAGCCCTCGGCAATCTCGAGATTTATATCGCCCATTTCAGCATAGCCTTTTTTCATACGCTCATGCATTTTGTCGCGTTTTTTATCTTTAAGGTAAGCGCACATGGCTTCCCTTATAAACTCGCTCCTTGTCATCTTGGCATCCGAGAGAAATTTATCGGTCTCCAAAAGCAAGGCTTCGGGGATACTGATAAGTATTTTCTTATTACCCGACACTTAAATCATTCCTCTCCGCCAAATAAAATGTTGTTATATACAAATTATATATCCGGCGGAGAGTTAAGTCAAGAGTAATTGTTTTCCATTGCGGCGGTAATTCTATTTTACACAAAAAACCGGAATTCCATACATTAAAACATGTTTTTTTCAATTTCCAAAACTCCGCCTGCTATTTCCGATAAAATATCCTCTGGCGTCATAGACAGCTTTCCGTGTTTTTCCGCAGCCTTATCTCCCGCAAGGCCATGAAGGAAAACGGCGCATTTTGCCATATCGGTTTTGTTAGTAAAACTCGGTGCCAAACCTGCCATCATTCCAGCAAGTATGTCTCCGCTGCCGCCTTTTGCCATGCCTTCATTGCCCGTAGTATTAATATATGCATACCCGTTTTCATCCGCCACCACGGTATATGCTGTTTTTAAGACCGTTACCGCATTTGTTTTAACGGAAAAATCTATTGCTTTATCTATTCTGTTTTTAAGTATTTCCGGTACGTCTGTGCCGGAAATGCGTGAAAACTCAAGCGGATGCGGCGTTAAAATTATTTCCGCTTTGCTCTCTTTAAGTATGCTTATATCCTCAGAAAGCACATTTAAGCCGTCCGCGTCTATTATGAGCGTTCCTAAACAGGTTTTCACGGCTTTTTCAAGCAGTTTTCTTGTTTTATCACTCTTGCCGGCTCCGTTTCCGAACAACACGGCATCGTATTTTGAAAAATCAACAGTTTCTATATCGGTATACATAGCCCCCAGAAGCTGTGACATCAAAGGAGAGGAAATCTCTTTTGGTGCGGCGCATGTAACAGTTCCGGCTCCGCACTTCTGCGCGGCATTTGCCGCCATTATAACTGCCCCTGCCATACCAACGCTTCCGCCTGCTATAAGCACACGCCCGTTAGTGCCTTTATTCGCACCTTTTGACTTTTTGGGGATATATACGTCTTTGATGCTTGTCAAAAACGTTTTAACGCCCGTATCTTCCGCGTCTTTTCCGTTTACAGATATATCGCCCGTGACAACCTCTCCGACAAAATCCGCAGAAAGCGGGGAATATAAACCAAGTTTAGGATAACCGAAAGTGACTGTCTTTTCGGCTTTAACCGCGTTTTTGTCCGTTTCGCCGCTGTCTGCACAAACGCCCAGCGGTATATCGGCGCAGATTATATGAGCTTTTACGCTGTTTATTACGTCAGCGGCGTCCAAAAAGCCGCCCGAAAGTTCACCGCGGAAGCCCGTGCCGCAAATGCACTCAACCAAAACGTCGCATGAATAGTCTGCGTTTTTATCAAACGGCTTTATATCTACGCCTATGTTTTTTGCGATTTCGAAATTTATTTTCGCGTCGCCCGTCAAAAGCTCGGGGTCACAGACAGTAACTACAGAAACATCATATCCCGAAAGCATCATCTGTCTTGAGAGAGCAAAGCCGTCTCCCGCGTTTTGTCCTTTCCCGGTGAAAACAAACGTCTTTTCCGGTTTAAAACATAAAACCCCGGCTTTTAAAGCCGAGGCTGCGTTTTCCATAAGTATTAGTGTTTTTATCCCCGCATCTGCGGCTTTTTCTTCTATTTTTTTCATTTGTGAGGAATTTACAATATACATAATGATCTCCGTTTCGAAAAAAATTATTTTCTGTGAAGCCTGTCGCGGCAATAGCGTTCTATTATATCAAGCATTCTGTTGTTTGGCTCGAAAATAACAACCGTATTCTGTCCGTCATTTTTAAACGCGGCAAAATATGCGTTTTCGCTGTCTTCCGCCGATGCAGCAAATATGGTTTTATAGCTTTTATAACTATCTGTATAATAAGAGCTTGCAAGCGGCGCCATTATCTCAAAGCTTCTTACGTTTACGCTCAGCAGTTTTTTGCGCATGCTGCGTGACATTATTTTGTCAACGTCAAGCTCGCTTTCTGTGAGCGTATATTCATACTCAATATTATATCTTCTTACAAATTTTGTTATCGCAAAATACCAAACCAGGAATATGCCGAGAAACGCGATCTGCGGAATAATCGGAACATAAACAAATATAGTAAACACCGAATACAAAATAAACGAAAGTATTGCAGCTGCGAGTAATATCAAAACAATCTTTATATAATCCGAATGTTTTTTCTTTGCCTTAACCATATATTCGCTGAAAAAATCCATGTGTTAATTCTCCAATCTCAGTTTCATATTTTAACGAAAAACATCATAAGAAGCACAAGATATGCTATATATACCGAAATCATCAAAACGCCCTGCCAACGCATAAGCTTTTTTTTGAGAAGCATCGGAATTACCGCTAAAGCCACAGTTAAAATGCACACGGGCATATCAAGCATTAATGACTGTGCATCAATTGCAAGCGGCTTTCCCGCTATCATCCCGCAAATCGGAACAATAAGCGTTGTATCTATTATATTTGCGCCTATTATGTTTCCCACAGAGAGTGCGCCCTGTTTTTTCGAAACCGCGACAACAGTTGTAACAAGCTCGGGCAAAGAAGTGCCTATTGCAATAAGCGTTACGCCTATTATAGCTTCCGGAACGCCGAAAAACTGCGCCAAAGACCTGCCGTTATCAACGAGAAGTCTTGCGCCGATAACTATTCCCGCAGTACCTGCGACAAACTGGAATATTTTATAAGCGGTTTCTTTATTATTTGTTTCCGTGCTGTTGTCTCCGCCCATATTCTCTTTCGCGAGCTTTACGTTTTCATAAATAAAGATTATGAAAATCGCAAAAAGCACAATACTGCCTATTATCGACAGCGAGCCTTTAAGACTGAAAAGATATATTGAAACCGTCGCAAGCACAAGCAAAACGCCCTTTAAAGCATAGTCGCGGATCTTTATTGCAAACGGTGAAACCAGCGCGCAAATACTTAAAATAAGGCCTGTATTTGCGGTTACTGAGCCTATCGCGTTTCCCACCGCTATGTCTGCGCTGCCGCTTATGGCCGCCGTTATTGATACTATTATTTCGGGAAGTGTCGTCGCTATGCTCACAACGGTTGCACCGACAATAACTTTCGGTATGCCCGAAACTTCCGCAATCCACGTTGCAGCGTCTACAAAATAATCGCCGCCTTTAACTATAAGCAAAATACCTAAAGCAAAAAGCAGGATTACCCACATCAAACTCATGTGTTAAAACCCCTTTAAAATTCTATTCTCTTTCTTCGTCGCTTTTGTGGGCAGAGCATGAGCCGCAGCAGCCCGTACATTTATTTTTAGGGAACTCTCTTCCCGTTTTTTTGCAGTAGTCCTCAACAGCGGCGGAAATCGCTTCCTCTGCCAAAACGGAGCAGTGGATTTTCTGCGGCGGAAGTCCGCCGAGAGCCTCTACAACTGCTTTGTTTGTAAGCTCTAAAGCTTCGTCAACGCTCTTGCCTTTAACAAGTTCCGTTGCCATGCTGCTCGTAGCTATTGCCGCGCCGCAGCCGAATGTTTTAAACTTTATATCAACTATAACGTCGTTTTCAATTTTGAGATACATTTTCATTATATCTCCGCATTTTGCGTTGCCGACAGTGCCTACGCCGTCAGCGTTTTCTATTTCCCCAACGTTTCTCGGGTTTGTAAAATGATCCATTACTTTTTCGGTATACATATTAAATCTCCTTTCGGGAAAACTTATTTGTTTTCGTAAAGCGGTGACATCGCTCTGAGTTTCTCAACTATCGGAGGCAGTATTTCGAGAAGCTTGTCCGCTTCCTCCATAGTGTTTAAGTCGCCTATGCTAAGTCTCAGTGAGCCGTGCGCTATTTCGTGCGGCAAGCCGATGGCCAAAAGCACATGCGACGGGTCAAGCGAGCCCGAAGCGCACGCAGAACCGCTTGATACCGCAACGGAATTCATGTCAAGCCAAAGCATGAGTGATTCGCCTTCAATATATTTAAATGAGAAATTAACGTTTCCGGGAAGTCTTTGCTCCCTGTGACCGTTTAGCTTTACATACGGTATTTTTTCTTCTATTCCGCTTATAAGCCTGTCGCGTATGGCTTTTATTTTTTTTGTGTTTTCTTCCATGTTGTCACACGCGAATTTCAAAGCGTATGCCATGCCCACTATATACGGCACGTTTTCCGTACCCGCGCGTCTGCCCTTTTCCTGACCGCCGCCGTGAATAAGATTTGGTAATCTCAAACCTTTTCTTGTTATAAGCGCGCCTACGCCTTTCGGAGCGTGAAACTTATGGCCTGAAATGCTCAAAAGATCTACGCCGAGCGCTTTAAAGTCAGTCTCTATATGGCCCGCCGCCTGAACGGCGTCTGTATGAAACAGCGCGCCGGCTTCGTGCGCGATTCCGGCAAGCTCCGCTATAGGCTCTATTGTGCCTATTTCATTGTTTGCAAGCATTATTGATACTATAGATGTCTTATCGTCAACGGCATCTTTAAGCGTTTGCGGTAAAACAGTACCGTTTTCGTCAACAGGCAGATAAACAACCTCGTATCCGTGTTTTTCAAGATATTTGCAGGTATTTAAAACCGCATGGTGCTCAATTGCCGATGTAATAATCTTATTCTTGCCTTTGGCAAGTCCCGCTTCCGCCGCACCTTTTACAGCCCAGTTATCCGCTTCGCTGCCCGAAGCCGTGAAAAAAACTTCGTTTATATCGCAGTTTAAGCAGCCGGCAATGATTTCGCGCGCGTTTTCAAGAGCTTCTTTAGCGCTTCTGCCCGCTTCGTAAAACTGCGAGGACGGGTTTCCGAACCGTTCTTTAAAAAACGGCAGCATTTTATCGAGAACTTCGGGGCTCACGCCCGTTGTTGCCGCGTTATCAAAATATATCATTTATATAATCATTCCTTTCGTTTCCGGTACAAGGATTCAAATTAATTAATCATCAAGATAAAATTATACAACATAATTATCTAAATTTCAACTTTTTTTTATACTTATTTTAATATTATATATTATACCTTATATTCACTTGACACAAAGCTCAAATTTGTGTATAATATTTGGGAATAATTTATAGAGGTGAAATTAAGATGGGAAAAAATTTAGCGCAGAAGATTATTGAAAAGCACTTGCTTTCGGGAGAAATGACGCCCGGAAGTGAAATTTCGATAAGAATTGACCAGACTCTTACCCAGGACTCAACAGGTACTATGGCATATCTCCAGTTCGAAGCAATGGGAATTGACAGAGTTAAAACGAAAAAATCGGTCGCTTACATAGACCACAACATGCTCCAGGCGGGCTTTGAAAACGCAGATGACCACAAATACATACAGACAGTTACATCAAAGCACGGCATTTACTTCTCACGTCCCGGCAACGGTATATGCCACCAGGTTCAGCTTGAACGCTTCGGTGTACCGGGAATGACGCTGCTCGGCTCCGACAGCCACACTCCCACAGGCGGCGGTATCGGCATGCTCGCAATCGGCGCGGGCGGTCTTGATGTTGCTGTTGCAATGGGCGGCGGTCCTTACTATCTCCCGATGCCCAAGGTTTTAAAAGTAAACCTTCGCGGCAAGCTCACGGGCTTTGCTTCGGCAAAAGATATAATTCTTGAAGTTTTACGCGTTTTATCAGTTAAAGGCGGCGTTGGCAAAATAGTTGAATACGGCGGCGAAGGCGTTAAAACTTTAACTGTTCCCGAACGTGCAACAATTACAAACATGGGCGCGGAACTCGGCGCAACAACATCTATTTTCCCATCTGATGACATAACAAAAGAATTCTTAAAGGCTCAGGGCAGAGAGGAAGACTTTACCGAAATTCTTCCCGACGCAGACGCAGTTTATGACGAAGAAATTGAAATCGATTTATCGTCTATTACTCCTCTTGCCGCAACTCCCCACAGCCCCGACAACGTTAAAAAGGTTTCTGATATAGGAAAAATAAAAGTAGATCAGGTAGCCATTGGCAGCTGCACAAACTCATCTTATATGGATATGATGAAGGTTGCAAAAATCTTAAAAGGCAAAACGGTTCATCCCGATGTAAGCCTTGTAATAGCACCCGGCTCAAAACAGGTTTTAAACACTCTCGCACAAAACGGAGCACTCGCAGACATGGTTGCGGCAGGCGCAAGAATACTTGAATCCGCATGCGGCCCGTGTATCGGCATGGGACAGGCTCCGCGCACGAACGCTGTATCGCTTCGTACATTTAACAGAAATTTCGAAGGCAGAAGCGGAACGAAATCGGCTCAGGTTTATCTTGTAAGCCCCGAAACCGCGGCTTATTCAGCTATTTGCGGCGTTCTTTCCGATCCCACGGAGCTTGGAGACAGAATCGAAATTACACAGCCCGACAGCTTTATGGTAAACGACAACATGGTATTAGCTCCCGCACCCGAAGGCAACGACGTAGAAGTTGTACGCGGTCCCAACATCAAAGAGTTCCCATTAAACAAAAAGCTTGAAGGCGATATCGACTGCAAAACGCTTATAAAAGTTGAAGACAATATCACAACAGACCATATTATGCCCTCAAACGCAAAGCTTCTTCCCTACCGTTCAAACATTCCGTATCTCGCGGACTTCTGTTTAACTCCCTGCGACCCGGAATTTCCGAAGCGCGCAAAGGAAAACGGCGGCGGCATAATCGTAGGCGGCTCAAACTACGGTCAGGGCTCATCGCGTGAGCATGCGGCTCTCGCTCCCTTATACCTCGGTATCCGCGCGGTTATTGCTAAAAGCTTTGCGAGAATTCACATGGCAAACCTTATAAACTCAGGCATTTTGCCTCTCGCATTTGAAAACGAAAACGATTATGAAAATATATCGGAAGGCGACAATCTCGTTATAGAAAACCCCGCAGAGCAGATTCAGGCAGGCTCTCTTATCAAAGTGCTTAACAAGACAAACGGCAAGACGATAAACACAATTATCACGCTTTCCTCCCGTCAGAAAGACATGATACTCGCGGGCGGTCTTATAAACTATATGCGCAGTATGAATAACTAATTTGAAAGGAATGAAGCAAATGTACGAAGAAGCAATTAAAAACGCTACCGAAAAATTTGCCGCTGTTTTAAAAAAGCAGCTTGAAAGAAACGACAGAATAAAAGCAGACAAAGAGTTTTTGGATTTTTCAAAACTCGATAAAATAATTATAGGCGTTGTAGGCGGCGACGGCATCGGCCCCGCAATTACACGTCAGGCGCACAGAATTCTTGAATTCTTACTTGCCGACGAAGTAAAGGCAGGCAAGGTTGAATTTAAAGTTATAGACGGTCTTACAATAGAAAACAGAGTCTCTAAAATGCAGCCCATCCCGGACGACGTTTTGGAAGAGCTTAAGAAATGCCACGTTATTTTAAAAGGACCTACAACAACACCCAGAAAAGGTGATCCGTGGCCGAACATTGAAAGCGCAAACGTTGCTATGCGCAAAGCGCTTGACCTTTTCGCAAATGTACGTCCCGTTAAAGTTCCCGAGCAGGGAATCGACTGGACATTCTTCCGCGAAAACACGGAAGGCTCTTACGCTGTAGGCAGTGACGGCGTTCATGTAACGGACGACCTCGCAATTGACTTTTGCGTAACAACAACAGAAGGCACTGAAAGAATTGCAAGAGCAGCTTTTGAATACGCAAAGAAAAACGGCAAAACAAGAGTTACTGCAGTTACAAAGGCAAACGTTATAAAAACTACAGACGGCAAGTTCCTTGATATATGCAAAGAAGTTGCAAAGGAATACAGCGATATTGAATTTGACGATTGGTATATAGATATTATGACCGCAAAACTCGTTGACGAAAAACGCCGCACAGGCTTCCAGGTTGTAGTACTCCCCAATCTTTACGGCGATATAATTACAGACGAAGCGGCAGAGTTTCAGGGCGGCGTAGGAACTGCGGGCAGCGCAAACTTCGGCAAGAGATATGCTATGTTTGAAGCTATACACGGCAGCGCTCCCAGAATGGTTCAGGAAGGCAGAGACAAGTATGCGGATCCTTCAAGTATTATCCGCGCAGCCGTAATGCTCTTAAACCACATCGGTTATTCAAAAGAAGCCGATAAATTATCGCGCGCTCTTGACATCTGTATGTACGAAGAAAAGAAGCTCACCATCACAGGCCGCGATACGGGCGCTACAAACGAAGAGTTTTCCGATTACATTATGGAAACTTTAAAAACACTTTAATTTTTTGAAAGGCGGAAAATCGAAATGAAACAACCTTCAAAAAAGGTTTCCAAAGTAGTCGTTCGCCGTCTGCCGAGATATTACAGATATCTCGCGGATTTAAAAAGCGACGGTGTAGAACGTATATCCTCAATGGAGCTTGCAAAAAAAATGAACGTAACGGCTTCCCAGATAAGGCAGGATTTTAACTGCTTCGGAGGCTTCGGTCAGCAGGGATACGGATATAATGTTGAACAGCTTTATCTCTCAATCGGAGACATTCTGGGTCTTAACGAGGGACATAAAACTGTCATAATAGGCGCAGGTAATCTTGGTCACGCAATAGCCAACTACCACGGCTTTGAAAAACGCGGCTTTACCCTCGTCGGAATATTTGACAGTAATAAAGCTATAATCGGCAGTAAAATAAACGGTATCACAGTAAAACATATCGACGAGATGGAAAAGGAATTTAAAACCCTCGCTCCCGACATTGCAATTTTAACCGTTCCCAAAAGCGCCGCACAGGAAGTTGCGGAGCGCGTTTGCAGCCTCGGCGTCCGCGGCATATGGAACTTCTCTCACAAGGAGCTGTCTGTTCCCGCAGGCGTAGCTATTGAAAACGTGCATTTGAGCGACAGTTTAATGACTCTTTCGCATGCCATATGCGGAAAATAATGGTGATTATCTATGAAAGTTTTGGGATTTGTAGGCGTAAGCGGCAGCGGCAAAAGCTACCGTGCTTTGGATGTTGCCGCCGCGCGCGGTATTAAATATATAATTGACGACGGTCTTTTGATTTCGCAAAAGCGTGTTATCGCAGGTAAATCCGCTAAAAAAGAAAGCACGCGCTTGGCGTCTGTCCGTTGTGCGCTCTTTTTTGACAAGGAGCTTGCGGAGAGCGTTAAAGAAGCTATAAAAACGGAAGATCCCGACGGCATCATGATACTCGGCACATCTCACGAGATGGTAGAAAAAATAGCGAAGGCACTCGATTTGCCTAACATAGAAGATTTTATTGAGATTGAGGATGTTGCGTCCGCAAAAGAAATCAATACCGCAAAAAAAGTCCGTCAAAGTCAGGGAAAACACGTCATCCCCGTCCCCACCTTTGAAATCAAAAAGGATTTTTCGGGATACTGGATGGACGCGCTTAAGAAAATAACACGCGGCAAGCAAGACCCCAAAAACTTTGACGATATGAGTGAAAGAACGGTAGTACGCCCCACTTTCAGCTATCTCGGCGAGTTTCAGATTTCAAACTCCGTTTTAACTCAGATTTGTCTTCATGAAGCCGAACAGATTGACGGTATAACAAAAGCTTTGGGCTGTCATATAATACCGTCCGACGGCGGAATCGATATACGTATCGACGTTGCCGTTTTATACGGACTTGTTATTAAACCCGTCGCACTGCGCGTTATAGACGCCATATGCAAAGCGGTGGATTTCAGCACATCCATAAACGTAAATAAGGTTACGGTAACCGTTAAAACGCTGACATTTCAAGGTGAATCAAAATGAAAAAACTCTTAATTATCGACGGAAACAGTATAATAAACAGGGCGTTTTATGCCATAAAACAGCTTACCACAAAAGAAGGCCTGAATACCAACGGTATTTACGGCTTTTTAAATATATTCCTGAAAACTATGGAAGAAGAAGTGCCGGACTACTGCGTTGTTGCGTTTGATGTCCGCGCAAAAACCTTCCGTCACAAAGAATACGCGGAATATAAAGCACAGCGAAAGGGTATGCCCGAAGAACTTGCGGAGCAGATGCCGTTATTAAAAGAAGTGCTTGACGCTATGAATATAGCTCACATTGAGCTTGAAGGCTATGAAGCAGATGACCTTATCGGAACGGTTTCGGCGCTTTGCGAAAAGGAAAACGTTATCTGCCGCATACTCACCGGTGACCGCGACGATTTGCAGCTTATTACAAAAAACACTAACGTTCTTTTAACAACATCATCAATGGGCAGAACGGAAACCGTGCTTTATGACGAAGCGAAGGTCATGGAAAAATACGGCGTTACTCCGACTATGCTTATAGAAGTAAAAGGGCTTATGGGCGACAGTTCCGATAACATCCCGGGTGTCCAAGGCGTAGGCGAAAAAACGGCGCTTTCTCTTATTCAAAAGTATAAAACGGTAGACGGTGTTTACGAAAACCTTTCAGAGATTTCGGGCGCGCTCCATAATAAACTTGAAACGGGTCATGACAGCGCATTGCTCAGCCGCTATCTCGGCACCATAAAGTGCGATGTTCCTATTTCCGAAACGCTTGATGATTTTGTTATAAAGCCCTATACGGACAAACTGGCGCCGCTTTTCCAAAAGCTTGAGTTCAAATCATTTTTATCACGTCTGGAAATTAAATCAACCGCCAAAGAAATAAACGCGGAAATAAAAGACGGTGCTCCCGATAAAGCCAAAATAGGCAAAGAGCTTTATTTCGCACTTGAAAATGAGGATGCGTTCTTTTTGCAGGGCGGCGAAGTTTTGCGTGCGTCTTTTGAAAAGCTGAAAGATATATTTGAAGACGAAACAGTATCAAAAACCGCAAACAATGCGAAAGAATGTATTATTGCGCTCGCAAAAAGCGGAATAAAACTTAATAATCTTTCGTTTGACACGGCTATTGCCGCATATATTTTAGACCCCGCGAGATCAGATTTTTCCGTAAAATCTCTTTCGGAGTATTATCTTGATGCAGTGCCGGAAAACGGCGGCTTTATATCCGTCCTCCCCTCTCTGCGTGCGGCTTTAAACGAAAAGCTGTCGGAGTTCGGTCAGGACAGACTTTATTATGAAATTGAGCTTCCGCTTATAGACGTTCTTGCAAAAATGCAGCTTATCGGCTTTAAAGCGGATAAAGATATGCTCGCGGATTTTTCCGAAAAGCTTAAAAACTCAATAGCAAAACTCGAAACGGAGATTTATTCGCAGGCGGGCGAAGAATTTAATATTAATTCTCCGAAACAGCTCGGCGTTATTCTTTTTGAAAAGCTTGAGCTCCCGTTTGCAAAGAAAACAAAAACGGGTTATTCGACAAACGCGGATATTTTGGAAAAACTCAAAACCCATCACCCTATCATTAATAACATTTTGGAATACAGACACTTATCAAAGCTTAAATCAACTTATGCGGACGGTCTTTTGTCCGTTATAGATGATGAGACGGGCAAAATACATTCAAACTTTAATCAGACGGTTACAACAACGGGCAGAATAAGCTCTACAGAGCCTAATTTGCAGAACATACCGGTAAGGACAGAGCTCGGCCGCGAGTTCCGCCGAGTTTTCGTAGCGCAAGACGATAATTACCTCTTGCTTGACGCGGACTATTCGCAGATTGAGCTGCGCGTTTTAGCCGCTGTGGCCGATGACAAGGCTATGCAGGAAGCATTCCGCAGCGGCGTTGATATTCATACAAAAACCGCCTCCGAAGTTTTCGGCGTTCCGGAGTTTATGGTAACGGAAGAGATGCGCAGACGCGCAAAAGCGGTTAATTTCGGTATAGTTTACGGTATCGGAGCTTTTTCGCTCGCGCAGGATATTTCTGTTTCCGTAAAAGAAGCCAAGGCTTATATTGAAAAATACTTAGACTATTTTTCGGGCGTAAAAGAATATATGAAGAAAATTGTAGAATTTGCGAAAGAAAACGGATATGTAACAACACTTTCGGAAAGAAGACGCTACATACCCGAGCTTTCTTCCTCAAATCATATGCTGCGCGCGTTCGGCGAGCGCGTTGCTTTAAACGCCCCAATTCAGGGCACGGCGGCGGATATTATAAAGCTTGCTATGATAAAAGTATCAGACGCACTTAAAGAAAAGGCGCCGAAATCACGTCTTTTACTTCAGGTACACGATGAACTTATAGTTGAAGCGCACAAAGACGAAGTTGATATTGCAGAAAACATACTTCGTGCGGAAATGGAAAACGCATTCCCCCTGTCTGTTCCGCTTGAAGTTGAAATAGGACGCGGCAGGAGCTGGTATGATGCAAAAAAATAATAAAAAAACGATCTGGCTTATGGGCGGCAGCGGCAGCGGCAAAAGCACGGCTGCACAAACTTTCCGCGCACTCGGCATTGAAGTTGTTGACGCGGACAAGGTTTCCAGAGAAATAATGGAAAAAGGACAAAAGGCTTTTAATGAAGTATTAGACGCTTTTGGCGATAAAATACTGACAAACGATGAAATAAACCGCAAAAAGCTCGGCGAAGAAGTGTTTGCGGACAAAAACAAGCTTCGCATTTTAAACGAAATTACGCATAAATATATAAGCGAGGAACTGGGGCGACGCGCTGAAAATGCAAAAGGCACAATAGTTTTTGATGCCGCGCTTTTGCCCGATGAATTTTTGGAATGCGATATAGTTTTGCTTGTGACGGCGCGCAAAGAAACGCGTATTGAGCGCATCATGCGCCGCGACGGCATTTCGCGTAAAAACGCAGAAAACAGAATATCTTCCCAACCCGATGACGAAACTTACAGGTCGCGGGCAGATTATGTTTTTGAAAACAACGGCACGCCCGAACAACTTGAAAATGAAATAAAAAACTGGTGTATAAATGAAAAAATTAATTAGATTTTTGATATTAGCTGTTATTGTAATTGTACTAATACAATATATTCCATATACAATTGAATATTTTTTTCCGAGAAACTATAACAGATACGTTGAAAAATACGCGGCGGAATACGATGTTGACAAAAACCTCGTTTACGCGGTTATTAAAGCCGAAAGCAATTTCAACCGCGAAGCGCGTTCGAATAAAGGCGCCAAAGGTCTTATGCAGCTGACGGACGAAACGGCAGTTTGGTGCGCCAAGAAAATTGATATGGATATCTATGATATACTGGACCCGGACGATAATATAAGGCTCGGAACTTATTATCTCTCATATCTTATCGAAAAATGCGGAGGCAACGAACAAAACGCCATAGCCGCTTATAACGCGGGACACGGCAATGTTGAAAAATGGCTTAAGAATTCCGAGTATTCTTCGGACGGTAAAACACTTTCAAAAATCCCGTTTGCAGAAACAGAAAAATACGTTAAAAAAGTTGAGCTTTTCAAGAAAATATATATTTGGGAAAACGAAAAAAAAAGATAACGCAAGAAAGCTTTGCGTTATCTTTTTCTGTTTAATAATAACAAAAGGTTATGCCTCCGCCGCCAGATTACATTCCTCAAGCTTTATTACGGAAACTTCATACGCTGTCTTTGTCACGTACTCATCCTCATCTATCTTCTTTCTGTATTCCCGTGACTGCATTCTGCCCGTAAGCGTTATTTTGCTGCCTACCTCAAGTCCTTTACAGAAACGCGCGTTTCTGCCCCATGCTATGCAGGGTATGTAGTCTGATTTATTATAGGAACGGTTAACGGCCAAAAGAATATCCGCTATTTCGCGCCCGAACGGGGTATGACGGTAAACGGGCGGCTTGCAGATAAACCCTGTAAGCGTTATTTCATTTGGTACAGCGCTCTCATTCTCGCCCATTAAAATTTCCCTTGCAAAAAGAGTAAGCATAAGCTTGCTCCCCGTATCGGAATAGTTATTATAGGATCTGAACTGACCGTTTATTAATACTTTCTCCCCTAAGGCTATCTCATCGGGCGAGATTAATCTTTCGGAAATCATAACCGGAATAATATCATTTGTATCGGAAAGTCTCGGAACGGTTACAAAGAAAGTATAAAAACCTTCTCCGTAAACTTCATGGCTGAATTCAGCCGCAGCTGAAACCGTGCCGTAAACTTTAGCAGAATTTGTGACTTGTGCTTCCATTTTGCTTTTCTCCTCTCTAAGTTCAATTTCATTTAACATAATATTCATTCCGCCTCTCCTTTATGTTTATTTCCATTATTTGGTAACTATGGTCATATTATAGCAGGAATTGGTAATATTTGTCAATAGTATTTTGTAAAAAAAATAAATTAATTATAAATTCATGTGTTTATATGAAAAAAGCCTTGACAAAAAGTAGTTTACGATGTATAATCTTCAAGGTGTAAAGCAAAAATGTTTTACACTTCCCGTGAGGTATTATTATGAAGCAGGATAATAACATGAGCATGCTGCTTGATTTTTACGGCGTTTTGCTCACCGAAAAACAGCGGCTTGCACTTGAGATGTATTATAATATGGATTTTTCGCTTTCTGAAATTGCGGATAATATAGCCGTTACACGCCAGTGTGCACGTGACTTTATCAAAAAAGGCGAAGCTCACCTGCTTGATTTTGAGGATAAAGCCGGCTTTTATAACAAGTTTCAGCTTATTTTGGATGAAACCAGAAACATACAAAACGAGATATTAAAAACCGGTGCAGACAAAACCGAAAGCGGCAAAAACATTTTAAAAAGCGTTGATAATATTTCAGATATTTTTAACTGAGAGGAATAAAAATGGCATTTGATGGTTTAAGTGAAAAGCTTCAGGCAACCTTTAAAAAGCTCCGCGGAAAAGGCAAGGTTTCGGAGAAGGATATAAAAGAAGCCATGCGTGAAGTGCGTATGGCGCTCCTTGAGGCCGACGTTAATTTTAAAGTTGCAAAAGAATTTATAAATAACGTTTCCGAAAAAGCAATGGGCAGCGAGGTTTTGGAAAGCCTCACCCCCGCCCAGCAGATCGTAAAAATAGTGCGTGATGAGCTTATTTCCCTTATGGGCGGCGGAGACGCAAAGCTTGCAGTATCCCCAAAACCGCCTACGGTAATACTCATGGCGGGCTTAAACGGCGCAGGTAAAACAACAACGGCCGCAAAGCTTGCCGGTCTTTTAAAAAAGCAAGGCAAAAGGCCGTATCTCGCAGCTTGTGACGTTTACCGTCCCGCTGCCGTTACGCAGCTTGAAGTTCTCGGCAAAAGCATCGGTATTCCCGTTTTCAAAATGGAGGGCGAGAAAAACCCCGTAGTAATTGCAAAACGCTGTGTTGAAACCTGCGATACTTCACTTTACGATACAATTATTATAGATACAGCCGGCAGACTGCAGATAGACGAAGCTTTAATGGAAGAGCTTGCTTCTATAAAAGAAGCGGTTTCTCCCGATGATGTTTTACTCGTTGTTGACGCAATGACCGGTCAGGACGCCGTTAATATCGCAAAAGGCTTTAACGAAACCGTCGGAATCACCGGCGTAGTACTTACAAAGCTTGACGGCGATACAAGAGGCGGCGCGGCGCTCTCTGTTAAAGCTGTAAGCGGTCAGCCGATAAAGTTTTCCTGTACGGGCGAAAAGCTCGCGGATATCGAGCCTTTTTATCCTGACAGAATGGCATCGAGAATTCTCGGCATGGGCGACGTTTTAACACTTATTGACAAAGCGCAGGAAGTTTTTGACGAAAAAAAAGCGGCTGAGCTTGAACAAAAAATAAAAAGCCAGCGTTTTGATTTAAACGACTTTTTAGAGCAGATGGACAGCATGAGAAACATGGGACCTCTTTCATCTATTGCGGGAATGCTGCCCGGCGTAAACGCCAAGGCTCTTGAAAACGCAAATATTGACGAGAAACAGTTTGACCGCACCGCGGCTATTATTAAATCAATGACTATGAAAGAGCGTGAAAATCCCGCTATTATAAACGCGAGCCGCAAAACGAGAATTGCCAAAGGCAGCGGAACGCAGGTTCAGGACGTAAACCGCCTTTTAAAGCAGTTTGACGATATGCAGAAAATCATGAAGCAGTTTACGGGCAAAGCCGGCAAGAAAAAGCTCGGAAGATTCAAATTTATGTAAGCACTTTCGTGCGCAGTTTACTATGTTATAAACGGTAATTATTCTTTTTAGAATTAATTATATAAATTATTACCCGGAGGTGATATAGATGGCAGTTAAAATCAGACTCAGAAGAATGGGTGCTAAAAAAGCTCCTTTTTACAGAGTTGTTGTTGCAGACTCACGTTATCCCCGTGACGGCAGATTTATCGAAGAAGTCGGAACATACAATCCTATGACAAACCCTTCCGAAATCAAACTCGACGCGGAAAAGATTAACAAATGGCTTGCAACAGGCGCTCAGCCCACAGACAGTGTTAAATCACTCCTTAAAAGAAGCGGAATTAGCAAGTAATAAAGGAAGGATAGCTTTATGAAGGACTTATTGGTATTTATTGCCAAATCCTTGGTCGAGCATCCTGACTGTGTTGAAGTTACGGAAATCGTTCGCGATGACGCAACTGTTTTAGAGCTTCGCGTTCATAAGGATGATATGGGCAAGGTTATAGGCAAACAGGGCAGAATTGCAAAAGCAATCCGTTCTGTTATGAAAGCTGCTGCAGGCAGAGAGAATACTAAGGCAATAGTTGACATTATTGATGTTGATTAATATTATTGTCTTACAAGGGGCTGTGACAAAATAGTTTTGTTTTGTAACAACCCCTTTTTAACACCAAAACAGAACGCTTTGAAAGGCGGAACGATATGGAAAATATGCTCCATTGCGGAAAAATCGTAAACACTCACGGAATATCGGGCGATGTAAAGGCGCTGTTTTTTACGGACAGCCCGGATTTTTTCAGTGAAATAGACAAGGTATATTTAAAAGACGGCACTATGCTCTCTTTGAAATTTTCAAAGCCTCACAAGGGCGCGCTTATTATGCATTTTGATAATGTAAACTCAATAGAAGAAGCAGAAGCGCTCCGCGGATGCGACCTTTATGTGCCGCGCGATTCGGCGCCGCAGCTTGAAGAAGGAAGATACTATATTACAGATATTATAGGTCTTACCGCAAAAACGGAAGACGGTACGGTGCTCGGAAAAGTATCGGATGTGTTTTCAACAGGCAGCAACGATGTTTACGCTATAAAGCGCGACCGGGGAAAAGATATTTTAGTACCCGCCATAGACGAAGTTGTTTTAAAAATAGATTTAGAAGAAAAAACTGTTCTTATAAATCCAATTGAAGGATTGATAGAAGATGAAAATTGACGTACTTACTCTCTTTCCGGAAATGTTTAGGGAAACTCTCGGAGACAGTATTATAGGAAGAGCGCGGCGCGGCGGGCTTTTTGAGCTTTGCTGTACCGATATACGTGATTATTCTGCAAACAAGCACAAAAAGGTTGACGATTACCCCTACGGTGCCGGCGGAGGCATGGTTATGGGTCCCGAGTCCATTTTTAACGCATACGAGGCGATAACCGAAGCGTGCGAGAAAAAGCCCTTAACAATATATATGTCGCCCCAGGGCGCCAAATTTTCGCAGGATATGGCAAAAGAGCTTGCAAAAGAAGAGCATATAGTTATTTTATGCGGTCACTACGAGGGCGTTGATGAGAGAATACTCGAAGAAATAGTTGATATGGAAGTATCTATAGGCGACTATGTTTTAACAGGCGGAGAAATACCCGCTATGGTCGTGATAGACGCCGTGGCAAGGATGATACCAGGAGTTATACAAAACGGAAACGCGGCTACGGAATCGCACACCGAAGGGCTGCTTGAGTATCCGCAGTATACAAGACCGCCTGTATTTCACGGCAAAGAAGTGCCCCCTATTCTGCTTTCCGGACACGAAGCAAAAATAAAACAGTGGCGCAGATACATGTCGCTTATAAGAACAAAGGAAAAAAGGCCGGATTTATTTGAAAAGCTGGACCTTTCAAAAGAAGATATTAAGCTTTTGGAAGAGGGCGAGCCGCCCTGCCCTAATACTGATTAAACCGAAAAGCCCATCCGTTTTTACGGATGAGCTTTTCAGTTTTATTTATATATCTCTACAAATCTATTGACACCGTCCCAGCTGACAAACGCATCAAGTTCTTCCGCCACCACTCTTAAAGGCAAATACGTTCTCCCTTCGATTATAAACGGAGGCACATCAAGGTCAATTTCATCGGTTCCGTTTTTATATGCAACGCTGAAACCGATCCCAAAATCCAGAACGGTATCCGAAGATCTATCTTCAATTGTAACTCTTTCTGTTTCTCCGTCCCATCCGACAACATAACCGAGCTCCTCGGCAACGGCTCTTATAGGCACAAGAGTTCTCCCGCCTATAAGCACGGGCGGGTTTTCGGGATAAATCATATTACCGTTTATGAATATTTTTATTTCTCCGTTCTCGTATGATATACTATCGAGCACGTTTATGACATCTGCAATAAGGTCAGGCTCAGATACTTCCCTGTTATAATAAAAGTCATAGCTCTTTCCGTTTTTTACGGTTGAATACGCAACGGAATGGTACTCAAGAGGATATAAAAATCCGTTGCTGTTTACAGTATATGACTGTTCGTATTTATAATATATAACGCCATTATGTGTTTCATACGATGTGTTGTTATATCCGATTGTCACGCCGGCATCTATGCCGTGCGTATCAAGCCAGTCCTGCTTCAAAGAAGACTCTGAAAAATAGGTGTCCCAATACTTTCTGAAATCGTCTTCGTCAAAAAAGTCCATTGAATAAGCCCAATAGTTATCACTGAAATCCGTTATGCCTATCCAGAATATTTCATCGCTGTTATCTGCGCTCTTGAACGAATATACATGTTCCAATCCGCCGTCACGTACCCAGTTGTCCGGCAAAGAAAACGCTATACCGTCGTCTATGCTGTCAATTTCATCTGCCATGCAGTTGACAGGATATATTAACAACAAGCATAAAATCAAAATAATCCTCATTAGTACCGAAACCGTCTTTTTCATTATATCCTCCGTCAGGTTTTGTTCTATTTTTCTTTATATCTGTATACAGTGCGGCTTTCAACATCATAATACTCATTGCCGTAATACGCGCCGTACGGATAGCTTTCCTGCCAATCCGACCACCGAGACCAGTCCGACCAACGCCAATAATAGTATTTATGGTAAATCGGTCTGGATGAATATTCTAAATAATCTCCGCCCCTTGTTTCAACAAGATACCATCTGTAACACGTATTTGCACATCTGTAATATTTGCCGTCATCTTTTTCCAAAACGCAGCCGCCCTCGCCGTCCGGATGTTCCGGAAGCTTATAGTCAAACCATCCCAAATCATGATATAGGCAATCCGAGTGGAACTTATAATCGCTTGTTCGGTAACGGTGATTTGCATCCGAAATATTGCCCGTGCAATAATGTGCATAATGATAGTATTTCTTTTCAGACTGCTGCCGTGTTTTTACTTCACGGTTCTCGTTTTCGGAGATTCTGTCTCTTTGCCAGCTGCTCCAGCTTCCGTATGTAACTTCTTCTTTTATAAAATTCCACGAGTTCGTCTTGGTATCCTGCGTGTAAGTTTCTTTTTCTCTTGTTCTGTATCTGTATTCCGTTTTTTCCTCAACGTAAAAGAGATCTCTGTCAACATTCGGCCTGGTTGTACTCCACGATGACCACTGAAAAATCTTAGGCTCAATTGACACGGTTCTACTTGCGTCATTCCACTGGACATTACAGCCAAGCCCTTCCGAAATAGCTCTTACCGGCACGAGCGTCCTATCGCCCACAAGCATAGCAGGCGTGTCAATTTCTATCAGTTTATTATTCAGGTACATATGTTTGCTGCCAATAGTGATTTTTACTATTCTGTCACCGCGTATGCCGGTTGCCGTCTTGGTTGCCGGATCCCAAGCTACGGTTGCCCCGATTGATTCAAATATCTTCCGCATCGGAACCATTGTTCTGTTGTTATATATAATAGGCTCCTGATCGAATTTAACGGTATTGCCCGATACTTTAACGGTTATATCGTCATCAACGTTATTGCTTGAAAGTTTAGGCGTTGTGAAGCTTCCGTCAAATCTGTAAAGACAAAGCCCCGAATAGCGTGTGTTTACTGCTATTTCGTATTTTCCGTCGTTATCAACATCTCCGACAGCAGGTTTCGCATATGCGAAATTCGTATATGCGGGTCTTCCCGTTTCAAATATAGTATATGCATCCGGCAATTGCGAATATGCAACAAGCGTTCCGTCGTAATTTAAAACATATACTCCGCCCTTCTGCCCGAAATTCTTAGAGCCGTCAGGCGATTTTGTTGCCGTTGCAAAAATAACTTCCTTGCAGCCATCGCCGTTTAAATCGCAGCAAACTACGCCGCTTGCCGTTTCCGCAATATAACCGGTTTGCGGTATTCTGTAGGGAAACTTGCCAAACTCGTGCAATGCATCGTTTACAGAGAAAGCATGAACGCATCCGTCATAAGTGTTTAAAAGGATTTCACTTATTCCGTCGCCGTTTAAATCGCAGATAACAGGCTCCGACTGAACTCCCATAGCAAGTCCGTCCGCATCCTGAATCAGCGGCGCTCCCATGAAGTCCTGATCTGTAGGAACGGTTTCCCAACCGCCGTAACGCGTTCTGTCGCCGTTGAATATAAAAAATGTCATGTATTTGCTTGAATCATAATCTCCGCTTTTCCTGTTTGTGTTTTTTGCACGGTCAAGAATAATTGCAGACGTTATTACTTCATCTTTTCCGTCGCCGTTCAAATCAACCGCACGCACTACCGAATGGCCCAGTTCGCCTTTATATAAAATGTCACGGGTTTCATTTCCTTTGACTGCTCCGCCCCAACCTTCGTTTGCGGCTTTACTCATATCCTGCTCGGTATCCATAGACTCAAAGAGACCTACTCTGCCCCACGTTCTGCCGCCGAATATTTTCGAATTTGCAGGCATCAGCTTTCCCTTTATATTATAAATGCAAAGAAATCCCGTGTCTGTTGCAACAAGAACTTCATCTGTTCCGTCGCCGTCAATATCGCCGGAAGTCACACCGTCCATAAATACTCCGAAACTGAACCCTGTGTATATTTTATCGGTGCCCGCTTTTTCTGCATCCTGATAACTTGCAAGCTGCGGCCATCCTTCAAGGATATTGCCTCTGCAGTCATAAACCCATACGCATTCAGCAGATTCGGTTGAAGCACCCACTATTATCTCATATTTACCGTCATGGTTTAAATCCGCAACTTCAAGCGAGCGCGCAGAAGCGTCAACAACACCGTGCTCACCTGCAAGCTGCTGCGGCCAGCCCCTTTTAGAATACCCGTGCCAATCTAAGACAGAAACTATGCCGCCCTTATAAACGCTTATTATTTCATAAACGCCGTCACCGTCAATATCACAAACGTCAAGATCCCAAAGTATACCTACATCAGCGCCGGTTTTGTACGGAACAGTTCTGTCATAACCGCCGTTTACTTTCCAATATACATTGCCTGTTCCGGCATCCGCAACACAGAGGCTGTAATTGCCGAACACAATCTCGCGCCTTCCGTCGCTGTCAAAATCCACTATGATCGGGGATGCATAATACGCCTCGGGAATATAGTGCGCACCGTCAGCTCCACTCATGGAATACACGAGCGACAAACTTGCATCTCCCTTTACTGCAACACAGTCGGAAACGAATACTAAAGATAATGCGATAACCATAAACAACAATTTTTTCATAATTATCAGCTCCGTTTGTGCTATATTCTATTCTTTAATATAACATGATTTTCTTATTTGGTCAATGTGTTTCGGTTTCATGTAAAATAAACGTAATTTAACATAATTATTAAAATTAAAATAAAAATCCCAAGAGATACATAATCTCTTGGGATTAAATCATAAAGAATCTTTGCGAAATATGTGTTCTGTCTTAGAAGTTTACACTATTATGCTATTACTCAGCTTTTTCAAACGTGCATTCGATTCCTTCAATTTCAATAGTGATAACACCGTCTTTATATGTTCCTTCGATTTCGTCTGTTGAATCTTTCAAAACAAACTTATCACCGTCGATTGAATATTCGCCTGTATTTGTTTCACCGTCAAATGTCATTTCGATTTTCTTATCGTCTTTGATTTCAAGAGTAAAACCATCGAGAGCATCTTCTCCGAGCATATCCTCGAGACCGCCGAGTGTTTTAGCTTTATAAACACCGTAATATTTGCTGTTTGAACTTGCTCCGCATGCGCAAAGAGAAATCACGCAAACAATTGCTAACAATACTGCTAATGTCTTTTTCATATAATAACTCCTATCTGCCGCACTTAAGCGACATAAATAAAATTTACTTTTATTTCCATAAAAGCAAATGTATTATACCATCAATTTTTATCAAATGCAAGGGTTTTTCGCATATTTAATACTTTTTAATACAAATATAAAATTTGACGCAGTCATTATTAAACAAAAACAGCAAAAGCGCATAAAACAGGGCTTTCTGCGCTTTTAATATTTAATATATCAGTCAATTTTTTTAAAAATCATACCGCTTTTACGGTCTTCTCCCGAGAATAAAACGATTTTGTTGTCTTTAAATACGCCCGTCATATTCACATTTGCACCGTTTAGCGTAAAACTTTCGCCTTCAAGACGGTATGTAACCCTGCTATTTTGTTCGCCGTATACCATCTCGGCAGTATCAACGCCTAAAATAACAAGTGAAATATCGTTAAACATGGGAACAGCTTCGTCACCCACTTCTCCGGCTCCGCCGTCTTCCGTAAAACCAACGGGTTTATACGTTCCTTCAGGTATGCCTTGCCCACTCTTTGACGTACCGGAACAAGCGCAGAGTGAAACCAAGCAAATAACCGCCGCTAAAATCACTGCTATCTTTTTCATAATAATATCTCCTATCGTTTTCATGCTTTTAAAATTATATCATTCTTTGCATCACCTTGCAAGCAAATTAAATATCAATGTTCAAAATATAGAGTTATAAGACAGTTTATTTTCCATATAATTAAATAAAGATGAGTCTGCCGAAAACCGCGGCGGAAAGGAGCCTATTTTGAAGGAATATATAGAAAAACGCGCAACAGAGTTTGCAAGCTATATAATAGCAAATAAATGCACTGTAAGAGATACCGCAAAAGTATTCGGGATCAGTAAAAGCACGGTACATAAAGACATAGCCGACAGGCTTCCGAAAATAAACAGGCGGCTGTTTGAAGCCGTGCGTATAGTTTTGGATGAAAACAAATCAAAAAGACATATAAGAGGCGGAATGGCTACAAGGGAAAAATATTTGAAATTAAAACAAGCGGATATGTGAAAGCTGAAAGGCGCAAATTTAAAACCGCCCTGATATTTCAGGGCGGTTTGTTTTTTTGACACTTAACTTATGTAATAAGGAAATCAAGCGTACACAGTTAAAAACTTACTAAATAATTATTCAGCTTTAGCTTCTTCAACTGCTTCTTCTACAGCTTCTTCAGCGTCTTCTACTGCATCTTCTGCAGCTTCTTTAACGTCTTCAGCTTTTTCTTCTACAGCGTCAGCTGCATCTTCAACAGCATCTTCTGCATCTTCTTTAACATCTTCAGCTTTGTCTGCAGCTTCGTCAACTGCTTCTGTAGCAGCGTCTTTAGCGCTGTCTGCAGCATCCTGTGCTGTTTCACCGCAAGCAGCAAGAGCAAAAATCATCAAAGCTGCCATAAGTCCGCATAAAAGTTTCTTTAATTCTTTCATTCTTAATCATACTCCTTATTTTTTTTATATATAGTTAACGGGTTAAACCCGAAAACTTTCGCACTACATTATATTATAAAAGTTTAAAATAATGTCAAAAAATTTCCAAACCCCGAAAATTCCTTTTTTAATAAGTTTTTCGGGGTTCGGTTCTTTAAAAATCATCAAAAATCAAACATTTTTCGCTCCGAAAAACGACTAATTAATAACGAAATCTATATTATTCTTTTTCGAATGTTACTGTCATGCCTTCTTCAACGGGTGAGAAATCAAGAACGATTTTACCGTCTTCGATTGTACCGGACAAGGACTCGCCTTCAGCTGTCAATGTGATTGTGTCGCCTTCAACAGTGTATTCAAGCTCTTCGGGTTCGTCTTCGCCTAAGTTCATCAAAGCTGTGTTGTCATCTTTGAGTTCAAGAGTAAAGCTTGAAAGCATTTCTTTAAGCATAGCAGCTTCTTCTTCGCTCATTTCTTCTTCGCCCATTGTAGCGTCTACAGCAACATAGCTGCCGGCAACATCAGCGTCATCCTCTTCTTCAGCGGGAGCTTCAGTTGCGGTAGGAGCTGTTTCTTCTGTCTTAGCTTCTTCTTTTGTTTCCTCTGCCTTTTCTCCGCATGCAGCAAGAGTAAAGATCATCATAGCTGCAACGAGACCACATAAAAGTTTCTTTAATTCTTTCATTGTATTAATCTCCTTTTTTTTAATTGCCGAGCAACAGGCTCGCCAAATTTCTCTATTATATTAGCACCAAACCCATTTGTTGTCAAGAAAAAGTTATTTTTCTTTTTAAAGGTTTTTAACAAACTGCGAAAAGCCCTTGTTTTATCGCGTTTTTGGGCATTTTGCATAGCAGAAAACGGTTTTTTTGTGCAATTTATACCCATTCTTTTTAATCGATATCACAATTTCAGCCCTGCAAAACTGCCGTTTTTTATATATTTTGTCAACACAAATACTCAAATCTTAATGCTTTATTAATAATTAAGGCTTATTTTTGGCTGATATTAAGGAGTTTTCAGGATTTTTTCAAGTAAAAAACCGCCTTACGGCGGCTTTTTTTATTGAGAAACCGAATAATTCGGCGCTTCTTTTGTTATTGAAATATCGTGCGGATGACTTTCGCGCAGGCCCGAGCCCGTTATTCTCACAAACTGACCTTCGCGTTTTAAAGTTTCAATATCTTTAGCACCGCAATATCCCATACCTGAACGCAAACCGCCAAGCAGCTGGTAAACCGTGTCGGACAAATGGCCCTTATAAGGAACACGGCCTTCAACGCCTTCGGGAACAAGTTTTTTATTACCTACCTGGAAGTATCTGTCACGACTGCCGTTATTCATAGCGCCGATAGAGCCCATGCCTCTGTATACCTTAAAGCGTCTGCCCTGATAAATCTCTTCTTCTCCGGGACTTTCCTCGCAGCCTGCAAAAAGACTTCCTATCATTATAACGTCTGCGCCTGCAGCAATAGCTTTTGTTATATCACCGGAATACTTAATGCCGCCGTCGGCTATAACGGGTATACCGTATTTATCGGCAACTTCGAAAGCGTCACAAATTGCGGTAATCTGCGGCATGCCTATGCCGGCTACAACACGCGTTGTACAAATAGAACCGGGACCAATACCGACTTTGATGGCGTCGGCACCGGCTTTAATAAGTTCTTCCGCAGCTTCGCCCGTTGCGATATTGCCTGCGATAACCTGCAAATCCGGAAATGCTTTTTTAACTTTAGCAACGGCGTTTATAATGTTTACGGAATGACCGTGCGCCGAGTCAAGCGTTACAACGTCAACATTTGCGTCCACAAGAGCGCGGCATCTGTCAAGAACATCGTCTGTTGCACCGATTGCGGCGCCCGCCAAAAGTCTGCCCTTCTCGTCTCTCGCGGAATTGGGGTATCTTACTGCTTTTTCTATATCTTTAATTGTAATAAGCCCTTTCAGCATATAGTCTTTATCAACTATAGGAAGCTTTTCTATCTTATGACGGCGTAAAATCTCCTGCGCTTCCGCCAAAGTTGTGCCTTCTGGAGCAGTTATAAGATTCTCATGCGTCATGGCTTCACTGATTTTCTTTGAAAAATCTTCTTCAAATCTCAAATCTCTGTTAGTAAGAATTCCGACAAGCTTACCTTTCACCGTAATCGGAACACCGGAGATTTTGTATTTGCCCATGAGTTCATCGGCATCACGCAGAGTATTATCGGGAGACAAGAAAAACGGATCAACTATAACACCGTGTTCGCTTCTTTTAACTTTGTCAACCTCTGTTGCCTGCTTTTCTATCGACATATTTTTATGTATAATACCAACGCCGCCTTCTCTTGCTATTGCTATTGCAAGATGCGCCTCGGTAACAGTATCCATAGCGGCGCTCATAAGCGGGATTTTAAGAGTTATCGATTTTGTAAGCTTAGTTGAAAGATCGATATCAGCCGGTAAAACATCGGATTTTCTCGGAACGAGAAGAACATCGTCAAAAGTTAAGCCGATTTTAGAAAAATCCTTTTGGCTCATAATAAAACCTCCAAAATTATTTCTTTCAAATTTGTTTCTTATTATTATATCAAACATAAAATGATATGTCAATTTTTTTTAAGAAAATAAATGTATGATTTTCGCTTGTTAAACAATGCGTTTTTATTGACTTTTATCATATTTTATGCTAAAATTATGACAAATAACGGCTGTGTACTTCTATTTTGTTCAGCCGAAAAAAAGGAGATTAGTTAAATGAGCAAAATCAAAAAACTTTTATGCATTCTTATTTCAGCCATGCTGTTATTTGCACTTGCCGCATGCGGCAATACCGGCAGCAGCTCGGAAGGAAAAAAAGACGGAGCAGGCCAGAAAAGTGACAAAGATATAGTTGAAGGTGTAGTTACGGATTACATGGACGTTCTCTGCGACCTTAATTTAAAAGAAGCTTCTACATATCTTGACTTAGACGAAGACGCCAAACTTCCTTTCGAAGACGAAGACGACTTTGTAGACAAAGTATTTGAAGAAGCATTGGCAAGCAATGAAATGTTTGAAGGTCTTGAAGAAGAATTTCAGCCAATCATAGAAATAGTACGCGATGCTATTAAAGATTCATTGGAGTATGAAATATTAGAAACTGATGTTGACGGCGATGAAGCAACTGTTAAAATCAATTTCACGGTTATAGATACCGATGCCGTAAACTTTGACAACATAGACTTTGATGACGTTGATTTCGATTTTGAAGGCTACTTCCAGGAGCTTTTGGAAAGCGGAGCAATTTCAGAATCATCTTCTCAAGACGAAATGCTTAAAGCATTTATGCCCAAGATAGTTGAGCTTATGTCTGATAAATTCCAGGAAACGCTTGACAATGCCGATACCACTACAGATGAAATAGAACTTAAATTAGAAAAATCGGGCGACAAATGGATAATTACCGACCCCGGTGAAACATTTGACAGTTTTGACGATATAGCGGCATAATTAAGTCAACAATAAATTATAAAGGGCTGTAAGCAAGAATGCTTACAGCCCTTTTAGTTTGTCTAAAAACTGCCGAATACGAATTTTCCGCTGTCGGTGAGTTCACTGTCGCTTATACCGTCCGAAATATCGGCGCCGCTTTTTATTGCCGCGCTGCTTTCGTTTTTATCACAAAGCGACCAATTTGCCCAGCTTATATTGCGCTCACGCATAAAGTCAATCCATTTTTGTGCCTCGCTGAGATAAACACCGCCGTTGCCGTCTGCGGCACTCGTCCCCCATTCCGTCACAAAAACGGGCAGCCCGCAGTCTGCAATTCGTTGTCTCAACCAATCTGTATGTGTTCCCGCGTAAAAATGGCATGTATACATTATGTTTCCTGCGTTTATCGGATCTTTTGCTGCTTCATGCAAGTCCTGGCTCCATGTAGGCGAGCCGACCAATATAACTCCGTTTGAGTTTTCTCTTATTGCTTTTATTATACGCTCCGCATACGGCTTGACATTACCACTCCACGTAATGTTTCCGTTGGGCTCATTGCATATTTCGTATAAAACCGCGGGAGAATCAGCGTATCTTTTTGAGATATCGCGGAAAAACGCCTCTGCCTCATCCGCATTTTGAAGAGGATCGTTATCATAGAGAATATGCCAATCAATTATTACATACATATCCTGTCTTATCGCGGCGTCAACCGCATTTACAAGAGTGTTTTTCACAGACTTATCTGAAAGATATCCGCCTTCCGCAGTATACATGGCAAGCCTTATAAGATTCGCGCCCCGGTCACCCGTCGCTTTTATGGCGTTTTCCGAAACAAAAGCGGGAAACCATTGCAGGCCGTGGCTTGACATGCCGTGCAGAACTACCGGTTCACCGTTTTCAGAACAAAGCTGAGTGCCTATTACCTGAAGGCGTCCGTTTTCACCGACGCCACCGCCGCGTGCCGTCTGCGGCGCGGGAATTTCCTCTTCGGGCGCTGTATAAGGGCTTAAACCGCCTTTTTTGTTTGCGGCGCGCATTATAACAGCGCAAGCCTCCGCGCGCGTTATATTGTCTTTGGGCTTAAGTTTTCCGCTTTCATCACCCAAAACAACTCCCATAGACACCGCCGCCGACGTGCTTTCATAGTATCTGCCGTCAAGCTCGCCGAAATCAGGCGCTTTCGCTATATCGTTATAGTCGCCCTTTGCCTCCGGCAAAAATGCTTTCATAACAATTTTAAAAGCAAGCTGTCTGTTTATGGGCATATCATAGTTTTCGCCCGTGGGCGGGATTTCATCCCAATCGTAAAGGCCTTTTGACAAAGCGCTTTGCATAAGCGGCGCAGCCCAGTGATTTGAAGAAGATGTTTCGGGCGGCAATCCCGAAATTCTTGATACTATTGAAACAAGCTCAGCTTTCGTTATTATCCCCGAAGGACGGAATGTGCCGTCCTCATACCCTTTAAGGTATCCGTTTTCCGTCATGTCCGTTACGTTTTCATAAAACCAATCGCCTTCCCCCACATCGGAAAAGGCGAAAACATTAAAAAATATAAAACAAATAATAAAAGTTGTCAAACAAAGCGTTTTCTTAAACATTGTATCCTCATTAAGTCCAAAGCGACGTTATAAAAAGCGGCGACGCGTCACTGCTCTTTTTAAAGCCGCAGTTTTCATAAAAATTTATCTCGCTATCGTATCCTATAACCGCTATACGCAGATAGTTCTTATACTTTTCCTTTACCATGTCAACAAGCGTTCTGCCTATTTTTTGACCGTGATATTCGGGGTCCACCAAAAGATAATGCACATATGCGTTCATTATACCGTCGTCCATAACGCAAATCATGCCGACAAGCTTATCGCCGTCCCAGGCGGAAAAGACAGTCTTAAAGTTTTGCATTGCGACTTTGAGCTTTTCGGGAAAATGACCCGAAGACCACTCAACAGAGAGGAAAAGGCGCTGAAGCTCTCCTTCGGAAAAATCATGCGTGTCTTTATAGTCAATTTGCATTTTAATTTGCCTCTCTTTTTTCAAAGCTTATGCTTGAACTTACTTTTCCGTCTTTATTGCCGGAATTATATATTATATCCATATCGTCGCTTTCCCATTTAATTGTTGTCTTCGAAACCCCATCCAGTTCAGTAGTATCATTTCTTACACGGTTGTATTTTTTATCAAGACTCTTTTTCATTTTTTCAATATTCTTTTCGGAACACTCACTTAAATAATAAACTGTTCTGTCAAGCTTGCCCGAGTCTTTATCAAAATAATAAAAAACGGTTACTTCTTCGCCGGTTAAATACGGAATATCCTTACGGATATAAGCCGATACGCCTTCATAATGATACTTATCCGATTTTTCGCTGCCCTCGCAAAGCTTTGAAACATCCTCTTTGGTCATTTCAAAATTAAAATCAACAATGCTTTCTTTATATCCGCATGACGCTATATAAACCAAGCAAAGTGCCGCAAGTATTAAACTGATTGTCTTTTTCATAATAAACTCCTGTTATGTAAATTTTTATTACTAAACAGTATATATCCTTAAAGCTTATTTGTCAATACCGCGGTGTTATTCAAACGGAACAACTATTTCGCCTTCTTTGTTTATTTTTCCACGTTTGCCATTTAGTTGAACCCGCGCTATACCTCCGCTAAACTCAATCATACTGTCATACATGAGTGGAACAACAAGCTCTCCGTCTTTATTTATAACCCCCCATCCACCGTTTCCGTAACCGCCTTTTCTTACTGCTGCAAAACCTTCCTTAAAGTTATCCGCTTCGTCATATATAAACGGAACTATAGCATCTCCTTCTTTATTTACAAATCCATATTTGCCGTCTTTTTTTACCTTTGCCAAGCCTTCGCTGAAACTATACACGTCGTCATATATAAGCGGAACTACAACCTTTCCTTCTTTATTTACAAATCCATATTTGCCGTTTTTTTCTACTTTCGCTAAACCGTCCATAAAACTCCACACATCGTCATACACAAGCGGTATAACGATCTCTCCTTCTTTGTTTATATAGCACAATTTGTCATCTTTTTTAACATACGCCAAGCCTTCACTAAAATCCCCCGCAGAGTCATAAACAAGAGGTATAACTATCTCTCCTTCTTTGTTAATATATCCACTTTTACCGTCTTTTTTTACCTTTGCCAAGCCTTCGCTGAAACTATACACGTCGTCATATATAAGCGGAACTACAACCTCCCCTTTTTTATTTATAAATCCCCATTTGCCGTCTTTTTCAACTTCTGACAAACCTTCGTTGAAACTAAATGTAAAGTCATAAATAAGCGGAATAACAAGCTCGCCTTCTATATTTACAAATCCATATTTGTCATCTTTTTTAACCCTTGCCAATCCATCGCTATAATACCACGCTTCGTCATATATAAGCGGAACTATAGCATCTCCTTCTTTATTTACAAATCCATATTTGCCGTCTTTTTTTACCATTGCCAAGCCTTCGCTGAAACTATACACGTCGTCATATATAAGCGGAACTACAACCTTTCCTTCTTTGTTTATAAATCCATATTTGCCGTTTTTTTCTACTTTCGCTAAACCGTCCCTAAAACTCCACACATCGTCATACACAAGCGGTATAACGATCTCTCCTTCTTTGTTTAGAAATCCCCATTTGCCGTCTTTTTCAACTCCTGACAAACCTTCTTTAAAGTCCCCAATCATGTCATAATCCAATTTGATATTAACTCTTCTGTTTTCCGCATCCCACGAAACATCAGCATTAAGGGCTTCAGATATCGCTCTTGCGGGGACCAATGTTCTGTCGCCCATTATCATAGGAGGAACATCTATGGGTTTTGTTTGAACATCTCCGTCTCCGCGATCTTCTCTTCTGTCTTTCATTGACAAATAGTAGTTGCCTATTTGCACGGAGACTATTGTCAGTTCATTTTTTATTGTAATTGTTTGTGTTTCTCCGTTCCAGTCTACGTTACACTTTAACGCTTCGCAAATAGCGCGAAGCGGAACCAATGTTCTGTCCTGATATATTATAGCCGGCTGATCTGTTTTAAGCTCTTCGCCGTTTACATATACGTCTACGGTGTCGTATGCACATACAACCGTTGTGTAACTAAATATGAAAGCCAAAATAATTAAAAAACAAATGCTTTTTTTCATAATAATCTCCTGACATTATTTTTTCACAAACTGAATATGTCCTTTGTGCTATCTTGTATTGCTCTTTGGGCAAGTCCGTTCATTTTTTTGCTTACTCTGCAACTGCATCAGTCCATTCTTCTGCACATTCAGCATCAGGTATTTCCCAAGCCGCTTCATCTTCCACGCACTCATCAGGCTCACACTCAACTGCTTCTGTCCAAATCCCCTCAACAGATTCTGCCGCCGCGTCAGTTGCTTCAATTTCGGCATTAACTGATTCAAATGGGGTTACAATATCTCCTTCTTTGTTTACATATCCCCATTTGCCGTTCTTTGAGACATGAATATAATCATCGTCACAATATAATATATCGTCATACTCAAACGGTACTATTACATTATTGTTTATATCTATTATTCCGCATTTTCCGTCTTTCTTAACAGCAATTTTGTAATCAACCCACCTGAACAGAATTTCATAATCAGCAAGTCCTTTTTTTATATTTGCACACACTTTTATCAAGCTTGAAGTGTCATCATATTCATAAGGAACTTTCAAAATAAAATTTTCATCTAAAATACCCCATTTCCCATAAGAGTTTTCTGCAAATATATTCTCTGCGGAAAAATATGCAAGATCCAGATAATCAAATGGCAATATTTCTTCTCCGTACACATTTATTACGCCGTATTTTCCGTTTTTTGCAACAATTGCGATCCCATCTGGATCGAATGATTGTATTGAATCATATTGGAAATCAATAATTGTATTACCTTCCATGTCAATGAATCCATATTTCCCGTTCAATTTAACGCCTATAATTTCCCAGGAACTCGGCGAACATTCAGTCCTAATATATACGTCCTCGAATTCAATCGGAACAACAAAAGAGTTTTCATTAAAATCAAACAATCCGTATTTACCGCCTAATCCTATTTTAACACGCCCGTCCGCTGTCAAAAAAGTATAATCGCAAATAATAGGTAAAACTACTTCTCCCAGATTGTTGATACAACCCCATTTGCCGTTCTTTTTAACAACTACCCTGTCATCATCAAACTGACGCGCATCCTCATATTCAAGCGGAACAACAACATTTCCCGTTTTATCTATAAAGCCACATTTTCCGTCCTTTGTTACTTGCGCAAATCCATTAAAAAACCATGAAATAGCATCATATTCCATTGTTATATCAACTCTTCTGTTTGCCGCATTCCACGAAACATAGGCATTAAGAGCTTCGGCTATCGCCCTTGCGGGGACCAATGTTCTGTCGCCCATTATCATAGGAGGAACATCTATGGGTTTTGTTTGAACATCTCCGTCTCCGCGTTCTTCTCTTCTGTCTTTCATTGACAAATAGTAGTTGCCTATTTGCACGGAGACTATTGTCAGTTCATTTTCTATTGTAATTGTTTGTGTTTCTCCGTTCCAGTCTACGTTACACTTTAACGCTTCGCAAATGGCGCGAAGCGGAACCAATGTTCTGTCCTGATATATAATAGCGGGCTGATCTGTTTTAAGCTCTTCGCCGTTTACATATACGTCTACGGTGTCGTATGCACATACAACCGTTGTGTAACTAAATATGAAAGCCAAAATAATTAAAATACAAACAATCTTTTTCATAACAATCTCCAGACATTATTATTTTGATACCAATCATTATGAATAGGTCTTAACGCTTATGTCAAGACCTATTCATACAGTATTCAAACAGCGCGGCAAGACCTACCGTCTTTTGTTATATATATCCGTTTGCCGCCTTTTTAAACTTTCGCCAAGCCATCGCTCATATTTACAAATCATCATAATCGTGCGGCACAACAATTTTTCCTTATTTGTTTATAATTTTTAATTATTAAATGCGTGCAATTCAGCCAACGCTTTTTTCAAATCATCCAAATCCGTGTTTCCTCCCAAGCCATCACCAGCTTCACTTCCGGAGTCAGAAGCAATCGGAACGACTACCTCTCCTTCTTTGTTTATATATCCGTATTTACCGTCTTTTTGAACCTGTGCCAAGCCGTCTCTAAATCGCCATATATTGTCATAAACAAGAGGAATGACGACCTCTCCTTTGGTATTTATATATCCCCATTTGCCGTCTTTTTTAACCGGTGCCAATCCTTCTCTAAAATCATACGCATTGTCATAGACAGGAGAAGCGACAATCTCTCCGGCTGTATTGACAAATCCGTATTTCCAGTCTTTTTCAACTATTGCAAAGCCTTCGTCAAAACCATACACAGAGTCATAAACAGGAGGAACTGCAAGATAACCCTCTTTATTTACAAGTCCTTTTTTGCCGTCTTTCCAAACTTGTGCCCAGCCATTTATAAAAGAAAATACCTCGTCATAAGCAAGCGAAACAACCACCTCGCCTCTTTCGTTTAAGCATCCCGCTTTACCGTTGTTTTTAACTATTACTAACCCTACATTTGTATCATATTCGCCCACATAATCATAAACAAGCGGAACAACTATTTCTCCTTTTTTATTTATAAGACCGCCTTTACCATCTTTTTTTACACTTGCCAGATTTCCACGAAAGATACCGATTGCATCATATTCCATTGTTATGGCAACAGTTCCGGTATCCGGGTCCCAACCGACGTCGGCATTAAGAGCTTCTGATATCGCCCTTGCGGGAACCAGCGTCCTGCCATTCATAATCATCGGCGGAACATCAATGGGCGTTTCTTGTTGCGCGCCGTCTCCATTTTCTGCTCTTCGGTCTTTCATTTTCAATTGATAAGCGCCTATTGTTGCATTAACTATAGTTAATTCATTTTGTATTGTAATTGTTTGTGTTTCTCCGTTCCAGTCTACGTCACACTTTAATGCTTCGCAAATGGCGCGAAGAGGAACCAACGTTCTGTCCTGATATATAATAGCCGGCTGATCCGTATAAAGTTTTTCGCCGTTTATATACACATCTACGGTAGGATAATCGTCATCAGCACAGGCAACAGTCGTGTAACTGAATAATACTGCTAAAACCACAAAAAACGCAATAATTTTTTTCATAATTAGAATCTCCTTTATATTAATCAAATTCTTTTTCTATATTAGGCACTTCCTGCCCGGTGGGATGCACTGTATGATATTTGCTGTGGCACACCGGGCAAGTGGGTGTGGGTACCTGTGCCGGTGCCTGTGTCGGTTGAGGAGTTGCAACAGGTTTTTGTGTTGGCGAGGGCGTATAAACCGGGGAAGCTGTTTTTTGCTGTGTTTGTCCCGATTCATAACTCGGAGTTTTTGTCTGTACAGGTTTTTGAGTAGGTGCTGCGGTTTTTGCTGTTTGAACTTCTCTCGCCTTTACAGTCAAGGTCATTTCCGCCGTAACATTATCTGCAGTTGCGGAAATTGTAGCAGTTCCCGGTGCTATGCCCCAAATCGCTCCGTCGGGCCCGATTGTGGCAACGCTTTCATCGGAGCTTGAATATGTAACTGTCTGTACCGTTGCGTTCTCCGGCAAAACTGAACAGTATACCGTTGTAGACTCGCCCACAGCTATTTCCGCCGCAGGGTTAAGACCTATTATTTCTGTAACGTCAACTTTTTGCGTAGTAACGTTTATTTTGATTTCCTTTGTAAACCCGAGTGAAGACACCTCAATAACAGCTGTGCCTTCCGAAACCGCAGTTACAGTGCCGTCTTTATCAACAGAGGCAACCGTTTCATCAGAAGATTTATATTCAATGACCGGTTTTTCGTCCTGATTGCTTAATACGGTTGCGTTTTCGGGATAGAGGTGCGCTTCAAGCTTATATGTATCGCCCAAAACCATGTTAAGAGATTCCTCCGGCAGTCCTTCAATACCGGCAACGGGTATATCTGACGGCTTTGCCTTATTAAAATGAGAAAACAGTCCGAAACCTATCAAAAGGCACGCGGCAGCGGCAGCAACAGCCGCTATGATTTTCTTGTTTCGCGAATCGCCCTTTTTGTTTTCCTCATTCTGTTTTTCCATCGCAAAATCCGCGTCAGGCTTCTCTGAAACCGTTTCGTTTATTCCATATATTTCTGACGGTGTGAACGCTGCCGTTTCATTATTAATGCTGTCTAAAACCGTCTCCGTTTTTTCATTGTCTTCGTTATTGCTGTCAGCGCTGTCATTAGAAGGCTCATAAAAAACCTTATCCCCGCCGGGGTAAATTACTTTACCTTCGCTTTCCGTATAATAAATCTGTTCCAGCTCTTCTCTCAATTGATGAGGGCTCTCATATCTCTCTTTGGGATTATAGCAGCATGCTTTTAAAACAATCTCCGCAAGTCTGCCGTCCGCATTCGCCGGTTTTGGTACGGGAGCGCCCTGCATTCTTGTTTCTAAAGCTCTTTCGCCGTCGGAATACGTTCTGTCTCTGCGGAAAGGCTCCAAATTATTATTGAGCAGCTTATACATTACAATTCCAAGCGAATATATATCCACATTGGAGCCATACGCCTCGCCTTTATATACTTCCGGTGCCATATATGTATACGTACCTTTTTTCGAGAGGCCGCTTGATGTTTTTTCAAGCGTTCTTGCAACGCCGAAATCACCAAGTTTATATTCGCCCGTTTCAGATACGAAAATATTGCTCGGTTTTATATCTCTGTGTATTATTTTGAACTTCTGACATACTTCGAGAGCCTTACAGATATCTATCCCAAGCTTTATGACATCTCTGCGCGTCGGAGCATTCTGTGCAAAATACTTGTTCATAGGAGTAAGCAGCTCCATGCGGATAAAGATATCCCAGCCCACTCCCTCGCTCTTTTTTATAACGTCATGGTCTTCATAGCTTACAATATTACTGTGTCCTTTAAGCTTTGCCATAAGTTGAAATTCTTTTATAAATTCTTCGACAAAGCTGTAGAAATACGCAGTAACGCTCTTTTCGTCAAGATCGTAATTCTCTTCGCGAAAACTCTGAACCTCGCTTTGCGAAACAGGAATTGATATAACCTTCAGCGCAGCTTTTAAATTGCTGAAATCCCTGCGTTCAATTTCAAAAACAGTTCCGAAAGAACCGCTTCCGATCGCCTTGGTTATATACCATTTTCCGTCAATCGGTTCAAAAGATTTGTAATAGTTAATATCCATAATTCTTAAGCCTCTTTTTTCAGATGTTAAAACCGGTTTTTCCTAAAAAACACTTAAAAAGGAGATGTGACATCTTATATCTGCCTTGTATCTTAAGTTAAATAAATACGCTCAGCCAATGAATCAAGAACCCGAATGCCAATAAAGAAAGCAATACCGCATCCGCTTTTGGGGATTTAAAAAGTCTGCCGTCATACAGTATATAAAGAATTACAAGCGGTATGCTTATAAACATATAGTTATATCCGAAAGCCGCTTTAAAATCTCCTTTGAAAGCAGAAATGTATGCGCGGGTGATTCCGCAGCCGGGGCAAGGCACTCCAAAAAAGTATCTCCAGATACAGCCTATGCCCGATTTATATAATACTGCCCCAAGAATTAAAACAGTTCCGAAGAATATAAGCTTTAGAGGCAGGTATTTTATATGCCTTTCCGAAAGAAAAAAAGCAGACTCCTGCTTATCAAGAGCCTGCTTTTTATCATGATGATTCATCAGTCTTTAAGCGGAACACCGTTAGCGTCTGTATTAATGCTTCCTGTCAAAATCATAATGCCTTCAATAAGGCCCCAGATGGCGCCGATACCAAAGCAAAATGATAATGCAATCTGAGCGATAGCTTTTCCGGTATATCCTAAATAAAAATTATGTATGCCCAAACCGCCGAGGAAAATGCCCAAAAGTCCTGCCGTCATTTTAGATTTCTGTGTTGACGGATCTACATTAGCTGCGTTATTAATAGCAAATCCGCAGCTTGTGCAAAAACCCGCGCCTGCCGCTACAGGCTGTCCGCAGTTTGCGCAATATGTTGTTCCCGTTCCTTTTGCAAATCCACATTTTACACATATAGCCGCGTTCTGATCGATTTCTGAGCCGCAATTTCTACAATACAATTAAATCTCCTCCTTAAATGTAGCCGCCACCCTGCAATGCCGCCTCTTCGACAAAGCAGATTAGTTGCTTTAAATAATTTATGTAAATATACGAAAGGCCCTATTCCAATAGAGGCGCAAAGTATATTCCATAACCGAATGCCGGCGTGCTTTTTCGTATCAAAGCACTATAATATTATAATACACTATTTACATAAATTTGTCAATAAGAAAGAAGAAATATATACATTTCGCACAAAAACACTGCGTATTTTATGACGGATTAACCAAAGCGATATGCAAAGCCGAAAGCTTATGCCAAACGGTCAATTAAATAATACGGTAGAACGCCCCATTTATCTCCTATTTTCACCAACTGAACAATAAAACCCTCCTGCACTTCATCCCGGATCCAGAATTTAAAAGTTGCGTCTTTTGTATCTGTTATCTCTGCGATTTCATTTTCGGTAAAAACTCTTTGCGTTTCTTCAAACATTTCTTCATCAATATCATCTGCCGATATAAACTCAAAGCCGCATTCTTCTGCGGGAATCTCGCTGTTTTTCAAATAGCTTGCCAGACATTGTTCGTTAATTTCGTATATAAGGCTTTCTTTGTCGCCGTCATATACGTTATTAATAAGATATTCGGCCACTTCGTTCGGCACCAGAGAATAAATCTTATCTACATCGCCATCCTTTTCAGCCTGCATATACTCTTTGGCTGCTTCTTCGGGGCTTAAAACGCCGTTTGTGTTTTCCGTATATGTGCTTGCGCTCTCTTCGTTTTGGGAAGTTTCTTCATTCACCTCTTTCTTGCCGCAGGCGGAAAGCACAAACATCATAGAAAGTGCGAGCAGCGCCGAAATTATTCTCAAACTTATTGTTTTCTTTTTCATTTTATATTGTCCTTTCGTGTAAATCAAAAATATGTTAAACCTATAAAGGGATGCGCAAAACGCATTTTGCGCATCCCCGTTTCTTTAAGCGTTAACAGGCATCATGAAATCAACCGTAATAATACCATTTTCTGCCCTTTTTAACTGCATTTACAGTGAACTCTCTCGGATTATCCTCGTCCGGCAGTTTAACTTCAAGTGTAATCTTTTTACCTTTTTTGATTCTTTTGCTGTGATATGTAAGCTTAGCGTATTTTAATGTACTTTCGTCAAGATCCTCTACATCTTTAATTTTAACTTTTACCTTTGAGGGCTTTATATCTTTGTCTTCAATTTCTTTTGACAAATATGACAGGTCATTTATTGAGTCATAGAATTTTTCTTTATCGCCGTCATACATAACTTCGGTATAAAGGTCAACCACATCGCGAGGAACAAGCTTTGCTATCTTTTTGGGTTCTCCGTTTATAACGGCCTGCATGTATTCTTTAGCAACTTTTTTATAGCTTCTGCCTGTTAAAGCAAAGCAGCCTATAATAATTGCAAGCGCCGCAACGCATGCAATAATACGGGCAAGCAAACCGTTGTCGGGTTTAGCAGGTTGACTTGCGACAGGTTCCGCAACTTCAGGCTCTTTTTCCTCAATCACAGTTTCTGCTTCTGCAACAGGTTCATTAACCTTTTCATTTACTGTCTCATTTACCGTTTCATTTACCGTTTCATTTACCGTTTCATCAACAGCTTCGTTGACAGTATCTTTTTCATCTTCTGCCACACCGCAGTTCGGGCAAACGCCCTGTTCGTCTAGTTCTGTTCCGCATTTTTTGCATAATTCCATAATTCTTAGTCCTTTCTTATTGTATATTAATTTTAATTAAATACGATACTATTTTCCGCCTATTATTACTGTATACGGAGCTCCGCTGTTTTTTCAAAAAGCGCTCAGCCGTTTAACGGCCCGCCGCACCTCGCGCAGAACTTAGCCTCCGGCTTGTTTGCATTACCGCATTTGCCGCAGAACTTAGCGTCTGCCATATTTGCAACCCCATCGGCAGGCGCAGATTCCGGATTTACGGGCTGTTGGCATACTGCAGCTTGGTGATTATTTTGTCCTTTTTGTGCATCAAGCATCTTAATCTGGTTTTTCAAGTTTTCTATCTGGTCATTGTATCCTTTTATCTGTTCACACATGCTGCCGATCTGATCAATATTTACTGCGCCGCTTGTCTGAAGCGTGTATACAAGCGAGCCCAGATTTTGAAAAACGGCGTTTTTCTCACGCTCAAGATTCTGAATTTGCGTATTCATGCCCGTTTTTCCGACCAGGTTTTTTGCCCCTTCGCTTATGCTGTTAACTCCCTGACTGATACCGGAAACAACATTGTCAAGAATATTTGCCATTTCATAACCCTCCTAACAGTATGCTTACGTTAGTTTTAACTATATAAAATATATTTTGATTATACCACAGAATTCCCGTTTTTGTCAATGTTTTTCAAATCACGGCGGGCTCTGTGTTTTGTTTAAAACAAAGGGAGACACACTTTCTTTTTTGAACATTCCTATAGCGCGGAGCGTTTTTCACACCAAAAACGTGTCTAAACAAAAAGAGAATGTCCGTTTGCGGTGTTTAGACCGTTCAGACATTCTCTTTAAGATTTAACGTCTTTTATTTTCACGCTTGTCAAAGTACATATTCTTATCCGCGCGGCGGATTACATCGTCAACGCATGAATCGGTTTTGGGATTATATTCCGCCATACCGATTGCTACGCTGATCTGTTCCCAGCGGCTGATGTTTGAGCTTTTGCTTTCTTCAAGCTTTGCCTTAAAAAGTTGCGTAAGCGCTTCTCTGTTCTCGTAATTATCACCCGTTAGTATAACGGCAAACTCGTCTCCGCCCACTCTGAAAACAGAGCTGTTCTTAAACACATCCGAAATTATCTCAAACGTGTTTTTGATATATAAATCGCCTTTTTTATGCCCGAACTGATCGTTTACGGATTTTAAGTCGTTGCAGTCAAACATACATACCGCAAAATCTGTGTCGCCGTCTCCGCTGTTTATCTTATCATCAATCTCCGCAGTTCGTTTTTCAAAAGCGCCGTTGTTATACGCAGATGTAAGCGCGTCCTTATATGCCATGTTGCTGAGCTCACCTACATAGTTTTTTATATGATTAATAAGGGTTGTAAACGTTTTTGAAAGAATGCCTACCTCATCGTTTCCTTCATAATTCAGTTCTATATCGTAGTCGCCTTTGTTTACCTTTTCGGCAGCCTCCGTAAGCTTCTTAAGCGGCTTTGTAATATGCTGTGCCAAACGCATTGTGAGCAAAATCGAAGCAACAAGCAGCAGGAGCGAAACAATTATTCCTCTGATAATCAAATCACGCCAGTTTGCGTTTATTTCCGACGTAGGCACAGCAACATTTATACGCATTCCGCTTGAAAGCGGCAGCCATACCGCCTGTTTTTCAACACCTTTATAATTATAGTTTATATAATTGTTGGCGTTTTTCATATCATACGGAACTTTTTCGTCTGTTTTGCCTATAAGCTTTGAAAGATTTATAAGCGGATGACAGATGATATTCCCGTCTTCATCACTAATATACGCATATCCGTTTTTGTAAACCTTTATGTCGCTTATCGTATCAACTATCGTTTTATAGTCAATTTCAATACCGATAACGCCCACAAAACGTCCGTCTTTATGTATGGGCACATTATATGATATAACATAATGGTCAAGATTGTCGGTAGAATACGGCGGAAGCCATACGGGACTTCCCGTTGCTTTAGGAACGGTAAACCAAACAAGCTTTGACTGATCGTTTGTATCATAAAGCGTAATATCCGTAACCTCATGCTCCTTAAAGCCTTTACCGTCCAAATTCACATACCAAAAGCCTTTAACCGTATCGGAAAACTCGGGATCAATACGGTAATAATATGTCATTACGCCGTCTGTATTGTCAGCCATTTTCATAAAAACGCTGTCAACACGGGCAACATGACCTTCAAAGCCGTCAGGACTCAAACCTAAAAGATCTGTTTCGGCATAGCTTGCAATCATTTCAACCGACTGCGAAACGCTTTTATAATATGTGTCAAGATTCTTCTGACCGTTCTCACACGACAGCATAAGAATTTCTTTGGAAGAATAATCAACAACACCCTTAATCTCATATACGGCAAGAAGTGTTATTATTGCGGTTACAAGGATTATGGTTGTTGCAATGAGCACACCGATTTTTGTACGTATTGAATGCACTGATATTCCCCCTCTGCAAATGAAATAATTATAGTATAATTATACACGCTGCTCAATAAGATTTCAAGACTTAAACATAAATAAAAAAGTGTTTTCAGCACATCACCCCCTGACCCTGAGTCTGCAAGGCATATAAGTACACTTTTATGAAACAAGCAACTGCACACTTTCGCGCGCAATTTCATATGTTATAAAAAAATTACGTATCGGGGATTGAAAGATAATATAACAAATGATACAATAAGATAAAAAGTTGGATGTGTGATATGCTTAAATATTGATTTATCCAAAGGGGTGACGCAAATGATTCAGGATTTACATTCGCATACTTATTACTCTTATTGCGGCAAGGATTCTCCTGAAGCTGTTATTAAAAATGCAATTACATGCGGGATAGAACTTATGGGGATTTCCGACCATTATTACGGAGTTGTAATGAACCGACCGGGTGTTGCATACGAAAGCGATGAGCATAGAGTAATAACGCATAATAATGCTCTTAAAAGGTATTTTGAACATATAAAAACTCTTGCCGACAAATACAAAGATTATATAGAAGTATGGTGCGGTATCGAAATAACCGCAATAGATAAGGGATTTACATTGCTTCCCGACTGCGTTGATGTATCCATGTTTGATTATTGTCTTATTGAGAATTTTCAGTACCGCGAATCTGTGATTGACGACGTTTTGGCTTTTGCCAAGCGGTGCGGATGTGAAAGGGTTGGTCTTGCCCATATGGATTTACCCGCCTACATTCTTTCAAAAGGGTTAGATACGGATACGTTTTTGGAGAATATGAAGAAACAAAATGTTTTTTGGGAGCTTAATGTAAATTATGACTCAAAGCATAACTACCGGGAGCACCAATATGTAAAAGATTTTTTCGAAAACACCGCGTTTATTGACGCCGTTAAAAAAAGCGGAATAAAGATGAGCGTCGGTTTTGACGGACACGTTTTGGAGGACTATGATGCAGACAGAGTAATAAATGCCTGTCATAAGCTTGAGAAGCTGTCTGTTCCAATGATAAAATAATCTCAGTATAAACTGCAATCGGAATAACAACCATATGATAAAAAAACACGCTCCGGCGTGTTTTTTTCAATGAAATAATATTATTTAATCACCATGTACGGGTGTTTTTTGTTATATAGTTCAAATTTGTCTACCAAACAGATAAAAACGTAATCTTGTAATTATAATAAACAAATGATAAAATAATAATATAAGAAATATTATACATTATCACTAAATATATTTGTCGGTTAAAGGTTTTAGTATGAAGATAGGAATAGAGCTTAATATTTTTGCCGGCGGCTACTGCCGATACGGTGATAAGAAATACTTAAAACTGAAAGAACACGGATTCTCCTGCATTGATTTCAATATGGCAAATACGAATACGGAAATCTATACTTCTGCCGCACCGGATGGGCTTTTGCTTCGTGAAAAAGCGCTTGCGGATGAAGCCGGCATTGAAATAAACCAGGCTCACGGTCCGTGGAGATCCCCGCCACGCGACGGTACGTTTGAGAGCCGGGCGGAGCGAATGGATAAAATGCAAAAATCAATCCGCTTTGCATCACTGCTGGGGTGTAAAAACTGGGTGGTTCATCCTCTGATGCCGGCGGGTGCCGATGATACTCTCACGGGCGCCGAAAAAGAAACGTGGGATATAAACACGCGGTTTATGAAGGAACTGCTCATAACCGCAAAGGAATACGGCGTTACGGTTTGTCTTGAAAACGTGCCCATGTTGAAGTTTTCTTTAGCAAAACCCGCGGCAATTCTCAGATTTGTCGAAGAAATCGGGGATGAAAATCTTAAGATTTGTCTTGATACCGGGCATGCGAACGTGTTTGATGATTTATCTTTGTGTGATGAGGTAAGGCGGCTGGGCGACAGATTAAAAGTTTTGCATGTTCATGATAACAAATGCGGCAAAGATTTGCACCTGATGCCTTATTCCGGCACGGTAGATTGGACGGCTTTTGCCCGCGCGCTTCAAGATATTGGCTTTAACGGAGTATTCTCTCTTGAGACCGCGCCGGCCCCCAATCTGCCCGATTCGCTTTTTGAAAAAAGCAGTATCATGCTTTATGAAACAGCAAATGAAATTACATCTGTTTTAACTTAGATACAATGAAACGTTTCAAAATACAGGAGGATAAAAAATGAAAAAACTTTTAGCACTGATGTTATCGATTTCTCTTATTGTGATTCTGATTCCGTGTACCTTTGTTTCGGTGAGCGCCGGGGAGGTCAGCGGCGCAGATCAAATAAAAAATATTATTTATCTTATTCCCGACGGCGGCGGTTATCCTCTTTACGATTTTGCCAATTTGGTAAAGGTCGCGGGCGGGTTTAACGCGGAAAAATACCCGTATAAAACCCCCACCGACACAGAGCCGATGAGCATGCGCGCACAGCTTGCCGGAAGTATGACAACAAAATCCGCATCGAGCGCCATAACCGACTCTGCGGCTGCGGGAACCGCTATGGCAACAGGTTATAAATCCGTTAACGGTTATGTCGGTATCGACAAAAACTCTGTTCCGAAAGCAAATCTCGTTGAGGCGGCAGAATCCAAAGGCATGGCAACGGGCATTATTTCTACATATCATTGGTCTCACGCAACACCTGCGACATTCACGGCACACGCGCCAAGCAGAAGTGATGAGTATGACATCTATCAACAGGTTGAAAACAGAGGTCTTGAGGTTGTTCTAGGTGTGGGCTACGGTATGGTATCTCAATATGCATCCATACAAAATGCCATAGACAACGGATATACCGTTGTTGAAACAAAAGATGATTTATTAAACGTTCAGCCCGGCGACAAAATCTGGGGAAACGTTGCGGACAAATCTTATCCGTATGACGTATATCTGGAAGAAACACAGCCGACTTTGGCAGAAATGACATCGGGGGCTATCACGGCTCTTTCGGGAGATCCCGACGGTTTCTTCCTTATGGTTGAGGGCGGCAAGGTTGACACGGGCGGACACAGCAACGACGCCCGTACAACAACTAGCGAATATCTCGCTTTTGATGCTGCGTTTAAAGTTGCTCTTGATTTTGCAAAAGACCGAAACGACACAGTTATAATCTGTGCTCCCGACCATGACACGGGCGGACTTGTTATACCTGAAAACCCCGAAACCGCAGTTGCAGAGGTAATGGAAGGCATAAATCCCACAAGCCTTTCCTGGGCGTCATACAGCCACACAAGCAGCAATGTCGGCGTATGGGCTTATGTTCCCGAGGGCGTGTCTTTAATTGAAGGCTTAAATCCCGATTTGGGCGATACTCAGAGCACGCGTGATAATTACGTAATCGATAATACGGAGATTGCGCCTTGGTGTGCCGCTTTAATGGGCGCTGACCTTGACGCTTTAACGGAAGAGCTTTTTGTAAAAGTTACAAATATTGGACAGTACAACTCCATGACAAGGAAATTCACCTTTAACAACGGTGATAAATATGTGTTTGCAAATCAGGACGAATACTATAAAGACGGCGTAAAAATCCCCACAAACGGCAGGACGGCAATGCGCATAAATAACGATTTCTATGTTCCCGCCGAAATGGTAGACGAAGACGACTGGAATTATGTTACGGAAGTTGATATGGGCGACGGAATAACCGGAAAAGGCACAGCTTCCGACCCGTTCATTCTTGACGACGCTTATGATTTTATGGAATTTACGGGCAACATGCTTTCGGGTAATAAATACAGCGGCAAATATATACGCCAGACAAAGGATATTGATTTAACTCTCTTTTCAGATTATAAAGGCGTTAACGATACAGCTGTTTTTGCAGGCGTATATGACGGATACGGAAAGAAAATAATAGTTAATATATCATCGGATCAGAATGTTTCCGTTTTCCCGAAGATAACCGGAACTCTTATGAACGCAGGCACGCTCGGCACAATTACAACTACCAAAAGCGGCGGTTATGCAACAGGTCTCGCTTATTATGTAGGCAGCGGCGGAAAAATAGTAAACTGTTACTCAAACGCGACTGTCAGAGGGGCGTTGGTCGGCGGTATTACGTCATATAACTTAGGGCTCGTCGGAAACTGCTCTTTCTGCGGAACTCTGCAAAGCAGTAAACATATAACTGTTCCGATAGGAATGCCCAAAAGCGGCAACGACGAATACGAATTTTTAGAGTGTTATTATTTAGACGGCGTCGGCAATACAGGACTGGTTTATGGCACGGCGTTAACCGAGGCTCAGGCAAAAACAATTCTTGCGGATAAATTAAATTCTAACCGTAAGGGAGCCGCAAAGAAGCTCGGTTACAATTCTACCATGATGTCTTATTGGACAAATGAAAACGGCTATCCGGAGCTGTATATTCCGGTCCCGGTTATAGACAGCGTAACAGTATCTCCGCAAAGTGCGGTTGTTGATAAGGGTGACGGTGTTTTGCTTACGGCAACGGTCGTGGGTCAGTATAATCCGTCGCTGGAGGTCACGTGGTCGATCGAGGGTGAAGTTGCGGAGGGTACAACTATTGCATCCGACGGCTTCCTTGTAATCGATGAAAACGAAACCGCATCTTCATTTGGCGTTATGGCAAAGTCTAAGCAGGACGGCAGCATGGCGGCTGTTGCAACCATAACCGTCGGCGAAAATACCCTTTCGGAGCCCGACGGCACACGTGCCCGCCCCTATTTAATCGAAACAGCGGAAGACTTTAAAGCGCTGTCGGACGCTATAATAGATGGCAATGACTATCAGGGCATTTATTTCAGACAGACGAAAAATATAGATTTGACTTCACTTGAAGGCTATACGGGCATCGGCAGTGATAAGTCATTTGCAGGCTTCTATGACGGCGCGGGACATTCAATAAACGTTAACATAGCGTCGGCCACGGACGAATGCTTGTTCCCGCCCTTGGCAGGCACAATAATAAATTTAGGCGTAACCGGAAGCGTTAAGAATATAGCCGAAGCAGGGTCTGTATGCAAATCGGTAAGCGAAGGCGGAAGGATTGTCAACTGCTGGTCAAACGCCCGTGTTGAAGGAGCAAATCCCGGCGGTATTGCTTCAACCAACTATGGCTCAATTGCCTCATGCTTCTTCTTCGGAACGCTAACGGCAACCTCCGGTAAAGCATCCGATATAGCAGTCAGGACCGAGAACTCGGTAGACCGTAATAACTACTATATAGGAGAAGAATATGTTCAAAGCTCGCACAACAGCAGTGTAACAAACGCGCAGCTTAAAGATGAGGTTAAAGAGGGACTCAATATTGGAATTTCTACCATGGCTAAAGCCACGGGATTACCGGAAAGCAGTTTGTCTGCATGGCATTATGCAGACGGGATTTTAAGCTTTTGCATTGACAACAAAATGACAGTTGACCGCGATTTACTTGCAGTTTCCCTTTCGGGCAATACAAGCATAGGAACCGTATTTGCGGCATTGTATGATGCTGACGGAGCACTTATTGATGTTAAGCTGTATCCGGCATCGGAGACAGTTGATGTAGATTTTGACAACAGCGCGGAAGGCTCATATATAAAAATAATGTGGTGGCAGGGAAATCTGTATCCGATGTGTTCTGCCGAAACAATTGATTCATAACAACTATCAATTCAGTGATATAAAGGGATACGGTTTGGGAATCAGCTCAAACCGTATCCCCTGTTTTTATAACATCAAAACCCATCTTTAATACTATATTTCAAATAAAAACATGGTTGACCCCATGTTTTTATTGTTATACAGTTCAAATTTGTCTACCAAACAGACAAAAATATAATCTTGTAATTATAATAGACAAATGATATAATAGTATCATAGGAAATATTATATATTATCACTAAATGTTTTTTTGATAATTTAAAAGGAGGATTTGAAATGAAACTACGCAAAATATTGAGCCTCACTATTATAGCCGCTATGATTATTGCAACCATAGCCGTTATATCTGTGCCTGCGGTCTTTGCCGAAACGGTAAACACCGACACGGAGTACAGCGAGGATTTTGAAGGCTTCGGCGGTAACGTTAATTACCAAAACACTCTTCTTACCTTAAAAGACTACGGCTGGTATATGGCGGATCACGATTCGCTCCACACCACCGTAGAAGCGGTTGCTCCGTATTCAACTTTTAACTATAAGCTTGCTAAAATAGCAGAAAAAGACGGCAGCCAATGCCTGCAGGTTGTTTCGGCAGGCGAAGGCAGCACCAGCAATAATCAAAGCGTTCCTTCATACGGCTACGGCAAAACGTTCCCCGGAGTAGCTCCCGGCGAAGCGGCAACGGGCAGTTGGGAAATAAGTTTTGATTTTAAACCCGCTTTAATAAACAATAAAACCCAGTTTTCTTTTACTTTAAATACCGGTGACGGCTCGGCTTCAAGCACAACCGTTGCACAGCACAATATTATATCGGGCTTTAACCAAAGATTTTACCTTGGTTACCGCGACCATACAAAGCTTTTAAACAACAATGTTAAACAGGGCTCCTTAAAGGCAGCAGATATTGGCGGCTTAATTTGGTACACCGTTAAAACCTATTTAAACTGCGAAGCGCGTTATTATTCTGTTGAACTTTACAATAGAGCTACAGGCGAGCTTATCGCGCGCAGAAGCCCGATAAGCTTTGACAGCGGCGAGTCAATAGGTTTCTTCAAGGTTTCAGCGCTCGGCTACAACCAGGAATCATATTTATACTTTGATAACTTATCTATTAAAAAAACATCAAGAGATACAACCATTTACAACGAGACCTTTGATAACTTTACAGACGCCTCCTATGTTGCCGAAGAGGGTATAACAACGTTAGATGTGTCCGAAGACCTCAAAGGAACAAGCTATTTTAAAGGTTATACGCCGTGGAGATACCACAGTGATATAGGCAACAGCTATGCTTTTGAAGAAGACAGCGAGCTTTCGAGCCGGGTTGTAAGACTCGGTGACAAACCCGACACAACCGATGTGACAGAGGCTTCGGGTCTCGTTTACATGCAGTGCAACGAGCCTCTTGTAACCGCGACAACGCAGCCACTCCGCGGAATTTTCAAAACAAGCTTTAAGATTAAGCCGGAGACGGTAGTTGATCCCGTATCGGTAAATATTACCCCCGCTATTGGTATTGATATCAAAGATGACAATTGCGCATTCTTCAAGATTATAAATGACGAAGGCACTCCCAAACTTGTAAAAGGAAGCGACTATATAGACCTTGACAGCACAAAATGGTATGACGTCCAGATGTCATTTGACGTTTTGGAGCGTACCGTCACAACCGTAATTAAGGATCTTGACGGAACAACCGTGGCAGGCGGCATGCTGACAGGCAATTCAACGCCTTATGCAGTACGCGGCTTGATGTTTAAGGCAGACGGCGGCTCATCTGTTTTGATGGATGATATAAAACTTGAATATTACACGGCAGCGCCTTCAATTGACACAGACAAGATTGAGCTTACAGACCGCTTCGGCGAAAAAGTAACAGACCTCGAAAATGTTACAACCGCGCTTAAGACAATTGAAATCCCCATGGGATGCGTAATAGACGGCGACACAGCAAACACGCAAGCAATACTGCTAAAAGACAGCTCGGAGAATACTGTACCCTACACGGCTTCAATATCCGGACTTTCATACATAATGGAGCTTGACAGCGCTCTCGGATTAAATGAAGAGTATACGCTGTTAATACCCGGAACTGTTGCAAACGCTTCGGGCGTTGCGCTCGGTGAGGACGTAACACTTACCTTTAAGACGGTAAATGATATTGTTGCCATAAGCGCCATCAGCGTAGATGAAGAGCCCGTAGGCTCCATATCGGATATTTCAGTAGGCTCGACTATGAATTTAACGCTCAGCTATGCAAACGGCATGGATGAAGCGATAGACGCCATAGCATTTCTTGCGTTTTACAACGGCAACATGATTGTTGACGCAGAGGCTACAGATTTTACAATACCGGCAAGCTCGGCAGGAACAGATGAACAAAGCACAGCATTTAATATTCCGTCTGACCTTGATATCGGTACGGTTGATAAAATGTCTGTATTCCTTTGGAGCAAGTCGTCGGAGCTTAACCCTCTCGCACATTGTTTAATCATTAACAGAAAAAGCGGAGAAGCCGGAAAATTTAAAAAATATGTTGACTATGAAGTAAATATTGAAAGCGGAAGAGACGCCAAAATTCTTCAGATTACCGACCCGCAGATTATAGACGCAACACAGGTTCGTGAGGACGTCGCGTTTTCACAGCAAAAAAGAGATTTCTGGCAACCTTCCATGATGAACGTAAGACTATTTAATGATTTGAGAAAAGTAATAACTGAAGTAAACCCCGATTTAATACTTATGACAGGCGACCTGGTATACGGCGGTTATGACGACGCGGGTACTTCCTTTACAAGACTTGCGGATTTCATGGACAGTTTCGGCATCCCCTGGGCGCCGGTATTCGGAAACCACGATAACGAAAGCCAAAAGGGCGCCGACTGGCAGTGCGATTACCTCGAGGGCTGCGACAACTGCCTCTTTAAGCAGAGAACTCTGACAGGAAACGGCAACTACAGCATAGGCATTGTTCAGGATGGCGAACTAAAGCGCGTTATATTCATGCTTGACAGTAACGGCTGCTCGGTTATGAGCGACGAAACCTTTGCAAACGGTCACTCAAAGAAAACAGCAGGCTTCGGCGATGACCAGATAGAATGGTACACAAACGCGGCAGAAAAGATAAACGGCGATTTTGACGGTATGAAATATACCTTCGCGTTCCACATCCAGCCCGCTGCTTTTGAAGACGCTTTATATAATACATACGGATTTGTAAACGGCGGCGATGTAGACGAAAACAAAAACCTTGTTTCACCTCTTAACATTGACGAGCGCGAAGACAAGCAGCCTACCGATTTCGGATATATAGGCAGACCTCTTAAAGGTGCATGGGATACAGACCGTTCGGTATTTAACGGTATGAAAGCTCTCGGTGCGGACTCTATCTTGGTAGGACACGAGCACTGCAACAGCGCAAGCGTTGTAGATGACGGAGTACGTTTCCAGTACGGTCAGAAGATTGGCGAATATGACAGAATAAACTTCAGAACCGAAGAAGGTAAGATTGTCGGCTATATCGCAATTGAAACCAGCATCGGTACGCCCATACTCGGCGGAACGGTTATGGAGCTTTCACAAAGCACGGGAGAAATCTCAAACGCGTATATTCACTACTGCAGTAAATAAATTTCTTACAAATTTAAAGCCTGCCGGCATTTTGCCGGCAGGCTTTTTTTATCGTGCACAAAATGTATTTATTTACTGTTTATATTGTGAATTTTCTTAATTACTTCTTCGCTTAGTTTATCGCGTCTGTTCTCGTCAACCAAACCGTTTTTCTCCTGCTGAACGTCTGTAAGCTGGGTAAAGCAATATCCTGAAAAATACTCTGTTTTTCTTATCGCTTCATTTAAAGCTTCAAATCTTTTCAAATATTCATTTTCGTCAAGCACACTGTTTCCGTATCCCCAGCCTTTATCTGTACTGAATTTTATACCGCCGTATTCGCTCATTACAACAGGCTGACCCATATACTTATAACCGCCGCAAAACAGTTTATGGTTTGCGCTGTATGCTTTTTTATTGTTCAGCACCAAGAGTTCTTTATCGTTATATTCCTTATGTAACACGCCGGCGTCCTGCTTATAATCATGTATTGTTATAATATCCGATATTGTATGTTCCCAGCCGTCGTTGGATATTACGGGTCTCGTATTATCAAGAGATTTTGTTAAATGATATATGCTGTTTGCAAATCTTTGCTGTATAGTGTTTTCTGAAACATCAAAAATCCCCCATGATTCATTTATGGGCACCCATGTGATTATTGACGGATGATTATAATTTTGTTTTACTGCTTTTATCCATTCATCTGTAAACCGCGTAACCGACGTGTCGTTAAAAACATAAAAAGATGGCATCTCTCCCCATACCATCATGCCCAATACATCGCAATAGTACAAAAACCTTTCATCCTCTGTTTTTTGGTGTTTTCTTATACCGTTAAAACCGTATTTTTTAGCAATTTCTATATCTTTAATTATCGCTTCTTCGTTTGGCGGCGTTAAATGCGACTCTGCCCAATATCCCTGATCCAAAACCATCTTAAGATATAACTCTTTACCGTTTAAGAATATCTTTGAGTCTTTTATTGATATTTTCCTTACGCCGAAGTATGAAAACACTTCGTCAATCAAATCATTGTTTTTATATAAGCGGTATGTAATATCATAAAGATACGGATGTTCCGGCGACCATTCTTTGATACTGTGATTGTTCTGCGCATCACAGATACTCATTTCATAATTAAATATATCTGTTCCCGCTTTTATTCTCTCTGTATTTATTATTCTATTTTCATACTTTATTTCTGTTTCTATTTCGTAAATATCGGTTTCATTTCCGCCGATATCTGCATTTAATTCAATATAAATCCTTTTTTCATCATAATCGGGTGTGTTTTTTACAGATACTATATGGTTTTCAGGTACATATTCAATCCAAACGGTTTTCCAAATACCCGTTGTCTGTACATACCAACAGCTGAAGCTCTCTTTTCTGTATCTTTGCTTGCCTCTCGGCTGACTGCCCGACAGCGAATCTTCCGCTTTTACGGTAATGTCATTTTCACCGTCACATATATATCCGCTTATATCAAACGAAAACCTGTGATATCCTCCCACATTCATCCCAACATATTTTCCGTTTACCCAAACCTTCGTTATATAGTCGCTGCCCTCGAAATGAAGTATGGTTTTCTTACCTTTATTGAGGCTCAGTTTTATTCTATTGTTATACCAAATATTTTCGTGAACGGACTCATCGGAGATGCCGCTTAGTTTTGTTTCATAAGTAAACGGGACAAGTATTTCCAGAGAATTCGGAAATCTCTTAAAATACTCTTTTTGCTCACCTATATTATCATCGTCAAAAGCAAAATCCCATTTTCCGTTTAAGTTTATCCAGTTGTCTCTGACCATCTGAGGTCTCGGATAGTCTTTTACTTTTTTCATTGCCTACGCTCTCCCCGCCCGTCAAAATCAAAACTTAACCGTAATTTCCTGCACCAAATTGTCTCTTGAGTTTCCGCCGGCATAAATGCGGAAGATGCCATCCTCAAGCAGATATTTTCCGTTGTTATCATAAAAACCCATGTCCTGCTTTTTGAGAGTGAAACTTAGTGTTTCTTCCTCTCCGGGTTTCAGCGTAATTCTCTTAAAATCTTTAAGCTCTTTTACGGGACGGACAAGACTTGCTGTAACATCCTGCATATAAAGCTGCGCAACCTCTGTGCCTTCCTTCTCGCCTGTGTTTTTAAGGTTTACGGATATTAAAAGGCAGTCGTCCACGCACTTAACTTTTAAACCGCTGTATTCAAACGTTGTATAGCTTAGTCCGAAGCCGAAGGGATAAAGCGCCGCAGACGGTGCGTCAAGATACTTCGATGTAAATCTGCTCTCCCCTGCAGGTCTTCCTGTGCTTGGATGGTTATAGTATATAGGGCACTGACCGTTTACCGCCGGGAAAGATGATGAGAGCTTTCCGTTTGGGTTTACATCTCCAAACAGAACATCGGCAACCGCGTTGCCCATTTGAATTCCGAGCTGCCACGCTTCAATAATTGCGGGAATATGCTCACTTTCCCACCCGAGTGCCAAAGGTCTTCCGTTTACAAGTACAGCCACAACGGGTTTTCCGCTGTCAAGAAGTTTATGAAGCATTTCTCTCTGTTTACCGGGCAGAGTTATATCAGCTTTTGACGACGCCTCGCCCGACATATCTTTTGTTTCTCCGACTACCGCAACAATTACATCACCGTTTTCCGCGGCGGCTGTAAGCTCCGCCGTGTTTATATCGCCTCGTGGGCCGCAGCAGGGATAATATGAAACGTCAGCTCCCGCGTTTTTAAGTCCGTCAAGAATGGACACGCAGTCGCGTATTTTTCTGCCCATTGCCCATGCGCCACAAACCTCATCGGCATTGCCCGCCAGCGTACCGACAAGAGAAATCTTCTGTGATTTTTCAAGCGGAAGTATACCCTTTTCGTTTTTCAAAAGAACTATGGACTCCCGTGCCGCTTTAAGAGTAAGGGAAATATGCTCTGCGGGAAGCCCTTTTTTGTAAGACTCAATAACGTCTTCGGGAACATACGGGTTGTCAAAAAGGCCGAGCCACATCTTAACGCCCAGTATCCGGCGCACCGCATCGTCAATAACAGAAATGGGCACAGCTCCGTTTTCTACCGCGGCTTTTAATTTATCACGGTATATATGTGAGCTCATATCCATATCAACGCCCGCTTTTGATGCTTTAACCGCTGCGTCCGAAGCATCTGCGGCTATACCGTGCGTTATACATTCTTTGATACCGTTTGCGTCACTTACTACAAAGCCCCAAAATCCAAGCTCACCTTTTAAAATGTCACGAAGTGCATATTCATTTACGGTGCAGGGTATGCCGTTTAAATCGTTAAATGACGCCATCGCAGTTGCTGCGCCCTCTTTTGTTGCCGCGCGAAACGGCGGAAGGTATATGTTATAAAGATCGTATATCGACATAGAAACCGTGTTATAATCTCTGCCCCCCTCGCACGCGCCGTATGCGACAAAGTGCTTTGTGCAAGCCGCAACATAGTTTCCGGCAGATGTACGGTCGTTTTGCAGGCCGCGTATTTTCCCGCGCGCAAACCTGCTTGCGAGATACGGATCCTCACCCGGTCCTTCCGAAACGCGCCCCCACCTTGAGTCGCGCGCGACATCAAGCATAGGCGCATAGTTCCACGATATTCCGTATGCTCTTGATTCAATGGCCGCCATATGCGCCGTTTCCTCAAACAGCGTATCGTCAAAAGAGCATGCTTCCGCCATGGCAATGGGATAAACGCTTCGCATGCCGTGGATTACATCAAAGCCGAAAACAAGCGGGATTTGAAGTCTGCTTTCTTCTACAGCAATCCGTTGTGCATCATTTGCCTTTTCGGGGTCCATTCCGCTTATAGCGCCGACACGCCCCGCGCGGATATCATCTTCATGATAATCACGCTCGGCACTATCCATCATATCCTCAATTTCTTCGCGGGTAAACCTGCCGTCGTTTACCATCTTCATAAGTTCCGCAACCGGGACATCAAAGCCGCCTACAATTGAAGCGGTTTCCTTATTCATCTGACCTATTTTTTCATCGAGCGTCATTTGAGAAAGCAGGCTTTCAATTCTTGCTTTTTGCTCATTTGTCAGTTTCATTTAAATCCCCTCTATATATTTCTCTTGCCTGCGGCGTTTATGGTTTTATCTGTATAGATATCGTATTCGTCGCGGCTTTTTGTTGAAAACTCAGACACAACTGCGCCTTCATCGCCTGCTCTGAACCAGTGCAGAGTGTTTGGCATAATTGTATACTGCTCTCCGGGCTTTAAGATGATTTCATGCTCCGCCGTCAACACATCTTCGTATCCTTTGGGTTTTGAGCCTTTCATTCCGTTTTTTTCGCCTTCAACATAGAGATATACAGTACCGTAGCGGCAGCGGAAAGTTTCCTCCTTGCCCTTTTCACCGTTTATTTCGGGATGGCGGTGTTCGGGACAGGTCTGACCCGGCAGCAGTACAAGCTCTTTCGCGCAGCAGCGCTCCGTATTTACATAAACAACGAGCTGAAGACCTATTACGGCGGGATTGCCCTGGTCGTATTCCGCAACTTCAATGCGCTCTTTTTCTTCTTCTGTAATTACTATATTTGCTTTGTTTAAAAATTCAATCGCCTTTTGCTTATACTCCGTATAAACCTCTTTTGTAAGCATTTTATCACTCTTTTCAATTATTTTTTAAACGGTATTTCAAATATGCCGCCAAAGCTCCGCCGTGAAGTATCTTATTCTTTGCAATCTTCTCGGCAAATTCAGCCTCTTCCATGATACAAACATTGATAAGCTCAGATTTTTCAAGATGCTGCTGATCGCGTTCCGTACACTCGGCGCTGAAAAGATGAATAACCTCGTCGGTAGCTCCGGGAGACGGATAAAACGGGCCTAAATATTCCGCTTTTTCCGCTTTAAATCCCGTCTCTTCATAAAGCTCTCTTATTGCGGTTTCCTCCGGCGTTTCGCCTTCGTCTATAACGCCCGCCGGAAGCTCATAGAGAAAATTGCGGAAAGCGTGTCTGTACTGCCTTATCGTAACAATTTTGCCTTCGTATACGGGCAATACGGTAACTCCGCTTTTTATTCTTACAAACGAATACGGGTATTCCCCTTTTTCTCCTTTTAAAATGTCATCCCTTACGGTAAATCTGCTGAATTGCTTTGTTTTCGATTTAATTACTTCAGGTATCGGAGCGTAGAAATTATCGCCTTTTCCCGCTACAATAACCTTGCAGTTACCTTTTATTTTGTATTTGCCGATTTCGGCGGGCAAAAGATATGTATCGCCCGCTTTAAAGCTTTCGCCGTTTATCGTACCTTCTCCCGAGATACAGAAAACAATTCTGCAGTTTCCGTCTGTTTCGGCTTTCATCTTCTTTTTTATGTCTATTGTGCATACATTAAAATACTTACTGCTTATTATCTCTCTTACGTTGTTTGAGCCGTCACGGTGTTCTCTGCAGACCACTCTTTCAAGGCCCGCCAAAGACTTAAGATTTACAACCTCCAATGCCTTATCTATATGCAAAGGACGAGTATTTCCGTTTTTATCGCGCCTGTTATAGTCATATACCCTGTATGTTACATCGGAGCACTCCTGTATCTCCGCAACAATTATACCTTTCCCTATTCCGTGTATCGTACCTGCAGGAATATAAAAGACATCGCCTGCGGATACCTCAACGCTGTTTAAAAGGTCTTCAACGGTTCCGTTTTTTATCGCTTCTTCAAGCTTGCATTTCGGCGTATCCTCTTTAAAGCCGCATATAAGCTTTGCGCCCGGCTCCGCATGAAGCACATACCAAAACTCCGTTTTGCCGTTTGAGCCGTTTTCATGCCGGAAGGCATACTCGTCATCAGGGTGCACCTGAATTGAAAGTCTGTCATGCGCGTCAATAAGCTTAAACAGCATCGGAAATTCTTTTTCGGCTCCCAAAAGATCGCTCCCGAGTATTTCTGCGGCTTCGCCTATCGTTTTCCCCTTTAAGATGCCGTTATCAATAACGCTTTTGCCTGCCGCGTTATCGGACGCCTCCCAGCTCTCCGCAATAAACTCCGGCCCTTTGCCGTAGATTTTATGCAGATTTTCGCCGCCCCACAAATAGTCTTTATACACGGGGCGCATTTTTAATGGGTATACTTTATTATTACCGCCGACATTATTCATACTTTATCCCACCATTTCTAAATAATGATATCAAGTATTTGCATTAAACTGTCAACTCTGTAATCGCACAGCTCATCGGTTCCGGCACGCTCTATATTGCCTCCCGAAACACCTGTGCAGCTAAAGCCCGCAAGCTTTATGGATACAACACCCGCCGAGCTGTCTTCAATTCCCAAAACCTTATGCCGTCTTTCAAACGGAATACCGAGACCAACCCTTGCCGTTTCCGCGTACAGCCACGGATGCGGTTTCGGCGCAAGCTCTCCGAGCGTGCCCGTCTGCCCTTTACGAAGCGCCTGTCCCGCCGTTATTATGGCATCGTAAAAATCAACCGGATCGCCCATATCAAGCTGCCGAAACGCCGATATTATTTCGGGCATCGCTTTTTCATAAAGCCCGCTTGTGACAAGCCCTATTTTTATGCCTTCGCTCTTTACCGCAAGCAGAAATTCTTTAAGATGAGGCGCGGGAGTAAAAGCGTCCTTTTTGCCTCTCCCCTTCATAATTTCGCTCATCTCATGGTTTACAATTTCAAAGTAATAGCGTCTCGCCGTTTCGAGGTCGCTCCCTTTTGCGTATTTATCTATCATATACTGCAAATGCTCCGAAACGCTGTGCCCCGAAATAAACGGCTCATCCTCCGCTTCTCTTTTAAAAGATGCATTGCAGAGAAGCCTTGCCGTCGTCTGCTCAATCACCCACATCCAGAAGCTTTCGGAATGGACGCTTGTGCCGTCCAGATCCATTAAAATCGCTTCCGCCTTCGGCTCAAAGCTTGTCTCGTGCATAGGATATATTGCAGGATAGCCGAGACCGCTTTTAACATAACAAAGCTTTTTATCTTCAAACTCAATAATATCTATTTTTTTGTCGCCGGGAGTTGTGATTTTCAGAACTCCGTCTTTCCCTTTTTGAAAAAAAGCGTTTTTTTGAATTTCAATCATAATTATTCAGTCCTTTATATTACTTATCTATGGGGCTGTTTCAACATAGTGCAGAACGGACAAACCAAACCCGAAGGCGTACGAGGGTACTTGTAGAGGTGAAGTTTGTTCGCAGCAAAAAGCATTTATTTATCAAAAATCCGTCAAAACGAATTTTAACATTAAGAATATTTAATCAATTTGATAAGCAACTATATTGTTTAATGCTTCACATCCATACTTTTTGCGTTCTCTGCATAGTGGGACGGCGCCTAATAACCACTCCTTGCCTGTCTGTATTCATAAGGAGTGCGTCCAAAACGGCGGTGAAATGTGTTTATAAAATGAGAAGTGGAATTAAAGCCGACCTTCCACGCTATCGTATTTACATCGTCATCTGTAGTCAGAAGCATATCCTTTGCCATTCTCAAACGGTAAAAGATTATATATTGATGAATCGTTTTGCCCGTAAAGTTCTTTATAAGCTTGTTTAAATAATAAGGATGATAATTAAAATGCGCGGCAATCGTGTCGTTTGAAAGCGACACGTCTGAATAGTTTGTATTTATGTATTCCATAACGGCCGTGATAAGCTTATTGTTTTTTCCAAGAGAATTTTCTTCTATCAAAAGTATCAGCAAAGCTTTTTTTAAAATGGCGGAGGCGATTTCCTTATAGTATTTTGTTTTGGCAATAAAAAGCTCGATACAGTCATTTAGCGAATCGTTTATTTTGAAAAAATCTTCTCTTACTATTATTTGATTAAATTCCCGTGGCAGCTCGTATAAGGGGGCCAAAGCTTTATCAAATTTCTCTTTCGGGGGCGTTCCGAGGTGTTTTGTGTCACCAAAATACTTATCTGTTAAATCAAAATTAAACACCTGCACGGATGTGGTGTCATCATATTCTACCGTAAATCTGTATTCCGTCTGCGGCGGGAAAAACAACACATGATTATCCGCAAAATTATACTTTTTGCCGTTTGCCACCACATATCCCCTGCCGCTGCATATATAAAACAATCTGCAGTCATAGCACTTGCTTATATAAGGAACACCTTTAAAATTATTGTGCTCCCTTGCGTACCTTATATTAGGGTTTATATTATATATTTCCATCTCAACGAGCTCCGTATAGTTTAAAAAATGATAAAAAGTTTGTTTTCTTATATTTTTTCTTTATTATTTATTATATTATAACACAAACAAATGCTATAATCAATAGTAGTAGAGAAAATATTTTTCAAAAATTAAAAAAGGAGAAATGTTGTGAAATTTTCAATCGGATATCAACTTACAAAAACAACGGATTTTCTAAAAACAATAATATCAAACAAAGAAAGTGTATCGGAAGTATACTTTGCCTGGGACGGGTTTGCCAACGGGCGCAATACTACATACATAGCAGATGATTTTACGCAGTGGGGCGCGGCGCAGAGGAAAATGAGCGACCTTCGCGCGCTTTCCGAAAACGGAATAAAGCTCAATCTCCTGTTTAATGCTACGTGTTACGGTGCGGACAGTTTGTCAAAAGCATTCTTTGAACGCCTCGGCGACACAACCGATTTTGTAAAAAGCGCCTTTGGCCTCAGTTCCATTACCACCACCTCCCCCATTATCGGCAAATTCATAAAAGCCAATTTCCCGGATTTGGAGGTACGCGCTTCCGTCAACATGGAAATAGGAACTATAGAAGGCATGAGGTATATAGCAGAATACTTTGATAGTTTCTATATGAAAAGAGAATTAAACCGCGATTTTGACGCCATAAAAAAGCTTTATACTTGGTGCAAAGAAAACGGCAAAACGCTTTGCATGCTCGCAAACAGCGGTTGTCTTAATTTTTGCAGTGCGCATAATTTTCACGATAACCTCGTTTCGCACGAAAGCGAAATTTCAAAAATGAATAACGCGTATGATTTCCGCGGAATATGCAAAGAGTTTTTGCAAAAGCACGAAAACCTGACATCGCTTATAGATAATACAAATTTTATAAGACCCGAAGATATTTATAAATATGAGCCGTATTTTGAGACGGTAAAGCTCGCAACGAGAGTAAACCCAAGCCCCATACGTGTTATAGAAAGCTATATAAAAGGAAAATACAGCGGCAACATTTTGGAGCTTTTAGAGCCTGCGCACAACATATATCCTTATATCATAGAAAACGGAGATCCTCTGAAACTCAAAAAAATTGAAACGGATATTACTTTTTTAGAATGATGAAAAAGCTGTATATTGAACTTACATCCAAGTGTAACTTAAACTGCAAAACCTGTTTCCGCAATAATTGGTTTGACGAAACCGAAGGCGTAATGAATGACCCTGTACTGCAGAAGCTTTACGGATATATTGACAGTGCCGACAAGCTCGAGTCTGTTTCTCTCTCGGGAATCGGAGAACCGCTTCTGCATAGAAACATAACTGAAATTGTCAGGCGGATTTCGTTTGCGGGAAAGAAAACAGAGATTATAACAAACGCCTCTCTTTTAGACGAAAACACGAGCGCCAAGCTGATAAACGCAGGGCTTAGTATGCTTTGGGTATCGTTGGATGACGCGCACACGGAAAGCGCAGACCGTTTTTCGGAAAAAGTGCTCAATAATATTAAATATTTCAATAAAATCAAGGGAAGCAGCTGCAAATTGGGTTTTGCCTTTGTTGTTGAAAACGGACGTACGGATAAGATATATGAGTTTGCCGGAAAGTATGATGCCGACGAAATAAACATAAGCGGAGCAATACCCTACAGACCGCTTAAAAAATCCTGTGAAACAAAAAAGCTTTTGGGAGACAACGCGGGTTATTGTCCGTTTGTTTCGGAAGGAAAATGCTTTATAAAATGGAACGGGGATGTTTCTCCGTGTATACAGCTTCTTCATAATACCTATACATATTTATTCGAGGAAAAGCGTAAAGTATTTTCATACAGTTTCGGGAATGTTTCGGAAAAGAGTTTGGATGAAATATGGAACAGTAAAGAATATAAAGCTTTCCGGGAAAAAGTAATACATTTTGAATTTCCCGACTGCACTTTATGCGACGGCTGTGATGACAGACTCGAAAACAAGAAGGATTGTTTATTTAATGATATGCCAACCTGCGGCGCGTGCCTGTGGGCACAAAATGCCGCAAGGTGTCCCTAACGGTAAGGAGGTTTAAAATGTTAACAAGTGAAATGATAAAAAAAGCTGCTCTCGAAGCCGGTGCGGACAAATGCGGCATAGGCCCTATGTCGCGGTTTGAAGGCGCGCCCCCGGAAATGGATCCGAGAAACCTGTTTCCTACCGCCAAAAGCTGCATTGCTTTTGCTTTCAGAATACCTCGCGGCGTTCAAAGAGGTATTGAAGAAGGAACGCAGTTTTATCAGTATCCTTCAATGGCATACGGCGGTATAAATGAGATTTATGCCCCCGCGGTATTATATCACGTTGGGAAGGTTATAGAAGACGAAGGCTATGAAGCCGTTGTGTACAGAAACACAGGCGCGCGCGGCATTGTTTCAGATATGGACGGAAGTCCCGGCAACACGCTTTCACCGGAAGAGCAAATAGAAGTAAGCAAGCACGCGAAAGGCAAAACAGCTCATCACAGAAGCGTGCAGTTTACAAGAGAGACCGGAAAAGGCAAAGTGCCTCCCGATATTCAGTTTCAGTTCCGCCTGGCGGCAGTTGCGTGCGGTCTCGGAGAAATCGGCTGGAGCAAAATGCTTTTAACACCCGAATTCGGGCCTTTACAGCGTGTGGCTTTTATATTTACGGACGCGGAGCTCGAATATGACGAAATGTACAGCGGCAAGCCGCTTTGCAGAAGATGCGGCGCGTGCGTAAGAGAATGTCCCGGCTCATGTATCCCCCCTATCAATTCCGGTAAAACGGTAACAGTTAATCTCGCAGGCAAAATCTGCGAGTGGGGCGATATTGATATGTGGCGCTGCTACGCTTTCTATACGCATGCAGGCAGATACTATAACCCGTTTGTACCTAAGGAAATATTTGACGAAAACGAGGGCGGCTCTCTTGATTTGCTTGAAAAGAGCGATATTGCGGCAAACGAAAAAGAAGTTATGAAGGTATATACAAGCCTTGAAAAATACTTCCCGAGCTGGGTCGGTTACAACATGGCAAAATGCGGCGGCTGTATAAGAGCCTGCGTTTCCGTATTGGAGAAAAAAGGCGGATGTATGGAAGGCAGGTTTAAAGAGCCTTTAAGAACCAAAAAAGCATGGAGGATGGACAGATGATAGAAATTTGCGACACATACTCCGGCGGTTTTTACCCGATGACAAAAACGGATAAGTGGCAAGTGGCGTATATCACACATTCCGACTCTTACGGCGAGCCCCGTGAGCTCAAACGCCACATGACAACAGACGAGGCCATGATACTTATCCGCGGTGCCGCGGAACTATATACTTATGAAAATGACAAAGTTATCTGCATGAAAATGAAAAACGGCGTTTTATATAATATAAAGTGCGCAACATGGCATCACTTAAAAATAAGCGAAGACGCGCTTTTGATTGTTGTTGAAGACAGCAACATAAAGAAAGAGTCTACAGAAAGGATGACCTTATATGCTGACTGCGGAATATATAAAACAAAAGGCTAAAGAGCTTGGCGCGACAACCTGCGGTATCGGCAACATTTCATATTATGAAGGATGCGAACCGCAAAGAGATCCAAGGTGCATATTACCGAAAGCAAAATGTATCATAGGCTTTGGAATGAAGATTCCGAAAGGCCTTTATGACGCGATGGATAATAAAGTGCAGTATTATAATTATACAAATCTGGGCGTTAAATATATAGACGAAGGCTTTGTTGAGATTTTGCTCCTTAAAATGGCGCGTATTATTGAAAACGCAGGGTATGACGCATGCCTGCAAAGAACCGTGCCCGGACTTCGTGTGAAAGGCGACAAAGAGACATCGCCGGAGGTAAGCCAAACGTATGAGCTGCAATATTCAAGTCCCGTAGAGCCCGGCAAGCCCGCACCCGAAGTAATAATAGACTATAACAAAGCGGCTGAGGTTTGCGGTCTGGGCTCAATAGGTTTAAACGGCAAGGTTATCGCTCCTAAATACGGCACATATATGAGGTATGCGTTTATAATTACCGATATGCCGCTTGAGTGCGATGAGCCGTTTAAAGATGAGCTTTGCGACAAATGCGGGGAGTGCCTTCGCGCCTGCCCCGGTAAAGCGATAGACGAGGGCGGAGTTGATTCATGGCAGTGCAGCGTCTATTACAGAGGCGCACATAAATCAAATCCTTTTATGAAGGATGATTTTCTAAAAGACGATCCCGAAAGAGAAAAGATAATAAACGGTGAAAAAAGATTTGACAGCGAGTCGGCAAAAGCGATTTACGGGAAACTTAAATTCCTGCCCAATACGCATTTCGGATATGTCCCCTGCCTTTGCGGCAGAAAATGTGAAACTGTGTGCTATAAGCACTTAAAGGAGGCGGGCAGAATATGAAAAAAGAGATAATCGATACCGCTTTAAGGCTTGACGCGGATGTAGTGGGCTTTGCGCCCAAAGAAAGATTTCAAAAAGACGACGCAGTTTTTAAAATCCTGCCGAATGCTAAAACCGTTATAGGCCTCGGCTTCAGAGTACTGCGCGGAGAATACAGAGGCGTTGAAGAAGGAACTACGTATTATCAGTATACGACAATGGGCGTTGAAAACCTTGAAGAGACGGTAATGCCGCTTGCGCTGCTTCGAATCAGCAATCTTTTGGAGGAAAACGGTTTTGAGGCTGTGCCGCAAAGGCGCAATCAGCTTATTATGAACGAGGAAAACGAAACCAACCCCGAAGTTGATTATAACGATATTTACAGAGGAATAACGGCAGAAAACCAGATTGATTTTGATAAATTTGCAGTTCTTTGCGGGCTTGGCGAGCGTGGGCTGTCCGGCGCCGTATTAAACGATGAATACGGGCCTTTCATGCGGTACTGCTTTGTAATTACGGACGCGGAGCTTGAACCAACGCCCATGTATGAGCCGCACATTTGCGACAAATGCGGTGAGTGTATCAAAGCGTGCCCCGGAGGCGCAATAGATAAAAACGGCAAAATGGACACATGGCGGTGCGCCGTATATTATAACGGCGGAAACGGCAGCAAAAACCCATTTATGCCGCCGGACGCTTTTGAAGGCTTTGACAACAGGCTTGAAATCATAGACGGCACAGCGGAATTTGACGCCGAGGAAGCACGTGAGATTTTGGACAGCATTTATTTTTATCCGCCCGCAAAGCATTATTACAGAACTTCAATCTGCGGCAGAGCCTGTGACAGAGCGTGCTATATTCACCTTGAAGAAAAAGGCATCCTCAAAAAAGGTTTTAAGAGAAAATTCAGAGAGGGAGAAGATTGGAAGCTCTCAACAAAGCAATTTGAGACAGGAAAAAGAGAAGAAGAATGGCATTTCAGCAACAAAACCTGATTATATTTTGCTTAAAATACACTTCTTAAACTTTAAAGGAGATTAAAAAAATGAAAGAAAAAATGAAAATTGCAGTAATAGGCTGCGGCAGGTTCAGTCCGTTCTTTGTTCCGCTTTTTAAAGCAAATCATATAGTTGACGAGGTTTACGTTTGCGATTTGAAACGCGACCGCGCCGAAAAATTTGCAAAAGATTTTGGCGTTAAAGTAATTGATACATACGAAGAAGTATTGGCATCAAAAGACATTAACGCGGTTGCAATATTTACACAGCGTTTCTCGCACGGACAAATGGTTATAAGAGCCCTTAAAGCCGGAAAGCACGTATACAGCTCCGTGCCTTGTGCCGTCAGTGTTGACGAAATAAAAGAAATAGAAAAACTAATAAGAGAAACTCGCCTTACATACTCTATGGGCGAAACCGGATTTTACCGCGCACCCGCGTGCTTTTTAAGACGGGAATTTGCCAAAGGCACATTCGGAAACTTTACTTATGCAGAGGCACAGTATAATCACGATATACGCAATATGGAGCAGAGCTTCCGCAGCTCCGGCGGTGAGGATTGGAAAAAATATGCGGGTATTCCCCCGTTTTTCTATCCAACTCACACAACATCAATGGTTCTCTCATCCATGCCCGGCGTTTATGCCAAAAGAGTTGTAGCCATGGGCTTTAAAGGCAGTACAAGAACGGACATTTACGGCACGGACGGACAAAATGAATATAACAATCCGTTTTCAAATGAGACAATGCTCATGGAACTGTCAAACGGCGGCATAGTAAGAATATGCGAAAACCGCTGCATAGGCTGGGTTGCGCCCGAAACATATATTACACAGTTTTACGGCGACAGCGCGGGATATGAATTCTCCGTTGCAAGACACAGCTTATCGCGCTGGAATCCCGAAGATGACCATAAAGTTATTATGGAGGATGTTACGGCCGAACTTCAACCGAGGCCTCTTGCGGAGCTTATAGAGAGCAATTATACCGAGGCAATCCAAAAAATAGCCTCCGGCGAAGGCTGGTCTGAAGCGTCACCCTCACAACCGACCGCACGTTTACCCGAAGAATTTCTCGGCATGCATAACGGCCATAACGGCACGCATCATTTCCTGATAGACGATTTCTGCCGCGCCTATGAAACGGGCAAGCTGTCCCCCACTAACATCTGGGCAGTCGCAAGATACAACATACCGGGTCTAATTGCGCATCAGTCAGCTTTGGCGGGCGGTCAGCCTATAGATGTGCCGGATCTCGGCAATCCTCCGGAAGGTTGGGAAGTATTGCCATGGGATAAGCAGTAAATAAATTGTTAAGCAACCCAAATCATTGTAGGTTTGTCAATGATGTGTTACAAAATTTCTAAAACACTTCGCCATTATCAAGGAAAGCTTTTATGTAATCGGCAGGAGCTTTCCAGTTGAGAGGACGCATAGGAAACTTGTTATAGTTATAGTTGTGTACCTTTA
>JAFZQX010000004.1 GCA_017620205.1 Clostridia bacterium | reverse complement strand
TTTTATAATTCTGGTTTGAAAAACGTAACATTTGAAGAAGGAATAACATATATACCCGCACATTTGTTTGCGTATTGCTATACGCTTGAAGAAATAGAAATACCAAACACAGTAACTATTGTAAGATACGATGCATTTAGATATTGCGAGGGTTTAAAAAATGTCAACATTCCAAATAGTGTCACAGAATTACAAAGCGAAGCATTTATTGGTTGCACTTCTTTGAGTAATATCGAGATACCGGACAGCGTAACATCAATGGGCAACTCTGTATTTAGCGGTTGCACTTCTCTTGAAAGAGCACATCTGCCAAATACAAGAGTAAATATAATGGGGAGCACATTTTATAACTGCAAAAACCTTGTTGAAGTTAATTTCCCTGACACCTTAGAGACAATCAGAAGCAATGCTTTTTACGGCTGTGAAAAATTGCAGTCTGCTCCGCTTCCTGAAAACTTAACTACGATTGAAGGTTCTGCTTTTTATAATTGTAAAGCCTTAACCGAAATAACCATACCGAAAGCCGTTACATCAATAGGCAGCAGTGCTTTTGAAAACTGTGATGCGCTTGAAACTGCAACCTTAAACGGCTCCGGCAGTATAGGCAGCCGTGCGTTTTATGATTGCGACGCTTTGACGGATTTGACCATATCGGACAGAGTTACATCAATAGGCTCCAATATGTGCTACGGCTGTGACAACCTTAAAAATGTTAAACTCAGTAAGTGGTTAAACACAATTCCGGATTCCGCTTTCCGTCTTTGCGCTTCGCTTGAAAGCATAAGCATACCGCATTTCTGTACGAAAATTGAATCAAACGCTTTTGCGGAGGATACAAAGCTGACGGCGGCGTATGTGCCTGTTTCGGTAACAAACATTCAGACAAATTCCTTCTCATATCCCGCTAAAATGACAATGTACGGCAAGGCGGGCTCGTATGCGGAAGAATATGCAAATTCGAGAAACATGGCGTTTAACGCGGTAACTAATCATATAAGCACTATTGCATACACGGATAACAGCATAAAAATTGCGCGTTCATCAACTGTTACTCCCGAACTGCAGATAATGCCCGATTTTGATACCGATACAATAACTTTTACATCGGACAATGAAAATATAGCAACCGTTTCAAACACCGGCGCGGTTTACGGAAAAAATTACGGCACGGCAAATATAACCGCCGCAACGGATTCGGGAATATCGTCAACAATTGCCGTAACTGTTGTAAAGCCTGCCTCCGGCATATCCTTAAACAAGAGTAATATTGAAATAAAGGCCGGAAAGAACGAAACACTCACGGCAACTGTAACGCCCGATGATTCAACCGATACCGTAATATGGTCAAGCAGTGACAAGTCTGTTGCGGTTGTTGACAAAAACGGAAAGGTTACGGGCGTTTCAAAGGGCACGGCAACTGTTACGGCCAAAGCACAGTTTGGCAGCAAGCAGGCGGAGTGCTCCGTTATAGTTGTAGGCACATCCGAGCAGATAGTAAATGTAACCGGCATAACGCTTGATAAAACGGAGAAGGAAATTATGATAGGGAAGCAGTATACGCTTACGGCTTCTGTCCTTCCCAAAAACGCCACAAATAAAGCAGTTTTATGGGAATCTTCAAACAATTCCGTTGCAGCAGTTGCAGACGGCGTTGTAACAGCGAAATCCCTGGGAGAAGCTACAATTACGGCAACAACCGTAAACGGAGGAAAAACGGCAACGTGCAAAATTACGGTTGTGCCGAAGGTGGAAATAACCAAGTTTGAAGTAAACGCCATGGGAGCTTACGCGCTTGTTACTCTTACGGCATTAAATGTGCCCGCGGACGCATCCGTTTTCCTTGCTTCATACGGCTCAAACAAGCTGCAGGATATTCAAAGCATAAAGCTTGAAGGCGGCAGCGCACAGACGATACTGCCCATTTCAGACGTTTCAAAGATGAAAGTAATTATTATGAAAAAAGACTCTCCCGAACCGCTTTGCACGTGCGGCGTATGGGAAAAATAACAAATAGAAACTAACTTTTCGCCCCCAATAGGCTGTAGAAAACGTAATTGTTTTGCTGCAGCCTGTTTTTTTGCATTTCAATATTTCTTTTTTGTTAAATTTTTTTGACAAATATATTTTTTTGTGTTATAATATAAACACATAATGATATTTTGGCACAAATATGTTTTGTTTTTGATGTGAAGTATGATCATGGAGGAGTCTTTATGTACAAGATAGGCGACAGAGTTGTATATCCTATGCACGGCGCCGGAGTAATTGAGGCTATAGAAGAAAAAGAAATACTCGGAAGTATTCAAAAATACTATGTTATGAAAATGCCTGTTGGTGACATGAAGGTTATGATTCCTATGGAAACTTGCGATGAGATCGGCATCAGAAGCGTTATTGACGGGAAAGAAGCCGAAAAAGTATTGAAAGATTTCTCCGGCTATGAAATAGAAGAAGCGCAGAGCTGGAACAAAAGATACAGAGAAAATATGATGAGGATCAAAAGCGGAGATGTTTACGAGGTTGCGCATGTTGTTAAAATGCTTATATCGCGCGACCGTGCTAAAGGTCTTTCAACGGGCGAAAGAAAAATGCTTTCAAACGCCAAACAAATCCTTATAAGCGAGCTTGTTCTGGCTAAAAACGCTAAGCAGAGCGAGGTTGAAACAATTATAGAGGAATTAGTCTAAGGTTTTCTTTAGGCTTGTTCCTTTTTCTTGTGTTTAAACCTTATTGTTCGAAAGGATTTTTAATGTGAAAACCGTCGCTGTTATTCTTGCCTCCGGCTCGGGGGCGAGAATGAATATAAAAGAAAATAAGCTTACATATAAAATCGGCGCAAAGCCCGTTATAGAGCGAACGCTTGAGGCGTTTCAGAAGTCTGACGATATTGACGCTATAATTCTTGTGGCGTCCGATAAAGAGCATTTTATGCCTTTTGCCGCGCGTTTTTCCAAGGTTATAGGTATTGTCTGCGGGGGTGAAAGCCGCGCAGAATCCGTTAAATGCGGCCTTAAAAAAACAGGCGGTTTTGATATAGTTGCCATTCACGACGGCGACAGACCGTTTGTGAGCCAAAAGATTATTTCCGATACGGTTGCGGAAGCTGTAAAAAGCGGCGCGGCGGTGCCGGGAATTCCCGTTACGGATACAATTAAACTTGTTTCCTGCGGTAAAATAGAAAAAACGGTTGACAGAAGCACCCTTTGCCGCGTTCAGACGCCGCAGGTGTTTTGGAAAGATTTAATTTGTAATGCATATGAAGGCGAGCTTACCGGTGTGACCGACGATGCTTCTTTGGTTGAAAAAACGCATAAGGTTTCGGTTGTTTCCGGAAGTGAAGACAATATAAAGCTAACAACCAAGCATGATTTGGATATAGCCGAAATAATAGCAAAAAAAGCAGACGGTGATAATTAATGAGAATCGGAATAGGATATGATGCGCATAAATTCGCGGAAAACAGAAAACTCATACTCGGCGGAGTAGAAGTCCCGTATGAAAAGGGACTTTTGGGTGTATCGGACGCGGACGTTTTGCTCCATGCAATAATGGACGCTCTTTTGGGCGCGGCGGCGCTCGGCGATATAGGAAAGCATTTTCCTCCGTCAGACCCAAAGTATCTCGGCATAAGCAGTATAAAGCTTTTAAACTGTGTTTCACAGCTTTTGAAGGAAAACGGATTTGAAATAGATAATATAGACTCAATAGTAATAGCGGAAAAACCGCATATATCAAAGTTTATACTGCAGATGCGTGAGAATATTGCAAAAGAGCTGTCCCTTGACATAGCAAATGTCAGCGTTAAAGCTACAACTACCGAAGGTATGGGCTTTGAAGGCAGGGGAGAAGGTATAGCGGCGCAGGCGGTTTGTCTTTTGAAATAGTATATATGCCCTTTTGGGGCTTTAATATAGATTAAACACGAAAGGAAAGATGGGTAATGACAAAGCTGAAATTTAATTACAAGAACGCGCTTCAGTTTATGCGTGAAGATGAGATGGAGATGCTCGAAGACGCCGTAAAAGCGGCACACGAAGCTCTCGAAAAAGGAACAGGCGCAGGAAACGACTTTATAGGTTGGACACGCCTGCCTGAAAACTATGACAAGGAAGAATTTGAAAGAGTTAAAAAAGCTGCTGAAAAAATAAGATGCGACAGCGAAGTGCTCGTTGTTATCGGTATCGGCGGATCGTATCTCGGAGCTAAAGCAGCTATCGATATGCTGTGCGGTACGTTTTATAACGATAAGCCTGCAGGCAAAAGACAGGGTCCCAAAGTATATTTTGCGGGCAATTCAATAAGCTCTGCATATCTTGCTGAGCTTATAGATCTCGTTTCAGATAAAGATTTCTCTGTAAACGTTATATCAAAGTCGGGTACTACAACAGAACCCGCAATAGCGTTCCGTTTCTTCAAAGAAATTCTTGAAAAGAAATACGGAAGAGAGGAAGCCGCAAAGAGAATTTACGCTACAACGGACAAAAGCCGCGGCGCACTTTTCTCACTCGCCAAAGAAGAAGGATATGAAACATTTGTGATTCCGGATAACGTTGGCGGCAGATACAGCGTTTTAACGCCTGTCGGTCTTTTGCCGATAGCTGTTGCAGGCTGCGATATAGATAAGCTTATGCAGGGCGCATACGACGCTATGAAGGAATATTCAAATCCCGCTTTAAATGAAAACGACTGCTATAAATATGCGGCTGCTAGAAATGTTCTTTTAAGAAAAGGCTATTCTACGGAAATACTTGTAAATTACGAGAGCAACTTGCACTACATAGGAGAGTGGTGGAAACAGCTTTACGGCGAAAGCGAGGGCAAAGACCATAAGGGTATATTCCCGGCAGCTGTTGACTTTTCGACCGACTTACACTCAATGGGACAGTATATTCAGGACGGAATGCGCAGCCTCTTTGAAACTGTTTTAACCGTAAAGAATCCCCGCGCCGACGTAACTATTGAAAGCGATGAGAAGGATTTGGACGGTCTTAACTACCTCGCAGGCAAATCCGTTGATTTTGTAAACAAAAAAGCATATCTCGGCACCATAATGGCTCATAACGACGGCGGCGTTCCGAACCTCGTTATTGAAATTGATGATTTTGACGAATACTCACTCGGAAACCTCGTATACTTCTTTGAGAGAGCCTGCGGCATAAGCGGATACATATTGGGTGTAAATCCCTTTAATCAGCCCGGCGTTGAGGCTTATAAAAAGAATATGTTTGCTTTACTCGGCAAAAAAGGATATGAAGAACAGAGAAAAATTCTTGAAGAAAGATTGGCAAAATAAACAAACTTTTTAATATTTTAAGAATTTTTCAAATTTGAGTTGAAATTATATCGTTTTTATAGTATGATATAATTAAATAAAACTATAAGGAGGTCTTTCGCATGATAAAAGTTATTATCGGTGAGAAAGGTACAGGAAAAACAAAGGCGCTGCTTGACAGTGTTAATAAAGCACTTGAACGCGATAAGGGTTCTGTAGTGTTTATAAACAATAATAAAAGACACGTTTTGGATTTAAACTATAAAATCAGAATGGTAGATACATCTGAATTTAATATATCCAATTATGAGGAGCTTTTCGGCATTCTTTGCGGTATAGTTTCCCAGAACTTTGATATAACCAATATTTTCCTTGACAGCATTACTAAAATTGCTGACGGTTCGGAGGAAGATATTGAAAAATTCCTTGATAAAACAAACGCTCTCTGCGAGAAGTTCGGTATTGAACTTCTTTCAACAATCAGCATGAAGGATTCTGACGCAGGCGAAGGAATTAAAAAATACTGCTAATTTTTAGGGCAAATTATTTGCCTTTCGGAGAAACGGGCGGTTTAGCCTAATGAGGCAGATCGCCCGTTTACTGTTTGTATGAAAGGGTGTTGTGCAATGAATTATACAAGCACACGTGACGACAGCAAAAATTTAACATCGTCAGAAGCGATTTCAAAGGGACTTTCCTCAGACGGCGGTCTTTTTGTTCCGCGCGAGTTTCCGGAAATTGCACTTTCGGATATATCTGAACTTTCAAAAATGGGTTACAGAGAACGCGCCGCTTTTATTCTCGGTAAGTACCTGACTGATTTTACCGAAGAAGAGATAAAAGCATGCATGTCCGCCGCTTACAATACCGAAAACTTTGAAACGGAAAAGATAGCTCCGGTAACAAAGCTTGACGACAACAAGTTCGTTTTGGAGCTTTGGCACGGTCCTACATGCGCTTTTAAGGATATGGCGCTTCAGATTTTGCCGCATCTTTTGACAAAGTCCGCTAAAAAAGCAGGTGTTAAAGAAGATGTTGCAATTCTGGTCGCTACAAGCGGTGATACCGGTAAAGCCGCGCTTGACGGTTTCTGCGATGTTGAAGGTACCAAGATTATTGTTTTCTTTCCTGAAAACGGCGTCAGCCGGATTCAAAAGCTTCAGATGGTTACGCAGGAAGGTAAAAACGTGTATGTATCCGCCGTTAACGGGAATTTTGACGATGCGCAAAACGGCGTTAAAAAGATTTTTACCGATAAGGAATTCAATGAATTCTTAAAGAAAAACAATATTGTTTTATCTTCCGCAAACTCCATAAACTGGGGCAGACTTGTTCCGCAGATCGTTTACTATTTCTCGGCATATGCTGATTTAATAGCAGGCGGAAATATAGAGCTTGGCGAGGAGATAAATATTGTTGTTCCGACAGGAAACTTCGGAAACATATTAGCTTCGTATTACGCAAAACGTATGGGATTACCGGTTAAAAAGCTTATTTGCGCTTCAAACAGCAACAATGTATTAACGGACTTTATAAATACAGGCGTTTATGACAGAAACAGAACGTTTTATACAACTATTTCGCCCTCAATGGATATTTTGATTTCAAGCAATCTTGAAAGATTTATATACGATGTCAGCGGTAAAGACAACGAAAAAATAATCGGCTACATGAAAAAGCTCTCTTCTGAAGGCCGTTACGATGTAGGTGATTTAAAAGAGAAAATATCCGAAATACTTTTTGCAGACTTTTGCGACGAGGCCGAAACTAAAAAGACAATTGCAGATACGTTCCAAAAGTATTCATATACGGTAGACACGCATACGGCGGTAGCTATCGGCGTTTGTAATAAGTATATGGAAAGCACAGGCGATAATACAATAACCGTTATTGCTTCTACTGCAAGTCCTTATAAATTCAGCGCAAGTGTTGCTTCGGCAATAAAAGGTGATGATGCGCTTTCGGGGCTTGACGAGTTCGGAATAATTGATTTGCTTTCAGAGATTTCAAATCTTCCCGTGCCGAAAGCACTTTCAGAGCTTAAAAATAAAGAAATACGCTTTAAAGCTGTTTGCGAGCCGGACGGTATGCCAAAACAGGTTGGGGATTTACTCGGCATTTAATACTAAACTAAAAAGACCGTGGCGGTTTCCGTCACAGTCTTTTTGCGGTTTAATCGCAGCCGTCGCAGCCATCGTGTCTTGATTCGGTTGTATAAGTTTTGCAGTTCGTGCTCATACCGAGCATTGAGTTGTCAACTTCAATGCCGGAAGCCCTGCATCCGCAGTCCTGACTGTTAAAATAACAGTCTTCTACGTTGCATTTAACTCCGTTTAAGCATTTTTCGGTTTTACGGGGTTTGTTATCATCAATCATGTTATACCGCCTTTCTGTCTGACTTTACAGTCAGTATAGATTATTTTTAACAAAAATCATTTTTTTATTCGAGGTAGGGAAATGGCAGTTTTTGCTATATCGGATTTACATCTTTCTTTAGGTCTTAACAAGCCGATGGATGTATTTGGCGTGTCATGGGAGAATTACGTTCAAAGAATTGAAGAAAACTGGCGCTCGGTTGTAAATGAAAGCGATACCGTTTTAATATGCGGTGATATATCGTGGGCAACATATCTTGAGCAGGCAATTGAAGATTTTAAATTCATACATTCGCTTCCGGGCAAAAAAATAATATCAAAGGGTAATCACGATTATTGGTGGTGCACCGCCGCGAAGCTTGTAGAGTTTAAAGTGGAGTTCGGCTTTGACGATATTGTCTTTTTGCATAACAACTCTGTTTTGGTTGAAGGTGTTGCGGTATGCTGCGCAAGAGGCTGGAAATCGCCTTTTGAAAAAAACTTTTCATCGGAAGACCAAAAGATATATGAGCGTGAGCTTATACGGCTTCGTTTGTCGCTTGAAGACGGAAAAAAGAAATCGGACAGGCTCTGGGCCATGCTTCATTATCCGCCGGATTTTGCCGTTGATATGCTGCTAGACGAGTATAACACAGAAAAATGTATTTACGGGCATCTTCACGGCAGACAGGCTTATGAAAGACAGAGTGACAGAGACAGAAATGTTTTGGTTTCATCGGACTTTTTGGAGTTTCATCCTTTAAGGCTGGAGCTTTAATATATTAGTATTTAGAAAGAAGGAATATAAAATGGGTAAAATCAGAATAGGTATTATGGGTTACGGTAATCTCGGCAGAGGCGTTGAACTCGCAATACGTCAGAATCCCGACACAGAGCTTGTTGCCGTATTTACAAGAAGAAATCCGGCTGACCTCAAAATTAAAACAGAAGGCGTGCCGGTTATAGCTGCAGACAAAGCGGCAGAGATGAAAGACAAAATAGACGTTTTGATTCTTTGCGGCGGATCTGCTACGGATTTAGGTGTTCAGGGTCCCGAATATGCAAAATATTTTAACACGATCGACAGCTTTGATACGCACGCTAAAATCCCGCAGTACTTTGCAAACGTTGACAAAAGCGCAAAAGATAACGGTCACGTATCTATTATATCTGTCGGCTGGGATCCCGGTCTTTTCTCACTGAACCGTCTCTATGCGGAAAGCATCTTGCCAGACGGTGAGAATTACACTTTCTGGGGCAAAGGCGTTAGCCAGGGTCACAGCGACGCTATAAGAAGAATTAAAGGCGTTGCGGGCGCTATTCAGTATACTATTCCGATAGAAGAAGCTATGGACAGAGTACGCAGCGGCGAAAATCCCGAGCTCTCTGTTCGTGAAAAGCATACACGCGAATGCTTCGTTGTAGCTGAAGACGGCGCAGATAAGGCCGAAATCGAAAGACAGATAAAAACCATGCCGAACTACTTTGATGAGTACGACACGGTTGTACATTTCATATCCGCTGAAGAACTTCGCGAAAAACACGGCAAAATGGCGCACGGCGGCTTTGTTATAAGAAGCGGTAAAACTCTCGGCGGCAACAATCACATTATTGAATATTCGTTAAAGCTTGATTCAAACCCCGAGTTTACATCAAGCGTTTTAGTAGCTTATGCAAGAGCCGCATTTAGACTCAGCCAAAAAGGCGACATGGGCGCAAAAACCGTATTTGACATAGCACCCGCGCTGCTTTCTCCGAAAAGCGGTGAAGAGATAAGAGGTTCTTTACTGTAATTTTGAAAGCGCAACTGCATGAGCTATAGACGGTATGCTTTCGCCCTGCTGCGTTGTGGTAGGGCTCATCAAAGCACCTGTCGCTATGAATAAAACGTTTTTAAAAGTACCTTTAATCATTTCGGGTAAAATATACCCGCATAAAACACAAGCACTGCACCCACAGCCGCTTCCGCCGGCGTGGGTGTCTTGTTTTTGGGGGTCAAAAATCATAGCGCCGCAGTCGTTATAATTTGAGGATATGTCAAAGCCCTCTTTTCCGGTCAATTCAAGCGCAATTTCTTTTCCTATTAAACCTAAGTCACCCGATACAATAAGATCATAAAAACAAGGTTCTCTGCCTGTTTCCTTAAGATGTGCAGTAAGAGTTGATACAAATGCCGGCGCCATTGCGGCTCCCATGTTATTTGCGTCCTTGATGCCTAAATCCGTTATCTTGCCTGTAGTTATATGTGTTATTTCAATAGGACCGCCGTGCGATATGCAAACGGCGCCCGCGCCCGTTACGGTCCACTGCGCCGAAGGCGGCCTTTGACCGCCGTATTCAAGCGGCGCTCGAAACTGCTTTTCTGCAGAGCAAAAATGACTGCCCGCCATAGACAGAATATTGCCTGCAGAAAAACCTCCGTCTGAGAGCATTGCGGCAAGCGATATACTTTCGGCCATTGTTGAGCACGCACCGTAAATGCCAAGATATGGAATGGAAGAATCTTTCATGCCGAATGCCGATGATGTGCATTGGTTTAATAAGTCGCCGGAAATAATATAGTCTATATCAGAGGGGGATAGAGAACCTTTCTGAAGAATTTGAGAAAAGCATTTTTCGTACAGACGCATTTCTGCCTTTTCCCATGTTTCTTCGCCTAAAAAAGCGTCCTCAAAAACCATATCAAATTGATTGCCGAGTGGTCCTTCTCCTTCTTTTTTGCCGGCAATTGATGTAAATGCGTATATTGTTGGCTTTGTAGAAAGAGCTACAGTCTGTCTGCCGCATCTAGTTCCCAATTTAATCTCTCCTTATTTAATAAAATAATAAATAATCCCGGCTAAAACCGAGCTTACCGTGCCGTATACTATTACAGGCCCTGCTATAACGAACATTTTGGCACCCAGACCCATTATATATCCTTCGGAACGGAATTCTATCGCCGGTGCAACAACAGCGTTTGCAAAGCCTGTTATGGGCACTAAAGTGCCTGCCCCGGCAAACGTTGCTATTTTGTTATATAGATTAAAAGATGTTAAAATAACACTTAGAATCACCAAGGATACAGATGCAACTGTTGAAGCGTCTTCAAAGGAAAGTCCTTTTGACTTGCAGAGGTTTATTATTATCTGGCCGATAACACATATAGCACCGCCTGTTGTAAATGCAAAAATCAGGTTTTTAAGCATGGGGGAGTCGGGACTTTTTTTGTCTGCCAAATGTGAATAATCTTTATTTGAAATAGTCATAAACGGTTGTCTCCTTTACTAAAAAGCTGTTTTCTATCGGAACGGTTTCTTTTTTTGTGAAAAACGCGCCGAGTATTAAAGCAATCAGAATTATAAGTATTAAAAATGATTTATTCTTCATTTAAACACCCCTAAGTTTATTTTTACATAAACAGCAGAAAATATTCAAATAAATTGACTTTAAATAAAATATCTGCTAGAATTAAAATAGAGATAAATAAAAGAAACGGAGTTATGTTTTGAAATCTGTTGCATTTTATACACTTGGATGTAAAGTAAATCAATATGAGACAAATGCCATGGAGAAGCTGTTTTCAGACGCGGGTTATGAAATAGTTCCGTTTGACGGCTTTGCCGATGTTTATGTTATAAACACTTGCACCGTAACGAGCGTAGGTGACAAAAAAAGCCGCCAGGTATTAAGGCGCGCGCGGGGACATAATAAAAACGCCGTAATTGCCGCTGTCGGCTGTATGGCGCAGACGGCGCCGCAAAAGATTAAAGAGCTTAAAATAGCCGATGTAATCATCGGCACAAACAAGAAAAATGAGATAGTTAAAACGGTTGAGGAAGCTGCAAGAGAGAAGAAAACTGTTTCAGTAGTTGAGACCCTTGGCAAAGATATTCCGTTTGAAGCTATGGTTATAGACAATTTTGAGGATAGGGAGAGGGCGTATATCAAGATTCAGGAGGGATGCGACAGGTTTTGTACCTACTGCATAATTCCTTTTGCGCGCGGCGCAGTTCGCTCGGCGCGTGAAGACGATATAATAAGCCAGGCTAAAACGCTTTCTCAAAAAGGCTTTTCCGAAATAGTTTTAACCGGTATTCACGTGGCTTCATACGGCAGAGGCACGGATAATACTCTGCACGGACTGCTTCAAAAGATTTCCGATATAGACGGCATTAAAAGAATCAGGCTCAGTTCTATCGATCCTGTCGCTTTTACGGATGATTTTATAGAAACGGTTTCGCGCCTTCCGAAGGTGTGTCCCCATTATCATATTTCACTTCAAAGCGGCTCGGATATAATTCTTAAAAAAATGAACAGACGCTACACTTCGGCGGAATACATGGAAACACTTCAGCGAATAAGAGCAAAGATAACGGACGTTGCAATAACTACCGATGTTATAACCGGCTTTCCGTATGAAACGGACGAAGAGTTTCAAAAGTCTTTGGAGTTTGTTAAAAAAGCGGAGTTTTCGGGAGTTCACGTTTTTCCGTATTCGGAAAGGGAAGGGACTGCCGCGGCAAAATTTAAAGAATCGGTGCCGAAATCTTTAAGAGCTGAAAGAGCGCATGTTATGGGTGAGCTCGCAAAAGAGCTTAAAAGCGAATTCCTGAAAAAATATATAGGCAAAAAAATGCCTGTGCTTTTTGAAAAAAAGCACAGGGACAATCTCTTTGAGGGCTTTACGCCGAATTACATGCGCGTAGCATGTGAAGCGGATGACAGCATTGTAGGAAAAATAGCCGAAGTTTCACTTGAAACCACAGACGGCGAAATGCTTTTCGGAACGCTTATTCGGTAAAAAAGTGTTTTCAACACTTCAACCCCCTGACCCACAAGCTTGGGGGCAAAGCGGTACGCTTTTTTGAAACATGCTGAATTTGTGCGCTTTCGCGCGTAATTTCCTATTTTATAAAAAACTGAGCCGACAGGCGGCTCTTGCCGTCGTCGTCAACAAGATGAACTCTTACAGTGTTATCTTCCGTATCGGCACAGATATGAATATTATCGCCGAGATAAAATGCTGCGCGGTAAAAGATAATTGCTTTTTTAATCTCTTTGCCTTCGGGCACTGCCTCTTCCGCAAATTCTTCCAAACGTACATTGTTTACATGGTGATTTGTATCTATATCGTGTTTTGTAACTTTTAAAATATCTGATTCCGGACCTGTTTCAAATTTCTGCTCGCGGCGGATGAATTCATAACCCGTATCGTCACCGCCGCCGTATTTCTCATAAAACTCGTCAAGAACTGTTGCGGGACGGATTGTTTCCGTATTTAAGAATATCCAAAGAGAAGCGGCTTTTGCTATTATATTGCCGTCTTTATCTTCCGCCTCAAAGCATCTGTATCCGTAAACTCTGTCAAAGCGCGGCGCAAATGTTGTAATCTTGATGTTTTCGCCGTCTTCGGGCATCCTGTAAAAATCAACATTCATTGAAATTAAAATCCAGGCGCGGTTTTGAGCATACAAATAAGATAGGGGAAAGCCCGCTTTAGATGTATGAGCTATCGCGGCATTTTGGAAAAAGCGCAGCATTGATGCAACGCTTGCTTTTTGATTTGGCGCCAGATCGCTGTATTTAATAGTTATATTCTCTGTATACATACAAAATCATCCTAATTTTTAAGACTGTGCAGCGGTGCGGGAATTCTGCCGCCGCGCGCTATAAATTCAGAACAGTTATATTTACTAACCGGCATAACGGGCCCGCTTCCCAAGAGCCCGCCGAACTCAACCGTGTCGCCGACTTTTTTGCCGCATGCGGGAATAAGTCTTACTGCCGTGGTCTTAGAGTTTATCATACCTATTGCCGCTTCGTCTGCAATAATACCGCTTATTGTATCTGCCGTTGTGTCTCCCGGCACCACTACCATGTCGATGCCGACAGAGCAAACGCACGTCATGGCCTCAAGCTTTTCAAGAGACAACGCTCCGCTTCTTGCGGCAGCTATCATGCCGGCGTCCTCGCTGACGGGAATGAACGCGCCGCTGAGGCCCCCTACATAAGATGAAGCCATCGTGCCGCCTTTTTTAACAGCGTCATTTAAAAGCGCTAAAGCAGCCGTTGTGCCCGGCGCACCGCACTTTTCCAGCCCAATTTCTTCGAGGATGTAAGCTACGCTGTCGCCGACCGCGGGTGTGGGGGCAAGCGATAAATCAACAATTCCGAACGGAACGCCGAGCCTTTTTGAAGCTTCGGTTGCTACAAGCTGTCCCATTCTTGTTATTTTAAAGGCTGTCTTTTTAATGGTATCGGCTATAACACCAAAATCACCGTCTTTAACTTTTTCAAGCGCACATTTTACAACGCCGGGTCCGCTTACACCGACGTTTATAACGCATTCTCCTTCGCCGACGCCGTGAAAAGCGCCTGCCATAAAGGGGTTATCGGGAACGGCGTTGCAGAAGACAACAAGCTTTGCGCATGCAAAACCGGCGTCCTTTTCTGAAGCTTTGGCAGTATCTTTTATAATATTTCCCATTTTGCCTACTGCGTCCATGTTTATTCCGGAACGCGTTGAACCTATGTTTACGCTTGAGCATACAAGATTGGTTGTTGAGAGAGCCTCGGGAATGGAATTTATAAATTCCTCGTCTCCTTTTGTATAGCCTTTATGTACCAACGCGCTGTAACCGCCGATAAAGTTTACGCCTACTTCTTTTGCGGCTTTATCCATAGCGCGTGCAAACTTTACATAGTCGCCGCTGCTTTGTGCAACAATTGATATGGGGGTTACCGATATACGCTTATTGATTATCGGTATACCGTATTCCTTTTCTATGTCATTGCCGCATGAAACAAGTTTTTCAGCGCACGATGTAATTTTATCATAGACTTTGCCTGAACAGATATTGCTGTCATCTCCGATGCAGTCAAGCAAAGATATACCCATGGTGATCGTTCTGATATCAAGATTTTCCTCGCGTATCATATTAATGGTTTCCATTATTTCAAAAGGGTTTATCATGATTGTCCTCCGCTTTAAATTCGGTGCATGGATTTAAAAAGGTCTTCATGCTTTATGGTAATAGATACTCCGAGTTCTTTGCCGCACGCATCGAGTTTTTCGGATATATCTGATATTTTAGAAGTGCTTCCGGAAATATCAACAAGCATAATCATGGTGAAAACGTCCTGCATAATTGTTTGCGATATATCAAGAATATTAATGCCTTCATCGGCTAAAAGGGAAGACACCTTTGCGATAATACCAACCCTGTCTTCGCCCAAAACAGTAATAATTGCTTTCATTTTAAATTCCTTTCATAACTATTTAACTTCGTAAACGGCGCGGCTGCCGCCTATAAATTTCGGTCTTGTCTTAGCAAAAGTTACATGAGCTTTGCCGATCTCTTTTATAGGGAGACGCACGGGAACTGCAACGTGGCGAAGATGCATGCCGATAAACGTATCGCCTATATCCATTCCAGCGTGTGCTTTTACAAACTCTACAACTACAGGGTCGTCAAAGCTTTTATACGCAGCTGTTCCCGCACTGCCGCCTGCTTTCGGCTGAGGGATAACGCTTACTATTTCAAAACCGTATTTTTCAGCCGCTTCGCGCTCAACTACTACTGCGCGGTTTAAATGCTCGCAGCAACCTACGGCAAGATATATACCTCTCGGCTTTAAAGCAGCGAGTGCGCCGCTTATTACTTCTTCACCGGAAGTATAAACCGAGCCGTGACCGATTCGCTCTCCGTTTATTTCGCTCGTAGAGCAGCCGAGTACCATAATCTGACCGCTTTTCAGATTTGCCTCGTCAGCGAGCATGTTTACTGCGTCAAATACAAGTTTTTTAATTTCGTCCATGACTATATCTCCAATCTGCCGCATTGCGGCAAAAAATACTTATATTTTCGTGAAAATTCACATAAAATAATTTTATCACAATTATTGAAAAAGTCAACATTTATTTGTATAATAAGATTAAGAAAGGAGCGAATTTATGGACAAAAAAAGAAAAGACGTTAAACTCCCGAACTACCTGGAGGAAGTACAGGAAAACTTAAACGATGAGAAAAACAAACTTGACGAAATTTGGGACGGAGAAACAATAGACGAGGATAAAAAAGACTAATAAATAAAAAATGCAGGGGTTTTGTACCCCTGCATTTTTTAAGCTTCTGATTCATAAACATACTCATAAGTAAACGGATCGTCTTTGTCTCCGTTAAAGAGATTTAGCTTTCCGTCTTTTACGGTGCCGTTATAATCAATGGAAGCACCCATAAATGTTTCTTTCATAGTTATTTCTTCGCCGTTTTGTTCCCATGTTACTTTATAGGAAGTTCCGTCTCTGAAATGCTCGCCTGTACCGTCTTCAAGAAGTATGAGTGAAAACTCTTCATCGGTTACTTTTGCGGAATCGTCATCGCCTACAAATTTCTGATAAATGCCGTTGTATGTGCCTGCTGCCGTTCTTTCGCCTTCTTCTGCAGGTGTTTCTGCCGGCTCTTCTGTTTCTGTTACTTCAGCTGTTTCCTTTGGACCCTCTTCAGTACTGTCGGTTTTAGTTTCTCCGCATCCCGCAACTGTTAAAAGAAACATTGCGGCTAAAAGCAGAGCGAGCAACGTTTTTAAATTTTTCATTGGAATTTTTACCACCCTTCATAATAATCTATAATAATATTACAAGTAAATTGTTTTTTTTGCAAGCGTTTCAATCAATTTTGTTTTTAAATTTTATGTTATATATAAGCAAAGAAGCAATAATCAATATATAGCCTATAATTTTTGAAGCGTTTATTTCTTCACCGGCAACTGCAATGCCCATAATGCTTGCCGTCAACGGATTTAAAACAGTAAGAATAGCTGCTGCCTCGGCAGATATATATTTTTGCCCCACAGGTTGAAATGCAAACCCGAAACAGCTGCATATAAGTACAAGAATCAGCATCAGAAGCCATTGATTGCTTGTTGTTAAAAAAGTTAAACCGCCTGTGGGTACGGCAATTAATAGGCTGAGGAGCCCCATAATGCCGAGCTGTATTATGCCAATTGCGACAGGGTCACCGTTTTTACTTACTTTTTCTGTTGCTAAAATGCATGCTGCGTATGTAAAAGCGGCGAGAATTGTCAGAGTGATACCAAGTGCGTTTCCTTCAGTTTTACTTTGCGAAAGAGATAAAAATCCCACGCCAGCTACTGCAATTAAAGCGCAGAGTATAGTTTTCTTTTTTGGAGGAATACGTGTTAGTGCGGCAACGTAGAGAGGAACAATAATTATTGCCATATTCTCTATAAGAGAACACGTACCTGAATCAATAAGGCGCAGACCGTACATTTCCAACGCCATGCAAACGGTGTATAAAACGCCTAAAATCAAGCCGCCTTTAAAACTGCTTTTTCCAAAGCTGTGAAAACGTTTATTAAAGATAACTGACAAAACGGTAAAAGCCAAAAGAAAGCGAATGGCTAAAATATTCATGGGCGACATGCTTTTCATCAGCTCTTTTGAAAAGAGAAATGATGTGCCGCGTGCTATAAACACAAATGCCAGCAGTAATCCTGCGTGTGATTTTTTCATTTTTACCTCATAACAGGGTTTTAATAACAGCTGCTATTACCTGATTTTATTTAAAAATTACGGCTCGGAAAAACCAAACTCCGGTGGGTTTACTGAATATACTTTCTTGAAAAGACCGGTATAGTCGGGAGAATAGGAGGGATCGTCGCAATTTCCGTTGCCGTATCCGTTTGTTGCGCCCCAAAAGGCTTCTCCGTCGCTTCCGAAAGCAAAAGTACCCTTCGGTCTGTGCGAAGGCTGCGTATCGGTATTAAGCTTTGTTTTCGTAACGGGTTTCCATTCCGATGAACCGCGCTCACGGATGAATATATTCTTTAAGCGGACTGTACGCAGCTTGCAGGAAGTTCCTCCGATAAAGTTTTCCATAAACTGCGACATTGCGCCGGTAAAATACGAGTTTTGAAGCTTTGTATCAAATTTACTAAGGAGTGTCCATTCGCCGGTTTCTAAATCCATTATCCACTGATCTACAACCGTGTTTCCGATTTCGGCGTCTTCGTAGCAACGGATCATCATGCGATACCAATGCGCGCGCTCCCACGGATAGTGACCTACATAGTGAGTGCCTTCGCCTTCGCCTCCGAACGAATCGTCACCGCCGGCAGGGTAAAGTCTTCTTACATTTTGAATCAAGGCGTATGTTTTGTTGCCGTATTCATCAACGCTTATGACATTGTTTCCGTCACGTATATCCCAAAAAGCCATAATTGCAACATAATAGTCGTCTTTACCTATATTCTGAAGTCCTGCGTAAGCTCCGCCGCCGAATGCGCCGGGATACTTAGCTTTCACAGATGAAATATCCATGTTCCAGTTGCAAAGAGACCAATATGTATCAACAGGATCGTTTTCTGTCATAAAATCTATACTAAAACCGGTGTATTTACTTCCGTAACCGTCAAGAACGGGATCGGAATATAAATTATGCGCCATCCAGCCGTTTGGATTATACTCCCTGTCGACTTCATCGCTGAAAATAAAGTCGGGATCTTTATTGGCAAGAGAAATAACGGAGTCGGAAAAATCTCTGTCGAGTATAGTGCTGTCTTCCACAAGCGGGTGAAGCAAATCGTCAAATATCATAAATTTTACAGTATAACTTCTGTCCGATAACGTGCATGCGTTTAAACGGAACGCGTTGTTGCCGTTTTTCACGTTTAGTACGCCTGCTTTAACCAATCCTCCGCTGTAATTGTCTTTTACTGCTATATAAAGACGCTTGTTTTTTGCTTCGTCCTCCTCTGATAAAGCAATATCGGCGCTGCCGTAAACATCGGCGTATTTATTGCCGTTGTTTATTCTATATGCACGGCAGGACTTGATTGATGATTCGGCGGGGTATTTAATAAAGCTTACATCAAGCACGCCGAATGTTTCAAAAACATAAGAATCTCTTTTGATGCCGTTTACTGTGCCGTAATACCCGTCAGACGGCATAATTGCAAAAGAGCCTTCGGCGCCCGCCCATTCTACCATGCCTCCGCTTGTTGCTTTTACCGTATATTTTTCAGTCCCGGAAACGCAGTTGTGGAAAGTGTTATAACAACCGTTTAAATATATCACAGTGTTGGATTCGCCATCTACAGACTGACTGCCAAGATTATATTCAGCGTTTTCTTTTGCCAAAGGATACAATTCCAAAACGGTCATTCCGGTTACGGAATTTGCAGAATTCAAATTTGCGCAGCCGGTGTAGACGCAATTAACGCTGTTAATTCTTTTAATTGTTACAATCGTGTTTCCTTGAACAGATGCGTTTTCGCTGCCGCCGTAAACAGAATCTATATCACCTCTTGTAATATACACGTGGGTATCGCAATTAAGCTCCGCCATATTAGAGCCGCCGAAAAGGTTTAAGCATTCGCCGCCCGTGCACTCAACATAAGTACCGCCCGTAACTGTGCCGTCAAGCCATCTTCCGCCGCCGTAAATACTCTCTGCTTCTGCCATGCCGCCAAACAAAATGTGCGTACTGCCGTTTACGCCGGATCTTAAACCGCCGCCGTATATTTCGGAATATTTGCCGCCGAGCAAAGTGATATCAGTATCACCGTCAACATTGTCGTATTTACCGCCGCCAAAAACGCTCATGGGGATTTCCGATTCTACATCAGATGTGATATTCAGCGAGTATCCGCCTGCGTAGAAAGTAATATTTTCACCTGAAACAGTCAGATTATCAAGCGTGAGATTTCCTTTAAGGTAAACATCGCCGCTTATTATGAGCTCATCATAATAGGCATTGCCGCGTATGGTAAGAGTACCTGGGTATGAAGACTCAAATCTGTTAAACGGCACATCGTCAAGAAGTATTATTTCGCAGTCATCGCCGCTTAAGTGCTTATATGCTTCGGAGAGGGTTTTAAACGCACTATTCTCGTTATCGCCGCTGTTTTCGTCACTTCCGGCGGTCGACGAAACATAGAGCGTTAAACTGTAATATGACCCCGAACCGGATGAACCGCCGCCCGAAGATTTGGAAGCGCTGACCGAACCGCTAAGGCTGCCGCCTGAGATCACACTTCCTGCTCCAGATGCGTTTGCTGTGATAAACACCATGCAAAGCATTAAAGCGCATAAAATCGCAATTGTTTTTTTCATTCTGTCTTCTCCTTTTAAAACTTCATTATCTACAATATTATATAGTTTACAAGACTTTTTGTCAATGAACTTTTATTTCAAAGCGGAACAAAATAAAGCTGCTCAATTAATAAAACAGCAACTAAACTTTTGTGCAAAAACAGTTGAAAAGTTATCTTGAAGATGCTATAATGAAATTACAGAATTCAGTCTTTACTGATAGAAGGAGGAATTGCCATGAAAAAATATATAAGTATTCTTATCTCTTTAATGGTTTTTCTGAGCAGTACTGCCTATGCAGATTGCTTCGATTTCATGAAAGCGACATACACATCATTTGAGGCGGAGTTTGATATATCTCTTGACATTGACAGTAACTTCGACTTCTTAGACTCACTGCCCGCAGCGCAATATATACGCAACTTCGTTGATTTTGAGGGGCTTTCTAAGGGGCTTTCCGAGTCAGAGTATTCCGGAAACATGAAGGTTTCCGCAAACGAAGAGTTTACCAAAATTCAGGCTTCCTTCGAGATGTTTTCAAAGGTGCCTGTAAATATTAACAGAAACTTCAAGATGACGACAGAATCCGTATACGGAATATGGATTGACTATGACATAACAGACGAGACGGCACCGAAGATTGACTTAATATACGCTTGTCCTGTGTTAGACAAATACCTGTATATAGATATGGTATCCTTATTAGAGGATGAAGGAATGGATATTTCCGGAATCATCTCCGTTATCAAGGACATTACAGGCGAAGAAAGCAGAAAAGAGATTATCGACAAGATAGTCGATGCTGTAAAGGACAATTCTGGCGCTGTCGAAAACGGCTCAAAGGTATCAATAAAAATATCAAATGAACAGCTTAAAGAGCTTATAAAAAGCATTCTCGAAATATCAAAGGAGAGCGCGAAAAAGTTCTATGATGACGATGCTGCCGAAATAGAGGATATAGATGGCGCATTTTCGGACTTTACCGATGCTTTTGACGAAATGAAGATTTTCGCTGACGATGCAATAGTGATTGAAGTCGACAGAAACGCGGACGGCACCATAAGAGAAGGACAAGAGCGTATTAATTTTGCCATAGACCTTCAGAGTATTTTTGAGTCATCAGGCGGAACAATGGTTACCGAAGCCCCGGCTGTGCTTGATTTTTCTATTATCGAATCGGTAAAATACAGTAAGATAAATCAGAAGGTCAATGTGGAATTGCCTTATATTACAAGCAGTAATTCAATAAGTTTTGACGAGCTCAAATCAAATCCTGTTTATACTGCCGATCCCGACTGGGACGGCGAGAGATGCCAACACGAGGAAAGTATATTTATGTACGGCAAATATATCCCGACTGATGAAGGCGGAATATATTGCTCATTAAACGACTTTACGGCCAAGTTACGCCCCTTCGGATATGACTATGCTGTAATAACTGACGGCAGTCTTGTTACCTTGACGGAAAAGAACGGACTTGACAGATTTACCGAGGCAAAAATCAGTCTTGATTCAACTGCGGTAATTGTTGACGGCACAGAGTACAGCGCGGGAAGCAAGGCTATTGTATCTGGCAAAAAGATATGTGTTGATTTAAAAACGCTTGAACTGATTTTCGGATTCATGCCGTATTATGCTGTAGTCCATCTTGATGGAAATGATTATTCCGCGCAATTTTCACGCAAGAGTCCGCAATGCCACCACACACAGGAGGAGATAGAAGCACAGTATACCGGCGCATACGATGAATATAACGGCTGCGACCACTTCCAGTATGTGTATACCAAGGACAGCAGACCGTTTCGCGGAAAGCCGTTTTTCGCCCTGCGTGATACAGTGGGCGGATTGTTTGATTATGATATTTATGATGAGAACGGCGAGTATTCAGACAGCTCTTCATTCTATGAATTGGGCTATGAAAACGGCGTTATTACGCTTACCGACCTTTACGGAAAGGAAAGCTTCAACACAGTTACATTTACAAACGGAAGCAATGAGATAAACATAGACGGAAACATCTTCTGTGCGGATAATCCTGTTGAAATCTACGACGGTACAACATATGTTGACTTTTCAACGGTTAAAGCTCTGTTTGGCGCTGAGATAAGCTATCAGAAGCTCGAATACAACAGCGGATACTTTGATGATGAGCTTGGAGTTGATGTTCCGGCGGGATTTTCGTACTACGCTACGCTGACAAGAAGGCTGCCAACCTGTACACATTTGGATGCTGAGCCTTATGAACGTTGATTGTTAATAAAGAAGAGGGGAGGTGATTTTTGCCTCCCCGTTTTTGTGCTCTTACTGCTAGATGACCGAAAGCTGACGCTTGCGGACAGAAGTGATATAGTTTTCCTAGTAAATTGCGATATTTTGACTTTGTCAAAGGGAAATGAAATAAAGCCTCTCACGCCCGAAGGACATTTCACAAATCATAAAATGATTTATTTCACTGAAAAAGCCGTTCCTGTTGGAACGGCTTTTTCTTGGCAGGGGCAGAAGGACAAAGCCGCCATGCGCCTTTACTGCTCGGCGACCGAAAGCTAATCGTAAAAAGTTGGTAGCAAATCAAAGGCGTCACGAGGGCGCTTGCAACCGAGTAGCCGTAATTTGCGCGACTTTTTACGAAAGAGGAGGAGGAAGGAAGCGTGTGGATGTTTTTCTTCTGGAAAAACGGAACAAAGCGAACTTTGCTCCGACGAGCCTTCGCACCTGCTTCGCTAAAAACAGTTCACTGAACTGTTTTCTTAACGCTCGCAGCCCCCTTGGAGTTCAAGTCCTTCTGCTCTAGCCTAACAGTAATAATTCAAACCGTGGTTTCTTTCGGCAAATTTACGCCAATACTATGTCAAACACCTTGAAAATACGAAAGTATTCCCTGCGGTGTTTTCCTTGTCTTGACAAAAATTTGCTCGAAAAAACTCCTGCGGACTTAAAACTATGATATTTCGATTGATTTTTGCCGCAGAGGTCGCAGATAGGCTGTCGCCTTTCAAGACCGATAATGCGAAAATCGGCGAAATATCGACGTTTTAAGCAGGTTCGGATTAGTACTGTTAGGCTAAACGCAAAAAAACAGCCAAACCAAAAGGTCTGACTGTTTTTTTATGGCAGGGGCAGAAGGACAAAGCCGCCATGCGCCTTTACTGCTCGGCGACCGAAAGCTGCGCTTTCAGTACCCGCCTTCGCACCTGCTTCGCTAAAAACAGTTCACTGAACTGTTTTCTTAACGCTCGCAGCCCCCCCTTGGGGTTCAAGTCCATCTGCTCTAAACGCAAAAAAACAGCCAAACCAAAAGGTCTGACTGTTTTTTTATGGCAGGGGCAGAAGGACTTGAACCCTCGGCACGTGGTTTTGGAGACCACTGCTCTACCAACTGAGCTATACCCCTAAATATTAGCGACTTTAATATTATACAATATTATTGATTCTTTGTCAAGGATTTTAGACAGAAAAATTATCATATTGCAAAATAAGAGGCAGACAATTTGTCTGCCTCTCTTTTCCGCTATTTGGATATTTCACATAAAGCATTAGCACATTCAATTTGATAGTCGCGGCAGAGAGCTATGTCTCCAAGTGACACAACTCCCAAAACCTTACCATGCTCGACAATTGGGATTCTTCTGACCTTGTCCCTTGACATAATATCGAAAGCGTCGTTGATTTCAGCGTCAGGGGGTACCGAAGAAACGTTTTGCGACATAATATCTAAAACTTTAGTCTTTTTGGTATTTAATCCTTCTGCAATGCTTCTTATGACAATATCTCTGTCTGTTACAATACCGCAAATACTTCCGTTTGAATCTACAACGGGCACAGAGCCGATATTGTTTTCACGCATTACGGCTGCCGCCTCCATTACAGATGTATCTGCTGAAAGAACAATAGCGGGGTCGGTCATTATATCGCTTATAACCATAAATTCTCCTTTTTCTGCGGAGAGTGCATCATATACTCTTTGCACCGGTCGTGCAAGCCTTCAGAGTATTGACACAAAACTAGTATGACTTGATTTTAAGATGAATATTCAAGAAAAAATTTCTATTCAGTCCTAGCTATTGCGCCCAAGTAAATCTCTGCGGCACCGGCTTTTTTAAGAACTTTGGCACATTCTCGGCTTGTTGCGCCTGTTGTTATAATGTCGTCTATAAGTAAAATTTTCTTGTTTTTGATATATTCTTCGTTTTTTGGCGAGAATGCTCCTGCCACTGTTTTAAAACGCATGTGCTTTGGAAGCTTTGATAAAGCTTTTGTTAATTTCGTTTTCTTCAAAAGCTTTTTACATGGGATTGACATCATTTCCGATAGGTATTTTGCTATAAGCTCGGATTGGTTATAGCCGCGCATACCGTATTTTAAAAAGTGTATAGGAACAAATGTTATTTCGTCAAAGGATACATTGCTCTTTTTAATTTCTATAAGCAGCAGAGCAGCAAATGTTTTTGCATAAGATATTTTTCCGTAAAACTTATATCTTATTATTGCACGCCGAACTTCGCCACTGTATTTAAAAGGCACAAAAGCAAGTGAGTAGGGAGGCTTTCTTTTTCTGCATCCAACGCATATTTTTTCGCCATAGACAGTATCAATAGGCATTGCGCATATCTTGCATTTGTTTGAGTTATACGGCAGCTTTTCTGCACAGTTTCCGCACACTTTAAAATCGTTGCTCTGAACAGGCTCTCCGCAGAAAACACATTTTGGAGGAAAAAATGAGTTCAGCATCAGTAAATCAAATCCTTTAGTTTTTTGCAAAGTCCGCACTTACGGTCGTTTTCACGGTTGTTTTGTATCATTTTATACATAACGTCCCGCTGACCTATAAGGACAACTAATTCTTTTGCCCGTGTAAGTGCAGTATAGAGAAGGTTGCGGCTCATGAGCATTGAAGATGACGGATACATAGGCATTATAACGGCAGGGAACTCATTGCCCTGGCTTTTGTGAACTGTAACAGAATATGCAAGATCAATTTCTTCAAGCTGTGAAAACTCATATTTTGCTTGCTTGTCCTCGTCAAAGATAATCGTCATAAATCTTTCTTTATTGTTTATCTCTTTAATTATACCTATGTCGCCGTTGAATATACCTTCGCCGTTTTTGCCGGTTTTTATGTCTTGCCATGTTATAGAATAATTGTTTTTAATTTGCATTACTTTGTCGCCCGTGCGGTAAGTGACGTTTCCTGACTCGCGCTCGTCTTTTTGGGGGGATTTCGGATTAAGCTTTTCCTGCAAAACGCGGTTTAGTTCCGACACTCCTAAGCTTGTTTTGCGGGAAGGGGATATCACCTGTATATCAGACATGGGGTTATATCCGTAGGCTTTCGGAAGTCTTTTAAAGCAAAGATCTGAAATGGTAGACAGTATGCTATCCGTATCCGGTTTATCAATAAAGAAAAAATCCTTGTTTTTTAAATTCAGTATTGGTTTTTCGCCTGAATTTATCTTGTGTGCATTTACAATTATCATACTTTCGGATGCTTGTCTGTATATCTCGTTTAAGCGCATAATAGGAATTTTGCCGCTGTCTATCATATCGCGCAAAATATTCCCTGCTCCTACAGATGGGAGCTGGTCGGCGTCTCCGGACATAATAAGCTGTGCGCCGGGCTTTAAGGCCCTTATAAGTGCATACATAAGCAGAGTATCCACCATGCTCATTTCATCAACGATAACAACATCTTCGTCAATCGGAAAGGTTTCGCACCTGGTAAAGCTCTGGTTTTCGCCTTCGGCAAAGTTAAACTCTAAAAGGCGGTGAATAGTTTTGGCTTCAAGGCCGCACGTTTGTGTCATTCTTTTTGCGGCTCTGCCGGTGGGGGCACAGAGTGCAACCGTTTTGCCCTCGTGTTCCATGACCGAAATTATGGTTTTTATGATTGTTGTTTTTCCGGTTCCCGGGCCGCCTGTTATTATGAATACATTGTTTGTGCAGGCGCTGATACATGCTTTTTTTTGTTCGCTTGAAAGGATAACATTGCTTGTTTTTTCAATCGAATCTATAATTTGTTCTGTTTTTTCACTGTTGCCGCGAGCAGGAACTGTGCAAAGCGACGCCAGTTTACGTGCCGTTCCGAGCTCCGCGTTATAATATGCCGGTAAGTAAAGAGCCGTTTCATCATTTATATATTCGCGCGTAATTTTGCCCGATGAAACAAGACGCATCAATGCGCTTTCGGCGGACGCTCTGTCACATGAAAGAATGCGCGAAGCATAAGATACTGCGGTTTCGTAATCGGAATATGTACTGCCTGTCAGTATAAGTTCACGCATGGTATATAAAACGCCTTGCTCAAGACGGGTGTCGTCAAACGGATTAAAACCCATTTTAGATGCTATTTTGTCGGCTGTTTTAAATCCGATACCCTCGATTTCGCAAAGGATGTACGGGTTTTCTTTGATTCTTGCTGTCGCATTGCTGCCGAGAGCTTTGAATACTTTTACCGCAAATGCAGGCGTTACTCCATAAGGCTGCAGAAACATAACAAGCGACTGCATAACGGTTTTTGAAAGGAAAGACTCGTTCATCTGCATTGCTTTTGCGTCGCTTATACCTTTAATAGAAGCAAGCAAAAGAGGCTCATCACGCAAAACATCAAGAGATTTTGCACCGAATTTATCTACAATTTTCTTGGCGGTTGAAGGGCCTATTCCTTTTACGATTCCTGCGGACAGATACATTAAAATCTGAACTTCCGTTTGAGGAACTATTGTTTCATAGGAATCAACACGGAACTGAGGTCCGTAAGACGAGTGTACAACCCATTCGCCTATGAGATGAACGTTTTCTCCGGGAGAAAGCCCCGGCATATTTCCAACGGCTGTAAAATCGTCTCCGTCTGTACCTGTGACCTCGCATACCGTATAGCCGTTATCTTCATTTGTAAATTTTATTTCCGAAACGATGCCGGTAGTTTCTTCGGTCAATGTTGTACCTCCTATATTTTCGTCATTCCGTAAACTTTGCAAACTGCCTCTGACAGTTCGGAGCGTCCTCCGCGTACAAAAACGGAGGAGTTTTTAAAATACTTATCAGCAACTATTCTGACAGACAGAGCAATATCTTCAAGCTGTTCGCCGGCTTTGTCTCCGTCTATGGTTATTTCTATTACGGAGTCCGGCTTCTGTGATAATACTGCATTTGAAATGATATATCCTGCCGCGAAGAGCAGCGCTATAATTGCAAATACTAAAACTATTTGCATATAAAGTCACCCCCATATCACAATATATGATGTAGGGGGTGAATGAGTTACTTTATTAAAGAGTTGAAGCTACATCAGTGCTTTCCCAGGGGAGTGACACATCGTTTCTTCCGAAGTGACCGTAAGCCGCAGTCTGAGCGTAGATAGGACGGCGCAGATCAAGTCTTTCTATTATACTGTCAGGGCGCATATCAAATTTTGAGCGAACAAGGTCAACGAGTGCTTCTTCGCTGCTTTTTGAGGTTCCGAACGTTTCGACACGCACAGATACAGGCTTTGCAACGCCTATTGCATACGCGAGCTGAACTTCGCATTTATCTGCAAGAGATGCCGCAACTATGTTTTTTGCAATATATCTTGCCATGTAAGCCGCAGAACGGTCAACCTTTGTCGGATCTTTACCGGAGAATGCTCCGCCGCCGTGACGGGCCATGCCGCCGTAAGTGTCAACTATAATTTTTCTGCCGGTAAGACCGCTGTCGCCGCAGGGACCGCCTACAACAAATCTGCCCGTGGGGTTTATAAAGTATTTTGTGTTTTCGTCAATTAATCCTGCAGGGATTGTGGGCTTTATAACAGATTCAATCATGTCACGGCGTATTGTTTCGAGAGATGCTTCGGGATCGTGCTGAGTTGAAATAACGACCGTGTCAACTCTTCTCGGCACACCGTCTTCGTATTCAACGGTAACCTGGCTTTTACCGTCGGGACGGAGGTATTTTATGGAACCGTCTTTTCGAACGGATGTAAGCTTTCGTGCGAGTGCGTGCGCGAGAGAAATGGGGAGGGGCATAAGGGTTTCCGATTCTTTACAAGCGTAGCCGAACATCATGCCCTGGTCGCCTGCACCGCCGCCGTTTGCTTCGCCGGCCTTAGATTCGTAAGACAGGTCAACGCCCATTGCAATGTCGGGCGACTGACCGTGTATGCTGTTTAAAACTGAGCATGTATCGGCGTCAAAGCCGTATGCAGAGTTGTTATAGCCTATTTCAGAAATTGTATTTCTTACTACGGAAGGAATATCAACATAGCAGTCTGTTGTTATTTCGCCCATTACAAGGACAAGACCCGTAGTGGTTGCTGTTTCGCATGCAACGCGCGCTTTGGGATCTTCTGCCAAAATAGCGTCTAATATACTGTCCGAAACTTTATCGCAGACTTTATCGGGATGACCTTCCGTTACTGATTCCGATGTAAAAAAGCTTTTCATTTAATTCTCCTTACTGCCGCTTTGATTAGTGGCTTTATATTAAAAAAGATTTATTAACCATTGTACTATCGATGTGCCAAAGCACATAATTACTCCTGCTGTCATAACTCCGAAAACAATACTCGGAAATGAGTATTTAAAGCGCATATCAAAAAGTGATGCTGCAAGAGCTCCACTCCAAGCTCCCGTTCCGGGAAGAGGAACTGCAACAAACAGGAAAAGTCCGAATGCACTGTATTTCATAATTTTCGTTCTGTTTTTTTGAACTTTCCTTTCGAGCTTGTCCGCTATGGGCTTTAAAACCTTTGTGCTTTTCAGAAAATTCATCAAAGGTCTTGAGAGAAACAGAACAAAAGGTATGGGCAGCAGATTTGCCGTAACTGCAATTAAATATGTAAGATAAACATTAAGTCCCATTCCGAGACCAAGAGGGATAGCTGCTCTGAGTTCCAATATCGGTACCATGGAAATCAGTGCAACATAAAAATAATTCATGACACCACCTCGTCTGAAAATCATATAAGGTTTTATATTGCAGGAATATATTTGTCAACAAATTACATATCAAGTTTCATGTCTCCGTCCTTAACCCAACCGATTTTTCTTGCGATTTTGTCAAAAATATAAGTGAGCACGGCGGGAAGGATTATGCAGATAAGAATAAGTCCGATCCAATCTATAGATGAAATACTTGCCTTGGCGCCTGATGCTATGTCGTTCACCCAACCTGTGTATACACCGATGGGACCGACAAGACCGCACGTTCCCATACCTGAAGATACGGGCGCGCCGTTCATTTTAAGGGCAAACAAACAGGTGGCTATGGGACCTGTTATAGCTGATGCCAATGTGGGAGCTATCCATATACGCGGGTTTTTAACGATGTTGCCCATCTGAAGCATTGATGTGCCGATGCCTTGGGAAACAAGACCGCCCCATTTGTTTTCCTTAAACGATGCAATTGCAAAACCAATCATCTGCGCACAGCATCCCGCAACTGCGGCGCCGCCTGCAAGACCCGTAAGGCCGAGTGCGGCACAAATTGCAGCGGATGATATGGGCAGTGTTAAAGCTATGCCTACAAATACTGAAACAAGAATACCCATAATGAAAGGCTGCTGCTCTGTTGCCCACATAATAAGATTACCTGTCCACATAGCCGCTTTTCCGATTGGCGGAGCTATAAGCCATGATAAGAAGATACCTATTCCGATGGTGACAAGCGGAGTAACAAGTATGTCAACTTTAGTTTCTTTGGAAATTGCTTTACCAAACTCAGAAGCAATAATTGCAACAAAGAGAACCGCAAGGGGACCACCTGCACCGCCGAGAGCGTTTGAAGCAAAGCCTACGGTTATCATTGAAAAGAGAACAAGAGGAGGACATTTAAGCGCGTTTGCTATTGCAACTGCCATCGCAGGGCCACTCATTGCTGACGCAAGACCTCCGACTGTGTAATCCTTGCCGGCGATTGTAGCTACTGTTTGTGTTAGAAAGCCGATATGAAACTGTGTTCCGATCGTGTCTATTATTGTACCTATGAGCAGGGAACAGAAAAGACCCTGTGCCATGGCGCCGAGTGCGTCAATGCCATAACGTCTCAACGAAATTTCAATGTTTTTGCGTTTCAGAAAAGATTTCATTTTGATTAATACTCCCATCTGCCTGCATAAAAGCGGCTGTATAATTAAGAAAAGTATTCACATAACTTTTAATATTATAACATATTAAGAATGTATTATCAAGTAATTAACCGAATTTTGTAAAGCTATACAATATTAGCTCAAAAAGAGGTGCTATTTTGACGTGTTTTTGAAAAAAAACATAATAATAAGTAATTTAATTTAAAATTACGCAAAAAATATTTGACAAGCACTGATTGTTGTGATAAAATGTCATGCGGAATATCCTGCAACAAAGATTTTGGAGTCACCAACCTCTTTCTTTGTGTATGGAGTTTTAGTAAAAATTTGGAGGTGAAAAACATGACCAAGGAAGAAAAGACGGAGCTTATCAAAACCTATGCGTTAAAAGAAGGCGACACAGGTTCTCCCGAAGTTCAGATTGCTCTCTTAACACACAGAATCAATCATTTGAACGAACACCTTAAAATTCATAAGAAAGATCATCACTCAAGACGCGGTCTTCTTATGATGGTTGGTCAGCGCCGCGGTCTTTTGAACTATCTCATGAAGGTAGATATCGAAAGATACCGTGCAATTGTCTCAAAACTTAATTTGAGAAAATAATTTGATTAAAAGGGCGAAGCGGTATTATACGCTTCGCCCGCTTAACAAATTCGCGAATTTAAGCTATCGGTGTTTTAGCGTTTAAATCTGTCCTTTAGCTTTAAAGAACAGATTTAAGTGCTAAGAGCCGGCAGCTGATATTTTATGGAGGTTTTTACACTTATGGAAAGAATTTTTAAAACAGAACTTGCCGGCAGACCGCTTTCAATTGAAACCGGAAAACTGGCACAGCTTGCAAGCGGCAGCGCGCTTGTAAGATACGGCGATACTGTTGTACTCGCCACAGCTACAATGAGCGAAAAGCCGAGAGAGGGCATAGACTTTTTTCCGCTTTCCGTAGACTATGAAGAAAAGCTTTATGCGGTTGGTAAAATACCCGGAAGCTTTATAAAAAGAGAAGGCAAGCCTTCCGAAAAAGCAATACTTACATCACGTGTTATAGACAGACCTATAAGACCACTTTTCCCGTCAGACCTTCGAAACGATGTAACTGTTGTTGCAACTGTTTTGTCGGTTGACCAGGATAACTCTCCCGAAGTTGCGGCTATGATAGGCGCGTCAACAGCTATTTCTATTTCACAGATTCCGTTCGGCGGCCCGATAGGCGCAGTTCAGGTTGGTCTTTGTGACGGCGAAATTGTTATAAACCCCAACAGAGAACAGAGAGAGATAAGCACACTTCAGCTTACTGTTGCGGGCACGCACGAGAAAGTTAACATGATTGAAGCGGGCGGCTGCGAAATTCCCGAAGACACAATGATGGAGGCGATTTTGGCCGCACATAAAGAAATCGTTAAAATTTGCGAATTCATTTCTTCAATTGCCGCAGAAGTAGGTAAAGAGAAGGTTGAATATGAACATGTTGTTGTAAAAGAGAGTCTTCTTGATGAACTTAAAGAACTTTATATGGATAAAGTAAAAGAAGCTCTTGATACAGACGACAAGAGAATAAGAGATGAAAGACTCAGACCCATATATGAAGAAGCGTATGAAAAATACGCTGAAACAGAAACTGAACCTGCTGAAATTGACGCGGCTTTCTATAAGCTGCAGAAATATATAGTTCGCCGCTGGATACTTGACGAAGGCAAACGCGTTGACGGCAGAGGACTTAAAGAAGTTCGTCCCCTTGCTGCAGAAGTTGGTCTTCTTCCGCGTGTTCACGGCTCCGGCCTTTTCACAAGAGGTCAGACACAGGTACTCACAACTGTTACGCTCGGCGCTGTAGGCGATCAGCAGATGCTTGACGGTATCGATCTTGATGAATATAAGAGATATATGCATCACTACAACTTCCCGTCATACAGCGTAGGTGAAACAAGACCCTCAAGAGGTCCCGGCAGACGTGAGATAGGCCACGGTGCTTTGGCGGAACGTGCTTTAGAGCCCGTTATTCCGACGGAAGACGAATTCCCGTACGCTCTCCGTCTTGTTTCGGAAGTATTAAGCTCAAACGGCTCAACCTCACAGGCGAGTGTTTGCGGCAGTACTTTGGCTCTTATGGACGCGGGTGTTCCGATTAAAGCTCCCGTTGCAGGTATTTCCTGCGGTCTTATAACAGAAGGTGACAGATTTATCACAATGACAGATATTCAGGGCCTTGAAGACTTCTTCGGCGATATGGACTTTAAAGTTGCCGGAACTAAAAAAGGTATTACTGCTATCCAGGTTGATATTAAAATAGACGGTTTAACGCCCGAAATAATCAAGACAGCTTTGATGCAGACAAAGGAAGCAAGAGAAATGATTCTTGACGATATTATGCTTCCCTGCATACCTGAACCGAGAGCAGAGCTTTCGCAGTACGCTCCGAAGATTATCACAACAACTATTGATGTTGATAAGATCCGTGAAGTTATCGGTACAGGCGGTAAAGTTATTCAGAAGATCATTGCCGATACAGGCGTTAAAATTGACATTGAGGACGACGGCAGAGTGTTTATTGCTACAACCGATATGGAAGCCGGTCAGAAAGCACTTAATATTATTAACGGCATCGTAAGCGATGTTGAGCCCGGTCAGGAATTCGAAGGCAAGGTAGTAAGAATTATGAACTTCGGCGCATTCGTTGAGTTCCTTCCTGGAAAAGACGGTCTTATCCATATTTCTAAGCTTGACAAAAAGCGTGTAGAAAAAGTTGAGGACGTTGTTAATATCGGTGACACTGTAAAAGTAAGAGTTATCGAGGTTGACAAGATGGGCAGAATTAACCTCATGCGCATCGTAGAAGACGATAAATAATATAAAGGAAACATAGGGAGAGAAAATTCTCTCCCTAATTAGTTTTATGTATATAAGAAAAGTACTTAAAAACGGTTTAACCGTAGTATGTGAAAAGATACCTTATGTCAAAAGCGTATCTATAGGTATTTGGGCGGGAGCAGGCTCAAGGCTTGAAACGCCCGAAAATAACGGAATAAGCCATTTCTCTGAGCACATGCTTTTTAAAGGCACTAAAAGACGCAGCGCGCAGGATATTGCGGAGGAAACTGATTTCCTCGGCGGAAACTTAAACGCCTTTACATCGCGTGAGTGTACATGTCTTTACGCTAAGGTTATTGACAGTCTTTTAGAAAAGGCTGTTGATATTCTTGCAGATATGTATATAAATTCGCGATGTCTCGAAAGTGATATAGAAACAGAAAAGCGTGTCATATTTGAAGAAATAAATATGTATGAAGACAGCCCCGAGGATATAGCTCTTGATATGCTTGCGGCTACGGCATGGAAGGGCAACAGCTTGGGGTATATGGTGCTCGGAACTGAAGATAATGTTGCTTCGTTTAACGGCGCACAACTCAAAAGATTTTCCGAGAATTACTATACTGCTCAAAATACTGTAATATCAGTAGCCGGAAGTTTTGATGAAGACAAGCTTTTTCAAATGCTTGAAAAATACTTTTCCGACTTGCCGCAGGGCACACGCAAAACAAAATTCGAAAAAACAGAGTTTACCGGCGGCAGAGCAGAAAGAGAAAAGGAAATTGAACAGGCGCATATGGCGTTTGGGTTTGAAGGCGCAGGCAGCGGCGAGGAAGATGCTTTTGCGGAGGCCGTTTTATGCAACATATTAGGCGGATGCGTTTCGTCCAGACTTTTCAGAAAAATACGTGAGGAGCGCGGTCTTGCATATTCCGTATATTCCGCCCCGGAAGCATACTCGGGCGCCGGAATGCTTTATATATACGCAGGCCTTTCGCCTGAAAACACAAACGTTGTGCGTGAAATAATTTTAAATGAAACGCGGGATTTGCTGAAAAACGGCGTTTCGGATTATGAACTCTTAAAAGGCCGTGAACAGCTTAAAGTAAGCTATGTTTTAGGACTTGAAAATGTGAGCGCCATAATGAACGTGATGGGCAAAAATACGCTGCTGTCCGAAAAGGTTAGAACACCCGAGGAAACAATTGCAGGTATTGATTCGGTTGATAATGATAAAATGAATAAAGTTATACAAAGAATATTCGGCTCAGAGATAGCTGAAATTACTGTAACACCTAAATATCAGGAGGAAAAGTAAATGAACAACAGTGAAAAAACAATGGAAAAAATAGTTGCGCTCTGCAAAGGGCGCGGATATGTATATTCCGGCTCGGAAATATACGGAGGTCTCGCAAATACTTGGGATTACGGTCCTCTCGGCGTAGAGTTTAAGAATAACGTAAAACGTGCTTGGTGGAAAAAGTTTGTGCAGGAAAGCCCGTACAACGTAGGTCTTGACGCTGCGATACTTATGAATCCCCAGACTTGGGTTGCATCCGGTCACGTAGGCGGCTTTTCCGATCCTTTGCTCGACTGTAAAGAATGTAAAGCCCGCTACCGTGCAGATAAACTTATTGAAGATTTCCTGCAGGAAAAAGGAACTCCCGAAACGGTTGACGGCTGGTCAAATGAGAAGATGGTTGAGTTTATAAAAGAAAACGGTGTTACATGCCCTAAGTGCGGTAAATCAAACTTTACTGATATCCGTAAATTCAACCTTATGTTCAAAACTTTCCAGGGTGTAACGGAAGACAGCACAGCTGAAATATTCCTCCGTCCCGAAACAGCACAGGGTATATTCGTAAACTTCAAAAACGTTCAGAGAACAACAAGAAAGAAAGTCCCCTTCGGTATAGGTCAGATAGGTAAATCATTCAGAAACGAAATAACGCCCGGCAACTTTACGTTCAGAACACGTGAGTTTGAGCAGATGGAACTTGAGTTTTTCTGCAAACCCGGTACTGATCTTGAATGGTTTAACTATTGGAAAGATTACTGCAAAAACTTCCTTTTAAGCCTCGGTATGAAGGAAGAAAATATGAGACTTCGTGATCACAGTCAGGAAGAGCTTTCTCACTACAGCAATGCCACAACGGATATAGAATTTTTATTCCCGTTCGGTTGGGGAGAGCTTTGGGGCGTTGCTGACAGAACTGATTTTGACTTAAAGCAGCATGCCACTCATTCCGGTGAAAACATGGAGTATTTAGACCCCGCGACAAATGAAAAATATATTCCTTACTGCATAGAGCCGTCGCTCGGCGCAGACAGAGTTGCGCTTGCTTTCCTTTGCGACGCGTACGATGAAGAAGAAGTGGGCGAGGGCGATACACGTGTTGTACTCAGACTGCATCCTGCTCTGGCTCCCATAAAAGCAGCTATATTACCGCTTTCAAAGAAGCTTTCTGAAGGTGCACAGAAAGTGTTTACTGAGATTTCGAAGAAATATATGTGCGAATATGACGAAGCAGGCAGTATAGGCAAAAGATACAGACGTGAAGACGAAATAGGTACGCCGCTTTGCATAACATATGACTTTGAAAGCGAAGAAGATGAGAGCGTCACTATCCGTCACCGCGACAGCATGGAACAGGAAAGAATTAAGATAAGCGAGCTTTTGCCGTATATGGATAAATATTTTGAGTTTTAAGGAGTAAAACATGTTACTTGCAATTGATGTCGGTAATACAAACATTGTACTCGGCGTTTATGAAAACGATAAAATGATTGCGCATTTCCGTCTTGCAACGCTGCATGACCGTTCACGCGACGAATACGGAATACTCTTTACAAGCTTTTTGGAGCACAGAAATATAAAGATCTCCGATATTGATGACGTAATAATAGCGTCTGTTGTACCGCAGGTTATGTATTCGCTCGAGCGAGCAATCAAAGACTATCTGAATAACACGCCCATAATAGTTAACCATAAAACTCCGCTTGGAATTGATATTAAAATTGACAATCCGCGTGAGCTCGGTGCTGACAGACTTGTAAACGCATACGGCGTAAATGTTTTATACGGCGCGCCTGCGATTGTTGTTGATTTCGGCACGGCAACTACGTTTTGCGCCATTGACAGAAACGGAGATTATTTAGGCGGCGCAATTTGTCCCGGTGTTAAGATTTCTCTTGAAGCGCTCTTTATGAAAACCGCAAAATTGCCGCGCGTTGAAATAGCAAAACCCGAATCTGTCATAGGCAAAAACACGGTTGAAAGTATGCAGTCCGGCGTGTTGTACGGATATGTTGGACAGGTTCTCGATATCACAAGAAGAATGCGTGAGGAGATGGGAGAGCCCGATGCTAAAATAATCGGCACGGGCGGCCTTGCTTCTTTGATTTCTTCGGAAACAGACCTCTTTTACGAGATAAACGGCAATTTAACACTTGAAAGCTTAAGACTTATTTATAATAATATATTTAAAAAAGCGGAGAAAGCATGATAAACAGGTACTATTTCTTTATACATATAAAAGATTTGTATTCTTCCGCAGAATGTTTAAAGCGTGGATTCGACCCCGAAACCAAAAATCTGGTAGTGGCTAAATACGAAAGGTCAAACGAAACAAAGTGTCTTGACGTATCGGCTTCTATGAAGAGACTTGGCATAAAGGGCGATTCACGCCTTTTTGATATACCGAAAGATATAAAATACGTAATAGCAGAGCCTTCAATGCCGTTATATTATAAATACAGTGCGACTGTATATGAAATTCTGATGCGGTATATTCCAAAAGACGCAATATGCGTAAATACTCCCACTGAGATATTTGCCGATATAACGGACTATATAACGGAATATAGCGAAACAACGCGTGAATTTGCAGAAAAGCTGCGAAGCATAGTTCTTGAGGAACTTAAAGTGAAAGTCTTTATCGGAATCGGCACAAGTATTTATCTTGCAAAGTGCGCAGCTATGCTTTTGGCAGTTGATTTGTCTTCGGGAATCGCCTTTTTGGACGAAAAACTGTATGGAGAAAAGATTTTAAAGAACGTTTTGTTAAAAGACTTTTGGTTTGTAACAAAAGAAGAAGCCGGATTTTTAAAAGAAGCAGGCTTTCTTACAATGGACGATATTTTGAAAAAGAGCGCGGAAAGCATAAAAATATCAAAAAGAAGCTATAAAATGCTTTGTGAATGCGCTAAAGCCGAAACACCTGTAAATCTTATAAGTTTTAAAACAGGCAAACTCCGTATAACGGATAAAACAGTTTTTCCCGTTATGCGGACAAAAGCTTTTTGCAAAGCTGTTTCTGATTCTGAAAGAATTATTGCCCCCGAAGTTAAGTTTTCTGTTGAAGCGTATAAAGAAGTAAAAGAAAAACTCGCTTGTCTTCAAAAAGACGGACTTGCAAGACTTATATATTATGATGACGGTGAATATGTAAAGCTTTGCGGCATGGTTTCGGAAGTTGACGCAAAAAATCAAAGCCTTACCGTGGTTGATAAGACTTTGTCATTTTCCGATATAATGAAAATCTATTAACTGCTGTAAAGCTCGTAAAGGCTTGCGTATTTACCGCCTTTTTCCATCAGCTCTTCATGAGTTCCTTCTTCTTCAATGCCGTTTTCTCCGAGGAATAATATACGCGTTGCGTTTTTTACTGTTGTAAGACGGTGCGCTATTGTAAAAGTAGTTCTGTTTTTGGCGAGTATTTCGAGCGATTTCTGAACTATCTTTTCGCTTTCGTTATCAAGAGAAGAGGTTGCCTCGTCAAGTATAAGTATAGGCGGATTTTTAATAAAAAGCCGCGCTATTGAAATTCTTTGCTTTTGACCTCCCGAAAGCTTTACGCCGCGTTCTCCTATATATGTATCGTAGCCGTTTGGCAGAGCTTTAATAAAGTCGTGCGCCCCCGCAAGGCGCGCGGCGTTTTCTATTTCTTTATCCGTTGCGTCGCTTTTGGCATATATTATGTTTTCCCGTACCGTACCCGAAAAAAGATATACGTCCTGCTGAACTATGCCTATATTGCTTCTTAAAGAGTGCAGCGAGATATCTTTAATATTTTCTCCGTCTATTGTGATTTCTCCGCCTGTGAGATTATAAAACCTCGGCAAAAGGTTGCAAAGCGTTGTCTTGCCGCTGCCCGAAGGGCCTACAATTGCTATGTTTTCACCTTTGTTTATTCTAATATTCAAGTGCGATAAAACATTTTCTTTACCGTCCGCATAGCGGAAAGAAACGTCTTTGAACTCTATATTTCCTTTTACGTCTTTAAGCTGTTTGGCGTTTTCGTTGTCAAAAATATCAATATCGGCGTCCATTATTTCATAAAAACGTTCAATTCCGGTCATACCCCGCTGAAACTGTTCTGTAAACTCTACTATTTTCCTTATGGAAGTAAGAAGCGTCTGAATATACAAAAGATAGGCAACGAGATCTGCGGCGTTAATGTGGCCTTTAATCATAAAAACAGATCCTATTGCTATTACCGCAACATACATAAGACCGTCAAAAAAACGCGTGTTTGACTGGAAAAGCGCCATCCATTTATAGGCGTTTTTCTTTTCTTTAAAAAAAGTTTTATTGCCTTCTCCGAACTTTTCTTTTTCAAAATTTTCGTTTGCAAAGCTCTTTACAACTCTGATACCAAGGAGAGTGTCTTCTAAAGAAGAATTCAGTTCGCCTATCTGTGCACGCTGCCTTTTAAATGCCTCTTTCATTCTTTTTCGGATGAGCGTAGTTGTAAGGAGCATAAACGGTAATATGAGAAAGAGTATCAGCGTAAGAGGTATGTTTACTGTGCAAAGTATTATAAAGGAGCCTACTATCTTAATAGTTGCTATAAATACTTCTTCGGGAAAGTGGTGCGCAAACTCCGTTATATCAAATAAATCGTTTGAAACCCTTGCCATTATCTGACCTATTTTGGTGTTATCAAAAAAGTCAAAAGAGAGCTTTGTAAGGTGGTCGAAAAGGTCGCGCCTCATATCCGTTTCTATTTTTGCGCCCGTAACGTGACCCGTATACGCCATGTAGTAGTTTGCCGCGGTGTCCGCAAGCTTTAGAAAGAGGTAGACACCGCCGAGAGTTAAAACCATCTTGATTGTAAGCGCTGCCGTGCCGCTAATAACAGTGTTTGTAATAAACCTTACTATAAGAGGGAGTATGAGTTCACAAATTGTTGTAACGGTTGCGCATAAAAGATCAAGAATAATAAGTGCGGTATATGGCTTATAATATGGCATAAACCGACGTAGAGAACCTTTGTTTTGTGTTTTCATTTTGTTCCTCCTGCAATATTAATGATTTTATCATAGTTTTAAAGGAAATGCACGTTTTTTTTAAAAATTTTGTATTAAGTTTATTACACAAATTTCTGTTGACTTATTATACTGTTTGAGTTATAATATAAGATATAATTGCTACATAGTATGGAATGTTGTTTTAGCAGAATTTAAGGAGAGTATTATGAACGAAAACGAAAGAATTGCGGAAGCAGAAGGTCTTGATTTAATTGAACTTATACGCAGTTTGTGGCTAAATAAAGTTCTTATCATTATTTTGGTTTTGATCGGTGCTGCCGGAATGTTTGTGAAAACCAAGTATTTTACAAAGGATATGTATTCATCAAACGGTATTTTGTATGTCAGCAATAAAAATGAACAATTGCAGCAATCCGATAAGCCGAGGAACATTACGGCAAGCGATATTGACTCTTCAAGACAGCTTAGCGTAACATATATGGAAATTCTTCAGACACGCGATTTTCTTGATGAAGTTGCGAATGATTGCGGAAACAAATATACATGGGGTCAGATCGCAAATATGACAACGATTGCGTCTGTTAACGAAACAGAGCTTCTTTTGATATCCGTTAAATCGGAAAATAAAGATGATACTCAAATGATTGTAAAAAGCATTTTGCAAAAAGCTCCCGAAAAGCTCCAGAGTATTTTTGAAAGCGGCGAGGTTAAGCTTGTAAACTCGGCAACTGCGCCTCAGACTATTGCTAAGCCTGTTACAAAAAATACGATTATCGGTGCACTTGCGGGTCTTATACTGGGCGTATTATACGTTGTTCTGAGAAATTTCTTTGACACCAAGGTAAGAAGCGCCGAAGATGTTGCAAAACGATATAATGTATCAGTATTAGGGGAGTTGGCAGACTAATGAAAATAAGTAGAGAAATAAGACAGATTTTTAATAAGTCAAAAAAACCGAAAGATGACATGGAATCACTGAAGCATGTGTTAAATGACAAATCAGATTTCGTTAAAATAGAAACGTTTAAATCCATAAGAACAAACATTCTTTTTTCAATGCCGAAATCAGATAAGGGAAGAATTGTTACAATCACAAGTTCGGCTCCCGGCGAAGGCAAAACAACAACAAGTATAAACTTGGCTATTACGTTTGCTCAAATGGGTGCAAGAGTTCTGCTTGTTGACTGTGATATGAGAAAAGCAAGAATTCACAGATATTTGCAAATAGAAAGAGTTGAGGGGATTACAAACGTATTGTGTGGCTTTACAGATTTTGAAAACGCTGTAAAGAAAAACGTCCGTGAAAATCTCGATGTTTTAACATGCGGCGAAATTCCTCCGAATCCCGCAGAACTTCTTGAGAACGAAGAGTTTGAAAAACTTCTTAATACAGTTAAAGAACAATATGATTATATCTTTATCGATACGCCGCCCATAACGGTTGTTACCGATGCCGCAGTTGTTATGAAACATGCAAACGGTGCTGTTGTTGTAATACGTGAAAATGTTACGTCATACGATTTTCTTGATACTGCAATGTCAGACGTTAAAAAGACAGGCGTTAATATTTTGGGCGTTATCGTTCTCGGACAGGAAGAAAAGACAAAGAAATCAAGATACTATAAGTCTTATAAATACAGAAAATATAAACAAGGATATGATTATGCCGGTTATTTGGATAATCCGGCTGACTCAAAATAAGAACGGCTGTCCTTGATTAAACGCAAAATTAAATTGCCCGCATACTTTCTTTTGAAAATATGCGGGCAAATTCAGTATCATAAGGAGAAAAGAATGGTTAAAATAGGCAACGATTGGGACGGTAAAATATCAGAAGAATTTCAAAAGCCTTATTACCTTAAACTCAGACAGTTTTTAAAAGAAGAATATTCATCACATACAATTTATCCCGACATGTACGATATATTTTCTGCTTTGAAGGCTACGTCGTACAGCAAAGTAAAAGTGGTAATAATAGGGCAGGATCCTTATCACGGAGAAGGACAGGCGCACGGAATGTGTTTTTCTGTAAAACCGGATGTTGAAATTCCGCCGTCGCTTAAAAACATATATAAAGAAATAGTTGCAGAGTTCGGCGGGTTTGTTCCGGACAACGGCTATCTTATGCCGTGGGCAGAGCAGGGCGTTCTGCTTTTAAACTCCGTTTTAACTGTACGCGCAGGTCTTGCAAACTCACACAGAGGTAAAGGCTGGGAAGCTTTTACAACTCGAGTTATAGAAGCACTGAACGAAAGGGAAGACCCTGTGGCATTTCTGCTTTGGGGCGCAAACGCAAAAGAAAAAGCAGAGCTTATTGATACAAGTAAGCATCTTTGTTTAACGGCTGCACACCCGAGTCCGCTTTCGGCGCATAACGGATTTTTCGGATGCGGCCATTTTGAGAGTGTAAATGAATGGTTGATTAAAAACGTAAAAACACCGATAGATTGGCAGATTCCGAATATTAAACAATAAAACATGGAAGAGCACCAAAGAAAAGTCTTTTATAAGTACATTTCTTTGGTGTTTTTTGTAATTTTTAAAAATTATAAGACACAATATGAATAAATTGTTAATTCGAAAAAAAGATGTTGACAAGCAAAAATACGGATGCTATAATAAGGTCAAGAAAGGTCAAAGAAAGTCAAAGTCAGATTTCGACATGATTTGACAGAAAGGACAAAGCAATGAAAATTAGTGACGGTATTGAAAAATTTATTATTGATTTATTAAACAGTCAAAGCGGTGAAGCGGAAATAGGAAGAAATGAGCTTGCGCAAAACTTTGGCTGTGTTCCGTCGCAGATAAATTACGTGATACAGACAAGGTTTACAACGGAGCGCGGCTATATTGTCGAGAGCAGGCGCGGAGGCGGAGGTTTTGTACGCATTTCAAGAATTGAGGTTCCGGGTGACAATTATTTTATGCATATAATAAACAGCATCGGGGATGAACTCGACTGTGAAACGGCTAAAGCAATTGCGCTTAATATCTATGAAAACGGCAAAATAACAAATAAAGAATGTAAAATTATTCTGTCGGCGGTTTCAAACAAGTCATTACCTCTGAATAAACCTGTTTGTGACAAGCTGAGAGCCTTGATTTTCAAAAATGTATTAGCTAATTTGTAATTCTTTTCGGAAAGGATGATTTATATGTTATGTCAGAGATGTAAAACCAATATGGCAACGGTTCATTACTCGGAAACGGTAAACGGAGAGCACAGAGAGTATTATCTGTGCCCATCTTGTGCGGCAATGGAAGGCTTTGCGGGAGATTCACTGTTCAGCCTTTTCTCGATGCCTTATAAAACCACGCAGAAGCTTCATTGCCCAACGTGCGGTTCAACGCTTGATTTTTATGACACGCACGGCAGATTTGCGTGCCCCGACTGTTACAATGCTTTTTCCGACTCGCTGGACCAAATGCTTCTAAAGATGCAGGGCGCTGACAGGCATAAAGGCGACATGTCGTCTGCACCAAGTGAGATTGACACCTTAAAAACAAAGTTGAAACAAGCTATAGAAGTTGAAAACTTTGAAGAAGCGGCACGGCTGCGTGATGAAATTAAAAAACTTGAAGGAGGGGAATAAAGTGAGCTGGTACAGTACAAAAGGTAACAAAGATGAGTTTGTCTTTTCAACAAGAGCAAGGCTTGCGCGAAATATAACAGGTTTTAAGTTCCCGTCCGCGATGACGCCCGAAGAATCAAACTCGGTGTTAAGTGAGGTTATAGACGCGTTGGAACCTATTATATCTGAGTATGAAATGTATGATATGGCTGAAATAACACCGCAAAAAGCCGGGGAACTTACGGAAAAACATTTGATTTCCCCCAATTTTAAAAACAGTACTCTGAAAAGAGCAGCTTTTATATCAAAAGACGAAACGGTATCAATTATGGTAAATGAGGAAGACCATGTAAGGATTCAGTGTTTCTCCGCAGGTCTTAACCCAAAAGAAGTACTTGATAAAGCAAACAAAATTGATATTCTTTTAAGAGAAAGACTCAAATTTGCTTTTAGTGAAAAATACGGTTATCTCACATCTTGTCCCACAAACTGCGGCACAGGCTTGAGGTTATCTGCTATGGTACATCTTCCCGCTTTAACTTTAAGCGGCGCGGAAGGCAGGCTTCTCCGTGAAAGTGCAAAACAGGGCATGACGGTGCGCGGCATGTACGGAGAGGGCAGTAAAGCGCCGGGACATATATATCAGATATCAAATCAGGTAACTCTCGGTGTAACGGCAAACGATATCTATGAAAAGTTCTGTAATTTGCTCCAAAGCATATTTGACGCAGAGCAATCAATCAGGGACAACATAAAGAAAAACATATCGCCTGAGCTTTATGATAAAATTTACAGGGCGGCAGCATGTCTTAAAGGCGCGTATCTTATGAGCAGCTCTGAGTTTCTCTCACTACAGTCTTTCGCAAGACTTGGCTCATATATAGGCATATGTGATATAGATGTTGAAAAGCTAAAAAAACTGTGGATTGAAACTTCTCCGTGCAATATAGGAGATTTGACTCCGCAGGAACGCGACACAAAACGCGCGGAAATTTTAAGACGTGAATTAGCTTCATAAAAGGAGTGATTTAAAATGATGAACAGTTTTGAAAACAGATTTACAAAAAAAGCAGCAACGGCTTTAAGACTTGCGCAAAATTCGGCGATTGAGCTCGGTCACAGTTATGTCGGCACTGAACATTTGCTCTTGGGACTTATGCGCGAGGGCAGCGGTATAGCTTATATGGCGCTTTCAAATCTTGGTGTTTCTGATGAAGCAATAACCAATAAAATATGTGAGCTTATTGAAACAAACCCGGGTATTCAGCCCGAGATAGGCGGTTTTACACCGAGAACAAAGAAAATTCTTGAACTTTCGCTCATTGAAGCACAGAGAGCCGGCAGTAAGCTTATAGGTACGGAACACATGCTTTCGGCTATCATAAAAGAAGGCGGTTCTGTGGCGGTTGCAGTATTATCCGAACTTGGAATTTCGGCGCATGCTCTTTTGGAAGAAATACAAAAGCTTGCAGGAAGTACGTCTGAAAATGAGCAGACTCAGAAAAAAGGAAATACAAAAACACCTACTCTGGACGGATTCGGCAGAGACTTGACCGCCGCCGCTAAAGAGGGTAAGTTTGATCCCATTATAGGCAGAGACAAGGAAATAGAGAGAGTTGTTCAGATTCTTTCAAGACGTACCAAAAATAACCCTTGCCTCATAGGCGAGCCCGGTGTCGGAAAAACAGCAATTGCAGAAGGCCTTGCACAGCGCATAGCTGAAGGCAATATTCCCGAAATTTTAAAGGGCAAACGCGTGTTTACTCTTGATTTGTCCGCTATGGTTGCGGGTGCTAAATACAGAGGCGAATTTGAGGAAAGACTTAAAAAGGCAATGGAAGAAGTTATAGCCGCAGGCAATGTAATTCTCTTTATTGATGAAATGCATACAATAGTTGGTGCAGGTGCTGCCGAAGGTGCCATTGACGCTTCTAACATATTAAAACCGGCGCTTGCGCGTGGAGAAATGCAGATTATAGGCGCTACAACTATTTCCGAATACAGAAAGTACATCGAAAAAGACGCGGCTTTAGAGAGGCGATTTCAGCCGGTAACGGTAGCCGAACCTACGGTTGACGAAACAATTCAGATACTCAAAGGTATTCGCGATAAATATGAAGCGCATCATGGCGTTAAAATAACCGATGAAGCTATAGAAGCGGCGGTAAAACTTTCCGAAAGGTATATAACAGACAGATTCTTGCCCGATAAGGCTATAGACCTTATGGATGAAGCTGCTTCACGCGCGCGCCTTGTAACGCTTACGGTTCCGCCCGAGATCAAAAACCTTGAGGACGATATAGCAAAGACAAAGAAAGAAAAGGAAGAAAGCGTAAAATCTCAGGATTTCGAAAAAGCGGCTAAACTGCGTGATAAGGAAAAAGAACTCCAGAAAGAACTTGAAGAGAAGAAAGGCTCGTGGCAGAAAGACAACGCCGTATCAAAAACTGAAATAGGCGAAGCCGAAATAGCCGACATTATTTCTTCCTGGACAAACATTCCCGCATCAAGGCTTTGCGAAGAAGAAGGCGAGAGACTTAAAAAACTCGAAGAAATTCTCCATGAGAGAGTTATAGGTCAGGACGAAGCCGTAACCGCCGTTGCAAAAGCCATAAGGCGAGGCAGGGTAGGCCTCAGAGATCCAAAGAGACCTATAGGCTCGTTTATATTCTTAGGTCCTACCGGCGTTGGTAAAACGGAACTTTCAAAAGCTATCGCATCTGCGCTTTTCGGTGACGATGACGCGATGATAAGAATTGACATGTCGGAATACATGGAGAAACACACGGTTTCCCGTCTTGTCGGTTCACCTCCGGGATATGTAGGCTTTGACGAAGGCGGACAGCTTACGGAAAAAGTTAGAAGAAAACCGTATTCCGTACTGCTTTTCGACGAAATTGAAAAAGCACACCCGGACGTATTTAACATTCTTCTGCAGATACTTGACGACGGTATCTTAACCGACGCGCAGGGCAGACGTGTTGACTTCAGAAATACCATTATAATTATGACGTCAAACGTCGGCGCAAGAGAGATTACGGAGCAGAAGCATCTGGGCTTTGGCGAAAGCAATGCGGAGGCCGAAAACAACAATATAAAAGACAATGTAATGGCTGAACTTAAGAGAACTTTCCGCCCCGAATTTTTAAACAGAGTTGACGATATTATTGTTTTCAAACGTCTGACAGAAGAAAACATCGAAAAAATTGCCGCTTTAATGCTTAAAGGCTTAAATGAAAGACTTAAAGAAAACGAAATTACTGCAGAATTTGACGAGAGTGCAATTAAAGAGATTTCAAAAGAAGGCTTTGACCCCGTTTACGGTGCAAGACCCCTTCGCCGCGCAATACAGTCTAAAATCGAGGATATGTTTGCAAACGAGATTTTGGATGGCAAAATAAAAAGCGGTGACAGCGTAACCGTTAAATACACAGACGATAAGTGGCAGATAGAAAAGAAATAATTATTCTCCCCTAAAGGGCCGCAGCTTAGACTGCGGTCCTTTTTCGCGTAAAAGATTGAATTATTTCTGTGCTTGTGTTATAATATAAACATAATAATTCAGCGCGAAAGAAGGCGGTTTCAATTAAAACTTTAGTTGAATTTTTTGACACGAATCAGATAGAAAACGTAAGCGCCATGCTGCGCTTTAAACCGCACAAGGTGATTTTTATAGGATTTAAAAATACTATGAATAAGCGCCGCATACGTGCTCTTGAAAAGTTTTTGAAAATCAGATACAAGGGGAAATATAATCCGCATATTGAGTATATAAGTGATATTTTCTCTTATGATTTAGACGGCATAGTAGCTACACTCGAAAAAATAGTTGAGGAAAATGAGGATGTTTATTTTGATATAACGGGCGGTAAAGAGATAACTCTTGTCGCGGCGGGCATTGTATCAGAAAGAAAAAATGTTTCAATGTTTCTTTATAACGTTACAACGGGAACGGTTTTTAAGCTTCGCGGCTGCGAAAATCTGCCCGAAACAAAAACGCCTGAGCTTTCAATAAGGCAGTGTATAGTACTAAACGGCGGTGAGATTATCCGTGACAGAGCAAGCAAATATGATTGGGATTTTCATACTGGTTTCAGAAAAGACATTGAAGATATGTGGGATATATGCAAAAAAGACCCTTGGAGCTGGAACGAACAGACTTCGGCTTTTGCTAATTTTGCAAAGTACGGCAGTGTTACCCGTGATTTTGTCATAACAGCCGATCTTAAATACTTAAGCCGCAAAAAGTTTGAATCCGGAATAAACAAATATATAGTAAAAGACCTTTTGGACGTAAACCTCATTTCTGATTTTTATATAAGCAACCTGGACACTATTTCATTTAAAGTTAAAAACGAGCAGGTTTATAAGTGTCTGACAAAAGCAGGCGATATTTTAGAACTTTATACATACATTGTCTTGAAGGAAATTCAAGAGGAAAATCCCGGTCTTGTTGACGACGTTGACGTAGGCGTTTCTGTTGATTGGGACGGTAAAATAGAAAACAATACAAATTCAGCCGAAACCAGTAATGAGATTGACGTAATACTTATGTGCGATCAGGTGCCTGTATTTATTTCCTGCAAAAACGGCGCTGTTAAAAAGGACGCTTTGTATGAGCTAAACACAGTGGCACAGCATTTCGGTAACAAGTATAACAAAAGGATCCTCATAGCTGCATGCGGAGGTAAGTTTTTAAATGACGAAGCGTATCTTTTCAGACGTGCGGACGATATGGGTATCATTCCTATCGGCATGAAACATCTGCAGGCAAAGGAATACTTTAAGAACAAGCTTATAAAGGTTATGTCGTTTAGTCAAGATGCGAATAATATAAAAGAAAAGCCGTAAAATACGGCTTTTTGCTTTAGTAAATGATATTTGCGGGTTTTTCAAGTGACGCTATAATATATTCGCCGGCGATAAACCGTATTTTGATTTTTGCGCCGTCTATATCTAAATCGTAAAGCGATTTTGCAGGCTCCGTACCTTGCACGGCGGTTACCTTTGTGTCGGCAATATAGCCGCATTTACCGTATTTTTCAGAGTAGACGGCAACGGCGTATTTATCGTGAGGGTTTTCGGGTTCCGGCTTTATCAGAAACGTATCGCCGATATTAAAAATACCGATACCAAAGTAGTGTTTATATCCGGTTATAGTAATATATATATCCAAATTTAACGGCTCCTTTCAGCTTAGAGTTTGCTTTGCAACACTACTATATCACATTTTTGCAAAAAAATCTTAAAAAATATGGAATTTTATTAAAATTTATGTTATAATTATAAAATATTGTATGTAGCATACAATGTTTTGGCAATATATGCCCGTTTATATTGCCGGCGCTTAATGAACGGGCAGAAAGGTCAGGTATCCAAATGAGTTATTTACAATCGATTATTTTGGGACTCGTTCAAGGTCTTACGGAGTTTCTTCCGGTATCCAGCTCGGGTCACCTTGCAATACTGAAAAACCTTTTTGGCGGTGATTTTTTTGAAAGCGGCGTAACCTTTGACATTATGCTTCATCTCGGAACGCTTTTGGCGGTGCTGGCAGTTTATTATAAGGACATATGGATGCTTATTAAAGAATTTATAAGTCTTATATGTGATATCTTTAAAAGAGACTTTAAAATTAAAACGCCGTACAGACGGCTGCTCTTGATGCTTATGGCAGGCAGTATTCCGGCTGCAATATTCGGTATTCTGATAGATGAATTTGTTGATAAAATAGCCGGTCAGTATCTTTGGATGGTAGGTCTTTTTCTGTTTGTGACAGCTGCATTGCTTTATATCAGCGACAGGGTTTCTCCCGGCGATAAGACAATGCGTGACCTAAAGCTTGGAGATGCTCTTTTTATAGGAGCGTTTCAGGCAATTGCCATACTCCCGGGTATAAGCCGTTCGGGTTCTACCATTACCGGCGGACTTTTATCCGGACTAAAACGCTCTTTTGCTGTTAAGTTTTCTTTTTTACTTTCAATTCCCGCAATACTCGGTGCCGCGATACTTAAACTGCCGAAAGCGGATGGAATACCGGTAGGACCTGCAGTGCTTGGCGTTATTATAGCTGCAATAAGCGGATTTGTTGCAATAAAAGTATTGCTTCGTTTAGTCAAAAAGAAAAAATTTACATATTTTGCTTACTACTGTGCGGGGCTTGGCCTTATAACCGTGATTCTCGGCATATTCAGATAGTTTATTAAGATCTTTTGTAAAAACTGTGCGAAATGGAGAATTAATAAAATGGCAGAAAGAAAAAGATTAAGCACAAAAACCAATACATCAAACAAAAACAAAAAAAAGAAAGCGCTAACAACAAAAAACGCTAATATAACTGCTGAAAAAAAAGAAATAAGCGCAACTACGAGGGAGATATGGGCGATAGTCACTGCCGCAGTAGGTGTTTTATTGGTTTTGGGGTTTTATTTTGATGCTCTCGGCGCGCTGGGCAGCGTTTTGAAAATCAGCGGTCTTTCCTTGCTTGGTGTGATGGGTTATGCTCTGCCTGTTGTGTTGTTTGTTCTCGGAATATGCTTTTTGTTTAAGGATAAAGCTGTTCACCGCAAAGGTTTGTACATGGCGTGCATTGTTCTTTGCGTTTGCGCGTTTGTGCATTTGTTTTCGTGCGGAGCCGAAACTACGTTTAAAGAAGTACTGTCAGCCGCAAAGAACGGCCCGGACAGCGGAAGTATGGGAGGAGGTCTTTTCGGCGCTCTTGTAGTAAAAATGTTATCATTTACAGGAGTCGCGGGAACAGCGGTTATTCTTATTGCAGCTGCGCTTATATTTAGCGTGCTGATTTCAGGGGCAACGCCTGCTGCCGATATGAAAGAGGCTTATTTAAACAAACGCCGCAAAGCTGAAGAAGAAACCGATGAAAAAGACAGTTTGCCGCCTTTTGAGCCTGATAATGCCGATAAGCCCGATAAAAGAAAAAAAATTAAAAAGAATTCTGATGAAAACATGCCGGACAAGGAAGAAAACGGCATGGATGACTTTGTAATTATAACTGACGATGATCAGGTTCAGATTAAAGATAATATTGACTCCAAGAAACCGACCGCGGAAGAGCTTATGAAAATGGAAAGCGAGAAAAATTCCGCGAACACTAAAAAGGAAGAACAGAAAGAAAAAGAGAATTTAACTCCTGTTTCTGAGGATGATATTGCGAAAGAGATTGAAAAAGAAACTGAGGTTATAGAATATACATTTCCGCCGATTGATCTGCTGCGTCAGAAACCAAAGGAGCAAAACAAGGCGGATAAGCCTGAAGATTTAAGGCAGAGAGCAGCAAAGCTTATAGAAACGCTCAAAAGCTTCGGTGTTGACGCGAAAATCCTTGAAGTTACAAGAGGACCGAGCGTAACAAGGTTTGAAATTCAGCCGAGCGTCGGCGTAAAGGTCAGCAAAATTGTAAACCTTGCTGACGATATTGCTTTAAACCTTGCGGCATACGGCGTAAGAATAGAAGCTCCGATTCCGGGTAAAGCGGCTGTAGGCATTGAAATACCCAACCAATCCAAATCAATGGTTTCAATGCGTGAGGTAATAGAATCACCCGAGTTTAAGAATTTCAATTCAAAAACAGCGTTTGCGCTTGGTAAAGACATAGCGGGACAAACTATTATTGCTGATGTTGCGAAAATGCCCCATGTGCTAATTGCCGGTACAACCGGTTCGGGTAAGAGTGTATGTATTAATTCGCTTATTACAAGTATTATTTATAAAGCAAGACCGGATGAAGTTAAGCTCCTTATGATTGACCCCAAAAGGGTTGAACTCGGCGTATATAACGGCATTCCGCATCTCTTGATTCCCGTTGTAACTGATCCGAGAAAAGCGGCCGGCGCTTTAAACTGGGCTGTTACTGAGATGATTAAAAGGTATAATCTTTTTGCCGAATGCAACGTAAGAGATATGAACGGATACAATGAGTATGCCGAAAGCGAAGGCCTTAAAAAGATGGAAAACGTTGTAATAATAATCGACGAGCTTGCTGACCTTATGATGGTTGCGCCGAAAGATGTTGAGGATGCAATATGCCGTTTGGCTCAGATGGCAAGAGCTGCGGGAATGCACCTTGTTGTTGCAACGCAGAGCCCGCGTGTTGACGTTATCACAGGTCTTATTAAAGCAAATATTCCGTCAAGAATTGCGTTTACGGTTTCAAACGCTACAGACTCAAGAATCATTCTTGATATGATGGGCGCGGAAAAGCTTCTTGGTAAAGGCGACATGCTGTTTTTACCTGTCGGAGCATCTAAACCCACGCGTATTCAGGGCGCTTATATTTCAGATAAAGAGCGTGACAATATAATTGACTTTATTAAAGGAGATTATGAGCCGGTATACGACGAGGACATAATAGAAAAAATAGAAAACGGTAATAATGCAGAAGCAGATGAGGATGATCCGGGCGATGCTGACGAGTATTTAAATCAAGCAATAGAGCTTGTTATTGACTGCGGACAGGCTTCGGTATCTCTTATACAGAGAAAATTTCCCGTAGGATATGCAAGAGCCGGCAGAATAATAGATCAGATGGAAAAACGCGGTATAATCGGACCTCACGAAGGAAGTAAACCGCGACAGGTTCTTATGACAAAATCACAGTTTTATGAAATGATGATGCACAAGGACGAGGAAAGTGAGGAGTCCGATTCGTGATACTTGGCACAGAGCTGGGCTTTTTGCCTGTAAGCGCAGAGGAAATGAAAACTCTCGGTTGGGAAACATATGATTTCCTTTTAATCTCGGGTGACGCGTATGTAGATCATCCTTCCTTTGGTCACGCAGTCATTTCCCGTGTTCTGGAGGCGGCAGGTTACAGAGTTGCCGTTTTGCCGCAGCCCGATTGGCACAGTACTGACGACGTTTTAAAGCTCGGCAGACCTCGCCTCGGTGTTATGATTTCCTGCGGAAATATTGATTCAATGGTTAATCACTACACTGCGGCAAAGAAAAAGCGAAGAGGAGATGTATATTCACCCGGCGGAAAAGGCGGTATGCGCCCCGACAGATGTGCAATTGTTTATACTAATTTAGTTCGTCAGGCTTTTGGCGGTATTCCGGTTATAATAGGAGGTATTGAAGCGAGTCTCCGCCGTTTTGCACATTATGATTATTGGGATAATAAAGTAAGGCGCAGCATTTTGTTTGACAGCCGTGCCGATATTATTGCTTACGGTATGGGCGAGAGACAGATAGTGGCTATTGCAGACGCTTTAAATGCCGGAATTGATGTAAAAGATATATCTTGGATAGAAGGAACTGCCGTTAAAGCAGATAAGCTGCCGGATGACGCATATATTTTGCCTTCTTACGAACAAATTTGTGAAGACAAAAAGGCTTATGCAGAAGCTACAAGAGAAGAATTTTTAAATCAGGATCCTATACGCGGCAAGATACTTGCACAGGCGCACGGTGACAAATATTTAATACAAAACAGACCGCAGATGCCGCTGACAAGTGAAGAGTTTGACAGCGTATATGAGCTTCCGTATACCAGGGAATATCACCCGATGTATGAAAGTGAGGGCGGTATCCCCGCTTTAAAAGAAGTTAAATTCAGTATAACATCCGCGCGCGGATGCTACGGCAACTGCAATTTCTGTTCGCTTGCGTTTCATCAAGGCAGAATTGTAACAAGCAGAAGCCATGATTCTATTATACGTGAAGCCGTAAAAATGACTGATAGCCATGATTTTAAAGGGTATATACATGATGTCGGCGGACCGTCGGCAAATTTCCGCTTTCCCGCGTGTGATAAGCAGCTTAAAGCAGGCGCGTGCAGAGAGAGGCAATGCCTTTTTCCGACGCCGTGCAAAAATATGAAGATTTCTCACAAAGATTATGCGGAGCTTCTCGCAAAACTGCGTGCTCTTCCGAAAATCAAACAGGTTTTTGTCCGGTCCGGTATAAGATACGACTATTTACTGGCGGATAAGGATGAGAGTTTTTTCTATGATTTATGCAGACACCATATAAGCGGACAGCTCAAAGTTGCGCCCGAACATGTTTCGGATAATGTGCTTTACCACATGGGAAAGCCTAAAGCCGCCGTTTATGAAAAATTTGCGGAGAAGTTCTATAAGATAACGGAAAGGGTGGGCAAGGAACAGTATCTTGTGCCGTACCTTATGTCGAGTCATCCGGGCAGTACGCTTGAGGACGCTGTTAAACTTGCGCAGTTTTTGAAAAAGCATCACATGCATCCTCAGCAGGTGCAGGACTTTTATCCCACGCCCGCAACTGTTTCAACTGCTATGTTTTATACAGGGCTTGACCCTATGACGATGAAAGAAGTGTATGTTCCGAAATCGCCCGAAGAAAAAGCGATGCAGCGTGCGCTTTTACAATTTGATAAACCCGATAATTATAATTTAGTTCTTAAAGCTCTGCAGAAAGCGGGGCGCGAAGACCTCATAGGTTTTTCGGAGAACGCACTTATTAAACCGAGGAGGAATAAAGATGTCAGCAAAAATATTGGACGGCAAGGCGGTAGCGAAAAGAATAAAGGACGAGCTCGCCGAGGAAGTAAAGAAAATCGAGGAAACCAAGGGAGAAAGACCGGGTCTCGCAGTTCTGATAGTAGAAGGAGATAACGCTTCCAGAACGTATGTAAACGCTAAGAGAAAAGACTGCGAAGATATAGGCGCTTATTCTGAAGAATACTCGTTCCCGAATGATGTTTCAGAAAAGGAAATACTTGACGTTATTGAAACCTTAAACGGCAGAGAAGATATAGACGGAATTCTGGTTCAGCTGCCGCTTCCTAAAACAATTGATGAAAAGAAAGTGTTGCTTTCCATAAACCCCATGAAAGACGTTGACGCTTTTCATCCCGTAAACACCGGTAAAATCATGATAGGCGACTATGATTTTCTTCCCTGCACACCGGCAGGCGTTATGGAGCTTATAAAAGAAAGCGGCATTGATGTTGCGGGCAAAGACTGCGTTGTAATAGGAAGAAGCAATATAGTGGGAAAACCGCAGGCAATGCTATTGCTCCATGCAAACGGCACGGTTACTATTTGCCATTCAAAAACACGCGATCTCGCGGAAAAGGTAAGAAACGCAGATATTGTTGTTGCCGCTGTAGGCAGGGCAAAGCTTATAACAGCTGACATGATAAAAGAAGGCGCCGTTGTTATTGACGTAGGTATGAACAGGGAAGACGGCAAGCTTTGCGGAGACGTTGATTTTGAGAGCGTTAAAGAAAAAGCGTATGCTATAACGCCCGTACCCGGCGGCGTAGGTCCCATGACACGTGCAATGCTTATGAAAAACACTGTTTCGGCTTATAAACTCAGAAGCAAAAGATAACAACATAGAAAAGCAAAAGGCAATGACAGATCCGGTCATTGCCTTTTTTGTATTTATGCCTATTTTAAGGGGATTTAAGCTTTTACCGATGCGTATTCGTCAATAAACTTCTGTATGTTTGAAGCGTTTGCGAATACTTCGGCTTTTCCGTCGTGGATATAAACGAGAGTCGGCGCCTGCATTATTTCAAACTGACGCGCGAGGTCTTCGTTTTCCATGGCGTCAACCGCTTCATAAGGAATAGATGCTTTCTGAAGCATTGCTTCGGCTATACGGCAGTTGGGGCAGGTTTTTGTTTTAAAGAGCAGAATCTTGTCTTCACCATCGAATGTTTTTTCTTCATTCTCACATCCGCAGTCACATGAATGAAGAGGACCGCTGTGTGTGAGGTGCGAATTTGCAATATTATAAATCTTTCTGTCTTTAAATTCCTGTGATTTACCGGCGTTCCAGTTCTGAACGGGACGGTAGTAGCCCGTGATTCTGCTGTAAACCTCTGTATGCTCGCCGCATGAGGGGCATTCATATTCTTCGCCCGTGATATATCCGTGATTTTTGCAAACGGAATAAGTAGGAGAGAGTGTATAATATGGCAGACGGTAGTTTTCTGCTATCTTGCGCACAAGATTTGCCGCGGCACTCCAATCGGGAAGTTTTTCGCCGAGAAACGCATGAAATACCGTACCGGATGTGTAAAGCGTCTGAAGCTCGTCCTGAACATCGAGGGCTGTGAAAATGTCTTCTGTGTATCCTACAGGAAGGTGTGAGCTGTTTGTGTAGTAAGGCGTGCCGTTCATATTAGCCGTTTTGATATAGGGGAAACGTGCAACATCGTGCTTTGCAAGTCTGTACGATGTAGATTCCGCAGGTGTTGCTTCAAGGTTATAAAGGTCGCCGTATTTTTCCTGATAGTCTGAAAGACGTTCTCTCATGTGGTTTAATACGTCCATCGCAAATCTTTGAGCTGATTTATGAGTTAAATCAACGCCAACCCATTTAGCGTTGAGTCCTGCTTCATTCATGCCGACAAGACCGATGGTTGAGAAATGGTTGTCAAACGAGCCGAGATATCTCTTTGTATAGGGATAGAGACCTTCTTCGAGAAGTTTAGTAATAACAGTTCTCTTAACTTTAAGTGAACGCGCTGCAATATCCATGAGCTTGTCAAGGCGGTTGTAGAAATCGTCTTCGTTTTCCGCTTGATATGCAATTCTCGGAAGGTTAATTGTTACAACGCCTATTGACCCCGTGCTTTCACCGCTTCCGAAAAAGCCGCCACTCTTTTTGCGCAGTTCGCGGAGATCGAGACGGAGACGGCAGCACATACTGCGTACGTCGTTGGGTTCCATATCGCTGTTTATATAGTTTGAGAAATACGGAGTTCCGTATTTTGATGTCATTTCAAAGAGGAGACGGTTGTTTTCTGTGTCTGACCAATCGAAGTCACGTGTTATGGAATATGTCGGTATGGGATACTGGAAGCCGCGTCCGTTTGCGTCACCTTCGATCATAATTTCGATAAACGCTTTGTTTATCATATCCATTTCTTTTTTGCAGTCTTTATATTTAAAGTCCATTTCCTTGCCGCCGACAATTGCAGGCATTTCAGCCATATCGGCGGGAACTGTCCAGTCAAGAGTTATGTTAGAAAAAGGAGCCTGCGTGCCCCAGCGGCTGGGTGTGTTTACGCCGTAAATAAAAGACTCGATGCATTTTTTAACATCATAATATGAAAGGTTGTCAATTTTTACGAAGGGCGCGAGATATGTGTCAAAAGAGGAAAAGGCCTGAGCGCCTGCCCATTCGTTCTGCATGATACCCAAAAAGTTTACCATCTGGTTGCAAAGAGATGTCAGATGTTTTGCGGGTTTTGATGTGATTTTGCCCGAAACGCCGCCGAGACCTTCCTGGATCAGCTGCTTTAAGGACCAGCCTGCGCAGTAACCTGTGAGCATTGAAAGGTCATGAAGGTGCAAATCCGCGTTTCTGTGCGCCTCGCCGATTTCGTTGTCATAAATCTGTGAGAGCCAATAGTTGGCTGTTATTGCGCCGCTGTTGCTGAGTATAAGACCGCCTACGGAGTATGTTACCGTTGAGTTTTCTTTAACGCGCCAGTCTGTTGCGTGAAGGTAGCTGTCAACAAGATCCTTGTAATTAAGCATGGATTCTTTAACGTTACGAACGTTTTCATGCATTTTTCTGTAGAGAATGTAAGCTTTTGCAACGTCTTCATATCCGGCTTGGCTAAGTACGCGTTCTGCACTATCCTGAATATCTTCTACTGTTATAATGTCATCTTTGATTTTGTCTTCAAAGTCACTTGTAACTCTCAGAGCGAGCATGTCGATAACCGTAGGATGAGAATTTTTGTCAAGAGCGTCAAACGCTTTTGCGATGGCGGCGCTGATTTTTGATATGTCAAAATCAACGAGTTTGCCATTTCTTTTCATAACTTTATACATTTTCATTTTCCCCTTCCGCCGGCAGTTGAATAATGACATATCTTGTGCCGGCAAACCAAGATATGCTCTTTATGTAATGTAAAATCATACAGATTGTGTCCGTGTATTTTGTATTATAGCATATATAGTGTCTGTTGTCAATATGTAGTTTTAAAAAATTTGTATCACCCCTATATATTGTGTTTTGATCTCGTTTAAATATTTGTTTATTTTTAACACCTAAAAATATAAAGTTTACTTGACTTGTCTATCCGTTTATTATATAATAACTAAGATATATTTTAAATAATTGTTGGGAGGATTAATTGCATGTATAAAGGATTAAAAATTAAAGCGCCTTATTTTGAAATAGGCCCTAAGGCATATCTTTACGGAGAGGAAATGCTGAAACTTGCGAAAGTAATAGACAAAACAGCTATGAAATACGATTTGGACGTTATCGTAACACCGCAGTATACAGATATCAGGCTTCTTGCAGATAATACAGAGAGAATACTCGTTTTCGCACAGCATATGGATTCCTTGCCCGTAGGCAGAGGCCTTGGCAGTGTTCTGCCTGAAGCTGTTAAAGCGGCAGGCGCGGTAGGCGTTATGCTGAATCACGCTGAAAAACCCATCTCTATGGAAGAAATTGAAAAGACAATCAAACGCGCCGATGAAGTTGGTCTCGGTACTATCGTTTGTGCAGATACTATTGAAGACGTTAAAAAGATTGCTAAAATGGAGCCTAACCTTATAGTTGCTGAGCCGACAGAGCTTATCGGTACAGGTCAGACAAGTGACAGCAACTACGTTCTTGAAACTATCAGAATAGTAAAAGAGATAAATCCCGATATAATGGTGCTTCAGGGCGCAGGAATTTCAAACGGACAGGACGTTTATAACACAATTAAACTCGGTGCACAGGCTACAGGCTCTACAAGCGGTATTATTAAAGCAGCAGATCCGTACGCAATGGTTGAAGAAATGCTTTATAATCTCCGCAAAGCATGGGACGAGCTTCATAAATAATAAAAGGTTGGTGTAAGTATAATGAAGAAAGAAAGTTTGGAAGCGGCTAAAAACGCTTATAAAATAGAAAGCGAATGTATAACTGAAATGCTCGATTATTTTGATGAGGAAGCATTCGGGAAAGCTGTTGAGCTTCTTAAAAACGCTCCGCGCATAGGCGCATCGGGCTGCGGTCATTCGGGCATAGTTTGTCAGCACTTTGCACACCTTATGTGCTGTATTGAACAGCCTGCAAAATTTGTTTCTCCGGCAGAAGCCGTTCACGGCGGTACGGGATTTTTGCAGGAGGGCGACGTTATGGTGTTTGCGTCGCGCGGAGGCAAAACAAAAGAACTTTTGCCGATTCTTGATATATGCAAAGCAAAAGGCGTACATATTATCTCAATAACTGAAAATATGGATTCAATACTTGCAAATGAAGCGGACGTTGCTCTTTGCCAGCATGTAAACCGTGAAACGGATAAATATAATTCACAGGGCACAACTTCAACTACGGCGCTTTGCATGATTTTCCATACGCTTCAGGCAGCGCTTATCGAAGAGACCGGATTTAAAAATGAGCAGTTTGCTTTGATTCATCCGGGCGGTGCTGTAGGCGAGAGATTAAACGCCAATAAATAGGAGGACATTTAAATGAATTTAATGGGTATCGATATAGGTACAACCTCTATAAAGACAGCCGTTTTTAACGAAAATCTTGAAGAGATATCTTCATCCGTTGCAGACTATACGCTTGAGACCAAAGGCGATATAGTAGAGTTTGACGCGGAGCAGTATTGGGAAATAACAAGAAACGAGATTTTGGGGGCAAAATCCAAAAACGGTATTATGGACGCTATTGCCGTAGATACACAGTGCGAAACGCTTATTCTGACCGATGAAAACGGTACACCCGTAAGAAAAGCAATTGTTTGGCTTGATAACCGTGCAACCGAAGAAACGGAAATTATAGAAAAGCATTTCGGAAGAAAAAAAGTTTATGAAATTACGGGTCAGCCTGAAATTACGGCAACTTGGCCTGCATGCAAGCTTTTGTGGGTTAAAAGACATGAACCCGAGGTGTGGGCGAAGACTAAGAAAATATTCCTTTTGGAAGACTATATTCTTTATAAAATGACGGGTAAATTCGTTTCCGAAAAAACTTTGCAGTCGTCAACAATTTATTTTGACATTAAAAAGGCCCAGTGGTGGGACGAGATGCTTGATTTCATTTCGGTTTCAAAGGATATGCTGCCCGAACTCGTCGGAAGCGGAGTCTGCGTAGGTGAATTTGACGAGGCAAAGGTTGTAACAAGCGCGATTGACCAGATAGCGGGTGCTATCGGTGCGGGTGTTATTAAAAAAGGTATCGTCAGCGAAATGACGGGCACTACAATGGTTATTTTCATGCCGTCCGATAATGTTCCGGAGTATGACGAAGCAAGCATAGTACCGTGTCACTACAATTACGACGATAAATACTGCCTGCTTTCGTGGAGCCCTACGGCGGGAATGGCTTTGAAATGGTTTAAAAACGCATTCTGTGAGGATTTATCTTTTAAAGAAATAGACGAGATGGCTGAAAAAATTGCTCCCGGCTGTGACGGCGTTACATTTCTTCCGTATCTTTGCGGGTCTACTATGCCTAAATATAATCCCAAAGCAAGGGCAAGCTTTACGGGCATAACACCCGAACACGGAAGAGCTCATTTTGCAAGAGCTGTAATGGAATCTGTTTCGTGCATGCTCAAAAGTAATCTTGACTATTTAAAGCTTGACGTTGCTGAGATAAGAGCCATGGGCGGAGGAGCGAAGAGTCCTTTGTGGTGCGGCATCAAAGCAGATATGACGGGCAAAACGCTTGTTACACTTAAGAATAATGAAACGGCGTGTCTCGGCTCTGCAATACTTGCGGGCGTCGGTGCAGGCGTTTTTGAAAGCGTTGAGGAAGCGGCAAAGAAAATAGAGGTTGACAAGGTATATAAACCTACGGGTACCGATTATACAGAGGCGTATAACAGGTATTTGGAATACGATAAGATTTTAAATGTTTAACATATTTAAAAACAAGCTGAAATTGTTTCGGCTTGTTTTTTTGTTAAATGACTGTAAATTTGTTTAAAATAGTATTTAAATTACTTAAATTTTGTGATATACTTAATATAATAATATAAAAATGGGGGATTAGACATGAACGAGCTTAAAATTCTAGTTGTTGATGACGATACAAATATATGCGAGCTTATAGGTCTTTATCTTAAAAAAGAAGGTTTTAAGGTTGATTTTGCCTATGACGGCGAAGCGGCGCTTCAGAAGTATAAATCATTTTCACCGGACCTTATTATTCTTGATATAATGCTCCCGAAAATAGATGGTATAAGAGTTTGCCGAGAAATCAGAGCCGAAAGCAACGTGCCTATTATTATGCTTACGGCAAAGGGGGAGACGTTTGATAAAGTATTGGGCCTTGAGATGGGCGCTGATGACTATATAGTTAAACCTTTTGAAGCAAAAGAACTTGCGGCACGTATAAAGGCTGTTTTGAGAAGATACGACACCAATAGTGAAAATGAGCAAAAAGATGTTTCGCTTCCGGGTCTTTACATAAGCATTACTAATTATGAGCTTAAAATAGGAGATAAGGTAATTGATGTTCCGCCCAAAGAGCTTGAACTGTTATATTTTCTTGCATCGCATCCGAACAAAGTGTTTACAAGAGAACAGCTTCTTGAAGATGTTTGGGACTTTGATTATTACGGTGACTCCAGAACTGTTGATGTTCATGTTAAAAGACTTCGCGAAAAGCTTGAAGGCGTAAACGAAAACTGGTCGCTTAAAACTGTTTGGGGCGTTGGATATAAATTTGAGGTGAAATGATTTGCTGCGTTCGATTTACGCAAGAATTACACTTGTAAACTTTATTATAACAATTCTTGTTTTAACAATAAGCTCTACTTTACTGCTCGGTATATTAGACAATTATCTTATAAACGACAGAAGTAAGATGCTTCAGAGTGAAGCTGAGAGAGTTAACGAAACTACTATATATTATATTAATAACAGACAGTATACAGACGCTGATGATTTGAGCGATTTTTACTATATAACAATTAACCACGCGAGTGAAAGAATAAACGGCGTTATTTTTGTTATTGATCAATACGGGAATGTTATGACGAGTAAAAATGCAAATCAGTTTATGGATGTTTCAAAAATCACAACCGACTTTGCCAAGAAGGAGCTTGCGGGCGGTGAGTCTATAGAGCTGGGTGATTTTGACGGAGTTTATAACAACACATACCTTACAGTCGGGAAGCCGATGGAGTATAACGGCAGCGTGGTGGGCGCAACCTTTGTAGCAATGCCTGTGCCGGAAATAAACAGGTATAAGTATCATGTTTTTAAAATAATGCTTCTAACGCTTTTGGCGGCTGTTATTTTGGCTCTCTTTATTTCGCTTTTCTATTTAAAGAAAGTGTCTAAGCCGCTTGCTAATATCAGCCGTGCCGCAAAGCAGATAGCAGATGGCAATTTTGATGTTGAAGTGCCTGAGGTGCATGGAAAAACAGAAATAAGCGAGCTTACAAAAAACTTTAATATGATGACAAAAAGCCTGAAAGATCTTGAAAACATGCGTTCGAGTTTTATTGCAAACGTATCTCATGAGCTAAGAACGCCCATGACAACAATATCCGGCTTTGTCGAAGGAATACTTGACAACACGATACCTGATGACAGTAAAGAAAAATACCTTCGAATTGTTCTTGATGAGACAAAAAGGCTTGCACGCCTGGTTTCAGAGCTTTTGGAGCTTGCACGTATTGACGCCGGCACACTTGAACTGCACATAAAAGAGTTTGATATAAACGAGCTTATAAGGGTTACAATACTGCGTTTTGAAAAACAAATAAACGATAAGCAGCTGAATATTGAATTAAATCTTTACGATGACAATGAACTTGTTCTTGCTGATAAGGATGCAATTTCAAGGGTTTTAACAAATCTGTTTGATAATGCAATAAAGTTTAATGTTAAGAACGGATATATTAAAGTAAACGTAAATGAAACGGGCAATAAAACTACGGTTTCTGTTGAAAACTCGGGAATCGGCTTCTCGGAAGAGGAGCTTCCTCACATTTGGGAACGGTTTTATAAAACCGATAAATCCAGAAGCTATGACAAAAAGGGAATGGGACTCGGCCTTTATATGGTTCACGGCATTATTACAGCGCACGATGAGAAGATCTGGGCTGAAAGCGAAATAAACAGGTGGGCAAGATTTACATTTACATTAAAAAAATCACATTAAATATTTAAAGTTTGTTCATACATTGATAATATTTGTTTGGTAATATAATATCAAGATAAGATTTTAGGTTAAGGTTTACCTTATCTTAACACAATAATAAGAACTTAACTAAAGAAAGGCAAGGTTTCTGTTATGGATGATTTTTATGAAAACTCAACACAAAATGAAGATTTAAATCAAAACGGCACTTTACAGGATTCGGAAAACAACCCGGCAGGTGATGTAAATTCCGAAGAGAAAACGAATGCAGAACATTGCGTAGTGCTTGACAATGACTGCGATTCAACTTACAGATATAAATCAGGCGAGCTTTATCCCGTTCCGACAAACAGGATGGTAAAAAACGTTGCCAAAAAACAGAAAAAGCCTAAAACATGGCTTGTTTCAGCTGTCAGCGCAGTTGTCGGCGCTCTCGTGTTTTCTTTGGTGTCACCTGTTATACCTTCAATTTGGGGAAATGAGATTACAAAGACAGCAAAAGATGAGCACAAAAAACCTTCCGCCAATTTGGTAACCTCCGACACCACGGGCGCAACTCAGGTTGTATATAAAGAGGAGGCAGCAAGGGAAGACGGAAAAACACCTCTTTCAACTGTTGAAATAGGAAAAACTGTGGGTCCGTGCGTTGTGGGAGTAGTCAGTGAAATACAAGGACGCGGCTTCTTTTCTGCGCAGACGTCAACAGGAAGCGGTTCCGGTGTTATATGCTCAGCCGAAGGCCATATTATAACTAACTATCATGTTATAGAAAACGCTACTTCCGTTAAGGTAGTATTAAATACAGGCGACGAATATGATGCATCTTTGATTGGTGCCGACGAAAGAACGGATTTGGCTGTTATTAAAATAGACGCCCCTAATTTGCCTGTTGCAGTTCTGGGAGACAGTACAAAGCTTGAAGCGGGCGAAAAAGTTGTTGCCATCGGCAATCCGCTTGGTATGGAGTTTGCCGGTTCGCTTACACACGGTATTATAAGCGCAGTTAACAGAACGATTACCGTTGACGGCAGAAGTTATAATATGATTCAGACAGACGCTGCAATAAACCCCGGAAACTCCGGCGGCGCGCTTGTTAACGAATACGGCGAAGTAATCGGAATTAATTCTGTTAAGGTTGCTTCGAGCATGGTAGAGGGTCTTGGCTTTGCAATACCGATTTCGGAAGCAAAACCCATAATAGAAGACCTTATGGATTATGGTTATGTTAAAGGACGTCCTCTTGTTGGCATACAGTACCGTTATATATCTGAACAGGAAGCTTATTATTACAATCTGCCTTCCGCAGGTCTTGTTATAATAGACGTAACTCCCGGTACAGGTGCCGATAATGCAGGACTTCAGAGAGGTGACATAATTCTTGAATGCGATGGCGAGATAATTGAATCTGACTCAGCTTTAAACGATGTAAGAGATAAGCATAAAGCAGGTGACACTCTGAATTTTAAGATTAACAGAAACGGTGATATAATTGATGTTCCCGTTGTGCTTGGTGAAGATACACCAACTAAGTTTCAGTAAATTATCTCTCAAATAACTCCTAATTTAAAAAGCACTCCGGCAGCTTTCGGGCTGCCGGAGTGCTTTTTGGTTAGATTCAGCGTGAAATAAACATCTGCGTCCAATAGTATCCGTCTTTTGCAAAACCAACACCTATGTGAGTATATGTTTTATTAAGAATATTTGCTCTGTGCCCTGATGAATTCATCCATCCGTTTACAACAGCTTTTGGCGTACGGTAACCCGCTGCGATGTTTTCTCCCGCGGCACGGTATGAAAGACCGAAGTTCTTAATCATTTCAAACGGCGTGCCGTAAACCGGACTTTGATGTGAGAAATAACGGTTTAACTGCATATCTTTTGATTTATACCGTGCAACTCTGCATAGTTCCCAATCCCGCTGCAGAGGCTGGAGCCCGTATTTTGCTCTTTCTTCGTTTGTCAGACGTATAACCTCGTTTTCAAATTCGGCAGTGGAAACGTCTGATGACGGAATAGTCAGCACATCTCCGGGATAAATCAAAGCTGCGTTTTTAATCTGCGGATTTGCGGATTTAAGTTCACTGATCCCGGTTTCGAATTTGGTTGCTATCTTCCACAAGCTGTCACCGCTTTGAACTGTGTAAGCCGTATCTGCTTTCGAGTTAAGAAACAGCATAAACAGAATTAAAATAAAAACCGATGCTTTTTTCAATGTTAAAACCCCCTTTGGTTTTAAGTATAACAAAGCACCGGTTTGTATTCAAATGTAAGTTATGGGATGTGTTCCAATAACTACCCTGTCGTTTTTCGCAAGGTCTTTTAAAACTGCTGTTTCTTTAAAGAATTTTTTGAAGATTTCATTTACCTGTTTGCCTTGCGTATATCCGATTTCTACCGCTAAAATTCCGTCATTTAAAAGCGCTTTTGCGGCTTTGGCGGCTATGACAGGATAGAAATCAAGCCCGTCGACTCCGCCGTCCAGCGCAAGGTGCGGCTCAAAATCGCATACGTTTTTATCGAGCGTCGGAATGATTTCACTTTCGATATAGGGTGGGTTTGAAAGAATAATATCATATTTTCCTTTAATGTCATCTTTAAGTATATCTGTTTTTATCACTTTTGCGTCGATATTTAAGGTTTCAGCGTTTCTTTTTGCAATCTTCAAAGCCTTTTCGGAAATATCGGCAAGTGTTATATCACAATGCGTGTAGTGCGCCACGCTGAGTCCTATACATCCGCTGCCCGTGCATAAATCGAGGACTTTTTTGCCGTTTGCATGCTTTATTGCAAATTCCACGAGCATTTCCGTATCGGGACGGGGAATCAGTACATCGGGCGTAACTTCAAAATTCAAAGAGTAAAATTCTTTTTTGCCTGTTATGTACGCAATCGGCATTCCCGACTTTGCTAAAGAAATGTTTTTCTGTAGCGTTTTATATTCGTTTTCCGTAAGATTTCTGTCTTTATTTAAAAGCAACCCTGCTCTGTCACAGCTTAACAAATCACAGAGCAGGGAAGATATATCGCTTTTATCTATTTGGCTTTTAGCTTCATTGAAAACGTCCGAAACTGTTTTTACCATTTGTCATCCTCCGGATTGCCCGTAACTACTTCGTTCATAGCGGCAATAGCAGCTTCTATCATACTGTCATCCGGTTCTCTTGTTGTTATATGCTGAAGCCATACGCCGGGCGCGGAAATGATTTTAGTAAAGAGGTTGTCGCGTCTTCCTGCCAGTTTTATAAGCTCATAACCGATGCCTACTATTACGGGCAGCAGGAGTAGTTTTATAGGCGTTCTGATATACGCAGGCAGGGAAGCCGGGATTATCATGGAAACGAAAATTCCGACTAAAAGCACAAGGATAAGGAACGATGTTCCGCATCTGGGGTGAAAGCGGCGCTGTTTTCTTACGTTTTCAACCGTAAGAGGTAATCCTGCTTCGTAGCAGAAAATCGTTTTGTGTTCCGCACCGTGATAAGAAAATGTTCTGCGGATATCTTTCATAAGCAATGTTAAGAGAAGGTACAGAATAAAAATAATTATTTTAACTACGCCTTCAAAAGCGCTTCTTAGAAAACGCGAATCTTTACTTAACCCCGTAAGCTCATACAGCTTTGCCGGAAGCCACATAAAAAGTCCTATTGAAATTATAACTGCAACAACTGAACTTATTGTCATCAAAAGACCCATAATAAGACCGTGACTTTTCGTTTCTTTTTCTTCTTCTTCAAAACCGGCTATTTCGGCTGAACGCATAAGGCATTTGTAGCCAAAACGCAGGCTGTCTATCATATTAAATATGCCTCTTATAAACGGAAGCTTTAATATTTTAGGCTTGTTTATGCCTTCCGTATCCCATTTTTCTATTACAAGTTCGCCTTCGGGATTGCGAACTGCCATCGCTGTAGTTTTAGGCCCGCGCATCATAACGCCTTCAATAAGCGCCTGACCGCCGATGCTTGTTTTATGGTTTGTACTCATTTTGTATCTTGCCTTTCTGAAAATAAAGCTTATTTTAAATTATAACAGATAATATGAGATATTACAATAGCCTAACAGTGAATTTTTTGTGAATTAGGGAAGGACACGCACAGACAAGATCCCTTCTGCATATCATATTGTTATATTGCGGGAGGTGTAGTTCTTTGATGATACATATTTTAGGATACTTGTTTCAAAATGTTTTTATGTTTTCATATGTCAGCGGCGGCAATTCGTTTCCGCCTCAGCTGTCGGAAGATGAAGAGGAAAAGTATTTGGACCTGTACGCAAAAGGCGATATGGCTGCTAAGAATATACTTATAGAGCATAATCTCCGTCTTGTAGCCCATGTGACGAGAAAATACAGCGGCTGCGGAATCGAAAACGATGATTTGATATCAATAGGCACAATCGGTTTGATTAAGGCTGTGTCGACTTATAAACCCGATAAAAGAATAAGAATCGCAACTTATGCGGCGCGCTGCATTGAAAATGAGGTTTTAATGGTGCTGCGATCCGGAAAAAAACTTCAAAATGAAGTGTCTTTAAATGAGCCTATCGGTTTTGACAAGGAAGGCAACGAGGTGAGTTTAATGGATGTTTTGCAAAGTGATGACGGAGAAATGACGGAAAGAATTGAACAAAAAGATAAAGTGTCATATTTATATAGGATTATCAAAAGCGTATTAAGCGGCAGGGAAGCCGAGGTGTTACAAAAGAGATACGGCCTTTACGGCGGGAGAGCAAAAACACAGAGAGAGATTGCCAAAGAGATGGGTATTTCACGTTCATACGTATCGCGAATTGAAAAAAAGGCTATCAATAAACTGACGGAAAATTTTGATATGATGTAGCGGTTTTAAACCGCTTTTTTTGTGTATTATTTAAAACGCTCTTTCTTGACAGTTTAATGCCTTTGTGATATCATTAACTATATTGTAATAAAATGCAGATTAATTGGATATTTTATATTAGATATAATGTAAGAAAGGTTGAAAACTATGAGCGAAGAATGTACACACAACTGTGAAACATGCGGCGCAAACTGTGGAGAGAGAAATGCGGAGAGCTTTATTGAGGCACCGAATAATCTTTCACAGATTAAAAAAGTTATAGGAATAGTCAGCGGCAAAGGCGGCGTGGGAAAATCTCTTGTCACATCGCTCTGTGCTTCTGCCGCTTCAAAAAGCGGCAAAAGGACGGCTGTCCTCGACGCTGATATAACAGGTCCTTCAATTCCTAAAATGTTCGGACTTTCGGGCAGAGCAAAGGGGAATGAAATGGGCCTTTTCCCGATGCATTCAAACGGCGGTGTATCTGTTATGTCATTAAATCTTTTGACAGAAAACGAAACAGATCCCGTTGTATGGCGTGGTCCGATAATCGCAGGAACGGTTAAACAGTTCTGGACAGACGTAATTTGGGGCGATGTTGACGTTATGTTTATAGACATGCCTCCCGGAACGGGAGATGTTCCGCTTACGGTTTTTCAGTCAATTCCCGTTGACGGCATTATCGTTGTAACTTCTCCGCAAGAGCTTGTCGGAATGATTGTTGAAAAAGCTCTTAATATGGCTGAAATGATGAACATTCCCGTACTCGGTATAGTTGAAAACATGAGCTATGTTAAGTGTCCCGACTGCGGAAAAGAGATTAAAGTGTTCGGCGAAAGCCATATAGACAAAATTGCGGGCGAAAAAGAACTTCAGGTTCTTGCAAGAATTCCGATGGATCCGGCACTTGCCGCAGCATGTGATGCGGGCGCAATAGAAAACTACCCCGATAATCCGATGCTTGAAGTCATTGATAGAATTGCCGATTAGGAGCAAGGCATATGGACGGAAGATGTATTGATTTACACACACATTCGAATAAATCAGACGGTTCTATGACGCCCGCCGAACTTGTATGTCATGCAAAAGAGCAAGGGCTGTCTGCCGTGGCACTTACAGATCATGACACAATTGACGGAGTTTCTGAAGCTTTAGAAGCAGGCAAAAAACACGGCATAGAAGTTGTTCCCGGCATTGAGATGTCTGCAAAGTCTGATACAGAGCTGCATATTCTGGGGTACTATATTGACATAAACAATCCAAAGTTTTCGGACGGGCTCGAAGCTGTCAGACAAAACAGAAAACTCAGAAACAAGATAACTTGCGAAAAACTTAGAGAGTGCGGCTTTGATATTACCGAAGAAGACGCTCGGGCAGAAGCCGGAGGTATGCTTCTGGGCCGTGCACATTTTGCTAAGGCAATGGTTAAAATGGGTTATATCGGAAGTGTTAAAGAAGCTTTTGATAAATATCTCGGCAGCGGAAAGCCTTGTTTCTGTACAATACAGCACTTTACCGCTAAGGAGTGCATTTCTGTTATTAAAGACGCCGGCGGTGCTGCTTTTGCAGCGCATCTTCATCATTTGCAGAAAAGCGATGAAGAGCTTTTTGAGTACTTAAAAGAACTTAAAAGTTTTGGCCTTTGCGGTATTGAAGGTTATTATACCGAGTATACGCCCGAAATGCAGGACAAGTTTATGTCTTTTGCAAAGGAGCTTGATCTTTGTGTTTCAGGCGGCACGGATTTTCATGCAGATATGAAACCGCATATATCTATCGGAACCGGTCTCGGCGATATGAAAATACCGTATTCCGTTTTGGAAGGAATTAAAAAAGCAGTTTCAATTAAATAGTTTGATTTATAGAGAGATGATATGAACAAAAGGAGGAGAGCCAAGTGGGAGGATTTGGTATCTTACAAATTCTTGAATTGATAGGCGGACTTGCGTTCTTTTTATACGGAATGCGTGTTATGAGCGATGCTCTTGAGAAGAGTCAAGGCAGTAAAATGAAGTCAATTCTTGAAAAATTAACTTCAAGTCCTTTTAAAGGACTTTTACTCGGTGCTGCCGTTACTGCGGTTATGCAGTCTTCATCCGCTACAACGGTAATGATAATCGGTTTTGTAAATTCCGGTATCATGACGTTTTCGCAATCTGTTTGTGTGATTATCGGCGCAAACGTCGGCGCGCTTATAACAAACTGGATTTTGTCACTTACGGGTATTTCCGGCAGTGGCAATATATTCATGCAGCTTTTAAACCCCACTGCTTTTTCACCGATACTTGCTCTAATCGGCGTAGTTATCTTAATGAAGAAAAAGAGCAGAAAGAAAGATTTGGGCCTTATGCTCATAGGGTTTGCGGTGCTTATGTTCGGTATGCAGACAATGTCTGACGCCGTTGCACCTCTTAAAGACAATGAAACCTTTAAAAACCTTTTGGTTCTCTTCCAAAATCCGTTACTCGGCATTTTGGTAGGAACATTGGTTACTGCCGTTATCCAGTCTTCTTCTGCATCAATAGGTATTTTACAGGCACTTTCTATGTCTATCCCCATTAATTATTTTACCGTTGTTCCGATTGTGCTCGGCCAGAATATAGGTACCTGTATCACTGCAATTTTGTCCGGTATTGGTGCAAATAAATCTGCAAAACGCGTTGCGGCGCTCCACCTTTCATATAACGTTATCGGTGCAGCTGTTTTCATGCTGTTTTATGTTTTCCTGAAAAACTATATAGGTGTTCTTTCTACCAATGCTAATCCTTTTGGAATAGCGCTTTTCAATACTATATTCAAAGCGTTTCAGGTTTTGATACTGTTCCCGTTTTACAAGCAGCTTGAAAAACTTGCGTGCAGGATTATACCCGAAGGCAAAGAAGACGATGAATTCAATTTGCTTGACGAAAGATTTTTTGATTCTCCCTCTCTTGCCGTTTCACAGGCGCGTGAGGTTACAATTAAGATGTTTTTGAAAGCTCAGGATATGCTTAAAAAATCTATTGATTTGCTTGAAAATTACAGCAACGAGGAGTTTGACTATATAGTCGAGGGCGAAAATAAAACCGATATGTATGAGGATAAGCTCGGTTCGTATCTTATTAAACTCACACAACATAATATGAACGTTGATGACAGCCGTCAGGCAACCGAGTTTCTTCACCTTATAGGTGATATTGAGAGAATAGGCGACCATGCTTTAAATATTGCACAGGCTGCACAGGAGATAAACGACAAAAAGATTGCGCTGTCCGATGATGCGTTGACAGAGCTTAAAACCATGGGCGCCGCTGTTGACGAGATAATAACTCTCTCGGTTGATGCTTTTAACGGAAACAATATGGATCTGGCACTTCAAATTGAGCCTTTGGAGCAGGTTGTTGACAGACTTAAGATTATTCTTAAAAACAACCACATTGAAAGACTTAAGAAGGGCGGCTGCAGCGTAGAAGCCGGATTTGTTTTCTCAGATATTATCAATAATTTTGAAAGAATTGGCGACCATTGCTCAAATATAGCTGTTTCTATTCTGCAGTTAAAGAATGACTCTTACAGCGGACACGAGTTCATGAATTCGATGAAGAGCAATAACACATCGTTTACAGAAAAATACGAAGCGTATAAGAAAAAATATAACGTTGCTAAAGCTTGACATATTTGCTTTAATATGATAGAATATATAAGGTTAGGAGGTATGTCAGGTGGATTACATAATTAAAGGCGCAAATATTTATAAAAACGGCAAATTCATGGTATCGGACATGTATGTAAAAAACGGTACCATAGCTGGCGTATCTCCGATTTTGTCTCCGCTTGCGGACACAACTGTATATAATTTTGATAATGCATATTTATTCCCGGGTCTTATTGATGTACACGTGCATCTGAGAGAGCCGGGATTTTCTTATAAAGAAACAGTTTTAAGCGGTACAAACGCGGCTCTGCACGGTGGCTTTACTTCTGTTTGCCCAATGCCGAATTTAAATCCCGTGCCGGATTGCGACGAAACGCTTAAGCTGCAGGAGGAAATAATAAAGAGAGACGCCAAAGTAAATGTATACCCATTTGGTTCAATAACATACGGGGAAAAAGGTGAAAAGCTTTCTGATATGAACGCAATGGCTGGCAGGGTTGTTGGTTTTTCCGATGACGGCCGCGGTGTTCAGAGTGCTGAAATGATGGAAAACGCAATGAAAAAGGCTAAAAGTCTCGGTAAAATAATTTCGGCGCACTGTGAAGATAATTCGCTTTTACATGGCGGAGTTATACATGACGGAGAGTTTGCAAAGCTAAGCGGTATTCCCGGTATTTGCTCCGAAAGTGAATGGAAGCCGATAGAACGCGATATAGCGCTTGCAGCAAAAACAGGCTGTAAATATCACGTTTGCCACATCTCGACAAAAGAGAGCGTGGCGCTTATAAGGGAAGCGAAAAAAAACGGCGTTGATATAACATGTGAGACTGCTCCGCACTATTTGGTCTTTGACGACGGCGATATTGAAAACCACGGCAGATTTAAAATGAATCCGCCGATACGAAGCCGTGCCGATAAAGAGGCGCTGATTGAAGGTGTTTGCGACGGAACTATTGACATGATCGCAACAGATCATGCACCGCACACAGTTGAAGAAAAAAGTAAAGGTCTTATAGGCAGTCCTTTCGGAGTAGTAGGCCTTGAAACATCATTTGCCGCATGCTATACATATCTTGTTAAAACCGGTTTGATATCTCTCCAAAAACTTATGGCGCTTATGCACGATAATGCCATGAAGCGTTTTGGAATAGGAAACAGCTTGGAAATAGGGGATAAGGCAGATTTTACTGTATTTGATTTATCGGGAGAATTTACCGTAAACCCGGAAGAATTCTTAACGCTCGGCAGAAGCACTCCTTTTGAAGGCAAAAAGCTTTGCGGAGTTTGCAAAATGACGGCGGTATCGGGTGATATCCGCTATGGAGGAAACTTTAATGCATAAAATAATATCAAACAAAAATATAGCAAAAGACGTTTTTGAAATGAAGCTTTCGGGTGATACGTCGAAAATTACGGCGCCCGGTCAGTTCATAAATATTAAGCTTGACGGCTTTTACTTAAGACGTCCTATTTCCGTTTGCGACTATAATAGCGATACAATTACTATTATATACAAAACTGTAGGCAAAGGAACGGAATATATGTCGGATCTCAAAAGCGGGACTGAGCTTGACGTTTTGTGCGGCCTCGGCAACGGGTTTGACACGTCAAAAAGCGGAGATAAGCCGCTTTTAATCGGCGGCGGTGTCGGCGTACCGCCGATGTACAATCTTGCCAAAAAGCTTATATCAGAGAATAAAAAGCCCGCAGCGGTGCTCGGGTTTAATACGGCAGACGATATTTTTTACGAAAAAGAATTTATGGATTTGGGAATAGAAGTTAAGATTTCAACGGCAGACGGCTCTGCGCATAATAAAGGTTTTGTTACCGACATTTTCCCCGAAGATTATACTTACTTCTATACATGCGGACCTATACCTATGCTCAAAGCCGTTTGTGATAAGACCAAAACAAGCGGTCAACTATCGTTTGAAGAGAGAATGGGATGCGGTTTCGGTGCGTGCATGGGATGCACGTGCAAGACAAAATACGGCGATAAAAGAATTTGCAAGGACGGTCCCGTTCTTTTAAAGGAGGAGATTATATGGTAGATATAAGCACAAATCTTTGCGGACTTCAATTATCTAATCCTGTAATCCCCGCAAGCGGAACGTTCGGTTTCGGAGAAGAGTTTAAGAATTTTTACGATTTAAATATTTTGGGCTCAATTTCCATAAAAGGCACAACAAAAGAGCCGCGCTTCGGAAATGAAACGCCGCGTATCGCGGAGTGCACATCCGGAATGCTCAACAGTGTCGGGCTGCAGAATCCCGGCGTTGACGCTGTGATTTCGGACAAGCTTCCTAAAATGAAAGAGTTTTACAATAAACAAGTTATTGCGAATATAAGCGGTTTTTCGTTTGAGGAGTTTGAGTATTCCTGTGAAAAGATAGATAAGGCAGATAACGTAGGGATAATTGAAGTTAATATCAGCTGTCCAAACGTACACGGCGGCGGTATGAGCTTCGGAACAAACGCAGAGTCTGCCGCAGAAGTGACTAAAAGAGTTAAAAAGGTTACAACAAAGCCTGTTTTTATAAAGCTTACGCCGAATGTTACAAACATATCTGAAATAGCAAAAGCGTGTGAAGAAGCAGGAGCCGACGGATTAAGTCTTATTAATACGCTTTTGGGACTCAGAGTTGACCTTAAAACAAAAAAACCTGTGCTTGCAAATAAAAAGGGCGGATTTTCGGGCAGCGCAGTTTTGCCTGTTGCGCTTCGCTGCGTTTATGAAGTTTATGAAGCTGTAAAAATCCCGATAATGGGCATGGGCGGCGTATCAACTGCCGATGATGTAATTGAAATGATGCTTTGCGGTGCATCTGCCGTTCAGATAGGAGCCGCAAACCTTGTAAATCCGTATGCGTGCAAAGAGATTATTGAAAATTTGCCGCACGCCATGAAAAAATACGGTATAAATTCTTTAAAAGAAATAATAGGAGGGGCACACTGATGGGTAAAGATGTAATTATAGCATGCGATTTTAGCACAAAAGCCGAAACTCTTGATTTTCTTGACAGTTTCGGAGGTAAAAAACCGTTTGTTAAAATAGGAATGGAGCTTTTCTATGCGGAAGGCGCTCCGATAGTTCGCGAAATAAAAAGCAGAGGACATAAAATATTTCTTGATTTAAAACTTCACGATATACCTAATACAGTAAAAAAGAGCATGAAAGTACTGTCAGGATTTGATGTTGACATGTGCAATCTTCATGCGGGCGGCACAATAGAGATGATGAAAGCGGCACTCGAAGGCCTCACGCGCTCTGACGGCACGAGGCCTCTGCTGATTGCCGTAACACAATTAACGTCGACAAGTGAAGAGAGAATGAAAAGCGATTTACTTATAGATAAACCTATAAAAGAAGTCGTTATGCACTATGCAAAATGCGCAAAACACAGCGGACTTGACGGCGTTGTATGCTCGCCTCTGGAAGCAACCGAAGTACATTCTGTATGCGGAAAAGAATTTTTGACTGTTACGCCCGGCGTTCGCTTTGCCGGTGACAGTAAAGGCGATCAGGCAAGAGTTACAACACCCGAAAAGGCTAAAGAGCTTGGCTCTGACTATATTGTAGTAGGACGTTCTATTACAGCGGCCGCAGACCCCGTAGCCGCTTACGAAAAAGCGATTAATGATTTTGTAGGATAAAAACAGAGAAAGGTTGTGTCAAAAAATGAAAAACGAAATAGCAGGTGCGCTGCTTTCAATCGGCGCTGTGTTTTTAAGACCGGAAGAGCCGTTTACTTGGGCAAGCGGCATAAAAAGCCCTATTTACTGCGATAACCGTCTTATTTTAACTTCTCCGGAAGCCAGAGACAAGGTTGAAAACGCTATTTCAAAAACCGTTAAAGAAAAATACCCCGAGTGCGAAGTTTTAATGGGAACAAGTACCGCGGGTATCGCGCATGCGGCTATAGCAGGTCATATTTTAAATATGCCTATGGGCTATGTTCGCGGCGGGGCGAAAGATCACGGCAGACAAAATAAAATTGAAGGCGACTTAAAGCCCGGTCAGAAGGTTGTTGTAATAGAAGACCTTATTTCAACAGGCGGCAGCGTTATAGATGTTGTTGACGCTCTTCGTGAATTCGGCGCTGAAGTACTCGGCGTTGTAAGCATTTATACATACGGTATGAAAAAAGGCCTTGAGAGACTTAAAGAGGCAAATGTTGAAAACACAAGTCTTACCGATTTTGATACAACGGTTGCTTTGGCGGCCGAAAAAGGATACATAAAGAGCGAATCGGTAAAGGGTCTTATGATGTTTCGTGACAATCCTTCAGATGACAGCTGGAGGGAATTTATATGAAAAATCTTATAGATATTCTTGATATTACAACAGAAGAAATTGACGCGCTTATTGACACAGCTAATGATATAATAGAAAACCCCGGAAAGTATAACGAAAAATGCAGACACAAAAAACTTGCGACGCTCTTTTTTGAACCTTCGACAAGGACAAGACTGAGCTTTGAAGCCGCTATGCTTGATTTGGGCGGCAGCGTACTCGGCTTTTCTGAGTCAAACAGCTCTTCCGCGTCAAAAGGCGAAAGCGTTTCAGATACTGTAAGAACTGTAGGGTGCTATGCCGATATTATAGCTATGCGCCATCCAAAAGAGGGCGCTCCGCTTGCTGCGAGCTTTTCGGCAGGCGTGCCCGTTATTAACGCGGGCGATGGGGGACATAATCACCCAACGCAGACGCTTACCGATTTACTTACAATTAAACGCGAATGCGGCAGACTCAGCGACATTAAAATAGGCTTTTGCGGCGACCTTAAGTTTGGCAGAACCGTGCATTCGCTTATTATGGCTTTGACGCGCTATGAAAACGTTGAAATTGTTTTAATTTCACCCGAAGAGCTTTGTATTCCGCAATATCTTAAAGACATTTTGAGATCGCAGAATATTAAGTTTACTGAGACGCGTACGATGGAGAGCGTTATGAGCGAGCTTGACATTTTGTATATGACAAGAGTTCAGAGAGAAAGATTTTTTAACGAAGCAGATTACATAAGACTTCGCGATACGTATATTTTAACACCCGAAAAACTTGAAGACGCAAAGAAAACTCTCTGCATTATGCATCCGCTGCCGCGTGTTAACGAAATTTCAACGGAAGTAGACGTCGACCCGCGCGCTTGTTACTTCAAGCAGGTTAAAAACGGCAAATTTATCAGAATGGCACTTATTTTGAAGTTATTGGAGGTTAAGTAAATGAATATAGACCCGATTAATAACGGAATAGTAATTGACCACATAAAAGCAGGCAACAGCATGGAGATTTACAAGTTTTTAGACCTTGATAACGTAAATTCCACGGTAGCGCTTATTAAAAACGTGCCCAGCAAGAAAATGGGCAAAAAAGACATTATAAAGATTGACAAAGAGATTGACATAAATCTTGACGTTTTGGGTTACATAGACCCTGATATTACAGTAAATATAATTAAAAACGGCGTAAGGACAGAGAAAAAGCATCTTGAGCTCCCGTCTGTAGTTAAAAACGTTATAAAATGCAAAAATCCGCGTTGCATTACATCTACCGAAAGAGGTATTCCGCATGTATTTAAGCTTACCGATAAAGAAAACCGCGTATACAGATGCATGTACTGTGAAAGCAGCGCAAAAGAAACCGTATAGTGAAAGTAAAAAAGTACAATAAACGGCAGATTGCGCGATTAAAAAATATGCAGTTTTTGTGTTTACACTTCCTTGACAAAATTTCGACAATCATGTATAATATTCAAGTAATATTTAATATGATTGTCGGGCAGCTCATGCTAATTAATGAGTCTGCCTTTAAGTTTTTTTATCCCATAATTGAAAGAGAGGTTTGAAACCCATGAAAAAAGTTGCTGTAATTATGGGCAGCGACAGTGATTTGCCCGTTGTTGAAAAAGCAATTGATACGCTTAAAAGTTACGGAGTGCCGTATGAAGTACATGTATATTCGGCGCACAGAACACCCGAGGAAGCTAAAAGCTTTTCTCAGTGCGCTGAAGAAAACGGCTTCGGAGCAATTATTGCTGCGGCAGGTATGGCTGCGCATCTTGCAGGCGCTATAGCCGCAAATACCACTTTGCCCGTTATTGGAATACCGATAAAGTCTTCCGCACTCGAAGGAATGGACGCACTTTTGTCAACAGTTCAAATGCCGCCCGGAATACCGGTTGCTACAGTAGGTATAAACGGCGCAAAAAACGCTGCGCTTCTTGCAATAGAGATCATTGCAGTAGGCGACAGCATACTTTCACAAAAGCTTAAAGACGAAAGACATAAAAACTACGAAAAAGTTCTTGAAAAAGACAAAGCCATAGTCGATAAATATAATAATTGAGATATAAAGGAGAATTCAGTCATGGAAAAAAGAGAACAAATGTACGAAGGTAAAGCTAAAAAGGTATATGCCACAGACGATGAAAGATACTGTATCGTATCTTACAAGGATGACGCAACTGCGTTTAACGGTCTTAAAAAGGGTACAATCCTCGGCAAAGGCGTTGTTAACAACCGCGTTACCAACCATTTAATGAAGCTTCTTGAGAAAAACGGTATCCCTACGCATTTTGTTGAAGAGATCTCAGACCGCGAAACGGTTGTTAAAAAAGTTAAAATCGTTCCTCTTGAAGTAATTGTACGAAACATTGCGGCAGGCTCGCTTGCAAAAAGATTGGGTCTTGAGGAAGGCACAAAAATGAAAAGAACAGTCTTGGAATTTTGCTACAAAGACGACGATTTAGGCGATCCGATGGTAAACGAATATCACATTCTCGCTATGGAATACGCAACGCCCGAACAACTCAAACTTATTTCCGATTATTCTCTTAAAATAAACGAAGTGCTTTCAGATTATCTCAAAGATGTAAACATAGAACTTATCGACTTTAAACTTGAGTTCGGTATTGACAGCGAAGGTAATCTTGTACTTGCCGACGAAATTTCTCCCGACACATGCCGTTTCTGGGATACGGTAACGCACGAGAAACTTGATAAAGACAGATTCAGACGTGATCTCGGCGGTGTTGAGGACGCTTATAAAGAAGTTATTACGCGTCTTCTTGGCTAATTGATTTAAGCTTAAAAAAAATCAGGAGGAAATAACAATGGGCGGTTTTTTTGGTGCTGTTTCAAAACAGGACTGCGTTTTGGACACATTTTTCGGCGTTGACTATCATTCCCACCTCGGCACAAGACGCGGCGGCATGGCTGCTTACAGTGAGGAAAACGGATTTCAACGCGATATTCACAATATAGAAAATTCTCCTTTCAGGACAAAATTTGCAGGTATAACAGATGAGATGAAAGGTAAAGTGGCAATTGGTTGTATAAGCGATACTGACCCGCAGCCGCTTTTAATCCGTTCATCAACCGGTACTTACGCTATAACAACAATAGGAATAATAAATAACGCTGCGGAAATAGTAGATAAAATTCTTTCCCAAAACGGAACACAGTTTTCGGCTATGGGAGGCGGCAAGATCAATTCTACGGAACTGGTTGCTGCGCTTATCAGCCAGAGAAATAATTTTGTTGACGGTATTAAGTTTGCTCAGGACACAATTGACGGCTCTGCGTCTATAATGATCATGACTGAAGACGCAATTATTGCCGCGAGAGATAAAGTCGGCAGACTTCCGATACTTGTTGGTAAAAAAGAGGGCTCTCACTGCCTTTCTTTTGAATCGTTTGCATATTTAAAGCTTGGCTATGAAGACGAATATGAGCTCGGTCCCGGTGAAATAGTAAAAGTTACGGCAGATAAAATAGAACAGCTTTCACCTCCCGGAAAGAAAATGAAAATTTGTTCTTTCCTTTGGACATATTACGGCTATCCTACTTCGAAATATGAAGGCGTAAATGTTGAAATCATGCGTAACAGAAACGGTAAGATTCTTGCCAAAAACGACAGGGAAAGCGGTAAATGTGATGTTGACACAGTAAGCGGCGTTCCGGATTCCGGTACTGCGCACGCTATAGGCTACGCCAACGAAAGCGGAATTCCGTTTGCAAGACCGTTTATAAAATACACACCCACCTGGCCGAGAAGCTTTATGCCTCAGAACCAGGCGGAGAGAAACAGAGTTGCTAAAATGAAGCTTATACCCGTGCACGAGCTTATTAAGGACAAGAAGCTTCTCTTTGTTGATGACAGTATAGTAAGGGGCACACAGCTTCGCGGAACTGTTGAGTTTCTCTATTCAAACGGCGCAAAGGAAGTTCATATGCGCTCTGCGTGCCCGCCTATTATGTACGGCTGTAAATATTTAAACTTTTCAAGAAGTACGTCCGATATGGATCTTATAGCAAGAAGGACGATAGATGAGCTTGAAGGAGATGAGGGAGTTCGCCATCTTCAGGAATACGCAGACGGCAAAACAGAGCGCGGCAAAAAGATGAGAAAATGTATTTGTGATAAATTTAAGTTCCATTCTCTTGAGTTCCAGACGCTGGAAGGTCTTATTGAGGCTATAGGTATAGACCCCGAAAACCTTTGCACATACTGCTGGAACGGAAAAGAATAAAATTACGGAAAGGATTGGAATTATGAATAATTCAAAATCAGACAGCTATGCTGCCGCAGGTGTTGATATAACTGCGGGATACAAAGCTGTTGAGCTTATGAAAAAGCATATCGCTAAAACAATGACATCGGGGGCTTTATCTGATATCGGCGGTTTTGGCGGACTTTTTGAACTTGATATGACAGGTATTAAAAAACCTGTGCTTGTCAGCGGTACTGACGGAGTAGGAACAAAACTTAAAATTGCTTTTCTTTCTGACAAACACAATACTGTCGGTATTGACTGCGTTGCAATGTGTGTTAATGATATCATTTGCTGCGGCGCAAAACCTCTTTTCTTTCTTGACTATATAGCTGTCGGCAAAAACTATCCCGAGCGTGTTGCGTCTATCGTTGAAGGCGTTTCGGAAGGATGTGTTCAGTCTGGCTGCGCATTGATCGGCGGCGAAACTGCCGAAATGCCGGGCTTTTATCCCGAGGACGAATATGACCTTGCTGGTTTTTCGGTAGGTATAGTAGACAGAGATAAAATTCTTAATAATAAAGAGATTAAAAGCGGTGATGTGATTATTGCCCTTCCGTCAAGCGGCGTTCATTCAAACGGCTTTTCGCTTGTACGCAAAGTGTTTGACGTTGAACACAGCGACATTAAAAAGCCCATTGCCGAGCTTTCAGGAAAAACAATAGCCGAAACCCTTTTGACGCCTACCAAAATATATGTAAAACCAATGCTTGCATTGTTTGACAAAATTAGAGTTAAAGCAGTATCACATATAACAGGCGGCGGTTTTTACGAAAATATTCCTCGTTCACTGCCGGAAGGCTTTACTGCTAAAATTGATAAATCGGCTATACGCATTTTGCCTATATTTGATTTAATTGCAAAAACAGGCAATATTCCCGAAAGAGATATGTTTAATACGTTTAATATGGGCGTGGGTATGAGTATTGTTGTTTCAAAAGAAGATGCTGATAATGCACTTAAAATCTTACAGACAAATGGTGAAGACGCTTATGTTGTCGGTGAAATTATTGAAGGAAAAGAGAGCGTGATAATATGCTAAAAGTACGTATTGCCGTTTTGGTTTCCGGCGGGGGAACAAATCTTCAGGCACTTATAGACGCACAAAAGCAGAGAAAACTCAGAAGCGGTGAAATAGTTCTCGTGCTTTCAAATAATGCAAACGCCTATGCTTTGACGCGTGCACGTGAAAACGGAATTAAAACTGAGGTTGTTGTAAAGACTGAACGCGATAATGAGGTGTTTGAAAGAGAAGTTATCCGCGTTCTTAAAGAAAATAAAATAGATTTTATAGTTCTTGCCGGATTTATGAGCATATTAAGCGAAAACTTCACTTCGCTTTATAAAAACAGAATAATAAACATTCATCCTTCTTTGATACCGTCTTTCTGCGGTAAGGGTTATTACGGAATTAAGGTTCATGAAGCCGCTTTAAAATACGGTGTTAAAGTTACCGGCGCTACAGTACACTTTGTAAACGAAATACCGGACGGAGGAGAGATCATTCTTCAAAAATCGGTTCCCGTTAAAAACGGCGATACGCCCGAAATACTTCAAAGAAGAGTTATGGAGAGGGCTGAATGGATAATCTTGCCAAGAGCTTGCGAAAAAGTATGCAAGGATATCCAAAGAGAAATGAAAGAGGAAAAAGAGAAGGAGAACCTTTAATATGAACGTATACAAAACCGGTAATATCGGAGAACTTATAAAAGGAAATTCATACGTTGGCCGCGGAATTGTAATAGGCAAGAGCGCGGACGGCAAAAAGGCTGTAACAGCTTATTTTATAATGGGCAGAAGCGAAAACAGCAGAAACAGAGTTTTTATTGAAAAAGGCGATGAAGTTATAATAAACGCATACGATCCTTCAAAACTTGCAGATCCTACGCTTATTATTTATTCACCGATACGCAAAATCGGAAACTCTTTAATTGTTACAAACGGAGATCAGACCGATACTATTTATGATTTTATAAAAGACGGAAAGTCTTTTGAAAGTGCGCTTGAAACACGCGAGTTTGAGCCCGATGCACCGAATTTAACGCCCCGCATCAGCGGCATTATTGATTTTAATGATAATGATTTTACTTATAAGCTCAGCATTTTAAAATCTGCTGACGCTGACGGTACTGCTTGCAACAGATACACGTTTTCTTATGCGCCGATTGCGGGCGTAGGACAGTTTATCCATACATATAACTGTGACGGCAACCCGATTCCCACATTTACGGGCGAGCCTGAAAGAGTTAATATTCCCGATGACATAGATAAGTTTACCGATGAGCTTTGGACAAACCTTGACGAAAACAATAAGGTTTCTCTTTATGTAAGATATATTGACCTTGAAAGCGGAAAAACTGAAAACCGCCTTATAAACAAAAACGGAGGTAGATAAAAGTGAAGGAGTTTGAACTTAAATACGGTTGTAACCCCAATCAGAAACCTGCGAAAATTTTTATGGAAAACGGCTCTGATCTGCCGATTGAAATACTTTCAGGCAGACCGGGTTTTATAAATTTTCTTGACGCTTTTAACAGCTGGCAGCTCGTAAAGGAGATTAAGGGTGCGCTCGGTATGCCCGCCGCAACTTCTTTTAAGCATGTAAGCCCAACTTCTGCGGCAGTAGGAACAAAGCTTTCGGATAAACTTAAAAAAGCTTGTTTTGTTGATGATGTAAATGACCTTGATTCATCTCCGCTTGCATGCGCATACGCAAGAGCGAGAGGGACTGACAGAATGTCGTCCTTCGGCGATTTTATCGCGCTTTCGGATAAGTGTGATAAAGTTACAGCACAGCTTATTAAAAGAGAAGTATCGGACGGCGTTATAGCGCCCGCATATGATGACGATGCGCTCGAGATCCTTAAATCAAAAAGAAACGGTAATTATAATATTATAAAAATAGACGAAAACTATGTTCCGGAAGAACGTGAACGCAAACAGGTTTTCGGTATCACGTTTGAACAGGGCAGAAACAATTTCGAGATAAACCGTGAACTGCTTTCTGATATTGTTACAAAGAATAAAGATTTGCCCGAAGAAGCAGTTCGCGATCTTATAATTTCACTTATAACACTTAAATATACACAGTCAAATTCCGTTTGCTACGCAGTAGACGGTCAGGCAATAGGTGTTGGTGCAGGTCAGCAGTCCCGTATTCACTGCACAAGACTTGCCGGCAGCAAAGCAGATATCTGGCATCTCCGCCAGCATGAAAAAGTATTAAATCTTCCGTTTTTAGACGGAGTTAAACGTCCCGACAGAGATAACGCCATTGATGTTTATATTTCAGATACAAGTGAAGACGTATTGGCAGACGGCGTATGGCAGACGCTTTTCTCCGAGAAACCCGAAGAATTTACAAAGGCTGAACAGAAAGAGTATCTTTCAAAGATTTCAGGCGTTTCTCTCGGAAGCGACGCTTTCTTCCCGTTTGGCGACAATATTGAGAGAGCTAAAAGAAGCGGCGTTTCATATATTGCAGAGCCGGGCGGTTCTATTCGTGACGATAACGTTATTGAAACATGCGATAAATACAATATGGTTATGGCATTTACAAAGATGAGACTTTTCCATCACTAATACTTAAAGAATTACACCTTACACATTCGGGTAAGGTGTAAAACTGTTTTAGATACCCATAATTAAAGAAAGGATTTTGAGAGCTATGAAGGTTTTGGTAGTCGGCGGCGGCGGACGCGAACACGCTATTATTAAAAAACTTAAAGAAAATAAAACAATAGATAAAATATACGCAGTACCCGGAAACGGCGGCATTGCAAAAGACGCAGAGTGCGTAAATATCGGAGCTAAGGATATTGACAAAATAGTTGATTTTGCAGTATCAGAAAATATTGAATTCGCGGTTGTTGCTCCCGATGATCCGCTTGTTTTAGGCGCTGTTGACGCGCTCGAAGCAAAGGGTATAAAATGCTTCGGACCGAGAAAAAACGCGGCAATAATTGAAGGCAGTAAGGTGTTTTCCAAAAATCTCATGAAAAAATACGGAATTCCGACGGCGCAGTACGAAGTTTTTGAAGATATGAACGAAGCGCTTTCGTATCTTGACACCGCAAAGATACCTACCGTTATTAAGGCGGACGGTCTTGCACTCGGCAAAGGCGTTATAATCGCCGAGACGAGAGAGGACGCAAAAGAAGCTGTTAAATCCATGATGGAAGATAAGGTTTTCGGTGAAAGCGGAAGCAGAGTTGTTATTGAAGAATATCTTGAAGGACCTGAGGTTTCCGTTTTGAGCTTTACCGACTCAAAAACCATTGTACCTATGGTATCTTCTATGGATCATAAAAGAGCGCTTGACGGCGACAAAGGCTTAAATACCGGCGGTATGGGTACGGTTGCTCCGAATCCTTATTATACAAAAGAAGTAGCCAAAGATTGTATGGAAAAAATATTCATTCCGACTATCGAAGCTATGAACAAAGAGGGGAGACCTTTTTCGGGCTGTCTCTATTTCGGACTTATGATAACAAAGGACGGACCGAAAGTAATAGAATATAACTGCCGTTTCGGTGATCCTGAAACGCAGGTTGTACTGCCGCTTCTTAAAAGCGACTTGTTTGATATTATGAAAGCTGTATCGGACGGCAAGCTTGCAGATGCAGAAGTTAAATTTGCAGATGAATACGCTTGCTGTGTGGTAATGGCATCGGAAGGCTATCCGAAGTCATACGAAAAGGGATTTGAAATCACAATGCCCTCAGATGACAGCGGCATATTCGTAGCAGGCGCAAAGCTCGAGAACGGAAAGCTTTTGACAAACGGCGGCAGAGTTTTGGGCGTTACTGAAATTGCCGAAACACTTGATAGGGCTATTGAAAAATCTTACGCAACAGTTGAAAAAGTAAGCTTTAAAAATGCTTTTTACAGAAAAGATATAGGCAAAAAAGCACTTGCTGCTTATAGGGGGTAAATTATGGTATACAGAGTATATGTTGAAAAGAAAAAAGAACTTGCAAACGAAGCGCGTGATTTGCTCTCCGATGCAAAAGAATTTTTACAGATTAAGAATTTAACAGATTTAAGAGTTGTAAACAGATATGACGTTGAAAATATTGAAAAAGCGCTTTTTGATTACGCTATAGGCACTGTTTTCTCCGAGCCGCAGCAGGACACGGCTTCCGCTGAAATTGATACGCGCGGCGCGGAAAATGTATTCGCCGTTGAGTTTTTGCCCGGTCAGTTTGATCAGAGGGCAGATTCTGCGGCACAGTGTATTCAGATTATATCACAGGGCGACAGACCGACGGTTCACAGCGCTAAAGTTTATCTTTTATACGGAAATCTTACTGCCGAAGAGCTTGAAAACTTCAAAAAGTACGTTATAAACCCTGTTGAAAGCCGTGAGGCAAGTTTAGAGATGCCCGAAACGCTTAAGATGCAGTATAACATTCCCGACGAAGTCGAAGTGCTTACGGGATTCTGCAAATACGGCGACGGTGAGCTTCGCGATTTTATTGATAAACGCGGACTTGCGATGGATTTTGATGATATCAAATTCTGCCAGGAATACTTCGTAAAAGAGCAAAGAGATCCTACTATAACAGAAATCAAAATGATTGACACGTATTGGTCGGACCACTGCAGACACACAACGTTTTTAACTACAATAGACAGTGTTAAATTCGAAGATAAGATTTTGGAAAACGCTTATAATGAATATCTTAATGTAAGAGAAGAGCTTGGCGTTACAAAGCCTATAAATCTTATGAACATAGCGACAATTGCAGGTAAATACTTAAAAACCCAGGGCAAGCTTGACGGACTCGATGAGTCTGACGAGATAAATGCCTGCACGGTTAAAATAGATGTTGAATCCGAAGGCAAAACTGAAAAATGGCTCCTGCTGTTTAAAAACGAAACTCATAATCATCCCACAGAAATTGAGCCTTTCGGCGGCGCGGCAACATGTATTGGCGGCGCTATCCGTGATCCGCTTTCGGGCAGAGCTTACGTTTACTCCGCTATGAGAGTTACAGGCGCGGCAGATCCCACACGACCCGTTTCCGAAACGCTCGAGGGCAAGCTTCCGCAGAGAAAGCTTGTAAAATCTGCGGCTGCGGGCTACAGTTCATACGGCAACCAGATAGGTCTTGCAACAGGACAGGTTGACGAGATCTACCATGACGGCTATGCCGCAAAAAGAATGGAGATTGGCGCTGTTGTTGGCGCAGCTCCTATAGAAAATGTTCGCAGAGAATGTCCCATAGCAGGAGATATTATTATACTTTTGGGCGGCAGGACAGGACGCGACGGCTGCGGCGGCGCAACGGGCTCTTCAAAATCTCACAACTTAAAATCTATAGAAAACTGCGGTGCAGAAGTTCAAAAGGGTAATGCTCCGGAAGAACGCAAACTCCAGAGACTTTTCAGAAACAAAGAAGCTTCGCTTCTTATAAAGCGCTGTAACGACTTTGGCGCAGGCGGCGTATCCGTTGCTATCGGCGAGCTTGCGGACGGAATTAAGATAAACCTTGACGCTGTTCCGAAAAAATATGACGGCCTTGACGGTACAGAACTCGCTATAAGCGAAAGCCAGGAGAGAATGGCAGTTGTTGTTGCGGCTGACGATGTTGATAAATTCAAAGCACTTGCCGCAAAAGAAAATCTTGAAGCAACGGTTGTAGCCGTTGTTACGGAAGAACCGCGTCTTACCATGAGCTGGTGCGGAAAGACTATAGTTAATATAACAAGAGAATTCTTAAATTCAAACGGTGCGCAGAAGCATATAAATATTATTACAGCTGCTCCCGGAAACTATGAAAAGGCTGTTTCAGGCAGCTTTACAGATGAATATAAAAAGCTTGCAGGTGATTTAAACGCTTGTTCAAAGCGCGGACTTTCCGAACGTTTTGACTCAACCATCGGTGCGGGCACCATACTTATGCCCTTCGGCGGCAAGAATCAGTTAACGCCTCCGCCTGCTATGGTTACAAAGATATCAACAGAGCAGAAAGAAACCAAAACATGCTCGCTGATGTCATGGGGATTCAACCCGTTTATTTCCGAAAAAAGCCCGTATCACGGCGCATATATGGCTGTTATAGAATCTGTTTGTAAGCTTATAGCCTGCGGTGCGGACTTTAAAGAAACGTATCTTACGTTCCAGGAATACTTTGAAAAACCGATGACGGATCCGAAACGTTGGGGCAAACCGATGTCTGCTCTGCTCGGCGCATTCCGTGCACAGCTTCAACTCGGTATTGCGGCTATAGGCGGTAAGGACTCTATGAGTGGCTCTTTTGAAAAGCTTGACGTTCCGCCTACGCTTGTTTCATTTGCGGTTACAACAGAAAACATAGATAACATCATTTCACCCGAATTTAAAAAGGCAGGAAACCGTGTTGCTATACTTAAAACAGATCTTGACGAAAACGGCTTGCCGAAAACGGAAGAACTTCTTAAAAACTTTGATTTGGTTTCAAAACTTGTCAGAAGCGGCAGCGTAATATCCGCAAACACACCCTCTTACGGCGGCGTGGCAGAGTGCATTATGAAAATGGCGTTTGGTAACAGCCTCGGTTTTAAGTTTGCAGATGACATAAGTGTAAATGACATTTTCGGATATAACTACGGCTCGTTTATATTAGAACTTGCAGATGACACTGAAGTTGGAACTATTCTTGGCGAAGTAACAGCAGAAAAATCTATAACACTTGGCGGCGAAAGCGTAGATCTTACAGAGCTTCTCGATATTTATGAAAATAAACTTGAAAGTGTTTACAGTTGTAATATAAAGACAGACAACAAACCGGTTCCGACTTTTAGCTTCTTCAGCACAAAGCAAGTGGCTCCGAAACAGGGCGTAGCTAAACCTCGCGTATTAATTCCGGTGTTCCCGGGTACTAACTGCGAATATGACACGGCGAAGGCTTTAAGCCGTGCAGGCGCAGATCCTGAGATTATAGTTATAAGAAACCTTTCTGCAAATGATATTTCCGAAAGCGTTAAATATTTTGCTAAAAAGCTTTCGGACGCGCAGATAGTATTTATCCCCGGCGGCTTTTCCGGCGGTGACGAACCTGACGGTTCCGGTAAATTTATTACAGCGTTCTTCCGTAATGAAGAAATTAAAAACGGCGTAAACGAATTACTTAAAAACCGTGACGGTCTTATGTGCGGTATCTGTAACGGTTTTCAGGCTCTTATAAAGCTTGGTCTTGTTCCGTTCGGTGAAATAATAGATACTGACGATACTTGCCCGACCTTAACATTTAACACAATAGCGCGCCATCAGTCGCGCCTTGTACGCACAAGAGTTGCATCTAATAAATCACCGTGGCTTTCAAAATGTAAAGTCGGAGATGTTTATACAGTGCCTATTTCGCACGGTGAAGGCAGATTTATCGCAAGCGACGATATGATAGACACCTTAAAGAAAAACGGTCAGATAGCAACGCAGTACGTTGATTTCGGTGATATGCCGACAAACGATATTCACTTTAACCCGAACGGTTCTACATGCGCTATTGAAGGCATTACATCTCCCGACGGCAGAATACTCGGTAAAATGGGTCATTCCGAAAGAATTGGCTACGGTCTTTACAAAAACGTACCGGGCAATTATGATATGGGCCTCTTTGAAAGCGCTGTTGATTATTTTAAAATCTGATTTGTGTGATTTTATATGACAACTTACAGTTTATTATTAAAAGAAGAACTGAATAAAATAAAGTCGGAAGGCAGGGTGCCCCGCCTTTTGCTTCATAGCTGCTGCGCACCTTGCAGCAGCTATGTTTTAAGCTACCTTACGGAATATTTTGACATAGTGCTTTTCTATTATAATCCGAATATTTCTCCTTTTGATGAATACAAAAAGAGGGTGGAGGAGCAGAAAAGACTTTTGTCCGAAATGCCGTTTAAACATAAAGTTGAATTTGCGGAAGGCAGATATGACCATGAAAGGTTTTTGGAGCTTATTAAAGGTCTTGAAGAAGCGCCTGAAGGCGGTGACAGGTGCACTGTTTGCTTTAGAATGCGCCTTGAAGAAGCACTAAATACTGCAAAAGAGCATGAGTGTGACTATTTTACGACTACGCTTTCAGTCAGTCCTCATAAATCAGCGGAGAAGCTGAATACAATTGGTTTAAATGTTGCCGAAGGTGAAGATGTAAAGTTTTTATTTTCTGATTTTAAGAAAAACGAAGGTTACAAAAAATCCATAGAGCTTTCAAAACAATATAATCTTTACAGACAAAACTACTGCGGCTGTGTTTTCTCAAAGAAGGATTAAAGGGTAAGAATATGAATGTATATGATTTTGACAAAACTATATATAACGGCGACAGCACAAGAGACTTTTATTACTTTTGCCTTAGGAGACACCCGGTGATAATTAAATATTTGCCGTATCAGGGTTTTATGTATTTTAGATTTTCACTGCTGAAGAACATATCAAAGACAAGATTTAAGGAAAAGTTCTATTCTTTCTTTAAGTGCATAAAAAACATTGATGACGAAGTTAATTTGTTTTGGGATACTCATAGTGATAATGTTAAAAAATGGTATTTAGAGAACAAAAATGAAAGCGATTTGGTTATTTCAGCGTCACCGGAGTTCCTGCTGACTCCTATATGTAAAAAACTCGGTATAAACCTGATTGCTTCAAGAGTTGACAAACTAAGCGGCAAAACGGAAGGAGAAAACTGCTACGGAGAAGAAAAGGTTAATCGTCTTAAAACGGAACATCCCGGTTTTCATATTGAAGAGTTTTACTCAGACTCGCGTTCGGACAAACCGCTTGCAAATTTGGCTGAGAAAGCTTTTATTGTTAAAGGAAATAAAATATCAAAGTGGTAATATAAGGCGTGCCTTTTGGCACGCCTTCGATTTATGACAAAGTCATAAATCTGATAGGACGCTGAGAAACGACGGGATATTTCGCGAATTCAAATTCGTCGGCGTACGTTGGTACGGTAGAGCTTTAATTCGCGGAAAGCAAGCTGCCCCAAGGGATTTCGAAAATCTCTTGGGGCCGGATTTGAAAACACAAAACTGTGTATATTCTTTTAAATTTCTGACAGAATAAGTTTCCCTTGCGGTAGACCTAGTTTGTCAGCCGTCTGAGGCGTGCCGTGCGGCACGCCTTTGTTTATTACTTATTCATATAAAAAGTACGTTTATCCATTATGCCGTCTTGAATCCTTGTAAGTGCTTCTCCGAAACGTTGGAAATGTACAATTTCGCGTTCACGGAGGAATTTTATCGGATCTTTAACATCCGGGTCGTCACAAAGTCTTAAAATATTATCGTAAGTTGCGCGCGCCTTTTGCTCGGCCGCTAAGTCCTCTGTTAGGTCTGCTATAACGTCCGCTTTGCTTTGTACATATGATGCTGTAAACGGAACTCCCGATGCGTTTACGGGGTAAACAGCCGTGTTATGGTCAACATAATAATCGCCGAAACCCTGTGCTTTTGCTTCGTCAGCGGTTAGATTTCTTGTAAGCTGATATATAATTGAGCCTATCATTTCAAGATGCGCAAGCTCCTCCGTGCCGATATCGTTTAATATGCCTTTTGTAACGTTATCGGGCATTGTAAATCTCTGTGAGAGATAGCGAAGTGATGCTCCAAGTTCGCCGTCCGGTCCGCCGTATTGACTTGCTATAAACTTTGCAAGCTGTGCGTTTGTGTTTTTAATCTTTATCGGATATTGTAATTTCTTTTCGTATGCCCACATATATTTTCCTCCTTATTCCCAGTTCCACGGTGATACTATCCACTGCCACGGAAGTTTACCTGCAGCTGACGCTGCTGTAATCGGGCCGTACATGTTTTCGTATTCAGTTCTTAAAACTGCTGCTTTTTTAACTGCTTCCGTATATTTTGTCATTGCGTCCTTATCGTCCGGATGCGTATCTAAATAAAGCTGCAGTTCATAAGCGGTGAAATCTGCCGCCATTAAGTTTTTAAGAGATGCCTGTCTGTTATTCTCCATCTTCAAGCACTCCTTTTTTTGTAAATACTCCGTAAACGCCGAGAGGCAAGTTAAGCTCAGGGAAGAGTGTACCGTTTCTCAGCGCTTCGGTGTTTGAATATACGCTGCCTATTTTCTGTATTGGAACATAAGAGTAAGCAAGCTTTAAGTTACATTTGTTTTCGGGACAAATATAGTTATCCATTTGTTTTCCTCCTTTTTTTTGCGAAACCCGCATTATATTATATGTTTTTGTCGAAGAAAAGGTGAAAAAGGGCGTGCCTTACGGCACGCCTAATTATCCGAATATTTTCTTTACTTCGTCTTCGCTGATTTTTCTCCAGTTGGTTGTTTCTCCTTCTTTATCAGAAGGTTTGAGTGTCAGTTTTTCGCTTGCTATTTTGATATTATAACTTTTTGCTCCAAAATCGTAACCGTCTTTTGGGCTGAGGCTTAGTTTGTCGCCGTCAATTTTAAAAGTTCCGGCTCCGACCGTTCCTGCAATTGTACTTTGCAAGATATAGTCATCGCCCTTAAAGCCCCATACCAAGCCGGAATCATCATACCACCAGCCCTGAATATCATTGTTTGTATAAGATGTAGACTCGTTTTTGCCGCCCGAGCCGCAAGAGCATAAGCAAATAATAAATACAATTGTAGTTAAAACAGTAATAATTCTTTTCATGCAAAGTGCCTCCATTTATTTTTCTTCTTTATGCTTTGAGCCGCTATTAATTAGAAAGCCTCCAAGGCCCATTGTCAAACCGCACCATAAAATAAAAAGTGGAAATGTTGTAAATTCCGTGACGTCAATGTTAACTTCAGAAACAATATAACTTATACCTAAAAGTCCGATAATCCAAAGAATTGTGCCTAACCATTTCATTATGAAATCCTCCTATTTTTTTGATGCTCTTTTTAAGCACTCGGTACAATAGCCGTAATCTGTAACAGCTCTGTTTTTGCAGCTTGAATTAAAGCATTTATGACGGTAACAATAATCAGCTCCACTTGCGCTTTCTTGTGGGCAGCCGGGAACCGTACAGTACTTACTGTGACTTCCCGGTATGCCGCAACCTGTTATTGAAAGCGACAGAATTAATGATAAAACTGTTAAACCAAATATTTTTTTCATAAAACCACTCCTTTCCTTTATACAGAGTCAACTTATTCCTGCAAAACATCCGGTTGAATCATAGACGATTTTTTGATTAGGACTGTTTGCTATGAAAACGGATGTTAAAGCTTTCATGTTCTCTGAATAGTAAAAGCTTTCTTTATTTGCTTGAAATTTTCCTTAGTGCCTTATTGGTTTTATCATAGAACACGATATCGCCATTGCTTGAAATGAATATCTGCTGATCTGCATTGGTTGAAATGTTGATAGACTTATTGTCAGTTACTTCTATCGCATCAATAGATATTTTCTTTGTTTCTTGTCCATTGTAGTTGTAATAATGGAATGCTTTATCCCAATATGCAACAACGTTGCTTGTGTTCGCTCCGAGAACACAGCTGTTTACATTGAACAACGTGTTAAACTGATTATAATTGTATTCTAAAACTTCTCCTTTTTCTAAGAAATAAAGTTTGTTTCCTGCATTTATCATTGCAAAACAATTGTTTGGTCCCGAAAGAGTGTTTACTGTACCATCAGGACTGATTGATAGCAGCGAACCTCGATTACATAAAAGATTTCCGCGGGAATCTGTGCCTAAAGCCCCAAGCTTCGTGTAGTTTTGTATGATGCGAACTATACTTTGTGTTTTTGCATTTACCACACATGTGGCACTGATGCCATTCGCGCTGCCTACATGTGTAACAACTATAACCATAGGGGCGTGTTGATAACTGTCGAAATATATATCCTTTATGTTCATTATATCGATTATATAATAGTTTTCGCCGTTATAGGTGAGAGTTGTGCCTTGTCCGATTGACATGAACTGATTAGTGCTGCCGGTTAACATATTAACACATCCAACATATCCTTCGGTATAGTTATAATAATATATATCATTTTCGTATTGAGTCATCAAAAAGTATTCTTTATCAAGATTGCCGTTTAAAAGTGTTGAAACCTTGTGGGTCTTTTTAATTTCAGCAGTTTCAACATTAACCGAGGACGAGCTGCTTGGCGATAAAGCTACACTTTTGGCTGATGTTTTATCGCTTGAAGAGCCAGCTACACTTTTGGCTGATGTTTTATCGCTTGAAGAGCCAGCTACACTTTTTGACGAGTTATTACTTGAATTGACGCTTTTACTATTTTGATTGCTTATTCTATCTTGGCTACTTGTTGTAGCGATATTTTCTTTTTTCGTGTTTTGATTGTCTTCTGACGGCTTATTTAATGATGACGATTTACTTTCTGCCGAATTGTCGCTTTGTGTTGTTTTATTGTCTGAATCAGTTTTTTTACTGCCTGAACTCTTATTCATCAGTATTGTTTGTGCTTCCTTCAAGGAATTATATGTTCCTGCGTCATTGCCGTCGCTGTCGCTTGCAACCCAAACTGTTTTTTGGACATACGGCGGACCGTACATTGCGGATATGGTTGATTTCGTAGATGCGTCCAAGCTGTTTTTAACAAACATATTGTATTGGTCTTCGGGCCAAAACGAACCCCAGTTATATACTAACCCGCTGGCTTGTGCTAAATAGTACAGCGGTACGGCAGTTTCATCCTTAAAAAAGATCTCAACTGTTCTGTTTTCTGATTGTGAAGCGCAATGAGTTTTAATCATTTCACGAACTTTTTCAACAGGTAAAATTCCTCTGCTTGTTATTTCGCTCAAACATTGTTCGGCATATTTCTTATCACCTAAACAGTCAACGCCGTGTTTTTCAATAAATTCTTTTTCAAGCGAAAACAATTTTACATTAACATCTTTATCCAAATGTCTTATAGACGGAATTGCATGATACAAGGGACTGCTGTAAATTATATCTTCTATTGTTTTGTTATTTGTATTAATTATATGCGTTGAGTATATTCCGTTTATATCCAACAAAACAAATCTATCATCTTTGTCACGCAATTTGGGAGTTTGAGCAGACAAAGCTTCGTCTAATACAACTGTTACCATTGTCTCGCTTATAGCATGTCCTTTTTCATTGAACAGTTCAGAGACAAGCGCGCTTGACAGTTTGTTAGATGTGGCGCGGCCTGACGACAGCTTGTTAGATGTGGCGCAGCCTGACAGAAGCGCACTAATCAGGATAAACACAGGAAAGAATAGAATAAATCTATTTAAAATATCATTTTTTTTAAAAAAATTATACAGCATTGTTTTATCTCCTTTGTATTGTGGCGAGGTAAATGTTCTGTCGATGGTTTTATATTGAATAATCGGTTTGATGTCCCAAAATTATTCAAGTGTGAAAAGAGCCTGACATGCAAGAACTGTATTAACCGTCAAAAGTGTTTTTTTGTTTGGTGTCAAATCACATCTGTATTGCTCACTATAAATCTGTTTTATATAACTCCCCAATATTTTTGTTAATAATCTTACGCGGTTTTATATTATTTTGAAGCAATGAATTTGTGTGCTTCTTCAACGCTGATTTTTTTACAATCAAACTTTCTGTTTTCAACGGTTACAAATGACAATTCATCGTCGGTTAGTTTTACATCGTTTAGTGTCAAATCCGCATAACCCTCGTCAAAATGAAGCAAAAGCGTATCTCCGTTAATTTCATACAAACCTTTAACCTCAGAAAACTTGTTAATTTCATATACATACATGGCACTAAGATAGGCATTGTCTTCAACCGCAAACAAAAAATCATCATTTTCGTCTAACCAACAGCCCTGTATATTTTCCTCTGTTAATGGCTTATATACAGGCTCAGGAGTTGCAAAGGTTTTTGCCGATGGAGCAGAAGGGGTGCTTGCGCCAGGAGAAGTGCTTTTCTCTTCCTTTTTACAAGCCGAAAGATTAACTGCAAGGACGGCAATCAACAGAAAAAACAATAGTTTATTTTTCATAGTATAACTCACCTTCCTTTTGTTTATATAGAGTTATCTTATTCCTACAAAATACCCGGTTGAATCATATACAATTTCTTGATTAGGGCTGTTTCCAAACGCGTTTGCAAAAGTGTATATCATCATGTCGCCGGTTGAAAATGTATGACCGGTTGTTGTTGATCTAACATTAACCGTACCGGAAGGGTTCATGCCTGTAACATATCCCTTAAATGAATATGTGCCGTCGCTGTTCTTTTTAACGCCCATGTCTTTTAGGAAAAGCAAAGCATCGGGCAATATAACTATAATATTTTCTGCTTCTTCTTTGGTGATTTTCTCGTATTGACTGATCGAACCGTTATCATCTAAATAAAGCGTTTCGTTTTTAATTTCGATTTTATAAGAATAATCTTTTCCAACTTCATCTTTGCTGATGTTGCTTTCCTTAATTGTTGTTACAAGCGTATCGCCTGAAACTGTAAATGTACCTTTTTCTATGTTGCCCATATTATCGGTATCCATAGAATAGTTGTTGTCCGTAAACACTAATACAATGCCGTCATCGTTCCAATAGCCCTGTAAGTCCCTATTGGTATAAACTTTGGCTTTATTAGTGATTTGGTTTTTTGTTAATTTAACACTATCTATGATGTTAACTGTTATTATTAAAACAACAATTAAAGCAGCAACTAAACTATATTTAATAGCTGTTTTTCGCTTAGATGAGATTACTCCTCTGCAGTCATCACAACATTCATTACACTCTGTTTTATTTTTACAATTAGGACTTAACTCTGTCTCATCAATCATTTTTTTTTCGCAATTAAAACAAAACATAAAGCACCTCCATGCGTTTAAACAATGTGTTGCTTGGCTTATATTACATATTTTAGCATTAGCACAACAAAAAGTCAAGTGCATTTTGCACTTTATATAAATGTGCAAAAAGAATGTATATAATTTTATGCGGTTTGCATATATAATATTATAAAGGAGTGATTATATGTTTACAGTGCGTCATACTGAAGAAACCACAAACAGAACATTCAGATTACCCAAGTCTCTGCTTGATAAAATGTCCAAAATCGCGCAAAAGGAAAACGTATCTTTAAACAGCTTTGTTATTCAGTGCTGCGAATATGCGATTGATAATATGGAGACTGGTAAAAAAGAAAACTAATATATTTTAACGGTTTTTACGATGCTTTCGTTTGAATTTACGGCTTTTATATTAAGTTCAAGCGAAATGTCATCATATTTATTTTCTGTTATAGCATTTCCGCACCAATCTATTACGCCCAAACCGTTTTCACCCTCTGTTATGTTTATAATATTTTTACCGTTTATTATAATAGGGCGGAGGATATGGGGTTCGTGCGGTTTATAGCCGTTATCTCCGGGATAATAATAAGTGTTGCTTTTGGCGTCAAAAAATACAGGGCCTTTATCCGTTTCTCCGCAATAAGTATAGTAAGTCCTGCTATATTTATTGCTTTTCTTTTTATAGATTATTTTTCCCGATTCCGAATGAATAATATATTGATATTTTACGCCGTATCCGTACATATAGGGAGTATCAATTATAACTTCGTTAAAATCCCGTACCGCCTTTGTTTTGGAATTATAGTATCTTACAGCATCTTCTTTGCTTAAGAATACTGCGTTTCCGAGTACGTCAACCGTATCATAAAGGCAATCTGCAATATGTACTGCTTTGGAATTTTCAATTCTGCAAAGACCTGTTTTTCCGTTTTTGTGCAGTACAAAAGTGTTTTCTGCGAGTTCATAAATATTTTCATATTCTCTTTGTAAAATCCGAACATTGCCCGGTGCGTTGCTTGTGAAATGCCGTTTTCCTACCGTATACTGCAAAACAAAACCTCTTTTCTGAAACATTCTGAGATTATTATAATTTAACTGTTTCAGAAAGTCATAGACTATTTGTCTAAAAATCAGGAATATTTTTTTTCACATAAATCGTCATCTAACAAGTAATACTTTTGTATTCTGTATTTCTCGCATGTACCCGAAAAATAGGGGAGATATACGCCCGTTTCTTCTTTATACAACCAAAACTTTGTGCCCTCGGAAAACATATCGCCGCTGCACAGTATAAATCCTCTGCCTTCGTCATATTTTATACACCACCCTTGACAATAGTTCATATAACTTAGTATTCTGTGTTCTTCGGGAACGAAAGTAGCGTCATTAATGCCTATTAGCAGCTCTTCTATGCCGTCTTTTTCCATATCCCAACATATTATATCTGCATTTTTGCGGCGGTTTTCGCGGTAGAGTAATTCATAATTGTGATTATCGCTATTGTTATCATATTTAAATTCATGGTTAAAACTGTGTCCGTAAGGGTCTGAAAGGCAAACCGAAAGCACACCGTTTTTGAGTTTAAAAGATGCGTCTATTTTAGTATTTTGGTTTCTGCCCATGTTAATTTTACCGTTCATTTCCATGTCTTCAATAAACAGAAGGTGAGAAATAGGGGAGTCGACGCCGAAAATAGTAAGACTGTCATATCCTTCGTAATTATAATATTTATTTACAGATTCAGAAGCGTTAAAGTCTTCAAAACGGATAATTGAAAGCATTTCATCAGATACGCGGACATATCCGGACGGAACTCGGTTTAATAAATAAAAAAATATTGCTCCGGCGATTGCCGATGTAATTATAGTTCCCGGTATTATTTTTTTATACTTTGCTCGTCTTATGGCTTTTTTTATGCTTTCGGCATTGCTGTAACGCTCTGAAGGGTCAAGCCGCATACATTTTTCCGCTATTTTATTTAAACTGCCTTTTTGGCGAGAATAGGAAAGAAGCGTTTTAAGCGTTGCGCCAAATGCATAAATATCTGTTTTATAATCTGTTGGCAGCATGCCGTACTGTTCTATTGGCGCGTAGCCGAATGTTCCCTTAAGCTCTGTATCTTTTCTTATTTCATTACGGTATATCCTTGAAATATCGTAATCAATAAGCCATACATGATTTAAGTTATCTATAAGTATATTATCGGGTTTAACGTCCCTGTGTAGGATATTGTTCTTGTGTAGTATACAAAGAGCAGACAAAACTTGTTTAGAAATGCATAGAATATCTTTTTTGCTGAGTTTTTTGTTTTGTTCCATTATTTCACTGAGAGCTGTACCGTTTATATATTCTTCTATCACAACGGTTTTATCTGTTAGCTCAACATATTTAATTCTTGGTATGTTCGGTTGGTTTATTTTTTGGAGTGCTTTGTATATTTCTCTCTTGTCACCGTTTATCTCACGTTTTAAATATTTAATTCCAGATGTATCTTCAACTATAGATATTGTTTTGGTTTCGTTTTGCTTGATTATTCTTATTGTTTTAAGAGATTCGGAGGAAAACATAAAAATCTCTCCTTGAATATTTTTCATTTTTATACTATAATTATTATATAAAAGTATTGGAGGCTTGTCAATGAAAACGAGTACGGAGGAACTATTAAAAGAAATTAAAACTGCTGACAATCTGCAAGCTTTTTTTGATTCTCATGAAAAAGATTTTATTAATTTTGATGCGGCGGGATACTTAAACGACTTGCTAACGGTTAAAAATCTTGCCGTTTCTGAGGTTGTGAAAAAATCCGGAGTTGGGGTATATTTATATAAGGTTTTTAACGGCGAAAGAACTCCTTCAAGAAACATTTTGATTTCTATTGCTCTTGGAATGAATCTTTCTCTTGAGGAAACACAGCTGTTGCTAAGGATATCAAAATTTGCTGTACTTGACGCGCGTGATAAGCGTGACAGCATAATAATCTATGGAATAACACACGGATATGACGTTTTTAAATTAGACGATTTTTTAGACGATAATAATATGATTACTTTAAATTAGAAATAAAGCAGGTGTAAACATGAAAGAAAATACTTGCTGTTTTACCGGACACAGAGTAATAAGGTCAGAAGATAAGGAAGAGCTTCAAACTAATCTATGTAAGGTTGTTGCTGATCTTATAGATAAAGGCGTTACTGATTTTGTTTGTGGTGGCGCTTTGGGATTTGACACGCTCGCGGCAAAAAGTGTATTAATGTATAAAAAGTATAACAGCGGTGTGCGCCTTATTCTTGCGCTTCCTTGCCCCGAGCAGCCTGAAAAATGGAGTAATTCAGACAAAAGAACTTATGAAGATATTAAGGCTGCTTCCGATGAGGTTTTTATTGTTTCTCCTAAATATACAAGCGAGTGCATGATGCAAAGGAACAGGTTTATGGTTGATATGAGTTTTTATTGTGTAGCGTATTTCAGAAATATCGGCGGGGGCACACTTAAAACGATACAATATGCAAAAGAGAAGGAGCTTACAATAAAGTATTTATAATTTGGGGTTGTTTATGAAGAGAATTGTTTTGCCTGCTGTTATTTTGTTTATGATACTTGCGCTGTCGTCTTGTATAAATACCGAGTATTTAAAAGATATAGCCTCACAATTTAACAACGCGGGTTTTGAAAGTGATATTGACTTATACAGTTATATAGAAAATGAGCTGTTAGCAGGAAATACTGAGTTTACAGTTAAAAATGTGTCCGGTGATGAAGTTTCAAGAATTTATGAAAGAGTAATCGGAAATCATCCTGAGCTTTTTTGGATTGGATCTTTATATTCATATGAAACAATAACAAACGGAAGAAGAATAAGCGTAAACTTCAATTGTACACATAGTGATTCAGAAGGCTTAGACGATAAAATTATACTTTTTAACAATGTTGTAAACTCCGTAACTGCTATGGCACAGAATTTAGGATCAGATTACGAAAAAGCATTGTTTGTACATGATTATATAATTGACAATACTGAGTATGACAGTGTAATATACGATATACTAATGAAAGACGAAACACATGAGTATTTATATGATGCTGCCACTGCATACGGATGCTTGGTAAACAAAAAAGCTATTTGTTCGGGTTATGCCGCCGCTTTTCAGGTAATTATGCAGAATCTCGGTATTGAGTGCGGAAGAGTGTACGGGAAAAAAATAGGCGAGGGGCCGCACGAATGGAACTATATTATGCTTGACGGTGATTATTATTATGTTGACGTAACGTGGGACGATCCCGTATCGCAAAGTGGTATAAACACTAAAACATATCAGTATTTTTGCGTTACTACCGACGATATTCTTGAAACGCATATAATAGATGACGATCAGGAGTTTATACCTGTATGTACGGCCACTGAGTATAATTATTATATTTATAATAATCTTTATATGGAATATTATGATTTTGATTCTTTTTCCGAAATATATCTAAGCCATGTGAATCAAAACAGAATAAGCGTTAAATTTTCGAGCGAAGAAGAGCTACAAGCGGCAAAAAACGATTTGATTACAAATCAAAAGATTTTTGAAGTAACAGACGGAAAAAGAAGATGTACTTACGGAGTGACCGGCGGGGGAAAGGTTCTTGAAATAATTATGGAATAGAAAAAGGTGTATTAGCAAGACTGTCTGCTTGTAATACACCTTTTGTTTATTTAGAATCCAATAATTCCAGCTCTTTTAGCATATCAATGATTTTGCACGAAGTATCCGCGTTCATTCCGGCTACCGTTTTGATCTCTTTTTTTACTTTGCCGAATCTTTTTGGAGATAATAGGGTAATCCAACGTTTTATTTGGTAAACGGGTATAAGTGACTTGTGCTTGAGAAGAATGGGATAAATGTATTTTAAATCTTTATATGGGAGAAATATTCTGTTAATAGCGTATTTAAAGTTGCCTGAACCAGCGTTTTTTTCGAGACTTTCATGCATATACATTGTCACTGTATGCTTTAAGCTTCCGTATGCCCCGGAATCAAAAATGAAACTTTTTAAAATGTCTGTTAATTCGTCCGGTTTTCCGTCTTCAAACCATACTTTTGTAATATGAAGCATAGCATCGGCAAACTTTTTGATGCCGCCCTTTGTTAACAGGTTATTCAGAATCTCCTTGTCATATTTTACATTATGTTCTAAAAGGTATAAGTCTAAAACAGACTTAAGACCTATACCGCCTTTTTTAAAATGAGTTGCCATGTGCGCATAATGATAAAGCATGATAATTTCAGGTGTGAAAACGTATTCGTATTTCTTACCTGATGCAGGTTCTGCGGATTTCATGGCATCGTTTAAATCAATACACGATTCACATAAATCATAATGAAGTTCAACGTGGATATTATCGCCAAGAAACAAGCTAATGTCATGATCTGTCATGTTTTGGCGTAGTTTATATCCTAATTCATCGGACAGTAGCTTTACAGCTTTATCTATATCTGATTTATTAAGCAGTATATCAATGTCGCAGCTGGTTCTGTGCCATGATTCACGGTAAAGCTGTGCAATAACAGAACCTTTTAAGTGTACATATTTAATTCCGTTGTTTTCAAAAAGCTCAGAAATTTTCATTCGTTGATACTGCTGCTGCTCATATCGCATTGCCGCCATAAATTGAGCCCTTTGAAACATCTCATATTTAGGTTTGTTATTTGCGTCTATGATCGTAAGTCCCGGCAAATGAGTGAGATCGTGTGCTTTCATAACGAGGAACAGATCTTTGATCTGTTCCTCGTTTAAATCAATATTCAGTTGTTCGTTCTTTATATATGAACAAAGAATACTTATAGCTGTGTTAGCGGTAAAATCAGAAGTCATAACCGATCCTTCCTGAATTAGCCGACATATTGGGTTACAGATGCTTTATCTGTCGGGAAAACAACGTCGTTTAATAAGTTGTTTGTGTCAATATCAAGGAATATGCTCATTCCCTGATAGAGGTTAAGTGAGCCGATTGTATCATTTGAACAATTAATTACCTCAGAAAGAACACGCGGCTCCGATAATGAGTTTACAGTAAACTTAACACGAAGTGTGTAGCCTTTTCCGTTGTTCCATGTGAGGCCGGGATAAAGTGTAATTGTTACATTTGCGCCTTTGCCTGTGATATTATGAGCAAGCTGTGAACATAAGGTTTCAAAAATTAACTTAAATTGATTTGTTACAAAGAAGCTTTCTTTCGGTGACTGTTCACAGTTTAAGAAAGGCGTTTCGTAAACGTATGCGGGGACATCAGCTAATATTACATTATACTGATCTGCGTTTGCGGGATATGATGAAATCTTAGAATTTATCTGGCAGTCTTTTATTGTTTGTTCACCGTTTGCCATAAATGATTTTGATGTATAAAAACCTGACATGCCGTCAAATTCAAGCAATAAATTAGCAAATTCTTTCATGGTGACCGGTGAGTTTATATTTTGAATTTCGTTGTCTCCCAATTTTATACCATACTGATATGCAATTGTAAGTAAAAGCTTTGCTGTATCGCTTTCATAAGCTGCGCCGTTATAAATAGGACCGTTCTCGTCATATTTAATATAAGAGGTTGATGTTCGAATTGTTGCAAACATCAAAGCCATTATGGCTTCTCTTACAGTGGCAGCGGAGTCTGCGTATGATGCGTTGTTTTTATCATTTCCTAAATAATATCTGCAAAGCACGTCGATTGGTTTTGCGTATTTATGAGAAAATTGAGGCACTGCGGAAATATTAGCGTATGCAGGTTTTTTCTCGTCACATATAAGCCTTACGGCTGCAAGCGCAAGCTCACCGTTTGTAATTGTATCGTCGGGATTATAAGGCTTATCTATAACGTCTAAAGCGTTATACGTTCTTTCGTATATACCGTCATCAACTACATTATAGTATGATACTTTTCGTTTGTATGAACTGCCTTCGATAGGTGTACCCGTAGTATTATCTAATTCGCGTGAGCATACGATGATTTTTGCAGCTTCTGCGCGTGTCAAAGAATCTTTAAGTCTTAGGTTAAGATAATCATCTCCAACTACTAAACCGGTAGAATAAGCCCAAGATACCGCCTGTGCGCTTGAACCTTGTCTGTTGATGTTGGGAGGAGCTGTAACACCTGCAGGTTTTCCTGCTCTTATCCAAAGAAGACTTACTACTTCATTTCTTGTTATAGGTAAATTGGGCTCAAAGTTGCCATTGGGTTTTGCGGCAAGTTCACACGTCATTATATATTCGTATGCCCAGTGGTCGGGTGCTATATCGGGAAAATCATATTCGCGCCTTGTGCTCCCGTAACCTATCATTTTAACGAACTGAGCACGTGTGACAATTTCGCCCGGACGAAAAGTTCCGTCTTCAAAACCGTTAATAGTACCTGCTGCTACAAGGTTATTTATATAATTTATAGCCCAGTGACTGTCATCAACATCGGGAAAAGATGAGGCAAGCGCCGCTTGCGGCATTGAAAAAATTAATGTAAAAGCAAGTAAGATTAATAATAGTTTTTTCATAAGTTTTAAATCTCCTTTTAGATATAAATTGTAATTCAGCCGTTAAAAATGGCTTCATACGCTACTTTTGCTGCTTCCGGCTGCATATTACAAGATAAAAGATACGTAGGTACGTAACTTATTATTCTGTCCATAGTGTATAGAGATGATGAGAGCATGGCAGGGGTTAACGGAGGTGTGATTCCCTCATAAAAACGTTTGATGGCAATGTCTGAATTAATGCTTTGTATGCTGTTAGTTTCGTTGCGTTCTATAAAAACCAGCGCTTTAAGCGGAATCGAAAAATTAGTGTGCCTGCCTGTTGTACCTGCCCACGGTGTACCGTATATATAAACTTCTCCGTTGTCGTTTAATTTGATTATTGGTGTATCATCGTTTAGCATTAAACAATCGGGAATGTATTTGAGCCAAAGTGATGTGTGTGTCGTTTTACCGGTGCCCGATTTTGCCGAAAATGCTATTCCTTGTTTTTGGCAGCAAATAGAGGAGGAGTGAAAAACAAAACCGCCCTTCATTTGTATTATATAGTGGAGAGCATATCCAACGAGATTAAATATAAAATACTTTGAGCTGACATTCGGACTGTATATATTAAGTGCTTTTATGGTGATTTTTGAATAATCCTCAGAAAAAGTTAAAAGTGCTATTACTTTATTTAGTATTGTATCAAAATAAAAAACTGTATCATTACCATCTAAATTACAGTAATATTTGTTTTGTCCTATTGTGCGTTTTTGAATGTTGCTTGGTATTATTGGTGCAATATCGCTTTTAATTATTTCAAAATTCAAATCAGCTTTACTGATTGGTGTGATTGAATAGGGCGAGAGGATTGATTCGAAATAATCGTCCGGCATCATATTAAACACCATGCTTAATCCTGCTATATAATAGTATTTTATCATAATCTGCATTCCTTGGAATATTTGATTAAAAAGCTCATAGTAGTTAAAAAAGGTTGATAATAATATCAACCTTTTTAATTACAATATATAAACTGTTAAGTTTATTGATTATTCGCCTTCGTCCTCTTCGGGTTCATTAGCTTCGGATACTATATCAGAAGTAAGAGTATATGTTGTGGTATTGATATCGCCATCATATGTTCCGTTGATACCCGTTACTTTTTTTGCTGCCATATCTTCTCTTACTAAAAGCTTAACTACTTCAAGAGTCGGTGTTGTATATTTTCTCATTATGATTACCGTAACCTTTCTGCCTGCATATCATCTCACTTATACATCCCGTCGCAGGCTTAGAAGATGTATAAGATAATGTACAAATTATTCTAATGTACCTGCAACGAATTCGTCTTCGGTTTCGTCATAGTAGTATAAGTCACCTTGGTCATCGAGATAGTAGGGAACACATTTAGCAGCTTCGCCTGCGAATGTATATTCACCATGAATTGCACCGCTAAAATCAAGTTTTACATTTGTAATACCAATGAAAGGATTACCGTCAACTTCGGCTACAGAGGGGAATAAAAGTGAACCGTATTTAATACCGAGTTCAGTAATACCGCTTCCTGCAACGGGCTGGAACAAAATGTTAACTGTCTGTTCATCTGTATCAATTGTTGTAAGAGCTGATGCCATTTTATCATCACCAACAGCACCGGATGTAAGGTTCTGTGTTGTTACTTCAAACAAATCACCCTGTACAGCTGTCTGTGTTAATGCTAAAGAGTTAGCAACAGCATTGCCGTTTTTAGTGATTGTTGCAATTTCTTTTCCTTCAACAGGAAGGAAATTAACAGAACCGTCGGTGTTATAATAAGCTCTGTAGTTCTGAATAGAATTTAAATTGTCTGTAATTGTATCACCTGCTGTAGAACCGAATCTAACTGTTGTTACATAGTTAGCAGGCCAATTAGCAGATGCTGTATTCAATTTGTAGCTGATTGTCGCTGCGCCTGAAGCATCAACTTCATACTGGTTCATATAAAGAACGTTTGAACTTGAAGGCTCAGCATTATTACCTGCTGTTACGAGATATGAAACGTTGCTTGCGGGTGTAGCACCTGTAACGTTTGTGGTTACCTGAATTTTGTTAATGTTGTCAGCACCTACAACATACTTTGTTGTTGTGCTAACGCTAGCTGCAAAAGCAGTTGTTGCAAAAGATACTGCAAAAATCAATACAGCTAAGATAGATAAAATACGTATGCTTTTCTTTTTCATTTTATTATTTCTCCCCTTACTTTATAATCTTCTACTGACATTATAGCAAAATATAACTTTGATGTCAACAAAATTGAAAAACAAATATGAACAATTTTGGATATGTGTTTTGTGCATATTGTACAAATACGGCTGTTAGGTTGACTTTAGGATGATCTGGCCGTTTTCAATATATAATAAATAATCGCTTAAGCTTGCCGCGCAATCTTTATGAGAAACAATGATGCATGTTCTGTCTTTAAGCGATCGGATGTTTTTGAGCATGTTTTGTTCTGTCATTTCATCGAGAGCCGATGTTGCTTCGTCAAGCAGAAGAATAGGCGCTTTGCTGTACAGCGCACGGGCAACGGAAAGTCTTTGCATCTGACCCTCTGAAAGGCCCAGGCCGTTTTCGCCGAGCATGGTGTCAAAGCCGTCGGGCAATTCTTGTATGAAATCATACGCGCATGCGTCTTTTGCTGCTTTAAGCATCCTTTCTTCATTATATTCTTTATCAATAAAGCATATGTTGTCGCGTACCGTCCCCGATATAAGCAGATTACCTTGGGGAACGTATGAAAACAAGCATCTTGTGGAAGCGTCAATTTTAAGCTTTGATCTGTTTGAAAGCTTTATTCCGATTTCACCTTTGTCGGGAATCAAAATCCCTAAAATTAGTTTAAGCATTGTACTTTTACCTATACCCGATATGCCGGATACAGCTACGATCGTATTTTTAGGAATATCGACAGAGGCGTTTTTTAAAATTTCTTCATTATTATATGAGAAGACAATATTATCTAAATATAATGAAGACATTTCTTTGTATATTTTTGATAAATCAGGTTCGCTTTCGGTTATGTTGTCGTCTTGTAAACCTGTGAGTTCACAGATTCTTTCGGCCGATGCAGTCATTGCGAAAAACTGTGGAATTGATGCTGCTAAGTCTTTAAACGGAGCCTGAACCTGGCTTACAAGTTGTAAAACTGCCGCAAACGTACCTATAGTCATAATTCCTGCAGATATTTTGTATGCACACCATGCAACTGCGAAATAATAGCTTGCTGTCAATGATATATAAAAAAGAATATTTGCAATTATACTTATATATCCGCGCTTTAATACCGCTTTAAAGTTTTGGTTTTGCAGCTCTTCTGCGTTTTCGGTCATCTTATCATAAACGCCGAAAGATTTAATTACGAGAATACTGCGCAGAGCGTCAAGTATAAAGGAATGTACTTTGCCCGATGTCTGGCGGCATACTTTGTGAAGAGGTTTAACTTTTTTGCTGTATACTCTTGCTATAAGCATCATAAGAGGACCTATAACAAGGAACAAAAGTGCAAAGTCGCGGTCCAGCTTATATAAAAGCCAGAATCCGAGTACTATGCGGGAAAGAAAACCAAGCGCATTGGGTATTATGGATATGACTGTTTTTGTAACAATACTTACATCACCGTCCAGCCTGTTTAAAAGCTCTCCGGAGTGATATTCCGAAAGCGGCATGTACTGTTTTCTCAAAAGCTTTGAGAACAGGTCTTTCTGTACTTTGTTTTTCAGAAATGCTTCGGAGCGCAAATTAACAAAGGTGCACATTATTTGAAGTATAAGCTGTATCAAAACGAGAATCGCAAGTCTTTTAATACCGGGCGAAAGGTGGTGGCGCATTTCTGAAAGAGTTGCTGCGTCCAGAACTGTTTTGGAAGCCAATGCAAACTGTATTGTAATATAGGAAAGCGAAAGAGTACAAAGTGTCAAAAAGACTATTTGAAACTTTACGCTGCCGGCGATATTTATAATGTATTTTTTTGCTCTTCTTTCGTTATTTATTAAAATCACCGTCCTGTTAGACTTATTTTCTGCGATGCTTTCCGATAAACATTATTGCTTTTACCGCTATGTGCCTGAAAGGAAATATAAACTTCCAAAAATGGCAGTATAATAAATAGGAAATACTGTTTACGGAATGCTTTTTTCCGTTTCTTATATAATATGTCATTTTACCGATGCAGTCGGACACATAAACCGGGTGTTCAAGTTCCGTTTCGTTGTCCCCTGCAATAGACAGCACGTCACCTTTTTTTCGAATTATTCTGTGCAGAACATACTGCCCGTTTGGTCGTTTGTAGAATACAACGTCGAGTTTTTTGATGTTTTCGGGCTTTGAAAGTATCACCATGTCGCTTTCACTGCGTAAAAGAGGGTACATTGAAAAGCCTGTTACTCCTATTTTGACGTCGTTGCCCGCGCCTATTTCTTCTATTATTAATGGGGCGATTATATCAACAGGCGGTCTGATTCGTTTGAATATCATGAATCTTTCTCCAACATATTATTCTTGTCAAGTTCTTCTATAAATCTATTTAAATCTCGTTCAACAATTTCGCGCGATGCGCCTTCAAATTCAGACATTACGGCATCGCAGATTTCTTCTTTTGTTTTTTGTGAGTTGAGGCATTCCCAAAGAAACGCGCCTGTTTCATTTGTGGTTATAACTGAAGTAAAGTCTACAAAGTTATCGCCTAAAGGTACTATCATGTAAGTGCCCGCAACGTTTTTGAGACTGTAACCGTCTTTGATCTTCATTATGATTTCCTCATTTCATTATAATATATTAATATATCACATATTGAGGCTAAAAGCAAGAAAAAAACTGCAAAACAGGATGTTTTGCAGTTTAAAATATTCCGTTTATTTTGTTTCTCCTTCGTATAAATGGTCAAGAGCAGCCATGATGCCTTTCTTGATACTGTCGCCCGGAATGTTATATTTCTGGCAAAGTGTTAAAGCGCCAAGGAGTCTGTCGTCTGGCATGAGTTTACGTCTTGCGTCTCTGCCTACACGTTTTGTTGTATCGCCTAAATATCTGTTTTTAAAGCGCTCCATAAGGTTGTCTGCGTATGCTTTAACTTCTTCTTCCGGAACCCCGTGTTCAAGATGAAGCGCTTTAACGGAAGAATACATAGCGTCTTTAACTGTTGCTGCGATATCAGCGTCTTCCATTGCTTCCCAAATATATGTATAGCCTTTTTCCATGCCGAGATAAGCCGCAATAGCGTGACCCATGTTGTGGAGGTAGAGCTTGCTTTGAATGTGATATTCAAAAGGTGTACTCGGAACCATGCCTTTGATATCGGGAATCGGGTTTTTAAATGCATCTTTGTCGACAGGCAGAGTACAGAATGGCTCAACCCATACTTTCGTAACGGAGCCTTCGCGCATTTCGTCTGTCATGACGGGAACCATTCTGCCAACGCTGGCTTCAACAAAACCTACATTGCCTGTAGGCTGAATTAAATCGCGGAGGTATTTATCCGCACCGATGAGGTTTTCGCATATAATAATGTCAACGCCTGTTTTTCTCTGCTCAAGTCCCTTCTTTATAACGGGTGCGATGTAGGGGAGTACGTTTACGCCCGCAGATGTAAAGATAATATCAGCTGAAGCTATCTCCGGTACAGCATCGTCCGAATGAACCGCACTTACATTTTTAATCGTAACCTCTTTTTGATATTCGTTACATACTATTTTGATATTGTAGGAATTGTCTTTATTGATGGCATCAATAAGTTCTTTGTTAACATCAATAAATACAGTTTCGTATCCGCTTTCATAAAGCAATTGTCCCAAAAATCCGCGGCCGATATTTCCGCCGCCGTAAATTACAGCTTTCATTGTTTGTTCTCCTCCATAAATTTAAGTATATCTTCCATCGGCTTAATACCTGTGGTTGCGCCTTGCGCCGACACGCAGTGTGCGCCTACGGCATTTGCAAACCGTCCGCATTCTTCAAAGGTAAAGCCTTTTGCAACACCTGTTAAAAAGCCTGAGCAGAAACTGTCACCTGCTCCTGTTGTGTCTACTACTTTAACGTTTTTATAGCAGGGCAGTATAATAGCCGCACTTTCTTTGCTTTCTCGCAGATAACAGCCTTTACTGCCGAGTTTTATAACAACTTTTTTCACACCTTTGTTGAAGAAAATGTCAGCAATCTTGTCCGGGTCTTCTTCACCGCCGGCAAGTTTTACTGCTTCGTCGATGCTGGGCATGAAAATATCTATATAGGGCATAGCGCTGTCAAGCAGCTCGTTCCACCTGTTGCTGCTGTCCCAACAAACATCCAGAGCTGTAATTTTGCCTTTCTCTTTGCACTCTTTTAAGAATAGTGCCGTTTGCTCGCCGTCAAAAGTTTTAAGGAGAAATGTACCTGTTACGAAAACAATTTTCGCGTCATCTATAATGTCACGGTTGATGTCGTCAATCGAAAAAGTTCCGTTTGCGCCTACGCAGTGAAGAAATGTTCTTTCTCCGTCTGAAGAAGAAAGTGCGACTGACGCGGAAGTCTGAACGGTGTCGTCAACCGAAACACCATCGGTTACGACGTTTCCCATCTGAAGCTTTTCTTTTAAGAATTTTCCGAAAAAATCGTTTCCGATTTTTCCGATAACGGCGGATCGTGCGCCGAGTTTTGCACTGTTTAAAGCGGCGGTCATTGCATTTCCGCCGTTAAAGAGCTCTATGCTGTCAACCTTTGCCAAAAGCCCTTTTTCGGGTATTGAATCTACGGGTTTCGTTATAACGTCCGCAACCATAATTCCAACACAAGCTAAATCAAGCATGTATACCTCCTTAAAAAATGCCGCACATTGTGCGACAGATTTGTTGCAGAGTATCATCTGCAGTGTGGTCGGGATTGAGGGATTCGAACCCCCGGCCCCATGGTCCCAAACCATGTGCGCTACCAAACTGCGCTAAATCCCGTTTTCGTTCAATACAATATTATAACAGAATTTTACTCGGTTTTCAAGAGCTATTTTTGTATTTTTGCAATTTTATCGTTTAGAAAAAAGTGCATATGTTGTATTTTAAAATATTGACATTAAAGCGTTAATATGTTATATTAAAAGGGTTACATTATAATTTAAGAGGTGGATTTTATGAAGATTGCAATTGCCGGAACGGGATACGTCGGCCTCTCAAATGCTGTTTTACTTTCGCAAAATAATAATGTTTATGCTGTTGATATTTTGCCTGAGAAGGTAAATATGATAAACAATAAGATATCTCCTATAGTCGATTGTGATATAGAGGAGTATCTTAAAAACAAAAAACTGAACCTCAAGGCAACGCTGGATGCAGAAGAAGCTTATACAGATGCCGAGTTTGTTGTTGTTTCAACGCCAACCAACTATGATCCGGAATTAAACTACTTTGATACAACTTCTGTTGAAACAGTATGCAAACTTGTTATAAAATATAATCCGGACGCTGTTATAATTATTAAATCAACAGTACCGGTAGGATATACCGATCAGCTTCGGGAAAAGCTTGGATTCGAAAACATTTTGTTTTCACCGGAGTTTTTAAGAGAAGGAAGAGCCCTTTTCGATAATCTCTATCCTTCAAGAATAATTGTAGGCGCGCCGAATGACGTACGGTTGAAGAAAAAAGCCGAGCAGTTTGCTGCGCTGCTTCGTGAAGGAGCTGTTAAAGAGACAATCCCCGTGGTTTATACGGGCCTTGCCGAGGCCGAGGCCATAAAACTCTTTTCAAACACATATTTAGCTTTAAGAATATCTTTTTTCAACGAGCTTGACACATATGCAGAGCTCAGAGGCCTCAATTCTAAAGATATTATTGATGGAGTCGGACTTGACCCCAGAATCGGGAATCACTATAATAATCCTTCTTTCGGTTACGGCGGTTACTGCCTTCCGAAGGACACGAAACAGCTTATGGCTAACTATAACAACGTTCCTCAAAACCTTATCGGAGCTGTCGTCGACGCCAATACAACCAGAAAAGACTTTATTGCCAGCCAGATATTAAAGATAGCGGGCTTCGGAAAAAAGAAAAACCCCGTTGTCGGAATCTACCGCCTGACAATGAAATCAGGTAGTGACAACTTTAGAGAAAGCTCTGTGCAGGGTGTTATGAAGCGCATTAAAGCAAAGGGCGTTGAGATAGTTATTTACGAGCCTACATATAACGAAGAACGGTTCTTTAATTCCAAAGTCTATAAAGATTTGTATGAGTTCAAAATGAAAGCCGACGTTATAGTGGCAAACCGCTACAACAGCGAACTTGACGATGTTTTAAATAAGGTTTACACAAGGGATTTATATTTCAGAGATTAAAATTTGTTTTTTGTGTAAAATAACTGTTGTATTTTTAAAGATAGTATAGTATAATAATAAGAAGTGTTTTTAGGGAGTTTACAATGTGCAAAAATCTCGTGTATGACATAAAATCAATAATGGACAGAGACCCTGCGGCAAGAAATCCCATTGAGGTCTTTTTGTTGTATCCGGGCTTGTGGGCAGTAATTTTGCACCGTCCTGCACATTTTTTCTATAAATGTAAATGTTATTTCTTAGCAAGACTCATATCTCAGGTTTCGCGCTTTTTCACAGGTATTGAAATTCACCCGGGCGCTAAAATCGGCAAAGGTCTTTTGATTGATCACGGTATGGGTGTTGTCATAGGCGAAACAACCGAGATAGGGGATGACGTAACAATTTATCAGGGAGTTACGCTCGGCGGTACCGGAAAAGAAACAGGCAAACGTCATCCGACAATAGGCAATAACGTGCTTATAGGTGCCGGCGCTAAAATTCTAGGGCCCTTCCGTGTCGGCGATAATGCTAAAATCGCTGCAAACGCAGTCGTTTTATCGGAAGTAGAAGCTAATTCGACATGCGTCGGCGTACCCGGAAGAACAGTTAAAAAAGGCTCGGAACGCGTCGATCTTGACTGGGTTCACATACCTGACCCTGTTGCGCAGGAGCTTTGCAGGCTTCTTTACAGAATTGAAAAACTTGAAAAACAAATTGATAATAACAGTGATTCCGGCAAGGAGGAACAGAATTGAAGCTATATAATACTCTTACAGCTAAAAAAGAAGAGTTTATTCCGATTAATAAGGACGAAGTCAAGATGTACTCTTGCGGTCCTACGGTTTATAACTATTTTCACATAGGAAACGCACGCCCTTTTATAATTTTTGACACGCTCCGCCGTTATTTTGAATACAGAGGTTATAAAGTTACTTTTGTTCAGAACTTTACGGATGTTGATGATAAGCTTATAAAACGCGCGGCTGAAGAACAGAGTACTGTTCCTGAAATAGCCGAGAAGTACATTAAAGAGTATTTTGTGGATGCAGAGGGCCTCGGGATAGGACATGCATCCGTGCATCCGAGAGCCACAGAGAATATTAGTGAAATAATTGCTATGTGCAAAAAGCTCGTTGACCTTGGATATGCGTACGTTGTAGACGGAGACGTGTATTTTTCAACAAAGAAATTTAAAGGATACGGAAAACTGAGTCATCAGCCGCTTGAAGAGCTTGAAGCCGGCGCCAGAATAGGTGTTGACGAAAGAAAGCAGGATCCTATGGATTTTGCAATCTGGAAAGCGCAGAAGACGGAAGATGAAATAGCTTGGGACAGCCCGTTCGGAAAGGGCAGACCCGGCTGGCATATTGAATGCAGCGCCATGGCTAACAAATATTTGGGCGAAACAATAGACATCCACAGCGGCGGCCGTGACCTGATTTTTCCGCACCATGAAAACGAAATAGCTCAAAGTGAAGCTGCAAACGGAAAACCGTTCGCGCATTACTGGCTTCACAACGGTTACATAAACGTTGACAATGTTAAAATGTCAAAATCGCTCGGTAATTTCTTTACCGTTCGTGATATAGCGCAGAAATATGATTATGAAGTAATAAGATTCTTCATGCTTTCCGCGCATTACAGAAGCCCGATAAACTTCAGCGATGAGCTTATGGGTGCTGCAAAAGCGGGCCTTGACAGAATTTATAACTGCAAGTACAGACTTGAGGAAGTAACAGAGCCCGGGAATGTAGATTCCAGCGAAACATTCAAAGAGTTAAAGCAAAAGTTTATAGACGCCATGGATGACGATATAAATACGGCAGACGCCATATCCGTTTTGTTTGAAGTAACAAAGGCGGCAAACACGGCTCTTGCCGAAAACGCCGATAAAACAGAACTGTCTGCTGCGTTATCGCTTATAAACGAAATTGGCGGAGTTTTAAATCTTTTAAATAAAACAGCCGATACGAGTATTGACGCCGATGTTGAAGCTCTTATTGAAGAAAGACAGGCGGCAAGAAAAGCACGCGATTTTGCTAAAGCCGATGAAATCCGCGACAGGCTTGACAAAATGGGTATTGTCCTGGAAGATACAAGAGAAGGCGTTAAATGGCACAAGAAAGCATAAAACGAGGAAAATATGGAGTTTAGTCTTAATATAAATGAATATTCACCGCTTGTTTTGGCATATATAGGCGATGCGGTGTATGAACTTTTTATAAGAAGTAAGCTGATAGGCGAGGCTAACGCACAGCCGTCACGCCTTCACAATGAATCTACATATTTTGTTTGTGCAGAGTCACAGTTTAACGCGTTTCACATAATAGAAAATATGCTGACAGACGAGGAAATGTCTGTTTTAAAACGCGGCAGAAATGCAAAAAGCCAGACGACGCCGAAAAATGCCGATGTTACGCATTACAGATACGCAACGGGTATTGAAGCCCTTATGGGTTATCTTTATATTAAAGGCGAAAAAGGACGTATTGAAGAGCTTATGGAAGTTATATACAAAGCTCTTTGTGAGCAGAAATCAAAGCAAGCATTATAACTGCTGTAAAATGCAATAAGCAGTTTAATAATAAATATAAATACTGAAAGGATGAAGTAAAATGGAACAAGCAAAAAAGGATAAGCTTGCCAAAGTTGCACAGAATATTCGTCGCGACATAATTACAGAGGTTTATAGCGCCAGCTCCGGACATCCGGGCGGCTCACTCGGAACGGCAGACATTCTTGCATATCTTTATTTTGAAGAAATGAATGTTGATCCGAAAAACCCGAAAATGGCCGACAGAGACAGATTTGTTATGAGTAAAGGACACTGCGCTCCCGCGCTCTACGCTGTTTTGGCAGAAAGAGGTTATTTCCCGGTAGAAGATCTTAAAGGTTTCCGCAGTATTGACAGCCATCTTGAAGGTCACCCCGATATGAAGAAAGTTCCCGGTGTTGATATGTCAACCGGTTCACTCGGTCAGGGCGTGTGCGCTGCCGGCGGTATGGCAATGGCCGGAAAACTCGATAAAAAAGATTACAGAGTATATGCTATTTTAGGTGACGGTGAAATTGAAGAAGGTCAGGTATGGGAAGCAGCTATGTTTGCAGCTCAGTATAACCTCGACAACCTTACAATTTTTGTTGACTTCAACGGTCTCCAGATAGACGGTGACATCACAAAAGTTATGAACCCGACACCTATCGACAAGAAGTTTGAAGCTTTCGGCTGGAACGTTTTAACATGCGACGCTCATGATTTTGACAGCATTGAAGCAGCAGTTTCTGCAGCTAAAGCTACAAAAGGAAAACCCACAGCTATCGTTGCTAAATCCGTTAAAGGTAAAGGCGTTTCCTTCATGGAAAACCAGGCTGGATGGCACGGCAAAGCTCCCAATGAAGAAGAATACAACCAAGCTATGAAAGAACTCGGAGCAGAGTAATATACTGTAATTTTGAATTAACGAGAAAGGAATGAATATAAAATGGCTGATAAAATAGCTACAAGAGAGGCTTACGGAAGTGCGCTTGCTGAATTTGGCGATAAATATGATTTTGTCGTAATGGACGCTGACCTTTCTAAGTCTACCAAAACAGATACATTCAAAAAGAAATTCCCCGAAAGATTTATAAATATGGGTATTGCGGAAGCTAACATGATTACAACAGCTGCAGGTATTGCTTCCTGCGGTAAAACTGTTTTTGCAAGCTCATTTGCAATGTTTGCGTCAGGCAGAGCTTTTGAACAGGTTAGAAACTCTGTTGCATATCCGCATTTAAACGTTAAAATTGGCGCTACTCACGCAGGTATTTCCGTTGGTGAAGACGGCGCTACACACCAGTGCCTCGAAGATATCGCTTTAATGCGCGCTCTTCCCGGCATGGTAGTTATTAGCCCTGCAGATGCTATTGAAGCACGTGCGGCAGTTCTCGCTGCTATTGAACATGACGGTCCCGTATATCTCAGATTCGGCCGTCTTTCCGTTCCGGTATATAACGATCCCGCTACATATAAGTTTGAACTTGGTAAAGGTATCGTTTTATCCGAAGGAAGCGACGTTACAATTATCGCAAACGGTCTGCTTGTTCCCGAAGCTGTTAATGCTGCTGAAATGCTCAAAGCAGACGGTATCCGTGCAGAAGTAATAAACATCCATACAATTAAGCCTATCGACGCTGAACTTATCACAAAATCAGTAAGCAAGACAGGCGCTGTTGTAACATGCGAAGAACACAACATTATCGGCGGTCTCGGCAGTGCTGTTGCTGAAGTTCTCTGTGAAAACTGCCCTGCGCCCATGGAAAGAATCGGTGCTAAAGACAAATTCGGCAAGAGTGGTAAGCCTGCTGCTTTACTCAAGATGTATGAGATGACGGCAGATGACATTGCTGCTGCCGCAAAAAGAGCTATTAAAAAGAAAACAAAGTAATAGTATTTAAATACTTGCAAAGCTTACGGTGGAACAAATGTTTCACCGTAAGGTTGCGTATGGGACTATAGAAACGGAAAGAATATGTTTGCAATAAACGATTTAAACGAGATGCAATATAAGGCTGTGACGCATGTTGAGGGACCTCTTTTGGTACTTGCGGGCGCCGGCAGCGGAAAAACGCGTGTAATTACATACAGAATTGCTTATCTTTGCAGCGAAATAGGCATATCGCCTTGGAATATACTTGCAATAACTTTTACTAATAAAGCGGCAGGAGAAATGAAGGAAAGGCTTCATGGCCTTTTGGGAGATGTTGCGGACGACATGTGGATAAGAACATTTCATTCCGCATGCGTAAGGATCCTGCGCCGCGATATTGATAAAATAGGTTACGACAAAGGCTTTACAATTTATGATTCCGATGATCAGAAAAGGCTTATAAAAGACTGTGTTAAACAGCTTAATCTCGATGAAAAGACTTTTTCGCCGTCGCTTTGTATAAGTTATATTTCAAGCGCAAAAGATGAGTTTGTTGAGCCCGATGAGTTTATTGCAACTTATCACGGGAACCTCAAAATGGAGGCTATAGGCAAAGTATACAAGCTCTATCAGGAGAAGCTGAAAGCCTCAAACTGTGTCGATTTTGACGATCTTATTATTCTTACCGTTAAGCTTTTCCTAGACTGTCCTGAAGTGCTTTCATACTATCAGGACAAGTTTATGTATATTCACATTGATGAATATCAAGATACTAACAACGCCCAGTATAAGCTTGTTTCACTTCTTGCCGCAAAATATAAAAACCTCTGCGTTGTCGGTGACGACGATCAGAGTATTTATAAATTCAGAGGTGCGAATATAGCGAATATTTTAAGCTTTGAAAAAACGTTTCCGAACGCCACTGTAATAAGGCTTGAACAGAATTACCGTTCAAGCGGAAACATTTTGGATGCTGCAAACAGTGTTATTAAAAACAATACGGGAAGAAAAGGAAAGACACTGTGGACGGACAGCGGAAAAGGCGATAAAATCGTAAAATACTATGCGGACAACGAACGCGACGAAGCGATGTATATAGCGTCCGAAATACAAAGACTTAATAAGTATGAGAACATACCGTTTTCGGACATGACTGTTTTATACAGAATGAACGCCCAGGCAAGAACGATTGAAGAACGCCTGATAAATGAAGCTGTACCGTACAGAATTATTGCAGGTCACAGGTTTTATGACAGTAAAGAAATTAAGGATATTATCGCGTATCTTCGTGTTATAAACAATATAACAGATAATATAAGCCTGCTTCGAATAATAAACGAGCCGAAACGGAAAATAGGGAAGACAACAACAGATAAAGCAACAGAGCTTGCCGCGGAAAACGGAATAAGTATTTATGAGTTTTTAAGAGATAATTCCGCAATTCTTTCAACCGCAGCCGCAGCTGCAGCAGACGGCTTTATAAAAATAATAGAGTCGCTCAGAGAGAAAGTATCTTCAATGGGCGTATCCGAGTTTATATCCGAAGTACTTGATAAGACAGGATATGCTGCTCAATATATGGTAAACCCCAATGACATTGAGGCTAGGGGAAGGGTAGAGAACCTGCAGGAATTTGTGTCTGTTGCCGTAAACTACGAAAAGGACAATGAAAGTCCTAATCTTGCTGACTTTCTTGACAATATTTCTCTTGTTTCCGATATTGATAATTATGACGAGGATCAGGATACCGTGTCACTTATGACTCTTCACAGTGCAAAAGGTCTTGAGTTTCCGGTTGTTTTCCTTTGCGGCATGGAAGAAGGCGTTTTTCCGGGTCAACGTTCAATGTTTGAAAAAGAAGAGCTTGAAGAAGAGAGAAGACTTTGTTATGTGGGAATAACGCGTGCTCAAAAAAAGCTTTATTTAACGCACGCAAGAGAAAGAATGCTCTTCGGTACAACAACAGCTAACAAGCCATCACGCTTTACTAAGGAAATTCCGGAGGAGCTCTATGATGAAAAATTCGGCTTTGCGCAAAGATCTGCAGCGCCGAGCTTTATCCCTCAAAGAAGAGAAAATACAGTTTCATTTAAACCTACTTTTACAACAGCTAAACCCGATGTGCAGCAAAACGCAAAATTTGATTTTGCACCGGGAGACAGAGTGCTTCACGGCAAATTCGGCGAAGGAACTGTTTTAACTGCTGTTCCCGTCGGAAACGACATGAAAATAGAAATAGCTTTTGATAAAGACGGAACAAAAACACTTCTTGCGTTATATGCAAAATTAAAAAAAATCAATTAGTTCCTTCGATTCTTTTTGATTTTGAATATATAAAGTGTAAATTGGTTATCTGTGCAAGCAACAGAAAACAAATCCGGATTTAATTGCCCTGCAGATCCGGGATATATATTAACTACAAGCCTTGCAGGGCGGCGAAAGGAGAAAAAACCTTGAAACTTTTAACTTTTCGGGGCGGTATTCACCCTGATGACAAAAAAGAACAGACATCGGGTGTTCCGATTGTGGAACTTAAGCCCGATGAATTTATGGTCTTTCCAATGTCGCAGCATATAGGCGCACCTTGTGCTCCTTGCGTTGAAGTTGGCGACTATGTAAAGATGTATCAAAAAATCGGCGAGGCGCAGGGATTTGTATCTGCCAATATTTTCTCGTCTGTATCCGGAACTGTTACGGCGATTGAGCCAAGAGCCGTTGCGTCCGGCCAAAAAGTTTTGTCTGTAGTTATTCAAAATGACTTTAAAGATGAAAAAGAAGATGTAAAACCCTTGCCCGCAGACGCTTCAATAGCAGATATTGCTCTTGCGGCGGGTGCGGTTGGTATGGGCGGCGCAACTTTCCCGACGCACGTAAAGCTTTCACCTCCGAAGGATAAACCTGTAGATACCGTAATTATTAACGGTTCGGAATGTGAGCCCTACCTTACAAGTGACCACAGAGTTCTTTTAGAACGAGGCGAAGAGGTTGCGGGAGGTCTTGACCTGGTTCTTAAAAAGCTCGGTGTAAAACGCGGCTTTATTGCGATAGAAAACAACAAAGCCGATGCTGCCGAAAACATGAGAAAAATTTGTGAAAAGTATCCCGATATTGAAGTTGTTAACTTAAAAACAAAATACCCTCAGGGTAGTGAAAAACAGCTTATAAACGCTGTTACGGGACGTGAAGTTCCATCCGGTGGACTTCCTGCCGATGTTGGCGTAATCGTATTAAACGTTGACAGTGCTACCGTGCTTTATAACGCTGCTAAATACGGTACTCCGCTTACAAGCAGAATAGTAACTGTCGCAGGTTCCGCTATAAAAGAGCCTAAAAACTTCAGAGCTCGCCTCGGTATGTCGGCACAGTCTCTTATTGATGCTGCAGGCGGTTTTGTATGTAAACCAGGAAAGGTTATTTTCGGCGGTCCTATGATGGGTATGGCAGTTTCCGATACTGATCTTCCTATCATAAAGGGAACAGGCTCTATTTTGTGCCTCTCCGAAGAAGAAGCAACGCTTCCCGAGAGCATGGCATGTATCCGCTGCGGCAGATGTGTATCCGCTTGCCCAATACACCTTTTACCGCTTAATTTTTGCAACTATGCGGAAGTTCGCGATTGGGACAGCTGCAAAAAGTATAACATACTCGATTGTATAGAATGCGGTTCATGCAGTTATGTGTGTCCGTCAAAACGCCATATTGTACAGTCCATAAGACTTGCAAAACAGGCTCTGAGAGAACAGAAGAAATAAGGAGGGATAATTGTGGAAGATTTATTATTTGTTTCATCATCGCCGCACATAAGACATAAAGACACAACGTCTAAAATTATGTTTAACGTAATTGCGGCACTTATACCTGCAGTTATAGCCGGCGTTTATTTCTTCGGGTTCAGAACACTCTTGCTTGAAGTATATTCGATGCTGGCAGCTGCTCTTTTTGAAGCTTTATATTGCTTCTTTGCCAAGAAAAAGCTGACTGTATGGGACGGAAGTGCAATGCTTACAGGTTTACTGCTTGCGCTTTGTTCGCCTCCCACGCTGCCGCTTTGGGCAATAACCGTCGGTGATTTATTTGCTGTTATTGTTGTAAAACAGTTTTTTGGAGGTCTTGGTCATAACTTCGTAAACCCGGCTCTTGCTGCTCGTGCTTTCATGCTTGCTGCTTGGCCTGTGTTTATGACTACTTGGTCTGATCCTAAAGTTGACGCTATAAGCAGTGCCACACCGCTTGCCGGCGGAGCAGTTACAACGCTTGACGCGTTTTTGGGTAATGTACCGGGCTGTGTAGGTGAGGTATCTGCGCTTGCAATTCTTATAGGCGGTATTTACCTTTTAGCAAGAAAGATAATTAAACCTTATATTCCGCTTGCTTATATTCTTACGGTGTTTGTTTTCTTTAGCATTGCCGGCAAAGACGGATTGCAGCAGATTTTGCTGGGCGGCGTATTCCTTGCAGCTTTCTTTATGGCAACGGATTATGTTACAATTCCCGTAACTGCTAAAGGACAAATTATAATGGGTATAGGCTGCGGTCTTCTTACATCTATTATTAGACTAGGAAACGGATATCCTGAGGGTGTTACATACGCAGTTTTACTTATGAACGCAGCAACACCTCTCATAGATAAGTTTACTGTTCCCAAAAAATACGGGGAGGTTAAACATGCTTAAAAAGATAATTAAACTTGGCGGAATACTTTGCCTGATCGGTCTAATAACCACATTGCTGCTTGCTGCGGCAAACTATGTTACTAAACCAATCATTGAAGAAAATACAAAGAATAACGAAAATCTTTCGCGCCGTTCTCTTGTTGAAGCAGAGGAATTTAATGCTATCGATGATGAAGAAACAGTATATGAAGGAACTACTGACGGCGAAACAAAAGGTTATTGTGTAAATGTAGAAACTGCAGGCTACAGCACAGGTCTTAAGCTTATAGTTGGATTTGATAAAGATTTGGCTGTTACAGGCATAAAAGTAATTGAAAGCAGTGAAACACCGGGACTGGGCGCAAACGCTTCTAAGCCCGAGTTTTCTGATAGTCTTAAAGGAAAAAAAGCGCCTATAAAAGCTAAAAAGGGCGGAAATGCAGGAGATGACGAATTTGACGCTTTAAGCGGCGCCACAAGGACTTCGGAAGGCATTGAAAAAGGTATAAATGAAGCTTATGAAAAAGTTCTTGCTGTTGCGGGAGATAAGGAGGCTAAAAATGATTAATGCAATTAAAAACGGTATTTTAAAGCGTAATCCTACTTTCGTTCTGCTGCTCGGTATGTGTCCGACGCTTGCAACAACAACATCTATTTCAAACGCTGTCGGCATGGGCCTTTCGGCTACGGCTGTTCTTATCTGCTCAAACGCTGTTATTTCAATGCTCCGTAAAGTTATTCCTTCAAAAATAAGAATAGCTTCATACATTGTTGTAATAGCAGGCTTTGTAACTATTGTAGAAATGCTTTTAAAAGCATATTTACCGGATTTATACGCACAGCTGGGCCTGTTCATACCGCTTATAGTTGTTAACTGTATAATACTTGCCAGAGCTGAGGAATTCGCCTCAAAAAATACAGTTCTCAATTCAATTGGCGACGGAATAGGAACGGGACTTGGTTTTACGGGAGCGCTTACTATAATCGCGTTTTTCCGTGAACTTTTCGGAAACGGAACGCTTCTGGGACACAGCGTATTCGGCGCAAGCTTTAATCCGGCTACTATTATGATTTTAGCTCCCGGCGGTTTCTTAACACTCGGTATCATTCTCGGAGCTATCAATTTAATTAAAATGCGTAGGGAGGAGAGTAAATAATGAATCTTCTTACTATTGCAATTGGTGCAATATTTGTAAATAACTTTGTTTTAGTACGATTCCTCGGTATTTGCCCGTTTTTGGGCGTTTCAAAAAAGACAGACACAGCAATAGGTATGGGTATGGCGGTAACGTTTGTAATGACTCTCGCATCTGCTATCACATATTTATTGTGGCAGTATCTTTTGGTACCGCTTCACTGGGAATATCTTCAGACCGTACTTTTCATCTTGATTATTGCGGCTCTCGTTCAGTTTGTTGAAATGTTCCTGCAAAAAGTTAGCCCGGCGCTTTATTCTGCACTCGGTATATATCTTCCGCTTATAACAACAAACTGCGCTGTTCTCGGTGTAACTCTGCTTAACACACAGCAGGGATATAATTTCCTTCAGTCAGTGGTGTTCGGCGCTACAGCAGGTGTTGGTTTTACTCTCGCCATAGTTTTGTTTGCCGGTATTCGTGAAAGACTTGAGACGGCACCCATTCCCAAACCTTTACAGGGATTTCCGATTGCTTTGATCTCAGCTTCACTTTTGGCAATAGCGTTTTTAGGTTTTTCCGGTTTAATAAAGTAAGGGGGTAGAGCAGTGGTTAATCAAGTATTATTTCCGGCACTTGTTTTAGGCGGAATTGCTCTCGTGCTAGGAGCTATTCTTGCCGTTGCATCGGTAATATTTAAAGTAGACACAGATGAAAGAATAGGTCAGATTGAAGAAGCACTTCCCGGCGCAAACTGCGGCGGTTGCGGCTTTGCCGGCTGCTCGGCGTATGCGGCTGCAATAGTAGCGGGTGAAGCACCTCTTACCAAATGCGCTGTTGGCGGAGAAAAAGCTCAGGCGGCTATCGCAGATATTATGGGAATGGCAGCTGAAAAGGTGGAACCAAAGCGGGCTTTTGTTCAGTGCGGCGGCGATTGTGACGCGGCAGCTTTGAAATTTGATTACAACGGAATAAGCGATTGTGCAGCGGCTATGCGTGTTGCCGGCGGTCCCAAAGGCTGTGAGTTCGGTTGCTTGGGCTATGGCACTTGTGTTTCCGTTTGTAAATTTGACGCTATAAGCATTAAAAACGGAATTGCGGTAGTAGATCCTGATAAATGCGTTGGCTGCGGAACATGTGTAAATATCTGTCCCAGACACGTAATAAAACTTCGCACAACAGATAAAAAATCTGATATTAAATGTAAATCTACGGATAAAGGCGCACTTGTACGTAAATACTGTAAATCGGGCTGTTTAGCTTGCGGCATTTGCGCTAAAAACTGTCCGCAGGGCGCCATCACGGTTGACGGCGTAGCTAAATTTGACCATGAAAAATGTGTTGGCTGCGGAACATGTGTAGAAAAATGTCCCGCAAAGTGTATAGAGCTTGCTTAAGCTTTATATGATTTTATTAATATAATTTCCTGTCGGAGCCGGTAGTACCGGCTCCGTTATAGCTTTTTAATGAAGGGTGGTGCGGTTTAAGTGAGCAAAAAAATAAACGCAATACTTTTTGTACTGTTATATATTGTTATGTACTTTATTTCACTGCTGCTTTCTATAATCGCACGGCCTGTTTCGGACGCCGTTTTGATGCTTATCAACGGCGAACACAATTTATACCGTTTATCGGAGCATTTTATTTATCAAATCCAAGGACAAGCCATAGATGTAACAAATGTATATTTTACATCTATGGTGTTGACCGTATTATTAATATGGTTTATTATAAATTCAAGAAAAAAATCAATGTCTGACTATGTGCATAAAAGAAGATTGAGCTTTAAAGATATTCTGGCATGCATGCTTCTTGCGTATGGTTTAAACGTTGTTGCAACTGTTGTGATTTCAATTCCGGCGTTTGAAGATTTTCTTCCAAGCTATGAAAGTTCTATGGAATCTATTTCAATGGGTAATGTTTATGCATTGCTCATTATTGTCGGAATACTCGCGCCTGCCTTTGAAGAGCTGTTTTTCAGAGGATTTATATACGGAGAGCTTAAATTTGGCGGCGGTTTTCTGTTTGCCAATATAATTCAAAGCGTATTATTCGGTTTTATGCATCTGAATGTTATTCAGGGGATATACGCGGCAATTATTGGTTTTGTATTGGGATTTGTATATTATAAGACTGAAAATATATACTTAACAATACTTACGCATATTATTTTTAATGCTTCAAACATTTTGGTTTCAGGATTGTTTTACTATGCACAAAACTTTCCGCTTTATTATTTAAGCGGGATTGTTACTCTTATAATTGCTTTTATGCTTATTTTTAACAAAAGACAGCTTGACAATAATTTGTCATAGTGTTATACTTAAAAAATGAATGATAGGATTAAAAGGAGATAGAATTTATGAATATCATCATAGTTGGCTGCGGTAAGGTTGGCAGAAAGCTTGCTCAGCAGCTTATAAGCGAACACGAACACAACATCACAGTTGTTGATATCAAAAGAGATGTTTTAAACGACACTGTAGATAAACTTGATATTATTGGTTTTACCGGCAGCGGTACAAGCATTAAAACACTTAAAGAAGCCGGTGTTGAAAACACAGATATTCTTATAGCAGTAACCGGTTCCGATGAAATCAATCTTCTTTCGTGTTTTATTGCTAAAAAGATTTCAAACTGTAAAACAATTGCAAGGGTTCGCGAACCTGATTATAAAACAGCAATAAATCTTATTAAAGAAGACCTGGGTCTTGCCATGACGATTAACCCGGAAAAAATGGCGGCCGATCAGATTGCAAGAATAATGCGCTTCCCCTCAGCTATTCAGATTGATACATTTGCTAAGGGCAGAGTTGAAATATTTAAAATGCACGTTCCGGAGAATTCAGTTCTTGATAATCTTAAAATATCTGATATTGATTCAAAACTAAATACAAATATTCTTGTATGCGGAGTAGAACGTGGTGACCAAGCTTTTATTCCCGACGGTAGTTTTGTTATTCAAAAAGACGACTATATTAGTATTGTCGCTTCAATTGAAGAACGCAATAATTTCTTCAAAAAAACTGGAATTAAAACAAATCCCATTAAGAATACTATGATAGTAGGAGGGGGAACAACCGCTTACTATCTTGCGGAAAGACTTATTCAATCGGGTGTAAACGTTAAAATTGTAGAAAAAAACTCAAAGTGGTGCGAAGAGCTGTGTGTTTTGCTGCCTAAGGCAGTTATTATTAATGCGGACGGCACAAATGTAAATCTTTTGCTTGAAGAAGGTATTGAAAACATTGATTCTTTCGTTTCTTTGACAAATATTGACGAGGAAAACGTAGTTTTGTCTCTGTATGCCAAAACAAAAACAAACGGTAAAATCATCACAAAAATCAACAGAATAGAATACGATAACGTTTTGGAAAATCTCGATATTGGTACTACAGTATACCCAAAAGAAATAACGGCTGAAACAATCGTTAAATTTGTTCGCGCTGCTTGTAACACCATAGGCAGTGAAGTTGAGACAATGCATATGATTTTAGACGGCAAAGCAGAAGCGCTTGAGTTCCGTATAGCAAAAGACTCTAAAATCATTAACATACCACTTTATAAACTTAATTTAAAGCAAAATGTTCTTGTTGCCTGTATAAACAGAAACGGCAATATTATAATTCCTAAAGGAAGCGATTCCATATTTGCCGGAGACACTGTAATAATAGTCACCAAACATGAAGGATTTAAAGATATTAACGATATTTTGGCATAATGTCTGAAAGGTTAGACGTATTATGAACTTTGCATTAATAGCATACATATTGGGCCTTGTCCTTGATATAGAAGCCGGTTGTATGGTTTTGCCGCTGATTTGTTCTCTTATTTATAAAGAGAATACTGCGTCGATGTGGATTATCTGCATAGCTGTTTGCTTATGTCTCGGATTGCCGCTTTCTTTAAAGAGACCGAAAAACCGCAATTTGTTTGCAAAAGAAGGATTTGCCGTAGTTGCGCTTTCTTGGATAGTTATAAGTATTTTCGGCGCCATTCCGTTTTTTATAAGCAAGTCTATACCTAATTTTATTGATGCCGTATTTGAAATAGCGTCAGGCTTTACTACAACCGGAGCATCAATTTTATATGACATAGAGGCTTTGCCGCACAGTATTCTGTTTTGGCGCAGTTTTTCACACTGGATCGGCGGCATGGGTGTTCTTGTGTTCCTTGTGGCGCTTCTGCCCAAATCAGGCGGCGATAATATGTATCTTGTGAGAGCAGAAAGTCCAGGGCCGTCTGTAAGCAAACTTGTGCCCAAAGTAGGCGTAAGTGCAAAATTGCTATATATAATTTACGTTGGAATTACTGCACTTGAAGTGGTTTTTTTGCTTTTTGGCGGGACATCGCTTTTTGAGTCGCTTACTATGGCTTTCGGAACGGCAGGTACCGGCGGCTTTGCGGTTAAGAATACAAGTATTGCAGGATATTCACCATACATACAGTGGGTAATTACTGTGTTTATGATACTGTTCGGTGTTGATTTTGCAGTACATTATATTTTAATTAAAAAAAGATTTAAAGAATCTCCTTCCGAAGAAGTTAAAGTATATCTTACAATAATTTTAGCTGCTGCAACACTTATTATTATTAACTGCAGTAAGATTTACCCTTCAATCTCGGAAACAATAAGACACGGCTTTTTCCAGACGGCTTCAATTATAACAACAACCGGCTTTTCAACGGCCGATTTTGATAAATGGCCTGAGTTTTCAAAAGCTATACTTGTTGCTCTAATGTTTATCGGCGCATGCGCCGGCAGTACAGGCGGCGGTATAAAAGTATCGCGAATTGTTATTTTGTTTAAAAGTATTATTAAACAAATTCAGATTTCAGCACACCCAAACAGAACTATAAAGCTTTCGATGGACGGCAGACCCGTTGAACACGAAACACTGAGAGCAGTTAATGTGTTTATTGCCGCGTATATCCTCATTTTTGTAGTATCCGTGCTGATAATAAGCCTTGATAATTTCAATTTTACGACAAACTATACGGCAGTTGCCGCAACTATCAATAATATAGGTCCCGGTCTTGACAAAGTGGGCCCTGCACATAATTTTGCAGAATATTCGAATCTTTCAAAAATAGTGCTTATAGGTGACATGCTTATAGGCAGATTGGAAATTTTCCCCTTTTTAATACTTTTCTCCAGAAAAACATGGAAAAAGTAGTAAAAACAGGCGGGAATAGGGGATCTAAATTTAAAAGGCAGTAACAACATATTGTTACTGCCTTTATTGTGTCAACGAAAACCACGCGATAGTCGCGTGGTTCAAAAAAGGTTAACCGATGAGAAAAAATCCTCCGTTTGTGGTATAATTGTAAAGACCTGCCAGTCAAAACAAAAAACAAACGGAGGATTTATTGATGAAA
>JAFZQX010000020.1 GCA_017620205.1 Clostridia bacterium | reverse complement strand
TCCTTTCTGTGTGGTTTTTGGTGGTACTTAAACTTTAACACAAAAAGTTTCTGTTCGCTACTTTTTTAGCCGACATATTTTTATATGAGTTTACTCGTATGAAAATATGCCGGAATGTAACACATCTATTGTAAACCTACAATGCAAATTTTCTAATGTGATTTGATTGTATTGACAATGCATTCCGTTTCTGTTAAAATATTAATTGCATTTGTCTCAGTAGCTCAGTTGGATAGAGCACACGCCTCCTAAGCGTGGGGTCGGGGGTTCAAATCCCTTCTGGGACGCCACACCGCCGCAAGCACTGTTTACTTGCGGCGGCTTTTATGTGTTATTATTAATATTCGGCTCGAAATTTCAATCTCAAATTTCAAGCATTAATATTAAACTCGGATTGAACTCAAAGAATATTATTATTTTACTTTACATATTCATTCTTTTGTGTTATACTATTTTATATTGATTTAAAATAAGGAGTTTTATCCATGAGAAAAATATTATCAGCTATGGTTTTGATTGCATTTTTGTTTACTTTGTCTGCTTGCGTCGATAAAAACGCCCAAAATGAAGAACCTGCAAACAACGAAGAAACAAATGTTGTTGAAAGTAATACAAGCACCGAAGATTCCGAAACTGAAAAACCTGCAGATGCAGATGATTCTGATGAAAACTTATCCAACAGCTCAGAAGTTGTGATTGATTACGGCAAATCCGATGTTTTTTCTAAAGAAGACATGGATGAAGCAATAAATATTATAAACGGAAAATTTGCAAAATGGAGAGACTGCGATGTTCACTCTATAAGATTTGGCGGCGATGACAAAAACATCGAAGACAATGTTGAGTGGGCGAATGATTGTATTCAAGGACAAAACTTTACGGAAGTTATGGAGTTTGAAACGGATTTTCATTCCCCTACTGAAGTTAGCGGCGAATGGGGCGATTCCGACACGGAATATGATGACTATCAGTGGTGGTTCGCCCGTCCTGAAGACGGAAAATGGCAGCTCTTTTACTGGAGTTATTAATAAAAAAGCAGGGCTCATGATACCCTGCTTTTTTATTAAAACAATATAAATATGGAGGAAATGAAATGAAAAAAATATTATCTCTCACTTTGGCGTTGTTATTTATATGTTCTGCTTTCGCGGTTTTAGCAGATGATATAGGAATAAAATTAAACGGTGATTATATTAATTGTGATGTTGCGCCTTTCATAGTTGAAGGCAGAACGCTCGTACCGCTTCGTGCAATAAGCGAAGGTATGGGGTATGATGTTTTGTGGGACGGTGAAGAGCAGTCGGTTACAGTAAATAATAACGCTACAGGTTCTTATATTAAGCTTAATATCGGAAGCTGTAATGTAAATACTAATGCCGGCGCCAAAGAAATATCTGTTGCGCCGCGTATATATGAAAACAGAACTATGGTCCCGATAAGAGTTATATCGGAAACACTCGGCTGCGAGGTTTATTGGGATAATCAAAACCGCGATGTGATTATAACGACAGTCGGTACCCCTTATACACATATAGATGACAGTCCGTTTGATGTAACCGTAAGCGGATCAACTCTTTATGTGGTGTTGTGTAACGAAAACATTTCCCTTCGTTACTATCCTGAGGACGATGCAAAAGTTAAAGCCGAAATACCGCTTTTTGACTCTGTTACATTTATTTCAGACTTTGGAAACGGGTTTTATTACGTTAAATATAATGACAAATACGGGTTTATAAACGGATACTATACATCGGAATTTGAGCCGCAGGTATATGTCGGAGACGCCTTGGTTGTAAACTGCAATTCTTCAATAACGTTAAGAAGCGCTGCAAATACATCGGGTGCAGAAATAATGCAGATACCTCTTGGGGAAACCGTTCATGTGCTTTCAGCAGAGTACGGTGATTTCAAACTCATATCGTATAACGGACGTAAAGGTTGGGTTTTAAGTAACTATTTAAGTGATATTAAGTAATATATCTTGATTTTGGATTGAATTTGTTATATAATATTATTCAATAATATTATCGGAGGTATTTCAAAATGAGTGAAATTCTCAGTATCTTGGAAAAAGGTATTACTTCACCCGAACAGATAGCGGTAATGCTTGATATGGACGAAAAGGCGGTTGAAGCCGAAATAAAAAAATATAAAGAAGAAAAAATAGTTTTAGGCTCTAAAACTTTGATAGATTGGGAAAAAGCAGGTATAAATAAGGTTACTGCCTTTATAGAACTTAAGGTTACTCCTCAGCACGGTGAAGGCTTTGACAAAATTGCAGAAAGAATTTATCAGTATGAAAATGTTAAAACGCTCTGGCTTATGTCCGGCGGTTTTGATATAGGTCTTATTATTGAAGGCAAAACTATGAAAGAAGTTGCTTTGTTTGTTGCGGAAAGACTCGCACCTATGGATCAGATTTTAAGCACGGCTACACATTTTGTTTTAAGAACATATAAAGATTCAGGCATAGTTTTCAACAAAAAAGCAATTGACGAGAGGGGCTTTGTAACCCTATGATAGATTTAGAAAGTTTATTAAATCCTGAGGTTGCGTCAATTCCGCCCTCGGGAATAAGAAAGTTTTTCGATATTGCCGCTGAGATGAAAGACGCAATTTCTCTCGGTGTTGGTGAGCCGGATTTCGTAACTCCTTGGCATATTCGTGAAGCAGGTATTTATTCTCTTGAAAAAGGTCATACATACTATACATCAAACAGCGGTTTGAAAGAGCTGAGAGAAGAGATTTCCCTCTATCAGAAACGAAGGTTTTCACTCAGCTATGATCCCGAACAGGAAATTCTTGTAACAGTCGGCGGCAGTGAAGCCATAGATCTTATGATTCGTTCCGTTGTAGCGCCGGGAGACGAGGTTTTAATACCCGAGCCGTCATTTGTTTGTTATTCGCCGTGCACAAAGCTTGCGGGCGGAGTTGCCGTGCCATTGATTACTAAAGAAGAGGATGACTTCCGTTTGACGGCAGAGGCGCTTCGTGCGGCTATAACCGATAAGACAAAGCTTCTTATTATGCCCTTTCCGAACAACCCGACAGGTGCCGTAATGCCCCGTGAATCACTTTTGGAAATAGCGGAAGTTCTTCGTGATACAAACGTTTTAGTTCTTAGCGATGAAATATACGGTGAGTTGACTTACACAGGCAAGCACGTTTCAATCGCTGAAATTGAAGGGATGAGGGAGAGAACAGTAGTTGTAGGCGGTTTTTCAAAGGCTTTTGCTATGACAGGCTGGAGACTTGGTTTTGCCTGTGGTCCCGCACCTTTGCTTTCTATGATGAGAAAAGTTCATCAATACGCAATTATGTGTGCTCCGACAGTAAGCCAGTATGCTGCTGTTGAAGCAATGCGCCACGGTGATGACGACATAGAAATGATGAAAAAGGAGTATAATTATCGCAGACGCGTTATTGTTGACGGTTTCAGAAAGATGGGTCTTTCGTGCTTTGAACCGGGCGGTGCATTTTATGCGTTTCCTTCAATAAAGAAAACCGGAATGAAGTCAATGGAATTTGCAGAAAAGCTTTTGAATGAAGAAAAAATTGCGGTAGTGCCCGGTGATGCATTCGGCGCTTCCGGAGAAGGCTTTATAAGATGTTCATATGCATATTCAATAGATAACATCAACGAAGCGCTGGAGAGAATAGGGCGCTTTGTAAAAAAATACATATAGCAGAAATTATAAATACGTTTTCAAAGCGGAAATGTATCCAGATTACTGACAAACTCGGTCTAAAGCAAGTGAAACTTGGTTTTAAGTGCATTAAAAAGTATTGTAATAGTATAATTATTTAAAAAAGCCCCAAGAGATTATCGAAATCCCTTGGGGCTACTTGCTTTACGCAAATTCAAACCCTACCGTTTTTTTTGTTTATTGTGTTAAGAATTCTACCGCTTTTTGGAGCTGAGTGTCTTCTTCATAAGCCAGCATCGAAATTAATTTGGTTTTGCTTTCGTCGGAAAGCTCAACTTCGTAATCGGGATTTATTCCTATCCCATCTATGCAAACGCCTTTTGGCGTATAATAGTGTGCTACGGTTAGTTTTAAAGCGCTTCCGTCCGGAAACAAAGTTATGTTTTGCACGCTGCCTTTGCCATAGGTTGTTTTGCCTATCAGTGTTGCTTTGTTATTGTCATGAAGCGCCGCTGCAAGTATCTCTGAAGCTGATGCGCTGTTTTCGTTTATCAGCACAACTATCGGTATATCGACAGCACTTTTATCACTGTTAAAATACTCTTTTTTTCCGTTCTTATCACTTGTATATACAATCGTACCTTCGGGTAAAATGTAATCTGCAATATTAACTACAGATTCTAAAGTACCGCCGGGATTATCCCTAAGGTCAATAATTAATCCTTTTTTTTCTGATATTTCTGCACTCTCTATAGACGATTTAAAATCACGCTCTGTTTCATCGGCAAAGCCGGACACCTTTACATAGTATATACCGTCAAATTCTTTTGTTGATACGGTAGGAACATTTATGTCGGCTCTGTTAATTTCTGTAGAAAACTCATTGCCGTCACGTTCAAACGTAAGTGTGAACGTGTTGCCTTCGCCGCCTTCTTCGCTCAGCCCGCGCATAAATCTGATTAAATCGCTGTAGTTTTCAAGAGTTGCTTCAATAGTACCTGCTGATTTTATAATATCGCCCACTTGAAGTCCTGCGTTAAAAGCAGGTGTATCAGGAAAAACTGATATTATTTCAATTTGGTATTGCTCGTTTAAGTAAACCTCAATACCAATACCTGTATAGTTTCCGGAGACTTCTGAGTAAAATGCTTCAAATTCATCTTTTGTCAGAAACATAGAATGTGGGTCTCCCAAGGCTTCAACCATTCCTTTGACTTTGTAATCCTCAAACTTGTTACTGTCTATGTCGCCGTCATAGTTTGTTTCTATTATGCGTTTTATCATATAGGATTTATCGATGAAATGCGATAACACGAAATGAAACAACACAGTTGAACACAAAAGGGTAATCAACGCGGTAATTATAATAGTTCTTTTTTTATTATACATTATATATCTTGCCTTTCCTGAATAAAAAGGAGATGCACATTAAAAGTACAACTCCTTTAGTATTATATGCATTTTTAACCGACGTATGAAAGAGGATTTGTTGTTGAGCCGTTAATCAGTACTTCAAAATGAAGGTGCGGTCCTGTTGAGTTTCCTGTTGAGCCAATAAGTCCGATTGTTTGACCTCGAGAAACAGATTGACCAACGCTAACATTTATAGAACTGCAGTGTCCGTATAAAGTATATATACCGCCACCGTGGTCGATAACAATACACTTGCCGTAACCGCCGTTCCATGCGGCTTTTATAACTGTACCGCTTTCGGCTGCAACAATTCCCGTGCCGTACGGTGCTCCGATATCAATTCCGGAATGGAAACGGTTTACTTTCTGAATGGGGTGGAAGCGGTTTCCGTAGGGCGAAGTAATTGTTTTACTTGCAACTGCGGGCCACTGCATTGAGCCGTATGACGCTACACTTGTGCTTGTACTTGAGGATGATGCCGCGCCTGAAGATGACATGCTGGCAAGCTCGTTTCTGAACTGTTCCATTTCAGCATCTGCTTCATCTTCCAAAGCCTTTGCTTTTTCAGCATCACTGTTAAGCTGATCAATCGCAGCTTCTTTTTCCGAACGTTTAGACTCAAGTTCGGCTTCAGTGTTTTCTTTTATCTGTTTAGTTAATTCCTGATTTGCTTTCTCTTCCTCAATTACAGCTTTGGCTGCCTCAATAGCCGCCTGAGCATCTGCCATTTCTTTTAAAACACGTTGATCGTATTCCGTAACTTTTTTAATCATTTGCGCTCTGTCCAAAAGGTCGGAAAAATCACTTGCGCCGAGTAAAACATCTATATACGATGTCGGTCCTCTTTTGTACATAACGCGTGCCCGGGAAATAAAATCCTCTTTATATGAAGCAATGTTTTCTTTTTGCTGTTCAATTTCAGTGTTTTTTTGGTCTATAGCTGCTTCGCTTTCATATATTTGGTTATTTACTTCATCAATTTCGTTTTCAATTGTATCGATTTCACTGTCAAGCTGTTTGATTTCACTTACTGCAATATCTTTTTTGTATTGTATGTCTTTTTGCTGCTGTTGGGCTTTTTCTTTTTTTTGCTGACTTTCTTGAAGCTTTGTCTGAAGCTCTGCTTGTGTTGCAGCTTTTGCGGCAATAAATGTAGGTATAAGCGAAATAACAATAAAAGCGATTGCGGCAAAAAGAGCAATGATTGAAACAATTAATTGTTGCCTTTTCTTTTTTTTCACTTTAAATCTTCCTTTCGTTTAAAAGCCAAAAGCTACACCTGCAAATGCTTTCTTACTGCAACCAAACTGCCGAGCGCGCCGATAACAACCCCAAAAAGCAGCAAAACAACACTGACAAGCGGCATTGTATCCGACGACGAACGGAACTGAAAAATATTTCCGAAACTATCAAGTGCATTAAGAAGAAGAGATGAAATAAGAAGCGTTATCAAAATTGCAACAACAGCACCCAAAAAACCAACGATTATGCCTTCAATAATAAACGGCCAGCGTATAAACCAGTCTGTTGCGCCAACGTATTTCATTATGTGAATTTCTCTTTGTCTTGCATGAACATCAAGTTTAATCGTATTAGAAATAATAAATACCGCTATAAGCGCTAATAAAACTGCAAAAATAATGCAGCCGTTTCTTATTATTGAATTAACTGAAATAACACCGTTTACAGTATCGCGGCGGTTGATTACTTCTTCAACGCCCTCAATGGCGCTGACTTGAGCTTCAAGTTCATTCAGTTGACTTATGTCATTGGGTCTTATCTTACATGAAGCCGGAAGAAATTCCTCGGGATTTATGTTTTCCATAACATTAGCAGCCGTACCGAGAGTGTCTTTATAATTATCGTACGCCTGCTGTCTTGTTTCAAGAATTGCAGATTTTACGTTCGGCAGAACCGAAATTTTGTCACAAACCTGTTTTGCCTGTTCGTCATTGTACTCCTGAGGCATGAATGCCTGAATTTCGCACTGACCTTCAAGCTGTTTTGTGATGTCGTTTAAATTCAGTTGAACAACAAGGAAAAAACCGAATATTAAAAGGCAACTCATTACAGTGATTATAGATGTTATAGCCATTAACTTGTTGTACCATATGTTTTTAAACGCTTCGCTGCAGTAATATTTTAAGCCTCTAAATGCCAACCTCGTAACCACCTTTCTCTTCGTCGCGAACCAGAGCACCCATATCAAGGGTTATAACTCGCTTTTGCATGCTGTTTACGATTTTTTCGGCATGTGTAGCCATAACAACCGTAGTACCTTTTTGATTGATTCGGTCAAGAATAGCCATAATTTCATCTGAACGTTTAAGGTCTAAATTTCCGGTCGGTTCGTCCGCTATCAAAATTGAAGGATTGTTTGCAAGAGCGCGTGCCATGGATACACGCTGCTGCTCACCGCCCGAAAGCTGGGAAGGGTATGCTCTTGCTTTGTGTGCGAGGTCAACAAGGCTTAAAACTTCCGGAACACGGCGCCGTATCTGTTTAGTGGGTGCGCCTACAACGTGCATCGCAAAAGCTACGTTGTCATATACAGTTCTGTTCGGAAGCAAACGGAAATCCTGGAAAACAACGCCGAGACTTCGGCGGAGTTCCGGGATTTGTTTTTGAGAAAGTGTGCCAATATCAAAACCGTTAACTATAACTTTGCCCGAAGTAGGTCTTTCTTCGCAAAGAAGCATGCGGATAATGGATGATTTTCCTGCACCGCTGTGACCTACCAAAAAGACAAATTCACCTTTTTCGACAGTAAAGCTGAGGTTTTCAAGTGCAACAGTCTTATTGTCGTCATATACTTTGGTGACATTATCAAAAATTATCATTTGAATTCAAGTCCTTTAAATGTCATATTTTAGAATTGTTTGACTGTAAGTATTTTTTAACCATTAACGCTACTTTAAATACAATAGCATGATCAAATACTCTCAAATCAAGACCTGTAAGCTTCTGAACCTTATCAAGTCTGTAAACAAGAGTGTTTCTGTGAACATAAAGATGACGCGACGTCTCGGAAACGTTTAAGTTGTTCTCAAAGAACTTCTGTATTGTATAAATAGTTTCCTGATCAAGTACGTCGATTGATTCTTTTTTAAATACTTCGTCAAGGAACAGCTCGCAAAGTGTTGTAGGCAGGTGGTATATAAGTCTTGCAATTCCGAGATTATCGTAATTTACAATGTTTTTATCCAAATCGGATACTTTACCGATTTCAAGAGCCATACATGCGTCTTTGTAAGACTTTGCAAGTGAATTAATGTTTGAAGCAACAGTACCTATACCGATAACAGCCTGAATTAATGATTCGGAGTTTAGGGTTGAGAGAATCTGCTGGGCTATTTCTTCTGTGCTGAGACCCGTGTTTTCGGAATCAAGGTCTTTTATTATTACAATGGTGTTTGCATCAATATTTATAATAAAGTCATGGTTTCTGTCAGGGAAGAGGTTCATTAAAACGTCAACTGCTGAAAAATCTGACGTGTTTGTTGTTTTAATAAGGAAAACAACTCTTTCGGCATCATACTGAATACGAAGCTCTTTGGATTTAATGATAAGATCGCCGGTAAGAATGTTATCAAGAATAACATTTTTCATAAAATTAAGTTTGTCAAACTTTTCGTCGTGCATTTTTTTCATGCTTCCGAGGCTGATGGAAAGAATGTGAACATTCTTTGCAGCCGCTTCATCTTCGCCTTTTGCAAAATAGATATAATCAATGTTAGGCGTAGAAGAGGGGCAGAAGAATGTATAGCCGCTGAAAGTGAAAAAAGAATCTGTATCAGAAGCCATATATACAATCTGCGAGAAATTGTTTTGAATATCCCTGCAATCATCATAAGAGATTACAGCAGAGCCCTCGTCAATAACGCCAAGCGGACAATTGAGTGCATCGCTGAGTTGATAGATAGTATTTTGTACAAGTTTGTTAGCCATAATTACCTCCATAACCTTTCTACCCGCTAAAAATAACTTAATAACAATGTATCGCGGGTCGACACAAAGCTAAATTATTGCAAAATCCATTGATTTTCTATTCAATTTTACATCATATATCACTATTTTACTACTTTTTTTAAGATTTTGCAAGGAAAAACAAAAATTATTTACAAATTTTTTATTATTTTATAGTTAAAAATCGACAAAATTGATTTTGATACGTAAAAAATTGAATATAAAGAATGTTCATTTCTAACATAATTTACAAGTGGATATTAATTTGTATTAATATTAATTTAGTTGGTAATAATTGTAGTGTTGTTTAATATTCTGATATAATTAGAAGGATAAATTAATGAAAAATACCGTAGGAGTAATATACAAAAATGAAAATGAGATTAATTCATGGTATCAGCCGATTTACGGACTGCCTGTTTATGCCACATATAAGCTTATAGAATTTCCGGTTTCTTCCATGTTAAACTCAGGAATTAAAAATATTGCCGTTTTAACAGATAACACAGATTTGTTTTTAAGCAGTAACCTGCACGGGGGTTTCGCTCGGAACTTAGAATTAAACGATTTCTGCCTTAGTATAATTCCAAGTTACAACAATTATTCGGCCGATATATTTAACTATATTAAAATGTGCAGGGAAAAATATGTGTTGTTTTGCCGAGGAGATATGGTTTTTAACATGGATTTTTCCGACTTGCTGAACTCACATATCAATAATAGGGCGGATATTACGGTTTTGACAACAAAAAACAGTTTTAAATCAGCCGGCATATGTTTGCTAAGCAGGTATTTGTTTTTGAATCTCGCAGAAAACAAAATATTTAATAAAATAGATGATATTGCGTCTGACGCAAAAAAGCAAATAAACACTTTAAAGATTTTTTGGTATAATTACAGTAAATATATGTCATATCCTATGAGCGCCGAAGAATACTATAAAATGTCTGAGGAATTTCTTTTAAAAAAAACCGATTCGTTTTTAAAAGATAACAGAATATTTACCCAATCAAGCGGATATCCGCCTACAGTTATCAATAAAAATGCAGATATTAAACACGCAATAATCGGTGATGGCTGCATAATCAACGGGAAAGTATACGGCAGTGTTATAAGCTGCGGTGTTCGAATACAAAAGGGAGCGTCGGTTTTAAACAGCGTTATTATGGATAAATGCTTTCTGGGGAATGGCTGTACTGTTAAAAATGCAGTTTTGAAAGATAAATGTATCATAAAAGAAAATGTAGAAATTTCGGGTGAGTTTAACAGACCTGCACTAATTGAAAGCGGAGATATAATCACAAAGAATAAGATTTTTAAGTATTAGAAAGATTTGACAAATACCTTTAAAAATGGTATAATAAATAAAATATTGTGATCATATTGGCCGCTAGGCTTTTATTATATTATTTTACATCAGGAGGTTTAACTTTGTGGCAAAAAAACAAAAACTGAAAATTATTCCCTTAGGGGGTCTCAATGAGATCGGTAAGAATCTCACTGTTATTGAGTATGCAGACGAAATGATAGTGATAGATTCCGGTCTTGCGTTCCCCGATGATGAACTTTTAGGCGTAGATATTGTAATACCCGATATTTCATATCTCGTAAAGAACGCCGATAAGATAAAGGGAATAGTACTTACACACGGACATGAAGATCATATCGGTGCTCTTCCGTATGTTTTGAAAAGTCTGAATGTTCCTGTTTACGGCACAAGACTGACTATTGGTCTTGTAGAGCTGAAACTTAAAGAGCACGGAATTTTAAATGATTCCAACCTTATAACAATTAAAGCCGGAAGTATAATTAAACTTGGTGAAAATTTCAAGGTTGAGTTTATTCGCGTTAACCATTCTATTGCCGATTCTGTAGGACTCGCAGTTACTACGCCTGTCGGCACAGTTGTGCATACCGGTGACTTTAAAATTGACGCTACACCGATAGAAAGCGAAATGATAGATTTGGTTCGATTCGGTGAATTGGGAAAACGCGGTGTACTTCTTATGATGAGCGACAGTACAAACGTTGAAAGACGTGGCTTTACCATGTCTGAAAGTACTGTTGGGGAGAGGTTTGATGAAATCTTTACTAATCATCCCTTTCACAGAATAATTGTGGCAACGTTTTCGTCAAACATTCACCGCGTTCAGCAGATTATAAACGCGGCGGTAAAACACGGCAGAAAAATAGCCATATCGGGCAGAAGCATGAAAAACGTTATGGATGTTTCAATTGAACTTGGGTATGTCCATATTCCGGAAGGTACGTTTATTGAGCTTGAGGATATTAAAAACTACAAACCGGGTCAGCTTGTTATTATTACAACCGGAAGTCAGGGTGAGCCAATGAGCGCTCTTACAAGAATGGCAAATTCCGATCATAAGAGCGTTGATCTGCATCGCGGCGACCTTGTAATCTTTTCTTCAAGCCCGATACCCGGAAATGAAAAAGCAGTCTTTAATCTTATAAACGATCTGTTTAAGAAAAAGGTTGACGTTATTTACGAATCACTCTCGGAAGTCCATGTTTCCGGACACGCTTGCAGCGAAGAACTTAAAATCATGCTTCGTCTTGTAAAACCCAAATATTTTTTGCCCGTACACGGTGAACACAGGCATCTTGTACGCCACGCGCAACTCGGTGAAACAGTCGGAATAGAACCGGAAAATATATTTGTGGCTGATATTGGCGATGTACTTGAAATAGACGATAAAGGCGCACGAATCAAAGAAAAGGTTTCGTCCGGAAGAGTGCTTGTTGACGGCTACGGCGTCGGTGATGTCGGCAATGTTGTCCTTCGTGACAGAAAGCACCTGGGTGAAGACGGTATAATGATCGTTGTACTCGGTATAGACGATCTGGGTAATATTATCAGCGGTCCGGACGTAATTTCACGCGGATTTGTATATGTAAGAGAATCTGAGGATTTGATGGAAGAGATAAAAGATCTTGTTTTAACAACAGCTGAAAACTGTCTTTCAAAGAATCAAGGTGACAGAAACAGCGTTAAAAACAACGTACGCAACCGTCTCTCTGATTTCTTGTATGAAAAAACAAGAAGAAAGCCTATGATATTACCGATTGTAATTGAAGTTTAAATATTAAAAGGATAAGGTGATAATAATGGAAAACATTTTATATTACAAAGAAAAGCCCTTAGTAAGACGCGGAAACATGATTTATTACGGCAATCCGCAGGATCCGTATATAATTCTTATGATTGTTAATACAACCAGAAAAGTAGGTGATCTTGAGGTATCAGACAATATTACGATTCAGCTTCAGGAAAACCAAAAGGGCCGCGACAGGATTATTAAAAAAGCTGAGCGAGAAGGAATGTTTAAGGCAATGGATATCGCCGAATATTGGCTTCAGGATGCTTTGGAGCATGTAATGTAAAGAAAGGATACATAAGAGAAATGGATGTTAGAAACACCTTTAACCTTACAATGCTTGCGGATTTTTATGAATTCACGATGGCTAACGGTTATTTTGAAAGCGGAGTTGAAAATACGGAAGCCTGTTTTGATATGTTTTTCAGAAAAGTGCCTGACGGCGGTGGCTACGCAATAGCGGCGGGCCTTTCACAGCTTATTGAATATTTCAGAGATTTATCGTTTACCTGGGAAGACGTAGATTATCTTCGAAGCAAAAATATGTTTTCCGAAAAGTTTCTTGACTATCTCAAAAACTTTAAATTTGAGTGCGATGTTTATGCGATAAAAGAAGGAACACCCATTTTCCCGGGCGAACCTATAGTTACTGTTAAAGGTCCCGTGGTTCAGGCACAGCTTGTAGAAACAATGGTGCTTTTAACAATTAATCACCAGTCTCTCATAGCTACCAAGGCAAACAGAATTGTCAGAGCCGCACACGGAAGACCCATAATGGAATTCGGTTCACGCCGTGCACAGGGACCCAGCGGAGCCATAAACGGTTCACGTGCCGCTTTTATAGGCGGCTGCGCGGGTACTGCTTGTACTATTGCCGAGAGAATGTTTGATTTTCCCGCACTGGGTACCATGGCGCACAGCTGGGTACAGCTTTTTGAAAGTGAATATGATGCTTTTGTTGCTTATGCAAAGGCGTATCCCGATAAATGCACTCTGCTTATTGACACATATAATGTTTTAAAATCCGGACTTCCTAACGCGATAAGAGTTCACAAAGAAATACTTGAGCCTATGGGGTACAGGCTTCAGGGCGTCCGCATTGACAGCGGAGATATAACTTATCTTACAAAAAAAATGAGAAAAATTCTTGAAAGTGAGGGTATGGGGGATTGTTCTATTGTCGTATCCAATTCACTTGACGAATATATTATACGCGACATTTTGGCGCAGGGCGCTGAAATTGACAGTTTCGGCGTCGGCGAGAGACTTATAACTTCAAAATCCGAGCCTGTTTTCGGCGGTGTTTATAAGCTTGCAGCTATTTGGCGTAACGGTAAGATGATTCCGAAAATTAAAATTTCCGAAAATGTTGAAAAGATTACTACGCCGGCTTTCAAACAAGTATTCAGACTTTTTGAGAAAGAGACAAACAAGGCCATAGCCGATGTTATGACTCTTCATGATGAAGAAATTGATGAAACAAAGCCGTTTGAACTGTTTGACCCTGATCACACATGGAAAAGAAAAACAGTTTCTGACTTTAAAGCTGAAAAACTTCTTGTGAAAGTTTTCGACAAGGGAAAGCTTGTATATGACGAGCCTTCGCTGCGCGAAATCAAAAAGTTCTGCGCAGATGAAATAGACAGACTTTGGGACGAAGTTTTAAGGTTTGACAACCCACATAACTATTATGTAGATATGTCTCAGAACCTCTGGGATATTAAAAACAATATGCTGAATACAATTAATCACTGATAAGAAAGGCTTACTGAAATGCCGTTTGATGCCATAGCTGTTTCGGCAGTATTAAATGAGTGCGAAAAAAATATTTTAGGCGGTAAAATTGAGAAAATTCACCAGCCCGAAAAAGACGAAATAAGGTTGTATATAAAAAATGCAGGGAAACAGTTTATTCTGCTTTTTTGTGCATCTCCGTCTCTTGCGAGGATTCAGTTTACAGAGTCAAAAAAACCTAATCCCATTGACGCGCCGCTTTTTTGTATGCTTTTAAGAAAGCATTTGGGTGGCGGCAGAGTTGTTTCGGTGACTCAACACTTTTTTGACAGGATCTTAGATGTTGGCATAGAAGCAACCGATGAACTCGGAGACAAAAAAGTAAAACACCTTATTGTAGAAATAATGAGCAGGCAGAGCAACATTATTTTAGTAAGTGACGGGAAAGTGATTGACAGTATAAGAAGAGTAGACATATCACTTTCCGCCGCCAGGAGTATTTTGCCCGGAATAACATATAGGTTTCCTCCGGTTCAGGATAAGCTTAATCCCATGGAGGCTGACTATGATGCGATTTTTGAGAAATTGCTGAGTTTTCCAAAAGATATTCTGATAGAAAAAGCAGTTTTATCAGGGTTTCGCGGCACATCTCCTGCGTTTGGCAGAGAAATTGCTTTCAGAGCAACAGACTCTGTAGATACCCGTCTTGACGGCACAAATATAAAAAAAGTATGCGAAATTCTTTTTGACGCATTTAAAGATATTAAAGCAAAACGCTTTTCACCCGAAGTAATAACTTGCGACGGCAAAACAATAGATTTTAATGCATATAATATTTCGTACTACTCTAAAGATGATATAGAGTCATTTGATACCCTCAGCGAAGCGATGGACTCTTTCTTCTATCTTCGTGATATGCAGGAGAGAATAAGGCAAAAGAGCGCTTCCGTACGCAAAGTTGTTTCAAATGCGCTTACGCGCTGCAGAAAAAAACTCTCTATCCAGCAGGATAAGCTTGCTGAAACGGAAAACGCGGATAAATGGCGCATATACGGAGATATTTTAACTGCTAATCTCTATAAGCTTTCCGGCGGCGAAAGTATAGTTCTGCTTGAAAACTACTATGAAGACGGTTTGCCGAAGATTGAAATCCCTTTGGACAAAACCAAATCACCGCAGAAAAATGCGGAAATGTATTATAAAAAGTACAGGAAAGCAAAAACGGCTAAAACCGTAACCGAAGAACAGATTAAGAAGAATATTGCCGAAATTGAGTATTTAGAGTCTGTTCAAAACAGTATAGAGATATCGGAAACGGAGGAAGACTTAAACGAGATAAGACGTGAGCTTTCAGAAAATAAATATATAAGAGAAGAAAAAAACAATAAAAAACAAAAGAGAAACACGGAAAAATCAGAGCCTCTTAAGTTTGAATTTGAAGGATACGAAATATTTGTCGGGCGTAACAACAAGCAAAATGATTATGTAACTTTAAAAATTGCAAAGACCTATGATATATGGCTGCACGTTAAAGACAGTCCCGGATCGCATGTTGTTATAAAAAATAAGGGTACGGAAATCCCTGACGGCGTCATAGAGTACGCAGCCTCTCTTGCGGCATATTACAGTTCTCTGCGCGAACAAAACAAGGCTGCAGTTGATTACTGCCGCAGAAAAAATGTAAAAAAGCCGGGCGGCGCAATGCCCGGAAAGGTTATATATGAAAACTATAAAACAGCGTACGTAACGCCAAGGAAGGAGTAATAAAGGTGGATTATTTGAATAAATACAAAAGATGGCTTGAGAGTGACGGTATCGATGATGCGAGTAAAAAAGAGCTTTTGTCTATAAAAGACGACGACAACGAAATCAAAATGCGCTTTTTAAAGGATCTTGAATTCGGCACGGCCGGTTTGCGCGGTATTATGAAGGTTGGCGCTTCAAACATGAATATATATACCGTTAGGCACGCAAGCTGCGGCCTTGCAAAATATGTTGTAAAACTCGGCAGACAGTCGGACGGCGTTGCAATAGCTTTTGACTGCAGAAATAATTCCAAACTTTTTGCTGTAGAAACAGCAAAGGTTTTAGCTGCAGAAGGCGTTAAATCATATTTATTTGACACTTTAAGACCCACTCCGGAACTCAGTTTTGCAGTAAGATACCTCGGCTGTGCGGCAGGTGTTAATATCACTGCAAGTCACAACCCGAAAGAGTATAACGGCTACAAAGTATATGGAGATGACGGCGCACAGGTTGTATCCGAAGCGGCAGATTCAATTACCGGTTTTATAGCCGGTGTTGATATTTTCGACGTAAAGACAATGGATGAAGCAGAGGCGCGTGAAAATGGACTTATAAACAGAATCGGCGAAGAAATTGACGAGGCATTCTATAAAGAAGTAATGGATATTTCCATTAACCGCGATGCAATTGAAAAAGCACAGCTTTCTGTTGTTTATACGCCTTTCCACGGTGCAGGAAATATCCCGGTTCGTGAAGTATTAAAGCGTTGCGGCCTTAAGTCACTTGAAGTAGTTAAAGAGCAGGAACTTCCTGACGGCGATTTTCCGACTGTTAAAAGCCCCAATCCCGAAAACCCGGAAGGTTTTGCCCTTGCTATAGATATTGCCAAGCACAAGGGAATTGACCTTATTATAGGAACAGATCCCGATTCTGACAGAATCGGTCTTATCGTCAAAGATGACAAGGACAATTATATCCCGATAACGGGTAACCAGACGGGCGCTCTTTTGGTAGACTATGTTCTCTCACAGAAAAAAGAGAGGGGAGAGCTGCCGGAAAATGCAGTTGTTATAAAAACAATAGTTACGAATGAGATTATTCAAAAGATTTGCGATTACTACGGTACGGAGCTTGTAAACGTTTTGACGGGCTTTAAGTTTATTGCCGAAAAGATAAAGGCATATGAAAAAAGCGGTGACAAAACGTATATTTTCGGTTTTGAGGAAAGCTACGGCTATCTGCCCGGAACTTATGTAAGAGATAAGGACGCTGTCGGTGCGGCGCTGCTTATTATGGAAATGGCTTCATGGTATAAACTTCAGGGTATGACTATATACGAAGCGCTTTTAAACCTTTATAAAAAATACGGTAAGTTCGGCGAATGGGTTGACAATATCTATTTTGAAGGTGTAGATGGTATGGATAAAATAGCAGCTATTATGGATAAGCTTCGTGCAAACCCGCCGAAATCAATAGGAGGAAGCGATGTATTATCATATACAGACGTTAAGCTCGGTATAAAATATGATAAAGACGGAAATGAAAGCAAAATTGATTTTCCTTCGTCAAACGTTTTGCGCTTTGTAACAGACGACGGTACATTTGTCGCTTTCCGTCCGAGTGGTACGGAACCGAAGTTTAAGATTTATTCCGGCTTTTTCTCTGAAAACACAGAAGAAAAAGCAGCTTTAATCAAAAACGATATAAAGAAACTGTTGGATTAAAATTAAGGAGACCCACTGCGGTCTCTTTTTACTTTGAAAAGAAGGACTACATATGAACTATAATTATCACACACATACAAAACACTGCCGTCACGCTAAAGATACACCCGAAGAATATATTTTAAATGCCATTGACGGGGGAATAAAATTCATGGGCTTTTCGGATCATGCTCCGTTTGCCTTTCCGGACGGTTATCAGTCGTATTTCAGAATACCTTTGACTGAGGTTAAAGATTATTTTGCCGAAATAAATTCGTTGCGTAAAAAATACAAAGAACAAATCGACATAAAAATAGGTTTCGAAATGGAATACTATAAAAGCTATTTCCCGAAAATGATTAAAAACGCCACAGATTTCGGAGCTGAATATATTATTTTGGGGCAGCATTTTTTGAAAGAAGAATATCCGGATGGTGTGCAGTCTACAGTAAAAACAACAGACAAAAGTCTTCTTTGTGAATATGTTGATACTGTTGTAACTGCAGTAAAAACAGGATGTTTTTCATATGTTGCGCACCCCGATATGATAAACTACGTAGGAGATTCTTCTTTTTATATAAAAGAAATGCGGAAGATCTGCATTGCGTCAAGAGAAGAAAATGTACCGCTTGAAGTTAATTTTTTAGGAATAAGAACAGGAAGAAACTATCCTAATGAAACGTTTTGGAAAATCGTGGGGGAGGAGCAATCTCCGGTAACATACGGCTTTGATGCACACGACAAGGATGCCGCCTGCGATATGGTATCTTTAGTAAAGGCAAAAGAAATAACAGAAAAATATGCGCTCAATTATATAGGAAAACCGAAAATAAGATTGTTAAACAAATGACTATCGCCGTATGCGTTGACAGCAGGGCTTTAATATGAATGGCACTATAATTATGAAGACGATGAAGGAAATTATCCGGGTGCTATTAAGAGATATTATGTTTATGACGACTCAAGCGTTCCTTTTAATCCAACCGGACATCTTAAATATTCTTATGAATCGACCGGCGGACACCGCTATTTTACCGAGTATCATCTCGGTAAAAAGAACTATTACAACAGCGACAGTGAATTAATGTATTCACGCTGGGGATACTATGTATATAAAGCTACTGATTCGCAAGGTTACGACTATAACAATCCCGGCTTTATAGCAGTTCAATAAAACTTAAAAACAGCAGTTAAACTTTTAAAGTTTAACTGCTGTTTTAGCCTAAATATCAGACGGTCTTTCAAGTGAAATTCTGCCTATCTTGGCACTGCGGAATTCGTCAAGAATTATAGCCGACGCCCTGTCATAGTCAAAATCGCCCCCGCGGACAATAAAGCCTCGGCTTTTACAGATTTTTTCCATAATTTCATATCCTTTTAAATCAGCAGTATCTGTAATTTTAAACCTTGTACATAACAGGCCCGAATAATTGTCTCTTAAAAACTCCAGCAAAATGCACGATAGCTCTGCCGTGTCGAACACAGCGTCGCGCACAGCGCCTGACATTGCAAGGTGCTCGCCCTGTGTTTCAGAAAGAAACTTAGGAGATAGAATACCGGGAGTATCAAGAAGTTCTATACCGGGAACGGTTATCCACTGTTTACCTGTCGTAACGCCCGGCCTGTCGCCTGTTTTAGCGCTTTTTCTGCCTGAAATATTATTAATGAAAGTTGATTTTCCTACATTCGGAATTCCCGTGACCATTGCGCGTACGGATTTTGATACAATTCCTTTTTCTTCTTTTGCTTTAATTTTTTCGGCAAGTATTTTATGTATTTCATCCGTAACTTTATTTAAAAGCTTGCCGCCGTCACGGCTGTTTACAAAAAGCGCGTTTTGCTTACGCTCTTTAAACCACTGCATCCACTCTTTGTTAACAGCATCATCCGCTATATCGGATTTGTTTATAATAAGCAGCTGCGGCTTATTTTTAATTAAATCTGAAAGAAGCGGGCTGCGGCTTGAAATAATCAAGCGCGCGTCCGCTATCTCTATACAAATATCTACAAGTCGCAGGTTTTCTTCAATAAGCCTGCGTGTTTTTGTCATATGACCGGGAAACCACTGTATATTCATAACAAACCTCTTTAAAACTTGCGGAGTTTATTTAACGGCCAAACTCTGAATACAACTTTTCCCATAACTCTGTTATAGGGAACGAAACTAACGTCTGAAGCTCTGCTGTCATGACTGTTGTTTCGGTTGTCACCCATTACGAAAACGCTGTTTTCGGGTACGACATACGTATCCTGCGCACTTCTCGTCTCATTGTTAATACCGTCAACAACAAAAGGTTTGGAGTCTACAGTTACTTCACCTGTTTCGTTGTTAATTTCAACTGTCTCGCCGGGCAAGCCGATTACACGCTTTACATAAGGACCTCTTTTTTTTCCGTCTGCGCCGGGGCCGGGGTCAAGAATAATAATATCACCGCTTTTGGGCTTATATCCGAGTCTTACAATAAAGAGACGTTCGTTGTTTTGGAGAGTAGGTACCATGGAAGAGCCGTCAACTCTGACAAAGGAAATAACATAATTACGCAAAACAAGCGCAATCACAAGCGCTATGACAATCGATAGAACCCATTCACCAACTTCACGCGCCGCGCTTTTGACGGGCGGGGAAGAAGGTGTTTCTGTTCCTGTTGTTATATTATCCTGCTGAAAATCATTGTTTTCTGACATAATTATCCTGCCTTTCAAAAAATAGCTTAAAAGATAAAAATGGGACAAAAGCCCCATTTTTTCTTTTCAACATATTAAAGCTGTTCTTTAACTTTTGCTGCTTTACCAACTCTGTCTCTGAGGTAGTAAAGTTTAGCACGTCTAACTTTACCGTGACGAACAATTTCAATTCTGTCAATGTTGGGTGAATTCAAGGGGAATACCTTTTCAACACCTACGCCGGAAGCAAGTCTTCTTACAGTGATTGTTTCACTGATGCCGCCGTGCTTTCTTGAGATAAGAGTTCCTTCAAAGAGCTGAACTCTTTCGCGGTTGCCTTCTTTAACCTTGATGTATACTTTTAAAGTATCACCGATTTTAAGTTCAGGCAAATCCGTTCTGATTTGATCTTTTGTAATGGCGTTTAATATATCCACTATATTACGCCCTCCCTTCATAACGAATGTTCGTGACACAAAGCCTGCTCAGAGGAACACTCTAATCTAACAATTTAATAATATACCATATATTTTATATAATTGCAAGAACTTTTTTAAAAAACTTTATGTTTTTTTGAAATTATTCTGAAAAGAGGGGAGTTGAGAGGTATCTGTCACCTGTATCGGGCAAAAGTGCTACTATTATTTTACCGGCGTTTTCAGGCCTTTTAGCAAGCTCTGTTGCGGCATATACTGCCGCGCCTGCGGAAATTCCGACAAGAATTCCTTCCTTTTGCGCAATCGCTCTGCCGGTCTTAAACGCATCTTCGTTTTCAACGGGAATTATTTCGTCATATACTTCCGTATTTAAAGTATCCGGAACAAATCCTGCACCGATACCCTGAATTTTATGCGGACCCGCTACGCCTTTTGACAGTACGGGGGAGCCGGCAGGCTCTACAGCAACAACTTTTACGTTAGGATTCTGTGATTTCAAATATTCTCCAACGCCCGTGATAGTACCGCCTGTGCCGACGCCTGCAACAAATATATCAACCTTACCGTCTGTATCGTTCCAGATTTCAGGACCTGTTGTAGCTTTGTGAATTGCAGGGTTTGCAGGGTTTGTAAACTGGCTGGGAATAAAACTGCCGGGCGTGCTCTCTGCAAGCTCCTCGGCTTTTGCGATAGCGCCTTTCATGCCTTTTGCACCATCTGTTAAAACAAGCTCGGCACCGTAAGCTTTTAAAAGGTTTCTTCTTTCAACGCTCATCGTTTCAGGCATTGTAAGTATTATTCTATAGCCTTTTGAAGCCGCAACTGCCGCAAGACCTATACCTGTGTTTCCGCTTGTAGGCTCGATGATGACAGAGCCTTCTTTTAAGAGGCCTTTGCTTTCCGCGTCTTCTATCATGGCTTTTGCAATTCTGTCTTTAACGCTGCCAGCGGGATTAAAGTATTCAAGCTTTGCAACAATTTTAGCGTTTAGGTTTTCAAGTTTTTCATAGTTTTTAAGTTCGTAGAGGGGAGTGCCTCCGATTAAGTCTGTTATCTGATTATAAATTTTCATTTAAAACATCACCTTTCAAAATTCAATTACCAAACAAATACCTATAACACCTACGTGTTTTATAGGTTATATATTAGCACTACTTTTTTTATTTGTCAATACTTTTTTGTAAAAAAGTTTAAAAAAATAATTAAACCCCGTTTTTTCTTGACTTTTGATGTGTTTGAGTATATAATCCTTATAAAATATGTAAGATTTGTTGGGCGGTGACAACTTGACAGAAGAAAGAGCAAATGAGCTTGTAAATAAGCTTTATGAAAACAATGACTTAACAAATGAAGAATTTGATGAAATGCTCCGCAGCACAAAAAGCGATGAGCTTTTATATAAGAAAGCGGACACGGTGCGCCGGTCGTTGTACGGTAAGGATGTTTATATACGCGGACTTATTGAAATATCAAATTACTGTAAAAACAACTGCTTCTACTGCGGAATACGAAGGGGCAATAAAAATTGCGAAAGATACCGCTTGACACCGGAACAGATTTTTGAGTGCTGCAAAGAAGGTTATTCGCTCGGCTTCAGAACATTTGTGCTTCAAGGCGGGGAGGACGCTTGGTTTACAGATGAAATATTATGCTCTTTGATCAGCAAAATCCGTGAAAGCTTTCCGGATTGCGCGATAACTCTTTCTCTCGGCGAAAAAGAAAAGGAAAGCTATAAGGCTTTTTATGACTCTGGAGCTAACAGATATCTGCTGCGTCACGAAACGGCAGACCCGGAGCATTACAGAAAGCTTCATCCGATAGAGCTAAGCTCAGAAAACCGAAAAAGATGTCTTTTTGATTTAAAAGAGATAGGATATCAGGTGGGTTCAGGCTTTATGGTAGGCTCACCGTATCAGACAACAGAAAATCTTATATCGGATTTACGTTTTCTGCAAGAGCTGCAGCCCGATATGATAGGAATAGGCCCTTATATAAATCACTCAGAAACGCCTTTTGCTGATTTTCAAAACGGCAGCTTTACCGTAACACTGAGGCTTATATCAATACTACGACTTATGTTTCCGTATGCGCTGATACCTGCTACAACAGCGCTCGGCACAATTCATCCGCGCGGACGCGAAATGGGACTTTGTGCGGGCGCAAACGTTGTAATGCCAAATCTTTCACCTAAAGACTACCGCAAGCTCTATGACATATATGAAAACAAAATCTGCACCGGAGAAGAAGCCGCGCAGTGTATCCAGTGCTTAAAAGGCAGAGTATCGTCTGTAGGATATAATATAGTAACGGATATAGGTAATGTAAAAAAACACTAAAAAAAGGGCTTTAAGCCCTTTTTTTAGTGTTGGAATGCCTGTTTTAAGTCGTCTATAATATCCTGTGCGGTTTCTGTACCTATTGAAAGTCTTATTGTATTAGGTTTAATGCCCTGATCAAGCAGTTCTTCTTCCGAAAGCTGTGAATGAGTTGTGCTTGCGGGGTGGATTACAAGTGATTTTACGTCCGCAACGTTTGCAAGGAGTGAGAAAATCTGCAGTCTGTCTATAAAGTCCTGCGCTTCTTTAGCACCGCCTTTTATCTCAAACGTAAATATTGAGCCGCCGCCGTTCGGGTAATACTTCTTATAAAGCTCATGCTGTGGGTGATCCAAAAGCGCCGGGTGGTTTATCTTTTCAACCTGCGGATGCGCGCTTAAGAAGTCCAGAACCTTCTTTGTGTTTTCAGCGTGACGCTCAACGCGGAGCGAAAGCGTTTCAAGACCCTGCAGGAGCAGGAATGCATTAAACGGTGAAATTGCGGCGCCTGTATCGCGAAGGAGTATCGCACGTATTTTAGTTACAAACGCAGCGGCGCCGACCGCTTTTGTAAACGAAATACCGTGATAGCTGGGATTCGGATCTACAAGCGATGCAAATCTTCCGCTCTTTTCCCAATCAAACTTACCGCTGTCAACTATTACGCCGCCAAGCGTTGTGCCGTGACCGCCGATAAACTTTGTCGCGGAATGGATAACTATATCGGCGCCGTGTTCTATCGGTCTGAAAAGATAGGGAGTAGCAAATGTTGAATCTACTACGAGCGGCAAGCCGTTTGCGTGCGCTATTTCGGAAAGCGCGTCTATATCCGGAATATCGCTGTTCGGGTTGCCAAGCGATTCCGTATAAATTGCCTTTGTTTCGGGTGTTATAGCGGCCTTAACTTCCTCTAAATTATGGATATCAACAAAAGTTGTTTTAATGCCGTATTTCGGAAGCGTATGCGCGAGAAGGTTATAAGAACCACCGTATATTGTTTTCTGCGCTACAATGTGGCCGCCGCCTTCGGCAAGGTTTTCTATTGTATATGTAATAGCCGAAGCGCCTGATGCCGTTGCAAGTGCTGCTACGCCGCCTTCAAGTGCGGCAATTCTTTTTTCAAAAACGTCCTGTGTTGAGTTTGTAAGTCTACCGTAGATGTTGCCTGCGTCTGCAAGACCGAAACGCGCTGCAGCGTGCGCCGAATTTTTAAATACATAGGAAGTTGTCTGATATATAGGAACGGCTCTTGCGTCGCTTTCTTTATCGTAGCTTTCCTGTCCTATATGTAACTGTTTTGTATCAAAACCCCATTTTGAAGTATCTTTTATATCTGCCATTTATATTACATCCTTTCAAATTTAAAATATAGTAGTAAGTCAGTATTTAAATTAAAGCATGTAACACATTCGTCCGAATCTGTAGTTTTGCCGCAAAAGGAAAAACCATTTGCTTAAATAGTAATTAAACATATTGCTTTCCGTCCTTTGATTTCAATCACATAGAATACATATCTGTTTGGTATGCATTGATAATAACATACTTTTTTAAACCTGTCAAGAGTTTTTTTGAAAAAAAACAAAAAAATTGCGGAAACCCGATAAAATCAAGGTTTCCGCCTTATAAAAACACTCTTCTTATAATTTAGGGAATTGTGCGCGAAAGCGCGTAGTTTGATTGTTTCACAAATAATTACCTGTCTGCCAACAAAATTGGGGGTTAAGTGTTTGTTAAAACACTTTTTTATTTTATTTCTCTGCCGCCGTCTCCGGTTTCGTCAACAATGAAAGATGGGGGATAGCCTATCTTTGAAGTATATGTTCTGTCAAGCTTTTCTATAAACTCATCAACAAATTCTTCTTTTACAATTGATACGGTACAGCCGCCAAAGCCTGCTCCGGTCATACGCGAGCCTAAAACGCCGGGAAGCTTCTGTGCTTCATAAGCTAATGTATCAAGCTCTTCGCCTGTTACTTCATATAGCTTTGAAAGGGAATCATGACTTGCGTTCATGAGTTTGCCGAATGTTTCAAGATCTCCGCCTTTTAAAGCTTCAACGCTTTTTAATACTCTGTCGTCTTCATATATAACATGTGTTACGCGTTTTAAAACGGTTTCATCGGTAATTGCACTTTTGTGCTCTTCAAATTCTTCAACAGAGATATCACCGAGACATGTAGCAGAAGGTATTTCTTTTTTAAGAATCTCAAAGCCTTTTTCGCATTCGCCGCGGCGTTCGTTGTATTTGCTTGACGCGAGGCTGTGCTTTTTATTTGTATTTGTTATAACGATTTTGCATCCTTTTAAAGAAAGAGGAACAAGATCATACTCCATCTTTTTGCAGTCAAGGTAAATTGCATGTTCCTTTTTACCCATAGCAGACGCGAACTGGTCCATTATACCGCAGTTAACGCCGCAGAATTCGCGCTCAGACGTCTGCCCGCAGAATGCCATTTCAATCATATCAACTGGTTCGGTTTTGACGTTTTTCTCGTTTGAGAGCGTTGCGAAAGCGAGTGCAGTTGAAACCTCTATTGCGGCAGATGACGAAAGGCCGCCGCCGTGCGGCAATGTATCGTCATAAAGCATATCACATCCTACTATGTCGTATCCTTTTTCTTTTAAAGCGAGCATAACGCCAACCTGATAGTTACCCCAACGAAGATTTCTGTATTCCTCTTTGTTTAAGTCGTTTAAATCAACTTCTACAAAGTCGGGCAAATCCGTAACTCTCATTCTGACTTTGTTTTCATTGTTCTTTCTGAGAACTATTGTTGTTCCGAGACTTAAAGCTGCGGGGAAAACAAATCCGCCGTTATAGTCCGTATGTTCTCCTATAAGATTAACTCTGCCGGGTGAGCTGAACACCCTCAGCTCTTCGGAAGACGCGCCGTATAACTTAATAAATTTAACTTTTAAATCATCAATATACATATTATCCTCACAAAATCATTTTGTAGACTTATATTCTTCAGAATTTACATACTTTTCATGCGCAGCACGGAGTTCTTTGCTTGTTTCCTCGGGAGCCGTTGGATTGCAGTGCGCCCACGCACCTGTTTCGCTTGAAGCGTTGAATTTTTGCTTATCAGCACTTCTCATCGGCGGGAAGAATTCTATATGGAAATGATAGAAATCGCTAGTGTCGCCGCTGTTTACGGGGCCCTGGTGCATACACATCATATAGGGGAACGTGTAACCAAAGAGATTATCAAGCGTTCCTGCTGCTTCGCGTATTGCCGCAGCAAGATTTGTTTTTTCTCTGTCGTTAAATTCTGTTAAATACTGTTTATGCGATTTAGCGGCAATGTACATACCGTAGGGATATTCGGAGAAGAAGGGAAGGTATACCAAAAAGTCTTCGTTTTCAAATATAATTCTTCTGCCGTCTTTTACTTCGTCGCGGAGCATGTCGCAGAAAAGGCAGTTTCCTGTCTTTTCAAAATGCTCTTTTGAAGAAGCAAGTTCAAGTTCAATCTTTTTCGGTATAAAGCCGTAGCCGTATATCTGACCGTGGGGGTGGGGCATTGTAACGCCTACTACTTTTCCGCGGTTTTCAAATATAAAAACGTATTTAATTTTTTCATCGGCGCTGAGTGCTTCAAAACGCTCAGTCCACAAATCAACGAGTTTGCGGACATGATCAATTCCGAGCTCCGGCAGAGTTACGGTATGTTCGGATGAATACAAAATAACTTCGCACTTGCCGTATGATTCTTTTGTCTTATAAATGTCTGTTGCTACGTCATCGGGAACCGGCGGGTTTTGTGAAAGCGCGGGAAAGTCGTTATCATATTCATAAACGTCAAACGCTTTCGGAACCTTATCATTGTCGGGACCCGGGCAAAACGGGCACCAGTTTTCAGGCATATGAGGACGGTTCTGTCTGTTTGAAGCAATCATAACCCAATCTTTTGTAAGTGGGTGCCATCTGAGTTCAGCCATAATTATCTCCATTCCGCCATATTTGGCTCATTTAGTTTTGTTTCTCCAGTTTTTGGGGCTTACGCCTGTCTTTTTGGTAAATGCATGTGAAAAAACAAACGGATCGTCATATCCGAGAGAGTTTGCTATAAAACGTATCTCGTTATTTGTTTCTTCCAAAAACATCTTAGCTTTTTCTATTTTTAAATTAAGAATATAACTTTGCGGCGTGCAGCCCATTATCTTTTTAAATATATTGCAGAAATATACACGGTTTACACCGATATAATCAGCTATTTCAGAAACGGTAAGTTTGTTTTGAATGTTATTGTTTATATATAGTATTGCGTTTTCTACATAGGTTTGCGCTACGGATTTACGCTTTTCACTGCCGCCTCCGCATTTAATAAGCTCATCAATGAAAAAATACAAGTTGCCTGTAACAGGAAGAGAATTGTATCCCTGTTCTTCACTTTTATCAATTATAGTTTTTAGAATTGATTTGAGCTTCTTAGACGCTTTAATAATCGGATTACTTTTTTTGAAGCCCGCCATCTTCATATATTCTTCAATGGCGATTCCGCTTATTCCTATCCACATATATGTCCAAGGGTTTTGGTCGTCGGCACTGTACACAGTAACTTCACCCGGCGGTATAATAAAAACACGGTCTCGTTCAATACTAAACTCTTTGCCGTTTAAAGTATATGTGCCTTTTCCGGAGCACACATAGTGCATAAGATAATAGTCGCGGATATACGGGCCGAAAGAATGCCCCGGAGAGCATTCTTCCATGCCGTAATTTAAAAGCCTTAAATCATTAAATTTAGAATCTTCAAAATTTCTGAAAATCTGCAACATAGAAACACCTTATATTATTTGTATTCAAGCATATAACCGGCAGCGTGATGTGCTTCGATTAGTTCATCGCACATCTTTTTAATATCGTCAATTGAAAGCTCTGCAGCTGTGTGAGGATCAAGCATTGCCGCACGGTAAATATCTTCACGTTTTCTGGAAACTGCCGCCTCAATTGTTAAAAGCTGAGGGTTAACATTTGTAACGTTCATAGCAGCGAGCTGTGTCGGGAGTTCGCCCACGTATGTGGGTGTGATGCCTACGCCGTCTGCAATACAGGGAACTTCAACACATGCTTTCGGGGGGAGGTTTGTGATAAGACCGTTGTTTATAACGTTACCGCCGAATTTAAACGGTTTGTTAGTAATCATAGCTTCAATAATTCTGGAAGTATATTCGCGGCTTCTCTCGTGCTGAATATCTTCACCGTGTATAAGATTGTCTCTCTGTTCTTTCCACTCATTAATCTGATTTACACATCTTCTCGGATATTCATCAAGGGGAATACCGTATTTTTCTATAAGTTCGGGATATTTAGATTTGATGTAGAATGGATTGTATTCAGCGTTATGTTCGCTGCTTTCAGTGCAGTAGTAGCCGAAATTGTTGATGTATTCAAGTCGTACCATGTTGTCGTGAACTCCGGAAGCGTTTTTCTCAAGAGCTTTCTGCTTGATAAGGGGGTACATATCGTTTCCGTCTTTATCCTTGATTTCAAGGAGCCATGCCATGTGGTTGATGCCGGCGATTTTCTCGGTATAACCCTCTACTTCCATGCCGAGTGTTTCAAAAAGTGATTTAGCGCAAACCTGAACGCTGTGGCAAAGGCCCAAAGTGTTTACGTTTGTATGTCTCTGCATATAGCCTGTTAAAATAGCCATCGGGTTTGTGTAGTTTAAGAAGAGTGCATTCGGGCAAACTTCTTCAATATCGTTTGCAAAATCCTGCATAACGGGAATTGTACGGAGCGCACGCATGATACCGCCTATACCGAGAGTGTCGGCAATTGTCTGACGGAGGCCGTACTTTTTCGGAATTTCAAAGTCAATAACAGTACAGGGCTCATATCCGCCTATCTGAACTGCGTTTACTACAAAGTCGGAATCTTTCAAAGCTGCTTTTCTGTTTTCAACGCCGCAGAATTTTCCGATGGTAGCTTTACCCGCGTTGTATTTCTTGTTGAGCTTGTCAATGAGTATGTAACTTTCTTCAAGTCTTTCGGCGTCAATATCATATAAAGCGATTTCAAAATCGTTCATATGCTCCGAAAGAAGACAGTCGCCAAGTAAGTTCTTGCAAAATACGGTGCTGCCTGCACCCAAAAAAGTAATTTTCATAAAAAACGCACCTTTCATGTTTAATTTTAATTAGATTATATACCATTTAACACGTAATTTCAATAGTAAAATGTATTTTTGACATGTCAAAATGTAATTATTTTGAACTTGATATTGACTTTATAGCGCTATGATTGTATAATTAGATGAATTCAGCGGGAGGTTTAAACCATAAATGGAGTTACTTTTAAAGATTTTAGTTAGGTTTTTCGGCATTTTGGGACTTATTCTCAGCATAATACCTTTTCAGTTTAAAAAGCATAAACAGATCGTTCTTTGTAAAATGGCATCCGAAACGTCGTTTGCCGTACAATATTTTTTAGTCGGAGCTTTCACCGGTGCATGGCTTGACCTCGTGTCTGGTCTCAGGAATTATCTGTATTATAAATTCGTAAAAATAGGACGTTCTACAACGCCTATAATTATAGCTTTCGGAGCTCTTGTCGTAACTCTCGGAGCCATTTCCTGGGAGGGACCGAGAAGCCTTTTGCCAGTTGGAGCAAAGCTTATAACAACTGTTTCGTACGGCATGAAAAAAGAACGGCTGCTGAGGCTTATTACAATTCCCTCTTGTATACTATGGATAATTTACAACCTTTTCACGGGGGTATGGGAGGGCGCCGTAAGCGACTCGCTTACACTCCTTTCAATTCTTATTGCCATATATAAATTTGACATAAGAAATCAAAAAAAGGAAGAGCCTGCGGCAGTATAATAATAACATATTTTTAAAAAATCAACTCATATACTTATTTAGGGGTTGATTTTTTTGAGAAGATTTATAGTTTTAATTATCATATTATGCGTGGTTGTCCCGGTTGATTGTTATGCAATGAGTGCTAAAAGCTATATTCTTATTGATGCGGAAAACGGCAGAGTTCTTTATGCACAAAATGAAAACGAAAAGCTTCCCATGGCCAGCACTACGAAAATAATGACAGCACTTGTAGCTATAGAGAACTCAAATCCCGACGATACTGTAACAGTTTCTAATAATGCTGCAAATACAGAAGGCAGTTCAATGTATCTTAAAGCCGGTGATAAAATAAGTATGCGTGAGCTTTTATACGGGCTTATGCTGGCTTCCGGAAACGATGCGGCTGTTGCAATTGCAGAACATATAAGCGGAAACGTTGAATCATTTGCTGTAAAAATGACAGAGAGAGCAAAGGAAACAGGCGCTCTTGACACATCATTTAAAAACCCGAACGGACTCGATGCAGACGGCCATTATACAACCGCAAAGGATTTGGCATTAATAACGCAGGAAGCATTAAAAAACCCACTGTTTGCAGAAATAGTTCAAACAAAAAGCATCAATCTTTCGGGAACTACATATACAAACCACAACAAACTCCTTTCAAAGTACGAAGGAATAACAGGCGTTAAAACAGGGTTTACAAAAAGATGCGGCAGATGCCTTGTTTCATCGTGCGAGAGAAGCGGTTTTTCTCTTATTGCAGTAACTTTAAACGACCCGGACGATTGGAACGACCACATATATTTATATGACAAAGCGTTTGCGGAGTATAAATATCACCAAATTATTTCAAACGGTCAAAACGCAGGAATTATAACAACAATTGACGGAAACCCTTTGAACCTCATATACAAAGGCGTTGTCGGCGCATATTTAAATGAATCTGAAATCAGACGTGTATCTGTTAAAAACAATATGCCCGACAGTTTATCTTTGCCAGTTAAAAGAGGCGAAAGAGCAGGCAGTGCCTATGTGTCTGTTGACGGCGTTTCCTTAGGCGGATGTGAAATAGTGTTCGGTGAAAGCCGTGAAATCTCCGAGAAAAGATTAAAAGACTTCATTTGGGACACTCTGCAGATGTGGCTTTCCGCATTTTAACTATTGACAAAGTTTAATTTTAAAATTAAAATTATATAAAAAATACGAACAGGAATTAAAAAAAATGATTGAGTTTAATCCAAACTGCACCTGCGGCAAAAAACACATATCAACAATTGATAAAATAATCCTGGGCAAGAATGTTTTGCCGCGGCTCTCTGATGTGCTGCATGAATACAACTGCCGAAAACCTTTTGTTGTTGCAGACGAAAACACTTTAAGCGCTGCCGGCAATGCTGTAAAAACAGTACTTGATGATAATGGTTTTGAGTGTGCTTTGCATGTCTTTTCATTCAAAGAACTGCATTGCGACGAAAGTGCAATAGGCTCAGCGCTGATGCATTTTGATATATCTTGCGATGCGGTAATCGGTGTTGGCTCCGGCACAATTAATGATATTTGCAAAATAATCTCAAATACCACGGGTAAACCGTATATTATTATATGCACGGCGCCGTCAATGGACGGTTATGCTTCCGCAACTTCTTCCGCCATCTGTGACAATCTTAAGGTTTCTCTTCAAAGCAGATGCCCCGATGTAATAATAGGTGATACGGATATAGTAAAAACAGCGCCTGACGATATGCTGCGCGCAGGTCTCGGTGATATGCTTGCTAAATACATCAGTATATGTGAATGGAGAATAGGGCATATAGTAACGGGCGAATATTACTGCGAAGAAGTTGCCGGCATTATAAGAAAATCTCTAAAAGCTTGCGTTGACAACGCCGAAGGACTTATGAAGCGTGAGGACAAAGCGGTCGAAGCTGTGCTTAACGGACTTATAAACGGCGGCTTGGCAATGGCATACGCAGGAGTTTCGAGACCGGCATCGGGCGTTGAACACTATTTTTCGCACGTGTGGGACATGAGAGGCGTTGAATTCGGAACATGCACGTCTCTGCACGGTATCCAGTGCGGCATCGCAACTCTATATGCTGCAAGTCTTTATGAAAAGCTTCAAAAAATAACTCCCGATTTAAATAAAGCGCTTAAGTTTGCGGAAAGCTTTGATTTACCAAAACACAGACAAATGCTCATTGACTTTTTGGGCGAAAGCGGCAAAACCATGATAGAGCTTGATAAAAAAGAGCAGAAATTCGCAGTATACAAACATAATGAAAGAATAAATACTATAATAAAGAATTGGGGCAGTATACTTAATATAATAAAAGAAGAAATACCACCTACGGAAGAAATTGAAAAGATTCTCGATACCGTAGAAGCGCCAAAAAGCGTTTCGGACATCGGAATAGACGAAAAAGAGTTATCAAATACTTTTGTTGCGACAATGGATATAAGAGACAAATATGTTTTGTCACGTCTTACATGGGATTTAGGCGTTTTAGACTGTTTTGAAAATGCATTTTGAGCTTTTTTCAAAAAACTTAAAAAAGTTATTGCATTTTAAAAAAATGTGTGCTATAATACGATGATAGGAACGAAATACGGAACGAGGTGATATTGATGAGAGAAGGAATTCATCCCGAATATAAGAAAACAACAATCAAGTGTGCCTGCGGTAATGTTATCGAAACAGGTTCAACTAAAGAAAATCTTACAGTTGAAATTTGCTCTGCATGCCATCCTTTCTTTACAGGTAAGCAGAAATTGGTAGACACGGGCGGACGTGTTGAGAAATTCAGAAAGAAATTTAATCTTGATAAGTAACAAGAAGCGCAGCAGTGCGCTTTTTTGTTTTATAGAGGAAAAAATATGACTAAAATTATACATACCGGTGATTTGCATTTAGATTCACCTCTTATCGGTATGCCTCCCGAAAAGGCCGAAATATGCCGCGAAGAACGGCTGTTATCCTTTAAAAACACTATTGAGGAAGTTAAAAGACGCGGCGCAGAAATACTATTGCTGTCGGGCGACGTATTTGAAAATGAATACGTATCCTACAAAACTGTTGAGTTTTTAAAGCGCTGCTTTGCCGAAATCCCGGACACACCTGTTTTTATAGCTCCGGGTAATCATGACTGTATCAGCGGCAATAAGGTATACTTCCGTGAAAATCTCGGTGAAAATGTGCACGTTTTCGACAATAAGCTTGATTTTGTAGAACTTAGAGAACTAAATGTACGTGTTTACGGATACGGGTTTTACGGTAAATCAACAGATGATAATATTTTAAACGGTTTTAAAGCTATAGACGACGGTATGACAAACATCATGCTCATGCACTGCTCTTTACCGCCGTACAGAGACATAAATCCGGTAACCAAAGAAGAATTAGAGCAATGCGGACTCGACTATCTGGCGGCAGGTCATATTCACGCAGGCGGCGAAATAATGAAAGCCGGGTACACGTATTATGCGTACTGCGGAACACCGCAGGGATTCTCTTTTGACGAAACAGGTGCCGGCGGCATAATTTTTGGCGATATTGAATGTAAGTCAGTAAACCTTTGCTTTATAAAAACCGCAAAGCGCTCCGTGGCAGTGAAGAAGGTTGACGTATCAGATTGTTTAACAAACGCAGATATTTGCTCCAAATTAAAAGACATGAATTCTGAAAACATTTATAAAATCATTCTTCAGGGCAAAATCCCGAAAGAAGTGATTTTTAATAAATCCGCATTGAAACAGATGCTTGAAGAAAAACTGTTTTTTGTTAAAATATATGATGAGACAAAAACCGAAACAGACAGATCATCTTCAATGGCTGAAGCTGTGTTTTTAAAAAAGCTTCTGGAAAAGGACGCAAATGATGAAATTAAAAAAAGAGCAGAGAAGCTCGGGCTTTTGGCGCTCAGTGGAGAACAGTTTGATTTCTGATGGGTATATAATATGAAAATTAAATCAGTTAATATTATTTCATACGGAAAATTCAATAACAGGCAAATTGATTTCAAAGATGGTCTGAATATTGTTTATGGCGGTAACGAAGCCGGAAAATCGACGCTCATGTCGTTTATAAAGTCCATGCTTTTCGGATTTAATGCTCCAAAGGTTTCGGACGTCAAGAGAAACGACAGATTAAAATATACACCTTGGGACGGAAAAATACTAAGCGGCGAAATGGACATTGTTTCGGACGGCGGGAAAACACTCAGAATTTCCAGAAAATCGGGCAGAACAAGAGCCTATGACGCGTTAGAGTGCTTTGATATTTTAAACTCGGAAAACTATGACTTCGTACCGGAAAACGAGGTAGGCATTGGTGAAGATGCCTTTTTAAAAACATTTTATATAAAACAGCTTGGTACAAAAATATCAGGTGAAAACGAAGAGCTTGCTCAAAAATTAATAAACCTTACTCACAACGCGTCTGAAGACGTAAGCTTAAAAGAAGCATCGGAAAGAATACGTGAACAAATGAAGAGACTAATGCCCGAAAGAGGCAAGGGCGGTTTGATAAATGAGCTTGGCCAACGGATAACGGAGCTGAACAACGAGCTTGTTAATGCTCAAAAAGAGCGTGATGAAAACGCTCAAAATATTGAAAAAGAAAAATCACTTTCAGCATACGCGGAAAAGCTCCGCAGTGATATAGAAAGACTTACAAAAGAAAAGGAAACTGCAGTAATTCAGGAAAAGTATGATTCTTTGAAGACGGCGCAGAAAGATAAAGCGGACGCAGAAAGCGCTTTAGAATACGTTGAAAACGAATTAAAATGTTCTGAAGAGTACTTGAAAAAAAATGCAGTTTATCAAGAACAAGCTTCGGAAATCATTCATGCTTCAAAAGAAAATACAGAAAATATTGAAAGTGATATTAAACGTTTAAAAAACAAATGTCCTTTAATTTCTTTTGCGTGCTCGGCAGCGGTTGAGGCCGCCATTTGCCTGATGCTGTACTATATAACCAAAAGCTTAAAAGCTTCGTTTAACTCTTTCGGCTGTTTGGCGCTTATAACAGCAGCAGTATTCTGCTTTTTTGAATACAAAAGAAAAAAATTGCTGAAAGTATATGAAGAAAAACTTTGTACAGCAAATGAAAAAAACGCAAAGATAGACAGCGAACTGTTTAAATACGGAGTCTCAACGGCTGACGAATATAACAAGAGAATGGTAAACTACATAGAAAATAAGCTGAGTTACGCAGCGCTTACAGAAAAGGCGGTTGATATTAATAAAAAGATCGGCGACATTACTTCTTTAATAAACGGAATAAAAATCCCGGAGGACTTTGTTCCTGTCGAGGTTTCACTGCCAATCGATATTATATCTGAAATGATCGAAGAAAAGAGGAAAGCCCTTGAAACTGCGGTGGCGGAACACGCAAAAATCGAAGGCGTCCTGAGTGCAGCGCAAGGCGGAACACGCACGCCGGACTTAATTGTTACCGAACGCGCAGATATTTTATCTCAGCTCGAAGAAGCCAATGCTGAATATGAAGCCTTGTCGCTTGCTTTCCAATGCATGAACGAAGCATACGCTCAGATCAACAGCGATTATACACCCGTAATAAACAATAAAGCAGCTGAAATTCTATCAAGAATAACCGGCGGTAAGTATAATAAGCTCTATTTAGATAAAGAGTATTCTGTTAAACTCCTTTACGAAGGTACAAAAGATTTGGGTTATTTTTCATCCGGCACGTGCGACGCAGTTTATTTTTGCGTCCGTCTTGCCGTTGCGGACACGCTATTCGGACAAACAAAACCGATATTTATTGACGACGGTTTTGCACAGTACGATAAAGGCAGGGAAGACAACGCATTTTCAGAGCTTTTGCATCGCGCGAAAAACGGTCAGCAGATTATAATGTTTACTTGCAGAAAACCTGAAATCAATAAAGATGACGTAAATATTATTAATTTATAGCAATTCTGTGCTTATTAAAAAAACTTGCAATTTGGAAAATTTGTGATATAATATATATTAAATTTAAAAAACGGAGGATTATATTATGAAAAAAATATTTTCACTTATCTTAGCCGCAGCACTCTTGTTTGCGCTTTGCGCTTGCGGAAGCACACAGCAGGATGCAGGCGAATTACACATGGCTACTAACGCACAGTTCCCGCCTTATGAGTATTATGAAAACGAATCAATAGTAGGTATTGACGCTGAAATTGCACAGGCTATTGCTGACAAACTTGGAAAAAAGCTTGTAATTGATGATATGGATTTTGATACAATTATAACTGCGGTCCAGTCCGGAAAAGCTGATTTCGGTATGGCGGGCATGACAGTTACAGAAGACCGTCTTAAAAACATTAACTTCACAGACACATACGCTAAAGGCGTTCAGGCAGTTATAGTTCCCGAAGACAGCGATATTAAATCGGTTGACGATTTAAGCGCTGAAGGTGCTGATTACCGTATAGGAACACAGAAGGGCACAACAGGCGATATATACGCAGAAGGAGATTTTGGCGCTGACCGCGTTGACAAATTTACAACAGGTAATGATGCAGTGCAGGCACTCTTAAACGATAAAATCAGCTGTGTTATTATAGATAACGAACCTGCTAAGGCTTATGTTGAAGCAAACGAAGGCTTGAAGATTCTTGAAACAGCTTACACGGAAGAAGACTACGCTATCTGCGTTGCTAAAGAAAACACCCAGCTTTTAGATGACATCAACAAAGCGCTTAAAGAACTCAAAGAAGACGGAACTATTGACAGTATAGTTAGTAAATACATTAAATAATTACCGCAACATATAGTTATTTATGTTTTTGTTCGGGGCGGATAATCCGCCCCGAAACATTTTTGTATTAGTTTAAACCCAGCTCTGCCCGAAAGGATTTGAACATTTTGAACTTCAGCAAAATTAAATCGGATTTCGAATTAAACTTTAAAGCCGACAATCGTTGGAAGTATCTGACATCAGGCCTTTCAAATACATTAAAGATTACTTTCTTTGCCGTGTTGTTAGGCGTTGCTTTGGGAGTTTTGGTTGCCATTGTGCGTTCAAGCTACGACAAAAACAGTTCAGAAATGAAAAACGGCTTGGGAAAATTCTTTTTAAGCATTGCAAATGCTGTTTGTAAAATATATCTTACTGTAATAAGAGGCACACCTGTTGTAGTTCAGCTTATGATTATGTATTACATCATTTTTGCTTCTTCAAGAAACAGCATGCTTGTAGCTGTATTGTCGTTTGGAATCAACTCAGGAGCATATGTTGCGGAAATAATCCGTTCCGGTATTATGTCTATCGACAACGGACAGTTTGAAGCAGGCCGAAGCCTTGGTCTTAATTATGTTCAGACAATGCGTTATATAATAATTCCACAGGCGCTAAAAAACGTTTTACCGGCACTTGCAAATGAGTTTATTGTTTTACTTAAAGAGACGTCGGTTGCAGGTTATGTAACAATAAGGGATCTTACAATGGGCGGCAATATAATACGTGCCGCAACTTATTCGCCCTTTATGCCTCTCATTGCAGTAGCTCTGATATATCTTGTAATAGTAATGTTCTTCTCGTGGCTTATAGGTATTCTCGAAAGGAGACTGAGACAGAGTGACCACTAATACGCCGATAATAAAAACAGTTAACCTTAAAAAGTCTTTTGGAAATATAGAAGTTCTCAAAGGTATTAACCTTGAAATCAATAAAGGTGAAGTACTTGTTATAGTAGGGCCTTCCGGCAGCGGAAAATCCACATTTTTAAGGTGTTTAAACTTTCTTGAGAGACCAACTGGCGGAGAAATATACTTTGAAGGCGTAAACCTTTTGGATAAAAATGTTGATATAAACAAGCACAGACAAAAAATGGGCATGGTATTTCAGCATTTTAATCTTTTTCCTCACATGACAATAATTAAAAATATGTCCTTGGCGCCTATGAAATTATTAAAGCTGAGCAAAAATCAGGCTGCGGAGAAAGCAAGAGGTCTTTTGGAACGTGTAGGTCTCGGAGACAGAGCTTTATCGTACCCGTCGCAGCTTTCGGGCGGTCAGAAGCAAAGAGTAGCCATTGTCCGCGCGCTGTGTATGGATCCTGACGTTATGCTTTTTGACGAACCCACTTCGGCTCTTGACCCCGAAATGGTAGGCGAAGTGCTTGATGTTATGAAAAATTTGGCCAAAAACGGCATGACTATGGTGGTGGTAACCCACGAAATGGGCTTTGCAAAAGAAGTTGCCGATAAGGTTATTTTTATGGACGAAGGTATTATTATGGAAGAAGGAACCCCCGAAGAGGTTTTCGGCAACCCGAAAAATGACAGAACAAAGGAGTTTTTTAGCAAAGTATTAATCTAATATTACCAAAATATGATTTTTTCGATTTTTTTCAAAAAAAATTATTGACTAATTGCGTTTTTTTTGGTATTCTATTTGTTGTAGAATTGACGACCTTATTTTATGCATAGCGTGTTATGCATCTGCAAAGGAGCGATATAATGATATCCAAAGATGTTACCGTTAAGAATCAAGTTGGTCTCCATGCCAGACCTGCAACTTTTTTTATTCAAAAAGCAAATGAATATAAATCTTCTGTTTGGGTTGAAAAGAATGAAAGAAAAGTTAATGCCAAAAGTTTGCTCGGCGTTCTTTCACTCGGTATAACAAAAGGAACCGAGATTAAACTCATAGCAGACGGAACAGATGAAGAAGAAGCCGTTGACGGTCTTATAGAGCTTATTTCATCTGATTTTTCAGACCACATTTAATAGAACACAGCAGTGGGCAGCGCTAAGCGTTGCCCACTTTATCTATATTTAACCTCTGTTTTTAGAGTAAAGGCGGTGAACTATTGTGACAATATCGGAGAAACTTGCAAACCTTCCCGCACTGCCGGGCGTTTATATAATGAAAGATAATCACGGCAAGATAATATATGTAGGAAAAGCTAAGATTTTAAAAAACCGAGTCCGTCAGTATTTCCATGAGAGCGCCAATCACACACCGAAAGTTGTTGCAATGGTTTCACACATCGCTGATTTTGAATATATCGTATGCGACAGCGAATATGAAGCTCTCTGTCTTGAAAGCAATCTTATTAAAAAGAATCTGCCAAAATATAATATTCTTCTTAAAGACGATAAACATTACCCGTATATAAAAGTTACTTTAAACGATGAGTTCCCTAAGATTTTATCTGTACGCAAAATAGAAAATGACGGCGCAAGATATTTTGGACCGTATCCGGGACGCGGAACCGTCAAAAACACCATTGAAGCGGTTAAAAAAATATTTAAGGTCCAACACTGCAAAAAACAGTTTCCCCGCGATATCGGCCGTGACAGACCTTGTATTTATTATTCTATCGGCAGATGTATTGCTCCCTGTACAGGTAAAGTATCTTCCGATGAATACAGAAAACTGTTTAAAGATATTTGCAGTTTTCTTGAAGGCGATAATAAAAAACTCACCGAGAATCTTGAAATACAAATGAATAGATTTGCCGAAAACTTTGAGTTTGAAAAAGCCGCGGCTGTAAGAGACAAGATTTTCGGCATAAAAAAGCTTGAAAACTCACAGAAAGTCATAAACGAAAAGACAAAGAATATCGATGTAATTGCTTTTGCATCAAACGAAGATATATGCGTTTTCAGAATATTTTTCATAAGAAACGGCAAAATGATAGGCGATGACCTATATAAAGACGAAACGGCAGTTTCACTCGAAAAAGAAACTTCCGTTGAAGATTTTGTAAGAGCTTATTACGGCAGTAAAGCCTTAATACCCGATTATGTCTACTGTGCCGTATCCGGGGACAACACCGAAGCGCTTTCAAAGTGGCTTACGGACTTAAAAGGCAAAAAATGCGAAGTTCGCGTACCGCAGAGGGGAGAAGGCAAAGCGCTTTTAACCATGGCAGAGAAAAATGCCGGGATTTCGCTTGCACAATATAAAATTGACATTCTCACAAATAACAGCAAAAAACACGCTTCTGCAGACCTTAAAAACGCTTTGGAACTTGATAAAACGCCTGAGCGAATAGAAGCTTACGATATATCAAACACTGCCGGCAGTGAAAATGTTGGATCTATGGTGGTGTTTGAAAACGGAAGACCGAAAAAATCGGAATACAAGAAGTTCAAAATCAAGTATATTGTCGGTTCAAACGACTATGATTGTATGCGCGAAGTGCTTTCGCGCCGCTTTTTAAGATATCACGACGGCGATAAAGCTTTTTCTGACTTGCCTGATCTAATTTTTGTTGACGGCGGCACGGGACATGTGCACGCGGCTTTGGAGGCACTGCAAAATCTGGATATTAATATACCTGTGTTCGGCATGGCAAAGGATGACAGACACCGAACACGCGCTTTAGTTGGTCCTGAAGGAGAAATTCCACTGCCTGTTCACAGCTCGGCGTTCAGACTTGTAACATTTATTCAGGACGAGGCTCACCGTTTTGCAATATCTTATCACAAAAAACTACGCGGTAAAAAAGCAATAGAGAGTGAACTTGAGGGTATCAAGGGAGTAGGCAAAAAAAGGCAAAAAGAGCTTTTAAAACACTTTAAATCACTTAAAAATATTAAAGCTGCAAGTATAGAAGATTTAGAAGCAGTTCCGTCAATCGACAAAAATACGGCAAAGAATATTTTCGATTTTTTTCAAAATAATTAAAAAAACTCTTTACAAATCACAAAATTTATAGTAATTTATATAAGGTAGATTTATTTTCGGAGGTACTTATGGCAAAGAATCTTGTTATAGTGGAATCGCCGTCAAAAGCGAAAACAATAAAAGGATACCTTGGCAGAAGCTTTAATGTTTTGGCTTCAAACGGACATGTCAGAGACTTGCCCAAAAGCCAGCTCGGTGTTGATATAGATAATAATTTTGAGCCTAAATATATAACTATTCGCGGTAAGGGTGATTTGCTTACAAAGCTGAAAAAGGAAGCAAAAGCGTCTGACCACGTATATCTCGCAACCGACCCTGACCGCGAAGGTGAAGCTATATCTTGGCATCTTGCGGAACAGCTTGGTATAGACACAAACGACAAATGCAGAATATCTTTTAACGAAATTACTAAAAAAGCAGTAAACGAAGCTGTTAAAAACCCGCGCTCTATTGACATAGATTTGGTTGATGCGCAGCAGGCAAGACGTGTTCTTGACAGAATTGTTGGTTACAAGCTTTCTCCTCTGCTTTGGAAAAAGATTAAAAAAGGTCTCTCCGCAGGCAGAGTTCAGTCTACAGCTACAAAGCTTTTAGTTGACCGTGAACGCGAAATAGAAAAGTTCGTACCGCAGGAATATTGGAGCCTCGACGCAAAGCTTACGGGCGCAGACGGCAAAAACCCTTTTATCGCGCGTTTTTACGGTTTAAAAGGCAAGAAACTCTCCGTTAAAACAAAAGGCGAAATGGATGAGGTCTTAAAGAAAATAGACGGCAAGGATTTCGTTGTTAAAACGGCAAAATATTCTACAAAGAAGAAAAACCCCATGCCGCCTTTTACGACAAGCACAATGCAGCAGGAAGCATCAAGAAAGCTCGGTTTTACCGCAAAACGCACAATGGCAGCTGCGCAGATGCTGTATGAAGGCGTTTCTGTTCCCGGTAAAGGCACAATGGGTCTTATAACATATATGAGAACAGATTCTCTCCGTATAGCGACAGAAGCAATGGCTTCTGCAAAAGAATATATCTCAAAAGCATACGGAAACGAATATTTGCCCGAAAAGCCGCGCTTTTATAAAAGCGGTAAAAACTCACAGGACGCGCACGAAGCGATCCGTCCCACAACGCCTGATATTTCACCCGATATGGTTAAAGACGCGCTTACGCCCGATTTGTATAAGCTCTATAAGCTTATTTGGGAGCGTTTTACGGCGAGTCAGATGGCAAGCTCTGCTTATGATGTGGTAAACGCCGATATAGAAGCAGGCGAAGCTACATTTAAAGCAAGCGGATCTAAAATCAAATTCAAAGGCTTTGAGCTTTTATATGCATCCGATGACGACGAAAGCGATATAAAGAAAATACCCGATTTACATGACGGCGATAAATTAAAGTGCAAGGAACTCAAACCCGAACAGCACTTTACAGAACCGCCTTCAAGATACACAGAAGCGTCTCTTATAAAAACACTTGAAGAAAAGGGAATCGGCAGGCCGAGTACGTATGCGCCCATTATAACAACAATTATGGCGCGCGGCTATGTTGTAAGAGAGAAAAAGCTTTTGAAACCGACAGAACTCGGTATCGTTACAACAGATCTTATCAGTCAGTATTTTGCCAATATTGTTGACGTTGAGTTTACTGCAGGTATGGAAGAGAAACTTGACGAAATTGAAGAAGGCAATTACAGCTGGCAAAAGACAATTTCCGATTTCTATACACCGTTTGAAAAACTTTTGGAAAACGCTGATAAAGAAATCGGCAAAGTTAAGCTTCAGGACGAAGTCTCGGATGTTAAATGTGAAAAATGCGGACGCATGATGGTATATAAAATGGGCAGATTCGGCAAATTCCTTGCTTGTCCCGGTTTTCCGGAGTGCCGCAACACCAAAGCGATTATAAAAGGCACCGGCGTTAAATGCCCGCAGTGCGGAGCAGAAATTATTGAAAGAAAATCCCAGAAGGGCAAAAAGTATTTCGCCTGCGAAAAGGGTAAAGACTGCGGCTTTGTTCTTTGGGATAAGCCGACAGATAAAAAGTGCGAAAAATGCGGAAGTATTATGGTTGAAAAATACGTTAAAGGCAGTAAGGGCAAACAGATTGTGTGCTCTAACAAAGACTGTAAGTAAGAACATCACAAAATTCCATCGAACTAAAGTTCGGGAATTTCGGATAACCTTGATGCGCAAAGCGCATTAAATTCAGAGGTCTATTATGAATATTACTGTTATCGGCGGCGGACTTGCCGGATGTGAAGCGGCATACGCCGCCGCTTTGCGTGGAGCAAATGTCACGCTGTATGAAATGAAACCGAATAAATTTTCTCCGGCACACTCACTTCCGTTCCTTTGCGAGCTTGTGTGCTCTAACTCTTTAAAAGCCGACAGGCTTGACAGCGCAAGCGGCCTTTTAAAGCGCGAAATGCGCCATTTCTCATCTGTTGTACTTGACTCAGCAGAAGAAACAAGTGTGCCTGCAGGCGGCGCTTTGGCTGTTGACCGCGAGCTATTTGCTAAAGCCGTAACGGATAAAATAAACTCAATGGAAAACATCCGTGTTATTAACGAAGAGGTAACAGAAATTCCGAAAGATGGGACTGTAATTATAGCTTGCGGCCCACTTGTAGACGGCGCTATGGCAGAGGAGATCAAAAAACTCACAGGTGGCTATCTCAGCTTTTTTGACGCTGCCGCACCGATACTAACATATGACAGTATAGATATGACAAGCGCATTTAAAGCATCCCGTTACGACAGGGGAGATGACGACTATATAAACTGCCCCATGAATGAAGAAGAATATAATGCTTTTTATGATAATTTGGTGTCAGCCGAGCGCGCGCCTATACACGAAAGTATAGATAAGCTGCACTTTTTTGAAGGCTGTATGCCTGTTGAGGTAATGGCAAAAAGGGGACGCGACACAATACGTTTCGGTCCTTTAAAGCCGGTAGGGCTAACAGATCCGCACACAGGCCGCAGACCGTATGCAAACGTACAGCTGCGCTGTGATAACAAAGACAAAACGCTTTATAATATAGTCGGTTTTCAGACAAACTTAAAGTTTTCAGAGCAAAAGAGAGTATTTTCAATGATACCCGCGCTGAAAAACGCCGAGTTTGTCCGCTACGGCGTTATGCACAGAAACCTGTTTTTAGATTCACCGAGCCTATTAAATGACGATTTTTCAATGAAAGGCAACGAAAGAATTTACTTCGCCGGACAGATGACGGGCGTTGAAGGATATATTGAATCCGCCATGAGTGGTATGATAGCCGGAATGTCCGCGGCAGGTAAAAGATACGATTTTCCGCGCGAAACAATTATGGGAGCTCTTACAAAGTATATTTCGGGGGATTCTACCGGTACTTTTCAGCCCATGAACGCAAACTTCGGAATTTTACCGCCGCTGCCCGAAAGAATAAGAGATAAAAAAGAGCGCTATACAAAGCTTGCTGAAAGAAGCCTTGAAATAATAGAAAAGCTGTAAAAAAAGATTGCGAATTGATATGCACCACCCAAATAACATTTTGGTGGTGCATGCTTTATGGCAAAAACTCTAATAATTTTTTTAATTCTTATCTTCAATATTATTCTGTGTATCTTCAATTAATTCGTTTATTATTATTTGGGCTTCACCTTTATTGTCATTCTCAATAGCTGTTCTCAACATTTTTAATTGTCTAATTAGTCCTCTCAAATAACCTTTATATATTGCTAAATCTTCGTTATACACCCTTATATACACCTTTCTTTCTTGATTTTTTTGTTTTTATTCTATCATATTACTATTAATAAATCTAGGGTTGAGATTTAAATACAGTTACATAGAAATATATGTATGGAATATATTAAATAACATTAAATTTATTTTAATAAGATGTCTCCAGAGAATAAATATCCACCCGCATAGCGGGTGGTATTTCATTTTCGGGCATAGCCCTAACCTTTACTGGCAACGCACAAGTGCGTTTTTAATTGGCCTGCCAGCCATGCAATTACTACTTACTACCCATAAATGGGTCCCGCGG
>JAFZQX010000019.1 GCA_017620205.1 Clostridia bacterium | reverse complement strand
TAAAGGTACACAACTATAACTATAACAAGTTTCCTATGCGTCCTCTCAACTGGAAAGCTCCTGCCGATTACATAAAAGCTTTCCTTGATAATGGCGAAGTGTTTTAGAAATTTTGTAACACATCATTGACAAACCTACAATCAAATCACATTAGAAAATTTGCATAAAGAAAAATATATTGACAAAAATACAAAGCCGTTGTAAAATTATAACACAATTTATCAAAGGAAAGATTTATTATGGCTGAGTCTTTTAAAACACCCGTAGAAGTTTCTAAAATAGCTAATCTGCACTATTTTGAATTTATATCGGGTTATCACACAAATGAAAATCATCACAATTTCTGCGAACTTTTATATGTTGACAGAGGTATAATCACGGTTCAAAGCGAAAATTTCAGCGGAGATTTATCGGACAATCAGCTTATAATTCACAGGCCTAACGAAGTTCACTCGCTGTTTTGCGACGAGGACACCGCACCAAATGTAATAATTATAGGGTTTGAGTGCGCATCGCCCGATATTGAAATACTGTCAAACCGCGCATATACTTTAAATGCGGATCAAAAAAGACAGCTTGCAGAGGTAATGCAGGAAGGCATGAGCGTATTTGCTCCCCCCTATGATCTTCCCGATATTGAAGAAATGAAAAAGCGGGAGGATTTTCCTTACGGTGCCGACCAGATGTTAAAGCTCCGTTTAGAGCTTTTTCTCATCAGCATTATAAGGGAATGCAAAAGCATTCATTCATCCTCCCGCAGCATACCGAATTCAACAGACAGTATTTCAAATGTAAGACAGTACATAACTGACCATTATACCGAGAAAATACTGCTTGAAAACATCTGCTTTCTTTTCGGCACAAACAAAACCACGCTGTGCAAAAAGTTTAAAACAGAATACGGCACTACGATATTAAATTACATAAATGATCTTAAAGTGCGCGAAGCCAAAGTGCTCCTTCGTGAAAACAAGTTATCCGTTACGGAAATCTCAGAAAAGCTCGGGTTTAACTCTATACACTATTTCTGCCGATTATTTAAGAAAACAACGGGACAGTCACCGAAGGAATATACAAAAACCATACAGTCAAAACTTAACCTATGATTTTTTCTATTTTTTCTTTTACTTCTTTAGCACGAGCAGATTCAAGATATCCTGCTTCCAGGTCAAATTCGATTTGACCCATCGGGGGCAGGATTTTTACGTTTCCGGCACGTTTTGCATTGCTGTAACCGAGATGCTCTGCTGTAGCGGGCAGAACCATTCCCATTGAATCTTCATCGGGTGTTCTTGAAATCCAGCGGATAACATAGGGCAAAACGTCTACGGGGTGGCTTACATAGCAAGCGCCCTCGTCAGTATACTGCATTGTATACGCACGTCCGTTTTCGTCGCCCTTGTAGCTTACCGTAAAGCAGATTTCAGGATCATAGAGCTGACCTTCCGCGCCTACTTTGTGGTGAAGTGTAGGATCTTTTTCGATAGCGTCCATATAAGCGCGGAGCTTTGCCGCGCGCTCTTCCGGAACATTTGCGCCGATTATTTTATGAACCTTTATATGCTTATAATCACCGGTGTACATAAGCTCTGCGCCGTCAATCGGACGGAAGTTTATATGAGCTAAGTACATATATTCCATAGGCTCATGACGGAGGTTTTCAAGTTTTACGTGAACTTTTAAAACTGTATCGTCAGCATAAAGCCTGCATTCTGGTGAGAATTTATAGTTCTTTGTGAAAGATACATTATATTCTCTCGAACCGCCTACAGCTATGTAGTCCTCCCCCGCTTCTATATAAGCTTCTTCATAGGGCGCGTTCGGATTTTCGCCGTGCAGCGGATGATTATCGTCGCTCTGCGGAACACCGAAAGCGTTTATGCCGCAGTGAAGTAAAAAGCCGCCGTATGTCTTAAGATATTCTTCCGTGGGTTTCGGCTCGTCAAACTTTGTTTTCATAACGAGGTCTTTTCCGAGGAAGTGAATTCTCCATATCTGCTGACCCTGGAAAGGCAAAATTATAAAGTAACCTTTCTCATTTTCAACTTTTATGGCTTCTACTCCGGTAGAATATTTAAAAGCCGTAGCTTTCATCGTTTTGTTTTCAACGAGAACAAATTCTCTGTCTGAGAAAAATGATTTTTTTATATTAACTCTCATTTTATTTACTCCTAATTAAACGATTGTTTTTTCAAGGTATTCAAGTGAAAGTTTAACCATTTCATCACCGATTTCGGTTGAAGCTTCTGCGGCGCTCTTTGTAAACCAGTGATTTATATCTCCAAGGCGTTCAAGCTTAACAGCTTCGGGATAAAGTGACATGAGAATTGAGCATTCATATTTACCGGCATGGTCATAACCTGTTGCGTTCTGAACCGCTGTGCTCATTGTGGGGATAACTTTAATCCAAGCGAAGGGATTTTCTTCACCCTCAAGGTTTTCATAGTAATCCTTATAGCTTTCGCTGCCCCACCAGCCCTGGCCTTTTGTCTTTTCAAGGTATGTCATTGTAGCGCGTTTTGCAGCTTTCATATAAGAAAGCGTCATGGGCATTAAGGATTCCTGCTCAAACTGATGGTGAATTACAACGTAGATATTTCTGAGTCCTGCTGAAAGCATGCTCATAAATACATAATATACATACTGTTCAAAAGCATTTTCTTCAACGTGAACAGTACCGCTTGTTTCGTCACCTACTGCGTAGCTTGACGGGCTGTAGCTGATTGTTGGCGCAAGCATAATTTCTTTCTTTTCGGCAAGTTTTTTAACGAGTCCTTCTGCAACTAAAGTGTCACAGCCGTAGGAGCACTGCGGACCGTGATATTCAACCGTGCCGCCAACTATAACAACGGGAATGTTGTTTTTCTTTACATAGTCGAGTTCTCTCGGAAAGCTCATATCCAAAATCATTATAAATACATCCTTTCATATAAATATATTTCAGACCGAAGCGCATAAATGCACTCCGGCCTGTAAATCGTTTTATTCGGAAAATCCCATGGTTGTATAGTATGCAAGGTTTGTCTGACGGTTATCAAGTCTGCCGTACTGAACGACAATATTGCCGGAAGACACAAGCTTCATTGCATACTGTGTGTCAAACGGAACAACGTATCCACTCATATCGTCGGGGTTGTTCATTCTGAAGCAACGAACTCTCTGAGCGCCTACTTTCCATTCGATATTTTCATATGCGTCTTTATCTGAGAAGAACAAAGTAACTTTAATTGTTACGTCTTCATCGTTATCATTTACAACAATTACGGATTCGTGACCCTTTAAAACGCCTTCGCCGGCTTCCGGAAGTTCGCAATCGGGGATTATCCAAAGTTTTTTACCAATTCCGTTCTTAAACATCGAGTTCTATAATTCCTTTCTTGAGATAGTCTGTCATTGATTTGCAGCCATCTTTAGTAACGGCGATACCTTTTTCCCATCTTGTACCGAATGTAGGACCGGAGATGAAAGTATCTACCTGGAATGTCATATTTTCTTCGAGGAGGTAATCGCTTGTTGTTTCCATCCAGGGAGCTTCAACCTCGATCATACCTGTGCCGTGGCAGGGACCGTATACGAAGTTGTCTTTCATGCCGTTATCAACAAAGAGCTGATAGAAATCTTTTGCGATGCTGCTGGCCAAAACGCCTGCTTTAATGTGTTCTGTTGTCCAGTTATGAGCCTGGAGACAGAAATCAACGATTTTTCTGCGTTCACCGTCGAGCTTACCCATAACAACCGGAAGACCGATAGCAGGTGAATAACCGTCAATTTTAGCAGAAAGGTTAAGCTGAACGATATCGCCTTTGTTTATCTGGCGGTAGCTTGAACGGCTGATAGCGTGGCTTGTTGATTTTTCGCTGAATACATACATCGGCAGACCTTCGTATTCTGCGCCTTCTTCGTAAATAACTTTCTGTGCGATACCAACCATCTGAAGTTCTGTTACGCCGGGTTTTAAGTTTCTTATTACTTCGTCGGTTGCAATTTCAATGATACGGAAACCTTCCTGGATACATGCGAGCTCGTTTGCGCTCTTTATCTTACGGAGGTCAACCATTATATCATTGCAGTTTGAAATTTCAGCTTCCGGGAAGCTGTCTTTAAGGCCTTCGTAAATCGGAAGTGTGCATTCAACATAGCTGCCGAGACCTATTTTAATCTTCTTGCCGGTAACGCCGATTGCTTTGAATACATCTGCAAATGTATCGGCGTGGAGTTCGGGATATGCAGGGTCTGCAGATTCTCTGAACTCACGAAGCACGAAAATTCTGTCAAGCTTTGAAAAGTCTTTTGCAAAGATTGCGGATTCGGGACCAACCATCAAAGCTGCTTCGCCCGTTGCTGAAATAGCAACGCCTGCACGCTCAAAAAGCGGCCAGAAACCACTGAAATATCTTGCGTTTGCATAGTCGGACTCGGTTGATGATACAACCATTACATCAAGTCCTTTATCGCGAACAAGCTTTGCAGCTTTTGCAATTCTCTCGCGATATTCGCTTTCGGGAATACAAATTCTACTCATAAACTTTCTCCATTTCCGCCGATTAATTTCGGCATTTATTTTATTAAATATGTTCTAATTATAACATATAGGAAAATTTATGTATTTATATAATATTAACTCTTTTTTGCACAATATTAAATTTGTGCAATATTAAACATTTTTTGAACAATTTATTATTTTGTTGATTTTTGGTGTGTGTGATGATATTATACAGACATGACTAAAAACGAAAATATAAAAATTAGAATTATAATTTCATATTCTCTTTTGGTTTTTTGGGCGGTTGTAATTTTTTTGTTTTCAGCGAAAGATGCGGATGCATCAACTGAGCAGAGTAATATAATACTTCAGATAATCTCACGGATAACAGGAATTACAATGCAAGAAAACGCTTTTTGGGCAGTTATGGAAACAATCGTACGTAAGCTTGCACATCTATCAATTTACTTGGTTCTGGGTTTTTTGGCAACTAACGCACTAAGATACACTGCAGTAAGCAGAAAAGAGTTTAAATATGCACTTATTATTTGCGTTTTATATGCAATTTCCGACGAAGTACACCAGTATTTTGTTCCCGGGCGCGCATGCAGATTTTATGACGTTATTGTCGATACATTCGGCGCTTGCATTGGTATTTCAATGTTTTCTGTAATCAGAAAGCATTATTTAAAACTGTTTAAAAGGAGTTGAGATTTTGAAAAAAAGTAACGCAATTTTAATTTTAATTCTTTTGTTTATTACCTTTTCTGTTATAGCTTTTATCTCTTTAAACAAGGATAATGAAAACACTTCCAATTCATCTTATCAACAGGAAGAATCAGATAACGGAGCATCTTCCGATAATCAGAAAGAAAAGCAAAAAAACAAGCCACATATAAAAGCTCATACCGAAGAAAGCGCAGGGACGACTGAAGGATCCCCGGAAAATACCGAAAAAACCAAAAAATCAGAAGCAGCAGAAACACAAGCAACTGATGACGAAAAATATGATAACACTGTCACAGGTACAGACAAAAAAAGCGAAGATACATTAACTTCAAAAGCTATAGAAAGTTTTGAAGGTGGCGTTGCAGAACTTGTACCCTCTCTCGGTACAAGTAATAATGCGGACGCGGCGGCCGGCAGCTTTTGGGACGAACCTCTTGTACAAAGCGTATACTCGCGTTTTTCCGCTTCTGAAATAGCTCTTGCAGCGCAAGCAATGTCGGGCAGTCTTTCCGGCAGCGAAAAGAAAGCGGTTAAAGACATGATTTACGGACGTGTTTCTGCATCTGAAATAGCTGAGTTGGAGCGATTATATCAACTCCACGGCGGCAAATAACGCAGTAAAATTAAACAATTTTTAAAGTCAAAAATGCATTTTTTTATTCAAAAATGCATTTTTGTTAATTTTATAACATTTTTTTAAAAAACTATTGCTAATTTTCACAAAAAATGATATACTATTTGTAATTTCGGGCTATTGTAAGCTACTGAATATTATGTAATCCTTACAATATGCACGGCGCCTTATCTTCCCACGGATAATGAGCGCAAAATAGATGTGGGAAGAAAGGTATGACATAGGATGAATTATTCGCAGGAAGTTGAAAAGATGCAATGTGTAGCGAAGGGTGTTCGTCATGACCCCGCACCTATTCCCGAAGAAGGAAAATGGGTTAAAGCTAAAGAAATCAAAGACATTTCCGGTCTTACACACGGCATTGGCTGGTGCGCTCCTCAGCAGGGTGCTTGCAAACTTACTTTAAATGTTAAAGACGGTATAATCGAAGAAGCCCTTGTTGAAACAATTGGTTGCTCCGGTATGACACATTCGGCAGCTATGGCAGCTGAAATACTCACAGGTAAAACAATTCTTGAAGCATTAAATTCCGACCTCGTATGTGACGCTATTAACACAGCAATGCGCGAGCTTTTCCTTCAGATTGTTTACGGCAGAACACAGACTGCATTCTCTGAAGGCGGTCTTCCCATCGGCGCAGGTCTTGAAGACCTCGGTAAAGGTCTCCGTTCACAGGTTGGTACTGTTTACTCAACAAACGTTAAAGGCCCCAGGTATTTGGAACTTGCTGAAGGCTATATCACAAATATCGCCCTTGATTCAGAAGATCATATAATCGGTTATAAGTTTGTTCATCTCGGCAAAATGATGGAGATGATTAAAAAAGGAACTGACGCAAACGAAGCTTTACAGAAGGCTTCCGGTCAGTACGGCAGATTTGACGATGCGGCTCGCGTTATCGATCCGCGTCAGGACTAAGGGGGTATTTAAATGTCATTATTTGAAAGCTATGAAAGAAGAATCAAACAAATAAATGAAGCACTCGGCAAATACGGCATTTCATCTATTGAGGAAGCTAAGAAGATTTGCGATGACAAAGGCATTGACGTTTATAATATCGTAAAGCAGATTCAGCCTATTTGCTTTGAAAATGCTTGCTGGGCATATACTGTAGGTGCTGCTATCGCAATTAAAAAAGGTTATTCAAACGCAAGCGAAGCTGCAAAGATACTTGGCGAAGGCCTTCAGGCTTTCTGTATCCCCGGCTCTGTTGCCGATGACAGAAAAGTTGGTCTCGGTCACGGTAACCTCGGCGCAATGCTCTTAAGCGAAGAAACAAAATGTTTCGCTTTCCTCGCAGGTCACGAATCCTTCGCAGCTGCCGAAGGTGCTATCGGCATTGCAAAATCAGCAAACAAAGTTAGAAAAGAGCCACTTCAGGTAATTTTAAACGGTCTCGGCAAAGATGCTGCTCAGATAATTTCAAGAATCAACGGCTTCACTTTTGTTGAAACTGAATTTGATTATTTCACAGGTGAACTTAAAATAGTTTCCGAAACTCCCTATTCAAAGGGTGAACGCGCAACGGTTCGCTGCTACGGCGCAGACGACGTTCGCGAAGGTGTTGCTATCATGCATCACGAAAAAGTTGACGTTTCCATCACAGGTAACTCAACAAACCCGACAAGATTCCAGCATCCTGTTGCGGGCACTTACAAAAAAGAGTGCGTTGAACAGGGCAAGAAATATTTCTCAGTTGCTTCCGGCGGCGGTACAGGCAGAACGCTTCACCCCGATAACATGGCAGCAGGTCCCGCTTCTTACGGCATGACAGATACAATGGGCCGCATGCATTCCGACGCACAGTTTGCAGGCTCCTCTTCAGTTCCCGCACACGTTGAAATGATGGGACTTATCGGTATGGGCAACAACCCGATGGTTGGCGCAACGGTTGCAGTTGCTGTTGCTCTCGCACAACTTAAGTAATTTGACTATGCGGCTTATTGTTTTTTTAATGATAAGCCGCAGATTATGTCATAAACTATAAACAGAAAGGTGATGAAGCATAATGACAATAGATTTGCAAGCTGCTCAGGCAATTCCCGGCTGGCAAGTGTTTCTTATGGGATTCGGAATGGTTTTTATAGGACTTATCTGTATAATTATTCTTTGCTCCATACTCGGCGCTATATGCAAAAAATTCATAGGTGACTCTCCTGCAGAACAGCCGGTAAGAAGCGCAGCGCCCTCACAGACAAGTGCTATAAAAAACAAAGGCGAATTCGCTGCCGCCATTGCAGCGGCTATTGCCGAAGAAATGGGAACCGATGTTAAAGGTATCCGTATTCTTTCAATTAATAAACTTTAATTTAAATTGCTCTCTCAGACCCGCATTGAGAGCAAACAAGTACATATTGCGGGCAGAAAGGTATGTTTTAATATGAAAAAATATAAAGTAAACGTAAACGGAACAGACTATGAAGTTTCAGTTGAAGAAATGAACGGCGCTCCCGCTTCGGCACCCGCTAAAGCAGCTGCTCCTGCGCCTGCTGCTACAGGCGCAGGCGAAACAGTTAAGAGCCCCATGCCCGGCAACATTTTAGCAGTTAACGTAAATGTTGGCGATACTGTTAAATCCGGACAGGTAATAATGATACTTGAAGCTATGAAAATGGAAAACGAAATTATGGCTCCTTGCGACGGTAAAGTAACTTCCGTTGCTGTTACAAAAGGCTCAACCGTTGAAAGCGGTTCGGTACTTTGCACAATTGCGTAATTTATACTGAAGGAGTGTAATTAACAGATGGAAACAATAACAAAATTCGCGAGTGATACGGGTTTTGCTTTACTTGCAAATGACCCGAAAGTACTCATAATGATAATTATTTCATTTGTACTTCTCTATCTCGCCATAGTTAAAAAATTTGAGCCCCTCTTGCTTCTCCCTATTGCATTCGGTATGCTTCTTACAAATTTACCGGGTGCGCACATGTATCATACACAGCTGTTTGAAGGCGGTCATGTACATTGGGAAATGTTCGGAAACGGAATTCCGGTTGGTGAAGGTAAAACTGTAGCTGTCGGACTTATTGATATTCTTTATCTTGGCGTTAAGCTCGGTATTTATCCTTGTCTTATATTTATTGGCGTTGGCGCTATGACAGACTTCGGTCCGCTTATTGCAAACCCGAAAAGTCTCCTTTTGGGCGCCGCTGCACAGCTTGGTATCTTTATCGCATTCTTTGGCGCAAGAGCAATCGGCTTTAACCCCTTTGAAGCTGCTTCAACAGGTATCATAGGCGGTGCTGACGGTCCTACGGCTATTTACGTAACAAGCAAACTTGCGCCTGACCTATTAGGTCCTATTGCGGTTGCTGCTTATTCATACATGGCTCTCGTACCGGTTATTCAGCCTCCTATCATGAAGCTTTTAACAACGAAAAAAGAGCGCCAGATAGTTATGAAGCAGTTAAGACCTGTAAGTAAAACCGAAAAAATCGTATTTCCTATTATAGTAACAGCTTTTGTTGCCCTTTTACTTCCCTCTGCAGCTCCGCTTATCGGCTGCTTGATGCTCGGTAACCTTTTGCGTGAGTGCGGCGTATGTGAAAGACTCAGCAAAACAGTACAGAACGAGCTTATGAATATTGTAACAGTATTCCTCGGTGTATCTGTAGGTGCAACAGCAACTGCAGATGTATTCTTAACAGGAAGAACACTTGGCATCGTGCTGATGGGCGTATGCGCATTCGGTTTCGGTACTGCAGGCGGTGTATTACTTGCTAAAATAATGAACCTCTTTACAAAGAACAAGATAAACCCGCTTATCGGCAGCGCAGGCGTTTCAGCAGTTCCGATGGCTGCGCGTGTATCTCAGGTAGTAGGTCAGAAAGAAAATCCGAAAAATTTCCTGCTTATGCACGCTATGGGTCCGAACGTTGCAGGCGTTATAGGTTCTGCAATAGCAGCAGGCGCGTTCTTATCACTGTTCTTAAAATAGTATAGAAAGAAGGCTGGCAAATGGCTAATAAATTATATATAACAGATACAATATTGCGTGACGCTCACCAGTCTCAGGCTGCAACCCGTATGCGCATTGAAGATATGATTCCCGCACTTGAAGCACTTGACCAGATGGGATATTGGTCTCTTGAGTGCTGGGGCGGTGCAACATTTGACGTTTGCATGCGTTTCCTTGACGAAGACCCTTGGGAAAGACTTCGCACTCTTAAAAAGCATATGCCCAACACAAAACTGCAGATGCTTTTCCGCGGTCAGAACATTTTAGGTTATAAGCACTATGCAGACGACGTTGTTGAACAGTTCGTTAAAAAATCAATTGAAAACGGTATAGACGTTATACGTATATTTGACGCTTTAAACGATGAAAGAAACCTTGAAGCTGCTATCAAATATACAAACAAATATAAGGGCTGGTGCGAACCGGCTATAAGCTATACAATAAGCCCTGTTCATGACATTGAATACTTTGTAAAGCTTGCTAAAAAGCTTGAAGGTATGGGCGCAAATTCAATTTGTATTAAAGATATGGCAAACTTACTTCTGCCTTATGACGCATATGAGCTTATCACGCAGATCAAGCGTGACGTTAAGGTGCCCATACATCTTCATACACATAACACGACAGGTACGGGCGACATGGTAAACCTTATGGCTGCTCAGGCAGGCGTTGATATTGTTGACTGCGCCCTCTCGCCTCTTGCAAACGGTACATCACAGCCTGCAACCGAATCTCTCGTTGCAACGCTCAAAGGAACGGAACGAGATACGGGTCTTGACCTTAACAAGCTTTCCGATATTGCTAAACATTTCAGAACTGTAGCTGATAAAATGCAGGAAGAAGGCACTTTGAATCCGAAGGTTCTTAAAGTTGATACGAACACTCTTCGTTATCAGGTTCCCGGCGGTATGCTTTCAAACCTTATCTCACAGCTCCAGCAGGCAAACGCCGAAGATAAATATTATGAAGTGCTCGCAGAAGTTCCGAGAGTGCGTAAAGATTTCGGCTATCCCCCGCTTGTAACTCCAACAAGCCAGATTGTCGGAACACAGGCTGTTTTAAACGTTCTTTTAGGTAAATATAAAAACATTTCTAAAGAATCAAAAGGTCTTCTCCGCGGCGAGTACGGCAATCTTCCCGCACCCGTTAACGAAGAAGTAAGAAAACTTGCTATCGGTGACGACGAAGTAATCACATGCCGTCCCGCAGATCTTTTGAAACCCGAACTTGAAAACTATACAAAAGAACTTAAGGAAATGGGCTTCTATGAAAAAGAAGAAGACGTATTAAGCTATGCGCTCCTTCCCCAGGTTGCTCAGAAATTCTTTGAGAAACGTAAAAACGGCACGCTTAAAGCTGAAGCCCAGGCACAGACAGCAAGCAGTACACCGTCAACCGACAGCAATGGCGTAAGGACACTTTATGTTGAAGATTTGTCTTAATCAAAATGGCTGTTTCAATGTAGTGCAGAATGGCCAAACGGAATCCGAAAGCAATATTAAAAGGGGTATGCAAATATTTTGCATACCCCTTCTTTATTGGTTTTAATATGAATCTTTTAACAAAACTTAATTATTTATTAACTTTGCTTTTTGCGGTCTGTGCATAGTTAGACAGCCATCTATCAACCGGGAGGCCACTGCATTTGCCTTCCTCCCAAAACGTGGAAATGAAGATGCTTTACGGTCTGCTGACCGAGTTCTCCGCAGTTATTAATTACCCTGTAACCGTCATCTGCAATTCCGAGATCATTTGCAATTTTTGCAATTGCTTCAAAGCATTTTGAAACAACGGACGAATTTTCGGCCGTTATCATATTTGCACAGCAAATATGCTCTTTAGGGATTACAAGAAAATGAGTGGGCGCCTGCGGGCTTATATCATAAAAAGCATATACAAAGTCGTCTTCATAGACCTTTTTTGATGGAATTTCGCCTTTGATTATTTTACAAAATAAACAGTCTTCCATATTAATCTCCATTCTGCCTCTCCGCATCGGCATTAACAGTAATCAAATTCATCTCTTTCAAGCGGAGCAAAGGAATGAAAGAGATTAATGTGCGCATGTGTGTTTCGGCACAAGCCGAAAATTTCACACGCGCATTAAATTCTGCCGGAGGCTTAACGTGAAAGAAACTTTCACGTTATACTCCTTTATTATATTCCAAGCTGTTTTGCAACAAGCTCATCAACAATTGCCAAAGCGTTATCAACCTTTGCAATGTCTTTGCCGCCGGCTCTGGCGCTATCAGGCTTACCGCCGCCGCCACCGCCCGCAACTGCCGCAACTTCTTTTATAATATTACCTGCGTGAATACCTTTTGCAACAGCGTCTTTTGTAGCAGTAGCAATAAACGTTATTTTTCCGTCTTTAACGCTTGCAAGTACCGCAACGCTCAAAGGATGTTCTGCTTTTATTTTGTCACTAATTGAGAAGAGTTCGTTTGCGTCAACATCTTCAAGTTGTGCGCAGAATACACTTACGTCGCCGACAGATTTTATATTTGTCATGAGACCGGTCATTTTGCCCTGTGCAAGTTTTTGCTTAAGTGAAGCCAGATCCTTCTGAGAAGCTTTCAGCTCTTCAGTAAATGCGTGCGCTTTCTGTACAAGCTCAAGTGGTTTAACTTTAAAAACATCTGCTGTGTTTTGTAAAACAGAAGATATTTCATCAAGCATCTTCAAAACGCCTCTGCCCGTAACGGCTTCAATTCTTCTTACGCCTGCTGCTACGCTGCTTTCACCCAAAATCTTAAACATCGAGATTTCGCTTGTGTTGTTTACGTGACAGCCGCCGCAGAATTCTATGCTGTAGTCGCCCATTTTAACAACACGCACCGTGTCGCCGTATTTTTCTCCAAACAGCGCCATAGCGCCTGTTTTTTCAGCGTCTGCTTTGCTCATATATGTTTTGCTTACGGGAAGCGCAGAGAAAATTGCATTATTTACTTTTTCTTCAACTTCGCGCAGCTGCTCGGGTGTTACAGCTTCAAAATGCGAAAAGTCAAAACGGAGTTTTTCGGGAGTTACCAAAGATCCCGCCTGAGCCACGTGATCACCCAGTGTTTCGCGGAGCGCTTTCTGCAAAAGGTGCGTAGCGCTGTGGTTTCTCTGAACGTCTGCCCTTTCTTTCTCGCAAACTTCAAGATTTACAGAGTCTCCGACAGAAATACTGCCTTCCAAAATGTTTACGAAATGAATTGTTTTATTGCCGTGAAGCTTTTTACAGTCGTATACTTCACCCATAAAGCCATCTGCAAACATTTTGCCCTTATCGCCGACTTCACCGCCGCTTTCAGCGTAGAATGAAGTTCTGTCAGTAATTATAGCAGCGTTCTTTCCGTCGTCTACAGAATCCACAATAGCGTCGTCTGCTACTATAGCGATAACTTTACCCGTTGTTGAAAGTTCATCATAACCAACAAATTCTGTTGTAGCTTCTTTCGGAAGAGTAGACAACACATCTTCGCTCCATGCGGCATCATCGCCTACGGCGCGCGCGTTTCTTGCGCGCTCGCGCTGTGCTTCCATCTCTTTATCAAAGCTTTCTTTATCAACAGTCATTCCGTTTTCTTCAAGGATTTCAAGCGTTAAGTCAATCGGGAATCCGTATGTATCGTAAAGCTTAAATGCGCTCACGCCGTCTAAAACGGTTTTACCTGAATTTTTAAGTTCAGCTATATAATCGTTTAAAATTGAAAGACCGGTGTCTATTGTTTCGTCAAATCTTTCTTCTTCTTTTTTAATTATTTTCTTTATGTATTCTTTTTTAGCTTCAAGCTCGGGATAAGCGCCCTTTGATTCTTCGATAACAGTATCTGTAATCTTATAGAGGAAGGGCTCGTTTATGCCGAGCAGCTTGCCGTGACGTGCGGCACGTCTTAACAGTCTGCGAAGAACGTAACCTCTGCCCTCGTTTGAAGGAGAAATGTTGTCGGAAATCATAAACGTTGTGCTTCTTATATGGTCTGTGATTACACGCAGAGAAACATCTGTCTTTTCGCTGTCTCCGTATTTAACGCCTGCAACCTTTGAAATTGCAAGCATGATGTTTCTTATCGTATCAACCTCAAAAAGGTTATTTACGCCCTGCATAATAGCCGCAATACGCTCAAGACCCATACCTGTATCTATATTAGGCTTTGCAAGTCTGTTATAATTACCGTTTTCGTCTTTATCAAACTGAGTAAATACAAGATTCCAGAACTCAACGTATCTGTCACAGTCACATCCTATGGCACAGTCAGGTTTGCCGCATCCGTATTCGGGACCTCTGTCATAGTGGATTTCCGAGCAAGGACCGCAGGGACCCAAACCAATTTCCCAGAAGTTATCTTCTTTTCCCATTCTTACTATCCTGGAAGGATCTACGCCTACGTTCTCTGTCCAAAGCTTAAACGCTTCGTCATCATCTTCGTAAATTGTAACCCAAAGACGGTCAACGGGAAGCTCTAAAACCTTTGTAATAAACTCCCATGCCCAAGCTGTTGCTTCTGTTTTAAAATAATCGCCGAAAGAGAAGTTTCCGAGCATCTCAAAAAACGTTCCGTGTCTCGCAGTTTTACCAACTCTTTCAATGTCAGGTGTTCTTATACACTTCTGACAAGTTGTAACCCTGCTTTTCGGGGGAATTTCCTTGCCTGTAAAGTACGGCTTTAAGGGCGCCATACCGGCGTTTATAAGAAGTAAGCTCGCATCGTTTTGCGGAACGAGTGGAAAGCTCGGAAGTCTCAAATGCCCCTTACTTTCAAAAAAACTCAAAAATTTCTCTCGTATCTCGTTAAGTCCTAAATTCTCCATTTTCTATCTTGCCTTTCTGCACCATAATTCCAATTATATAATATCAGCAATAGGTGCTAAAATTTCACTATTTATATATTATATAATTTTTATGCCGCAAAGTCAATAACAACATAGAATTTTTAGCGATTTATTGTATCTCTGTATCTTAAAAGATCGGCAAGCTGAATAAACTCGGCGCGAAGTCCGAAAGCGTCCTCGCCCACGCCTTCTCTGGCAAGTTCTATAACAGAATCAAGTGTTGCATTTCCTTTAAACTCAGAATCATTAAGTATCATGCCGAGTTCTGCAACAGCCGAAGCAAATTTAAAGTCTCCTGTAGGCTCTGTAACCAAGGCGTTTACCGGGTATTCTGAAAGTATACTTTCGCTGCCTTCGGGCTCTTTATAACGGATTTTAACCGTCATAAGATCGCTGCTCCCTGTTGTCTCGGTTGTCTGATATTTGAGCTGCTGCTGAGTTTCTCCCGATGCGGGAACGAGCTCATATAAAACAGTTACGGTTGCGCCGGCGCCAAGCTCTCCCGCGTCTTTTTTATCATTGTCAAAATCCTCGTTGTTTAATTGTCTGTTTTCGTAACCTATAAGGCGGTATTTTGAAACTGTTGCAGGGTTAAATTCAGTCTGAATTTTAACGTCCTTTGCTATTGTATAAATAGTCTTTGACATATCGTCAACAAGAACTTTTTTAGCTTCGCGGAGATTATCTATGTAAGCATAGTTTCCGTTTCCTTTGTCTGCAAGCGTTTCCATCTTGTTGTCTTTGTAATTTCCCATTCCAAAGCCCAAAACGCTTAAGAAAATACCTTTTTCGCGATGTTCGGAAATCAGCTTGTCAAGCTCCGCCTCTGATGATTGACCAATGTTAAAGTCGCCGTCTGTGCAAAGAATGATTCTGTTGTTTCCGTCAATTTTAAACTTTTCCGCCTGCTGGTAAGCGAGCTGAATACCGCCTTCGCCGTATGTGCCGCCCGAAGCATAAAGACCGTTCATAACGTTAAGTATTTTTTCTTTTTCCGAAACCCTTGTCGGCTCTAAAGCAACGCCCGTGCCGGACGCGTATGTTACTATTGAAACAGTGTCTTCATCTCCAAGCTTGTCTAAAAGCATTGAAAGTGACATTTTAACAAGAGGAAGCTTGTTAAAATCGTACATTGAGCCGGATGTATCAATGAGAAATACAATATTTGAAGGTTTCTGAACTGTAAGTTCTTCGCCCGAAACCGTAATCATAGCGAGCATATTATTGTCGTTCCAAGGGCATTTTGAAACAGTGTAATTTACACCGAATGGCTTTCCGTCTTCTGTTTCCGCTTTTGTATAATCAAAGTAGTTTATAAGTTCTTCGCTTCTTATTGAGCCTTCGGGTATTCTCTGTCCGTTTAAGATGAATCGGCGCATATTGCTGTATGAAGCTGTGTCTGCGTCAATAGAAAAAGTTGAAAGCGGAGATGTTGCCGCGTCTTTAAAGATATTTTCAGTCTGAGCATTATATTCCTCGGTATTAAAGTATCCGGGGAAAACAGGTTCAACTGTTTCATAGTAATATTCTGTATCAGCCGCAAGTCCTTCTTCTAAAGGCATATTATTACTATTCGATTTTGACGCCACTCCGTTTACAGAAGGCGCCGGTACAGGAGTCATGCCATAGCCTTTGCTGCCGGAATACATGGCATTTTCTAAGGTTTCTTCGTTTTCCATGATCGACAAATAATTTTGAGCATTTATTATTATCTTAGCTGCGTCGTCTCTGCTTATGCTCTCACCTATTACCGAGTTTACACCGTCTGTTATCGAATAGTCTATTGCAGCTGATATATAATCTTCGGGATAGTCGTCATATTCGCTTGCAATTCCAATAACTCTGCAAACAACTGCTGTTGCCTGCTCAAATGTGATGTCGTCATCCGGACGGACGGTTTTATCAGGAAAGCCTTTTATCCAGCCGGCGTCAACTGCTTTTTGTATGTATCCGTAAGCCCAATGGTCTTCGCTTAAATCGGTAAAATGAAACATGAGACCTTCATTTATACCGTCGGGAAACGCTTTTGTCATGATTTTTGCGAACTGCGCTCTTGTAAGAATAAGCTCGGGGTGCAGCTGTCCGTCATCATAACCTTCAATAACTCCCTGTTCCTTGAGATCCTCAAGAGCGTTGCCCGTATAGATTCTTCCGCCATGAATTGTCTCAACAACATATCCGCAGTTTGTCTTTCCGCAGATTCCTGCAATTGTTACAATTGCCGTTAATAAAAAAGCTGCCGAGATTATTATGCTGATTATTTTTTTCATGATTTTTCCCTCTTTCTTAAATTGTTTTATACTCTGTTTGACGGATTGATTTCAAATTTGTTCCATAATTATTCTACCATATTAAAATATTTTTTTCAATAGGACAAAAGGCGGCTCCCAAAAGGAGCCGCTTTTTAACTTATTCTATTCGTAAACAATTCTTTCCTGCCTTAAGCCTATTTCATCAACACACGGCACATAGAAACCGGGAACGCCCGGATCTGTTTTAAATGTCCAATCGTTATGATCTATATCAACAAAAATATCATCGGAAGCGTCAAAACACTTAATCTCTTCAAGGTCGTTGAGTCCGTGCGGATCTTCAAGATAAGACTTGCCGCAGTCATACGCTATGTTGTTATATTCTTTATTGCCAAAATATGTTCGTTCGGCATCTTGAACTCTTATTGATGCGGTCGGGAAGGTTTCTGCCCATATGCCCTCATTATACGGAAGTTCATCAAGCGGTTTCCAAAATGCTTCGTTTCCTACAGAGTTTACAAAATGCAGCCACATAGGCGTATCAACATCTATAAAGAGATTTGAATAAATATTGTGAAGGTTGCCGCCGTTTATATGAATTCCGCCCGTTACATCTTTAAAGATATTTCCGTATGTTTCTTTTGCGGAATTAAATCCGTCAAAATATACCGTCCATGTGCCTGTTGACGTTTTTTCAGATCTCTTTGAAACGCCGTGAAAATAATTATATCTTATATGACATCCGCGTGAGTCGCCTCTTGTGAACATATATACAGCGCCGGCATCGTCGGTATCTCTTACAACGTTATAAATCTCGTTATATTCAAATATTGACATAATACCGTTAATCTCTGCCGACATATGGTCAGCACCATGAATTGTGTTATATCTTGCCGAGTTTCCTACTCCATCAAGTGAAATAGCTTCAGAATAGCTTGTGACCCAAGTCGAAAAATCATGAATATGGTTATTCTCTATAACTGTATTACCCGATGTAAGCGTCGCTTTGTCGCCGACTTCGGCACCTATATCAATACCGCCGCTTCCGAGCAGATACATTTCGTTATTTATAATTTTATGATCTTTACCCGAGCGTACCCACATGCCTTTTTTGCCGATATATCTTATAGTACAGCCGTCAACTCTTACATCTTCGCCGCCCACAATATCAAAGCATGCGCCTCTTGTACCTTGGAATGTAAGGTTTTCGAAACGGATATGGCTTGTGCCGTCAGTTTTAACCATTGTGTCTTCATGCTTTGTAAGATAAAAGTCGTCCGTATCTGTTTCGGGATATACGTATATTTTGTTATTCTCTCTGTCCATGTAGTATTCGCCCGGTATATCAAGCTCTTCCAATACATTATAATAGTAGTATGGCTTATTTCCCTGATAACCCCATGATGACCAGAGTCCCGTATACAGCACATCGTTTTCTGTATCAAGCCTTCCGATATTTGTTGTGGACGGAGCCCATGCCCAGTACCACTGTCCCCACATCCAAACATCTTCGATGTTTTTCCAGCTCTCAATTCTGTCATCAAGATATATAAACGCACCGGGTCTTTGATCTAAATCGCCAAGTTCATAGTTTGAGCCCGTTTCAACAACTTTACCCGTTCTGAGTAAAGGCTCTCCTATATTCGGAAAACGTGCAAGCGTTAAATCTTTGTCTCCTTCAAAAAGCTTTACCGGTGCGTTTTTCGGAGTATACCTGTTGTCCATCATTTCGTGGGGAGCTATTGAATCAAGTCCAAGATCTTTAACGTCAATTACTTTAACTTTGTCACGAACCTGGGGCTGAATTCTTTCAAGAGTCTCTTCGTCTGTAACAGGTTTTAATATACTTTTTGCAATAGGAGTACCGCCGTCAATATAAACTTCAGCGCCGTCTTTTGCTTTATAAACTACCGGAGCGTCTTTGGCACCGGAATCACTTTCGTCAAAAGATATTGCGTCATTAATATAATAATGACCGGAATCAAATATAACTTCTATTCTGCTTTGTCCTCTTAAAGGATTGCTGCGAATCGAATCTCTCGCGGCGGTAATTGTTGCAAAGGGCGCAGATTCCGTACCGGGGTTTGAATCATTACCGTTGATTGATACATAGTATCTTTGTACGCTGCCTGTTTCTTCCGCAAGAATTGCTGCGGGAGTTAAAACTGATACTGCAAATATAATCGCGAGTAATATACCGATTTTTTTCATTTTATCTCCCTCCTTAGTTATAACGTTCTGCAATTTCCTGCAGCACAAGTTTCTCAATTCTCGAATCTGTAAACGCTGTGTTTTCTTTAATTATAACCGTATTACCGTTTATAAGCACGCTAAATCCGAACATATCTGAAATCCAGTACGTCGGGATAAATATTGTGCCGTTTTTATTTACACAGTGTCCCGCGAGATTCTGCGATACACCATCTTTTGTAACAGCGGAATCGTTTTGATAAAGCTTTACGTTATCGAGCGTAACGGATGCTTCTTCTCCGTTCCATTCAACAGGAACACCCTTAAATTCACCAATGGCGCGCAGCGGAACATATATAGTTTCGTCCTCTTTATATGCCGTCAGGCTTTCGTCATCAGCTCTGAAGTATGCTTTGTTTCCGCGAATTACAGCATCTCTGCTGTCGAGACCGAATATAATCGCGTCTTTACAGTATGCAACGGTCAAAAGCGACGCCATCCAAGGCCTTGAATGAATGCTGTATACCTTTTCCTGATCGCCCTCCGGTGATTTTAATACGAGCTTTAAGTTTTTAACTATAAATCTGCCCTCATACGGCGTGCCGTCGGGATTTTGAATCTCAACCACAACACCGTCAACAAGGTCTAAATTGCTTAAAAACTCATCTACCGTAGTTTCAAACGGTATATTTTTAATTGTCTGATACATCGCGTTTATCTTATAAGCAGATGACGTCACCTTTGTATACATAGTTTTGATATCGCCGTCATTTGTAATTATAACATCATCAATGTACATCATTTCAGCGCCGTTTCTGAAGTACATGTTGTCTATATGTTCAAGGTCAGGGTTTTTGAATCGGTAGTTTTCAACCCATGTCACGCCGTCGCAAATAATATCAAACGTTTTATCGCTGAAACGGATGTTGTATTCCATGTCAAGCCACTTGTCATATTCAACGGATATATTGGGCAGTACGTGCTGTTCTTCGCCGTCCCATAAATTCCAGCCGTTCTGATATGTAAGAATTCTTGTAAGATCGTCAAGCATTCCTATATAATGACAGTCATTATAAAGATAAGCTAAACGCAGCTTAAATTTTATATGGATTTCACCGCCAATAGGATCAAAATGACGTATTCCTTTTACAAGTGGGCCTATTGTTGCAATGCCCAGCACCTTGTTTTCCGGATTATCCGGATCCTCAACAACTCTCGCCCACATTCCTTCTTCTTTCGAATCATGAGAAAACTCCCAACCATCGGGAACATCGTCAATTTCATAATTGTCAAACGTATCATTGACAATTACATCGGGCTGTGCTAATACGGGCACTGCCGCAATGAGCGTGCAAAAAACACTTGCGCATAAAATCACGTTCAAAAGCTTTATAACCTTTCTCATACATTTTCCTCCCAATTTATTTCTATAGTTTAATTATACAAAATTTCCTGATTTTCGTACATGTAAAATTGTAATAAAAACATGTAATTTTACATACAAAAAAGCGCATCAAAAGATGCGCCTTTTTTATTATTATCTTATCTTCTTTTTAAAACGTTTTTCTATATCCTCTTTCCAGTCTGCGCCAAGCGGCTGTGCCATTCTTACCGCCGATACCGTTCTGCTTACAACATCAAAATTCATTCTTGTTCCCAATTCGTCCGCCTCATATGTTACAGCCCTGTCTGCGCAGATTCCGTATGTATTGGCCGTTTCAACAGCATCAATATTAGCGCCTAAAAACAAAAACTCCCATCCATATTTTTCTTTTTGATGCTCTATCATTGATTTGATTTGCGGCTGAGAAAACTCTCTGCTGGCATTTTCAAACCCGTCTGTAATAATTACCACCAACGTTCTCGCGGGAATTTCGTTGTCCGGCGCGTATTTGTGTCTTTTTCCTACATGGTTTATTGTTTTTCCCACAGCGTCAAGCAATGCCGTCATCCCTCTTGCGAAGTACTCCTTTGAGGTTATCTGTTTTACCTTTTTAACATCTGCATGGTCATGAAGCATATCGTATTTGTCATCAAAAAGCACCGTTGTGATTACCGCTTCACCCTCTTCTTTTTGCTGCTTTTCGAGCAAGCTGTTGTAGCCGCCAATTGTATCCTCCTCAAGATTTGACATTGATCCGCTTCTGTCAAGAATAAATACTACCTCTGTTAAGTTTTTGTTCATAATAAATACCTCCTTCATTTGATGACCTAAGTCTATCATCAATTAAAGGAGGTATGGTCGCTTTTAAAGCGACAAATTTTATTTTAAAAGTTCTTCCATAGCGGCTTTATATTTTTCTACTCTTTTTAAGGCCTTTTCGTCAACTATGTCCAGTCTTGCCAAGTCGCTGTTGTGCTTTAAATCAGCTAACTTTACGGCTTTTGCTATTGGATTGCTCTTTAATTTGCTTACGTATTCCATATACGGAGTATTATCGTCATGTGTCATAAGACTTAGTGCGGCGCATACTTCTTCGCAAAACCCCATGTCTCTGATGTTATCTATTGTAATGCCGGTATCCTCTGCAACATCATGCAGGAGCGCAACAATTGTTGTATTTTCATCTTTCATTTGCTCAGCGAGATGAAAAGGGTGATAAACATACGGCATCCCGCTTTTATCAAATTGATCCTTATGTGCTTCAAACGACAGTTTTAGTGCCTTCTTAGTCATATCCGTATATATCATATTATCCCTCCCCTATGCGCCCAAAAGCTTTTCTTCAAACGCAAACAGCGCTTCGTTTATTTCATATATATCATATATTCCGTTTTCTATAAAATATTCTATTATAATATCGAACTTGCTGCTTTCGGAAAAGGCAAAACCCGCACGGTTTAAAAGCATTTCAGCTTCTTTTTTGCCAAGCTTCAGCGAAATCACAAGCGCCATAACTGTAGTTTTTTTCGGCATATAGTCTTTTTTTCTCATCTTCGAAAAAAGCTTTCTGTCTATGTTTGCTCTTTTGTAAACCTCAACATCCGACATTCCTCTCTCGTCTATAAGACGCAGAAGCATTTCCGAAAACGTTTCCGTTTTTTTATTTAAAAGAGCGTCAAGTGATTCTTTTTTCTCAAACTGTATTTTAGCAGAAGGTGCGCCTTGTAACGTTGAGCCTTCGGGTATGTAATCATATTCTTTGTCTGCCAAACACGGCAACGGCACAGAAACCCCTTCATCGCACAAGCACCGCCTGCTGTCCGGCTTTATCAATTTATCGTCAATATAGCTTTTTACGCTGTCAAAAAGCTTTTCGCTTATATGAAACGAGGCCTTGTCATAAACAACAAGATACACGTCCATATCATTTTCCGCAAGAAAATCTTTAATTGCTTTTGTAGCTATTTTTAATGCTTCTGCTTTCGGATAACCGTATATGCCTGACGAAATCAGCGGAAAAGCGATAGATTCAAGCTTATGCCCGGCTGCAAGCTCCAACGAGTTTTTGTAGCATGAATAAAGCTGTTTCTCCTCTTCTTTTGGGTTTTCGCCGTATATAGGTCCTACGGTGTGTATTATATATTTTGCTTTAAGATTATAACCATTTGTAATAACCGCACCGCCCGTTTCGCAATATCCTATTTTATCGCACTCCGCCTGGAGTTCAGCTGCGCCCGCAGCCGAAAATATCGCACCGCAAACGCCGCCGCCATACGCCAGCCTGCTGTTTGCGGCGTTTACTATGGCGTCCATATCAAGTCTTGTTATATCGTCACGTATAATATTAAACGGCATCATATCACCTCTTATTTCAAGAATAACATATGTTTTTAAGCTTGTCAACGGTACATTTGGTTTGGCATAATGATCTCTTTTCCCGCATGGGACGGCATTTTACTCTCATTCAGCACTACCGCCGGAAATATTGTTTTTTTGCCAAATTTCTCTTTAATGCTGTCTATGCTTTTGCAAAGACGTTCTCTTTTATCGGATTTTTCATTATCAAAAAACACATTTATCTGCTCCGGAAAGCTCTTGGTTACAAGCCCTATGGATGTAACAGTCAGTGCGCGTATGGGCTTTTCCCATGTATAGTTTTCCTTTAAAATTTCAAACGCTTTTTCTGCTATGATACTCTCATCCGAACTCGGTACTTCAAGCGGTGCCTGCCAGCCTACCGTCAAAAGCTTGTTGTCTCTGACAAAAAGATGCACACCGCAAGCTTTAAGCTCCATAAGCCGCAGTTTATAGCCTATATCCTGTGAAAGCGCGTATATAACCTTTTCCGCATCTTCCGTATTTTCAATATCCGATACGCACGTTATTCCGTGACCGAGAGATTTTGCCGGAACTTTATAATCCATGTGCGAAACTCTTGATGTATCAAGTCCGTTTGCAAAGTCCCAAAGCATAGCTCCGCTTTTTCCAAGCTTCTTTTTTAAATACTCCTGCGGATACGCGGCAATGTCGCCTATTGTTTTAACATTAAGTTTTTTTAGGTGCGCCGTAGTAGCCCTGCCGCAATAGATAAGGTCGGAGCACGGCAGAGGCCATACCTTTTCTTTAAAATTTTCTCTTGTTATTTCCGTTATCGCATCGGGCTTTTTCATGTCGCTGCCAAGCTTTGCAAAAACTTTATTAAACGATACGCCTATGCTTACCGTTATGCCGAGTTCGTCGCGAACGGCACACCGTATATCTTCCGCTGTCTCCATAGGCGGCCTTGCCGAATTTGTAACGTCAAGCCAGCACTCGTCCATGCCAAAAGGCTCTATAAGGTCTGTATGGCGGCTGTATATTTGGAACAAAAGCTTTGAAAACTTTAAATAATATTCATACTGCGGCGGCGCCACCAAAAGATCCGGGCACAGCTTTTCCGCCTCCCATATGGTCATTCCCGTTTTAACGCCCGCCGCTTTCGCTTTTTCGCTTTTTGCAAGCACAATGCCGTGCCTGTCTTCCCTGTTTCCGCAGACAGCTAAAGCCTTCCCGCGAAGCGCGGGGTTTAAAACCGTTTCAACGGACGCGTAAAAGCTGTTCGCGTCACTGTGCAGAATTGCTCGCTCCTTCATTTTTTATCTCCTTTACGGAAAACCATGTATTCGTTTCGTGCTCGTAGTAGATTTTGCGCTCTTCATTGTCTATTAAAACGGTATATTCAAGCGGCGCTATACATCCGACCTCTTTAGGGCATTTCGGGCGCACAGAGAGCGTTTTTGTGATTTCGAAAGATTTATCGTGATATAAAAGTTTTTTGGGGCTGAAAGAGCCGTCGCTCTCACAAAGCACATAGACCTCAAGCGGCACTCTTATATATTCGCTTTTCATATCTTTACACCAAGTCCTTTATAACTTTAACTGCAACGCCCTGTATTGCGCATTTGTCCGTATATATATCTTCAAGAGCGCTGTTTTCGGGATGAAGTTTTATTCTTCCCTTTTGCGGTTCGGGATAAAACCTTTTAAGCGTTGCTTCATCGTCTATAAGCGCGGAAACTATTTGCCCTGTCTCCGCAGTATTCTGCGCGCGCAGGAGAACCAAATCACCGTCGTCTATACCGGCGTCAATCATAGAATCCCCGTTTGCCCTTAAAAGAAAATATTCTCCCTTGCCGAAAAGAGACACGGGAAGCTTTATATATTCCTCAATGTTTTCCTCGGCGTATTTCGGAACGCCGCACGATACGGCACCGAGCAGAGGCACTTTTACCGTTTCGCCCCTGTCTCTTTTGGTTGTTATATTCCTGTGCCCGCTGTAATCTATAATATTTCTCTCGCGCATATCCATAATATAACGCGAAACGGTTGTTTTTGTAATACCCGTTTTTTCTGCTATCTCACGCACAGTCGGACACGCGCCCGCCTCCTCTTTGTATTTATCTATGCAGTTTAAAATCTTTTCAAAGTATTCCGGATTTTTAGTTCGCATAAAAACACACCCTTCGATTCCTAAGTGGTACATTTGTCCCACTTATGATTATAATACTTATTTTAAGATTTGTCAATAGAAAAAAGGAGCAAGTTTCCTTGCTCCGAAAGTGTGTGTTTATTCTTTTTTCAATAAACATTCGGGGACGGGTTCCTCCTCTTCGTATTTCACATCAAAACTTGCGGTGTATCTGGTATTATACGTTTCACCGTTTGATAAAGAAGTTTTTACCACCCTTCTGTACCATTTTCCGTTTTCCATACCCTCGGGTGCGCCCGAGATATATTTAAAATATTCATAACCTTTTGCGTTCTTTACATTTTTTGTTCCGATGCCGGGAAAATGTTGGTCATAACGAAAATAATTATATGTAGACGGTACAAAAAACGCTTTAACTTTTACTCCATTTCTGATTTTATCTGTAATTTCAGAAACATATCTATCTTTTTCAGATAACGATTCTCCACCTTCATCAAACAAAGGCGTATTTACTCCGAAAGCCGTGCTGTGACATTCTAAAAAAGACTTTCTTGAAGAAAGGCGAAGTATGGCGGCATCATTTCCCGTATACTTTTCAAAATCAAAAGCAGTATTAAACTGCGTATTTAAAGCACAATAGTATTTAAAATCGGCAGGTAAGCTTTCAAAGAAATAATCATACATGTTGAAATTCTCCCCTAAATTCGCCCACTCTACTTTGGATTCATAGCTCTGCTTAGGAATATCCGCATCGGTAAATTTTAGTATTTCATCGTATCCCGACCACATAACAGCATCATAGTCAAGTTCGTCCAAGTTGTTTAATATGAGCGCTGTGCAGATATCATTGCAGCTCGGTTTTAAACCAAAACGTTTTTTTATTATATTAAGTTGGCCGTCTGTAAGATTATCGTTTATTCCGAAGTCATTGCCATAGCCAAGCATTAAAAGGTTTGCCGAGCAGAAATTCAGCGCGCTCTCGCACCACGGCTCGCCGTCATCATATTTTATGTCAAAATCAAAAACCGTTTTGGGTGTCATTGTGTCTTTTAAAAGTCTTTCAATAATAACGGCATATTCTCCCCTTGTTATCTCTCCGTAAGGCTGCAAAGTTCCGTCGGGATAACCTTTCAGAAGGCCCTGACCCACGCAATAAGCGAATATATTCTTTTCTTTATCCGATATCCTGTCGGCGTCAGAAAATTTGTCCAAAACGCTCAAATCCGCCTGGATGTCTGCTGTGTCAATCAAAATTCCCAGAGCGTTTGCTCTTGTGGCAAAATCATTTATGCTGTAAACAGCAGAAACACAAGAACAATTAAGGAAAACAAAAAGTGCTAAAATAAAAGCAACGATCTTTTTCATAAAACAATATCTCCTTTATTCAGAAAAGTCCATGCAGTATCTTGACTCTGTAAAAGGTCTTACCTTGCTGTTTGCAACCTCAACGTGGCTTGGGTGCACAGCATAGCCGCGAAGCGCCGCTTCATCTTCAAAAACAGAGTAAAGCATAACGTCGGCTGTAGAGCTTTCGAGTTTTTCCGTCTGAACGGATATTTCCAAAAGACCGGGGATGTTTCCCATAAGCCCTTCAAGGCCTTCCTTAATGCCGTTTTTAACTTCATCCGTGTTATATTCTTCTTTGAGCTTCCATAAAATTATGTGTTTTACCATTTTAGTTCTCCTCTAAATTTTAGTTATAAACAAAATCGTCTTTGCGATTTTCCAATTATTCATTATTAAGTTTTAAGTATTCATTATTCATTTAGAAAATCCTGTCATATTTAATGAATACTTAAGAATTAATACTTAAAAATGAATAATACAAAGCAAATAATCCTATCACTTCGTGACAGGATTTTTGCTTTGGTGACCCATCGGAGATGCACATTTGCATGGCAAATCTGCCCTGCTCGGCGACCGCACGCACAGCGTGCAGTACCCGCCTTGCGCACCTGCTTCGCTAAAAACAGTTCACCGAACTGTTTTCTTAACGGCTCGCAGCCCTCTCAGAGTTCGAATCTCCTCTGAGAGATATAAAAAAGAACTGTTCGCTAAAGCGAACGGCTCTTTTTTGGTGACCCATCGGAGATTCGAACTCCGGACACCTTGATTAAAAGTCAAGTGCTCTGCCAACTGAGCTAATGAGTCATATTAAGTTAAATAAAATCTGGCTGGGCTGGCAGGATTCGAACCTACGAATGCCAGAGTCAAAGTCTGGTGCCTTACCGCTTGGCTACAGCCCATCGTCACTTAAACGGCACACCCCAGAAATAGAAGTTGGGGTGGGTAGTCGGGGTCGAACCGACGACCTCTGGTGCCACAAACCAGCGCTCTAACCAACTGAGCTATACCCACCATGTTGGCGCGCCTGAAGAGACTCGAACTCCTGGCCCACTGCTTAGAAGGCAGTTGCTCTATCCTGCTGAGCTACAGGCGCATATGGAGCGGGTGATGGGAATCGAACCCACACAATCAGCTTGGAAGGCTGATGTTCTACCACTGAACTACACCCGCGTGGTCGACTTGTCTATTATAGCAAAATTATAACAGTTTGTCAATACGTTTTTTTAGATTTTAAAAAAAATTTCCTTTGCGAGTGTATTCTGTAAGGCACAATATGAAATCCATAAACGAAGCTGTGAACTAATCACAGCTTCGCGGATTAATAATTAAATTAACTGAGTATATAAACTCTTACCTGACGTCTGCCAAACTGCAGAGCCTCGGAACGGCTGTTAAAGAAAAGGTCAACACGGTTACCGTTGATTCCGCCGCCCGTGTCCCCTGCTACGCAGTAACCATATGTCCATGAACCGTCAGTTGATTCAATATAAAGTTTAGTACCGAGAGGTATAACAGAGGGATCAACAGCTACAACGCCGTATTGCGCCGGCATGCCGCTTGCTGTGATACCGTAGTTCTTATCGCCGGGACGCTTACCGCAGCTTTCATAAGATAAGTCATATGCTGTTGCGCTGCAAGTCAATACGTTAGAATAGCTGAAGTTCTTACCTGAATTAGTTGATGCAGAAGCTGTTGACGCTTTCTGCGCAGATGATCCGGATGAAGAAGCAGCTGATGCAGATGCTTTTGAACCGGACTTTGTTTCAGCCGCAGTACCTACTTCTACAATTTTATTGACAGGGTCTTTTGTAATCTTAGAATCAACCTGTTCTCTTGATACTTCAACGCCGTCTTTAGTTTTAACCAAATATGTTACAACACGTGTTCCTTCAACGCCATCGCAGGTTACTTTAGAAGTACCTTTTGCCATCGAGGAATTTTCCCTGGTTTCTGTTTCATACGCAATTGATTCCGTAACATCTTCATAAGATGACACAACAGGCGTAATTTTTATCTTCATTTCGTTTTTGAGAGCATCACCGGGTTCAAGGTTAAAGTCAGCGTCAGCGTTTAAATCAAAACCAATTTCTTTTAAGAATTCTTCTACCGTTTCAGCTGTTGTATATACTTCTTTACTGTTATCGCCTTCAATAACAAAAATCTTCTTAGCTCTGTCAATAACGATTTTTGTGCCGCTTTTAACTTCTGATGTCTTTGCAGGAGATATTCTGTCATAATCGTTTACGGTATATCCTGTTTGATTAAGAACATCTTCAACTGTTTTTGCAGTGCTGTAATATTGAACCGGAACACCGTTATCTACAACAGTTATCATTACGGCTCTTGTAATTGTTATATCCATTTCGTTGTGTATAGGCGTATCGAGCGCGGGTTCTACCTTATCAAAATCGCCAAGAGTAATTGATGATTCGGATAGAACTTCCGCAACTGTCGGCTGCTTTGTCTTTACGTTCATGACTATTCCGTCGTCATTGATATTAACGATATTGTTCGACCATGCTGCCATGAGGATTACGAACAAGAAAACAAGAAGCATCAGAACAGAAGAAGAAACAAAGTATTTTCTTTTTTTCAGTTCTGAAAACTCATTGCCTTTAAACATCCAATCACTCCTTTGCTGTAACATTTTACCTTAAAAAATATATTTTGTCAAACTTTTTTTCTTTTTTTGTCCTCTTAAACCCTTGATTTTATCCGTTTTTTGGCGTTTCAAGCATCTCCGAATAACCCGAAATCCCTTGTTACAAAAGGGTTTTCATTTGATTGCCAAATTTTAAAAAGTTGTTAAAAAAATTTTTATTTTTTCTCATTTTTTTGCGTTTTTTACGTTAATTTTTTTCAAAATCGAAGAAACAATTTACATTTTCTGCCTTTAGCGCCCGGCAAAATATTGCAATTTTTCGCATAAAAACGGCGTTTTCGCCATTTTCTCCGGCTTTGTTTTTTAGCAACTCCAATTATTACATTTTAGTTACAAAATTAGCGTTAACATAAATACGGAAATTATTAAAATAAGATATTGTGTTATCGTATAAATTGTGTTATAATTACAATAATGAGGTGATTTTTTGAAAGCTAACAGAAAAAACAGTTTATCGGGCAAGTATGATCCGTTCTTATGTGCGGTTGTTTTACTTACTATAACGCTCGGTTTTCTTGCAATTGCAAGTGCTACCGGTTTTGAAAAATCAAGATATTTACTTGTTCAGGGTGCAGCGGTCTTTATCGGTCTTGTCCTCCTCATTTTGCTTCAAAGTGTGGATTACAGAAAAATAGGTAATTTTTCACCCTATATATATATTGTAAACGTTCTTCTTCTCATACTTGTTCTGTTTATAGGTAAAGGTGACGAAGTTGGAACAAGAGGCTGGATCAGGTTTGGTTTTATCGGTATACAGCCTTCGGAAATTGTTAAGATAGGTTTTATAGTTACGTTTGCCAAACACATATCATTAAATAAAGATGATATTAACAACCCCAAAACCCTCGGTCTTTTATTGCTGCATGCCGCAGTTATTGTATTTCTAATCCTTTTACAGCCCGATTACGGTACGGCATCGGTATTCTTGGTTATAATGTTTGTGATGCTTTTTGTATCAAAAATTAGCATCAAGTATATCTTGGGCGTAGTAGGAGCATTAGCAGTTATATCACCCGTTATGTGGTTTTACGTGCTGAAAGACTATCAGAAAGACAGGCTTTTCTCGTTTTTAAACCCCGAAGCAAATATTCAAGGTTCAGGATTCCATGTTACGCAGTCAAAGCTTACCATCGGTTCCGGCGGTGCCATCGGCGCAGGTCTTTTCAACGGCCCGCAGACACAGCTTGGCAATTTGCCCGAAAAGCATACTGACTTTATATTTGCTGTAATCGGCGAGGAACTGGGGCTTTGGGGAACATTGCTTGTAATGATTCTTTTGCTTTGCATAATACTCAAGTGTTTTTATGTTGCACAGAACACAAACGATTTCTTTGGCGAACTCATATGTATCGGTGTAGGAACGATGTTTTTATTCCATACTTTTGAAAACATAGGCATGTGTATAGGTTTAACTCCGGTAACGGGCATTCCCCTTCCTTTTTTAAGCTATGGAGGTTCAAACATTTTAGCCTCAATGCTTGCAATTGCGCTTGTTTTAAACGTACGTGCACGGCAGCGGCTGTTAAACTAAATATAAACAAGAATATTCAAAGGGCTCGGTGAAATAATTCACCGAGCCCTTATTTTTTCTTCTATATTATAATATAACTCTTACAGATATTACTCCGTCAACGCCCTTTATCTTTTCTACAATTTCATCTTTTGGTGCGTCTACAATGTCAATAATGGTATATGCATAATCTTTTTTACCCTTATTAACCATGTTTTCGATATTCACATTAGCTTCGGCAAGTATAGTTGAAAAACTTGAAAGCATATTGGGAATGTTTTTATGAGTAATTGTAATTCTAACGCCTTCACGCGGAAGCTCACAGTGCGGGAAGTTTACGCTGTTTACAATGTTTCCGTTTTCCAAATAATCAATTATCTCTTTTGCAGCCATTTCAGCGCAGTTGTCTTCAGATTCCGGAGTTGAAGCACCGAGGTGCGGTATGGTAACAATATTATCTATACCGAGAAGATCTTCGCTCGGAAAGTCTGTAACATAAGTAGAAAGCTTACCGTTTTCAAGAGCTTTCTTAACAGCGTTGTTATCAACCAAGTCGCCTCTTGCAAAGTTTAAGAGTCTTGCACCGTCCTTCATATAACCGATTGTTTCATCGTTTATCATATGTTTTGTATCGGGTGTAAGAGGAACATGGATTGTGACATAATCAGCGTCTTCAAGAAGCGATTTCAGATCCGATGTAAAGCCTACGTGTCTTGAAAGACCGAGAGCCGCTTTAACGGATATATACGGGTCGTAACCAACAACGTCCATACCTAGATGAAAAGCTGTGTTTGCAACCATAACACCAATAGCACCAAGACCGATAATTGCAAGTTTTTTACCGTAAATTTCAGGACCGACAAAAGCCGATTTACCTTTCTCAACCTGACCGGCAACATCTTCGGTTCCCTTGAGTGACTGTGCCCAGTCATAACCTTTTACTACTTTACGCGAGGAAATCAAAAGGCCGAGTATTGTAAGTTCTTTAACTGCGTTTGCGTTTGCGCCGGGAGTGTTAAATACTACTATACCCTTTTCAGCGCACTTGTCGACAGGAATGTTGTTTGTTCCCGCGCCTGCTCTGCCTATCGCAAGAAGGCTGTCGGGAAGCTCCATATCATGCATTTTGAAGCTGCGGAGAAGGATTGCGTCCGGATTCTCAACGTCATCACCAACATTATATTTTTTATCGCAGAAGTGATTCAGACCAACCGGAGAAATCTTATTAAGCGTTTTTACATTGAACATTTAAGTCAAGCGTCCTTTCTTAAAACTATTATTAGTTTTCTTTTTCAAACTTTGTCATAAAGTCGATAAGCTTCATAACTCCTTCTTCAGGCATAGCATTATAAATACTTGCTCTCATGCCGCCAACGGATCTGTGACCTTTAAGACTTACAAAGCCTGCTTCCGTTGCTTCGGCAATAAATTTTTTGTCAAGTTCTTCATTTCCTGTTACAAACGGAATGTTCATGAGCGAACGGTCTTCGGGAACAACAGTTCCTTTAAACATTTTTGAAGAATCAAGATAATCATAGAAGGCTTTTGCTTTCTTTTCGTTTTTCTTCTGCATAACTGCTACGCCGCCCATTTCATCCAGCCATTCAAGAACGAGCATACAAACATATATGCAGTATGCCGGAGGAGTGTTGTAAAGCGAGCCTGCTTCGGCATGAGTTGAATATTTAAGCATTGTGGGACAAAAATCAGGTGTTTCCCCAATAAGGTCATCTCTTACAATAACAATAGTAACGCCCGCAGGAGCCAAATTTTTCTGAGCGCCTGCATAGAGAAGACCGAATTTCGAAACATCCATTTCCTGTGACAAGATATTTGAAGAAATATCTGCTACAAGCGGAACGTTTCCGGTATCCGGGAGACTCGTATATCTCGTGCCGTAAATTGTGTTATTATATGTAATATGGAAGAAATCCGCATCTTTATCAAAAGTTGAAGGATCAAGTTTCGGAATATAAGAAAAAGTTTTATCTGCACTTGAAGCAACCCTGTTAACAGTTCCGTATTTTTCACTTTCTGCAGCAGCTTTTTTAGACCATGCACCGGTAATAACAAAATCAGCCTTCTTGCTTTTTTTGAAAAGGTTTAACGGAACCATGGCAAACTGTGTTGAAGCTCCGCCCTGAAGGAACAAAACTTTATAGTTGTCCGGAATACCCATGAGCTTTCTGAGTAAGCTCTCTGCTTTCTGAATTATAGAGTCAAAGCTCTTTGTACGGTGGCTCATCTCCATAACACTCATACCTGTGTTATTCCAGTTAAGCATCTCGCTCTGCGCTTTTTTGAGAACTTCCAAAGGCAGCATGGACGGGCCTGCAGAAAAATTATAAACTCTTTCCATAATTATCAAAATCCTTTCGAAAATAACTTTATTAAAACGTCAACCACATCAGATTGACAAAATAATAACATAAATATTATACCACTTTACGCAGCTGTTTTGTGTTAAAATTATGTAACAAAACTACAACCATTTGGTTACTTTTTGCCTTCCAGTAAATATGTGGCTTCCATATCGGCAACCGATAATGCAAACGCCAAAGGGAACTGCTGAAATACATCGCCCACAAATCTTTTTTCCTCATTTCCCGAAAAGCCCATATGGTAACGTATAGCAAAGGCTTCATATCTTTCAAGTTTCATATATGCGCTAATTATATAAACTGACTTTTCACCGTGACCATACGGCAGGCTGTCTGCATATTCAAATATAGGAACCTGAATCCAAGTTCCGTTTTCTTTAACGTTTCTTGTGCCCTTTTTATAGCAGTTAACCTTGCAGACATCATGTAAAAGCGAAACCAGAGCTATCGTTTCATCGGAATATTCCAGACCGTAAAGCTCTGAAACGCGCTCTCTTTCGAGATAATCTTTCAGACAGTGATAAACATTTAAACTGTGTTCAACAAGACCGCCCTCGTACGAACCGTGATATTTTGTGCTTGCGGGAGCTGTAAAAAAATCACTTGCAGGCGATTCTAAATACTCCAGAAACCTATCTGCACCTTCTCTGTTGATGTTCCCATTGTATATTTCAATAAACTCACTTTTAAAACTCATAATCAATTCTCCCTGCCGAGCATTTTAAAGAATATCTCTTCGTCTATTACAGTAATACCGAGCTCTTCCGCCTTTGTAAGCTTTGATCCTGCTTCCTCGCCTGCCAAAACAAAATCGGTTTTCTTGGACACAGATGAGGATACTTTTCCGCCCTGCTCTTTTATCATTTCGCTTGCTTCATTTCTTGAAAGTGTGGGAAGCGTTCCTGTCAGGACAAATGTTTTGCCGCTAAAAGTATCGCCTTTTTGCTGTTTGAGACTCTTAGTATTTACACCGGCATCTATTATTCTTTGAAGGTTTTGCATAGCTTTTTCATTGGCGAAGAAGTCACAGATACTTTCGGCAATCTTATCACCCATGTCATCAAGATTGCAAATCTCCTCACGCGTAGCATTTTTTAAACTTTCAAGCGTTTTAAAGTGTCCGGCAAGTATTTCCGAGGCACGTTTTCCAACATGCCTTATTCCAAGCGCGAAAATAAGCTTTGAAAGGTCACGCTCTTTTGAATTTTCGATCGCTGCGATAACATTATCGGCGCTTTTCTCACCCATTTTTTCTATTTCTGCAATACTTTCGGGATTTAAATAGTAAAGATCCCCGCTGTCATCAATAAGACCGCTTTCAATAAGCTTTGACACAAGCGAAGGTCCCATGCCCTCAATATCCATCGCGTCACGCGAGGCAAAGTGGATAATTCTTCTCTCCTTCTGTGAAGGACAGTATTCATCAGTGCACCTAAAAGCCGCCTCTCCCTCTTCTCTGTATAGAGGACTGCCGCAAACAGGACATTTATCCGGCATGACAAATTCTTTTTCGTCACCCGTACGTTTATCTTTAACAACACGAAGAATTTCGGGAATTATATCGCCGGCTTTCTGTACTAAAACCGTATCGCCTATTCGTATATCCTTCTCTTTTATATAATCAATATTGTGAAGCGTTGCGCGGCTTACGTTGCTGCCCGCAATATTTACAGTTTCCAAAACAGCGTTAGGCGTCACAGCGCCCGTTCTGCCAACTTGTAAAATGATATCGAGCAGTTTTGTCTCTTTCTGCTCGGGCGGGAATTTGAAGGCCGCAGCCCATCTCGGGCATTTTGAAGTGCTGCCGAGTCTGTCTCTTAATGAAAGGTCGTTTATTTTTAAAACAGCGCCGTCAATGTCGAAATAGAACGAATCACGCATTTGACCTATCTTTTCTATTTGCGAAAACGCTTCATTTATGTCCGAATACGTTCTGTCAATAGGAATGGTTTTAAATCCCAAATCCGATATTTTGTTTATGGCCTCGGAATCCGTCTTGTACTCAAGCCCTTCCGAACGCAAAATTCCGAACACGAATATATCAAGCTTTCGCTCTGCGGCAATTCTTGGATCAAGCTGACGCAAAGACCCCGCCGCTGCGTTTCTGGGATTTGCAAAAATGCTTTCGCCAAGTATGCCTCTCTTTTCATTAAGCTCCTCAAAGCTTTTACGCGGCATAAAAACCTCGCCGCGCACTTCAAGGTACGGAACCTTTTCGCGCAGTTTTAAAGGAATTGAGTTTATAGTTCTTAAGTTATGAGTTACGTCTTCACCGACAAGCCCGTCGCCGCGCGTTGAACCGCGGGTAAACACGCCGTCAACATATTCAAGTGACACGGAGAGACCGTCAATTTTAGGCTCAACAATATATTCCGGGGATACGCCGAGAGCTTTTTCTGTTTTTAGATGAAAGTCAAATATCTCCTCTTTGCTGAACATATCGGTAAGGCTTTCCATTTTAACAGCATGCTCAACCGTCTCAAACTGCGAAAGCGGAGCCCCGCCGACGCGCATTGTCGGAGAATCGGACGTAATAAGTTCAGGATGCTCCGATTCAAGCTTTTTAAGCTCAGACATCATCATATCATACTCATAATCCGTAATCTCGGGATCGTCAAGCACATAATATCTGTAACTGTGATAATTCAGTTTTTCTCTTAATTCTTCTATACTCATAATACACCAAATTATTTATGATAATTCTCGCCTGCGGATATCTTAAAGCCGCGGTAGATCTGTTCCAAAAGAATAACTCTCGAAAGGCCGTGCGGAAAAGTCATGTCAGATAAGGACAGCTTATAATCCGCCCTACGTTTTACTTCATCGGAAAGGCCCAAAGAGCCGCCAATAACAAAAGTAATATCGGAAGCAGTCATAGTTGTGTTTTGAATAAACTTTGAAAAATCTACGCTGTCAAGTTTTTTGCCTTCAATACAAAGTGCAACCACAAATTCATTTTTAATTTTAGAAAGAATTTCCCGTCCTTCTTTGTTTATAGTTTCAAGGCAAAGCGCTTCCGATGACAAATCAGGGTTTTTAAGGTCCTGAATTTCGATGATTTCCAATTTACAAAACCTTAAAAGTCTCTTTTCGTACTCTTTTACGGCTTCCTGAAAGTATTTATCTTTAAGTTTTCCGACTGCGATAATTTTTATTCTCATATCGTCTGCAGTTCTCTCTCCTGCTCTCTTAAAATTACATCTAAATACACATCTTTTCCTATTTGAGCTCCTGTATCCGATATACTGCCGCTTACAGTTTTAAGCGCAGCTTCGGGGCTGTTGTTTTCAGCGCTCAAATGTCCGAGTAAAATCGTTTTTGTTCCGAGTGTCACAAGACGCGCACAAGTTGCCGCCGCTTCATCGTTTGAAAGATGGCCGTATTTTCCGCGTATTCTCTTTTTAAGAGGATACGGATAAGCTCCGCCGAGCAGCATGTCAATATCATGGTTAGCTTCAAGCAAAATGCCGTCACTTCCCGAAAGAGACAGAAACACTTTATCGTTCATCTCACCAATATCCGTAGCAACCGTAAGTTTTTTTTCACCGTCCGAAAAAGTATACCCTACCGGTTCTGCAGCATCGTGCGGAATTGAAAAAGCAACAAATCTAAGATCTCCGATTGTTTCCGTTTGACCTTCATACACGGGCTTTATCTGAGACTTTTCAATTTTACCGAGCGATTTATACATTGTACGCCATGTATTTACGGTTGCATAAACCGGTATTTTAAACTTTCGCGCGATAGCGCCGAGACTTTGTATATGGTCTATATGCTCATGCGTGATAAGAAGAGCGGATAAATCACTTCCGCTCTTCCCTATACGCTGGAGTGCAGTTATTATTCTTTTCATCGAAACGCCTGCGTCAAGCAGGATACCCGTTCCGTTTACTTCGATATATGTACTGTTTCCGCTGCTGCCGCTGAACAGCGGGCAAATATTTATCATTATTCGTCAATCCTTACGACATTGGCTCCGAGAGATGTGAGCTTCTCCTCAAAATTCTGGTAACCTCTGTCAATATGTTTCAAATCAAGTATATATGTTGTGCCTTCCGCAATAATTCCTGCAATAGCGAGGCAAGCGCCTGCTCTTAAATCAGTAGCTTTTACTGTTGCACCGCGGAGTCTGTCAACGCCGTGTATAATTGCTCTGTTATCAGCTATAACTATATCGGCGCCCATTCTTTTAAGCTCTTCTATATATTGGAATCTTGATTCCCAAACGCCCTCAGTTACCATGCTTTTTCCACGTGCTGCAGAGAGCAGCGTAACCATCTGAGGCTGCAAATCGGTGGGAAATCCCGGATAAGGTCTTGTTTTAACGTTAACACCCTTAAGCATTCCGTTACTTTCAACTCTGATTGAATCTTCAAACTCCGTAACTATAGCGCCGGATTCGGAAAGCTTTGCGGAAAGCGAGTCCATATGCTGCGGAATTATATTCTCCACAAGAACGTCTCCGCCCGCAGCTGCAGCCGCAATCATAAATGTTCCCGCTTCTATCTGGTCGGGAATTATGCTGTATGTACCGCCATGCAGCTTTTCAACGCCTCTTATTCTTATTGTGTCTGTACCTGCGCCTCTTACAGAGGCACCCATTGTATTTAAGAAGTTTGCAAGATCAACAACGTGCGGCTCCTTTGCGACGTTTTCAATAATCGTTGTGCCTTCTGCCATACATGCGGCAAGCATAGCATTTATCGTTGCCCCAACGCTTACAACGTCAAGATAAATATGCGTAGCTTTCAATCTTTTTTCAGATTTGGCAATTACTATATCATAATCTATATTTACAGACGCGCGAAGTGCCTCAAAACTCTTTATATGCTGATCTATCGGTCTTTCGCCGAAGTTACATCCGCCGGGCAGACGGACTGTAGCCATATGAAATCTTCCGAGCAGTGCGCCGAGAAGATAATATGAAGCACGCATAGACCGAACCTTATCATCTGTAGCAATGTAATTATTAACCGTTGTTGCGTCAATTTCCAGAACATCATCCTGAAGCCATTTCACTTTTGCACCGAGATCGGATAAAATATCGGCTATAACCAAAACGTCTTTAATATGAGGAACGTTCTCAATAACACAAACGCCGTCAACCATAAGAACTGCCGGTATAATTGCTACCGCGGCATTTTTGGCACCGCTTATTCTCACATTACCTCTGAGTTTTGTTCCGCCTACTATCTTTAGTTTTTCCACTTTATTACACCTCTAAAAATTTAATCAGCAATTTAGCTGTTTCTTTTATATCATCAATGCTTACCGTTTCACAAATCTCGTCACAATAACGTGCGGGAACACCGAGCGAAATAACATTTGCGCCGCCGGATGCCATTTGCAGATTGCCGCCGATACCGTTTCTTTTTGACACTTCTTTTGTTATTCTGACAGACTCCGAAAAAGTTAACGCTTTTTCAATCATAGAGCGCGAAGGCATCAACGACTTATCCATCATACGCAGACAAACGCCGCCGCCAACTCCGGTTATAACGGTTTTTTCACCGGGAAAATCATTTGAATCGCTTTTTTCAACACAAATATATTCTGTGTTTTCCGGAAGCATTTTCATAAATCCCGTTGAAAACTTACCCAGCTGGGAACGGCTTAAAAACACAAAATAAGCGTCTCTTTCGCTATCAAATAACGCGGATTCAATAACAGCCGCCTGCGCGGCGTAATTGCCGAGTGCAAATCCGGAAATCAGATTACCTCTTTTATAAGGAGGCATGTCTATCAATGCCGGTTCGGCTTCTTTTGCTGTGTTTTCGCCGAAATCTATAAACATATCTGTCATTTCATCTTTATCTTTTTCGCACCATATACAGCCTCTGCTGCCGTTTTGAAGTCTGACGGGCAGACCGGAAAGTTTTTTGTGGTCAACACCGAGCGTAGCAAACCTAGTATAGCCGCTATCTTCGATGTGTGTTATAAAAAGTGACGGAACATCCATCCCGCAAACTATTGCAACAGGAGAGGATTTTCCTTTTTTATGGGCAATCAGTGTTTTGTGTGCGTCATATTCAATTTCAAGTGAGGAAAGCTTATCTTCCAAATATCTTCTTATATCATCCTCACATCCGCTTGCGGCACATTTTGATGCAAGCTCCAATATTAAATCATACATTATCCTATATCCTTTAACCATAAATCAATAAGTTTAATAAGATTATTATAATCGTCAAGGCTTATAACCGTGACGGGCGAATGAAGGTTTCTGCATGGCAGTGCTACAATTGCTGTAGGAATACCTTCTGCCGCACGGGAAATACTCCCGGCATCTGTTCCACCCATATTAGTCTTTTTATACTGAAACGGGATTTTATGCTTCCTTGCGGTTTCAGTTAAAGACTCTATAACTTCCCTGTCCGGAACAGATGTTCTGTCAAGAAAAGTAAGAACGGGTCCTTCGCCCAGTTTTGTAGGTGTTTTATTTAAATTTGTGGGAAACACGTCCTGACAAATGGTGGTTTCAACAACCAGCGCAACATCCGGCTGAAAACGTTCCGCGGCAATTGCAGCACCTCTGCAGCCAACTTCTTCCTGCGCCGTAAATGCCAGGCAAAGATTTTTTCCTGCGTTTCTTTTTAATTCTTCTGTTAAAACAGCGCAGCCTGCTCTGTCATCAAGCGCTTTGGATGCCAAAAGGTTATTCCCGAATTTAACAAACAACGGTTCAAACGAAGCATAATCGCCTAAATTTACAACAGCAGACGCTTCGTCCTTATTCTCAGCACCTATATCAATATAAAGCTCATCCTCTGCAGGCGCAGAATCATCTTTCTTTTGTAAATGTACGGCCTTTATGCCTATAATACCGGGCACTTTTTTGTCGCCAATAATCACTCTTTTGCCTATTATAACGCCAATATCGATACCGCCTACCGTTTTAAAACGCAAAAAACCGTTGTCCTCTATGCCGGAAATAATAAAGCCAACTTCATCCATATGCGCGGCAAGCAATATCTTCTTACCATTACCGCCGGTTTCAACCAGAAGGTTTCCCATAACGTCAGTTTCCGTGGAATAATCTTTACACATATCTTTTAAAAGATCGCGTACCTCGTCCTCGTTTCCGGAAACACCCGAAGCGCCGCAAATTCTTTCAAGCATTTATACTAACATCTCCTTGCAAATTCCGCCAAAAGCTGTGCCGTCAGATCAATGTCTTTTAAAGACAAAACTTCATACCGTGTGTGCATATATCTTAACGGAAGCGAAACAAGGCCTGTGGGAATGCCCATACGCGCTATCTGAACCGTCCAGGCGTTTGTGCCCGTGTTTCCGCTGTCAACATCAATTTGATAATCAATTTTAAAATCGGAGGCGGTAGAAATCAACTTTTTAGATACATACGGCTGAACATTGGGTCCTACCGTAATTACAGGTCCGCCGCCTAAAGCAAATACGTTTTTATCCGCATCCGGCGTTTTTCCATGACAAACGTCTATACAAATATAAACATCCGGGTTTATATTATATGCCGCACATTTGGCGCCTCTGCACCCTACCTCTTCCTGAGTTGATGCCGCCGCAACAACATTTACACTGTCGTCTTTTAAAAGTTCAACAGCTTTTACTATTGCAGCAAGGCCTGCTCTGTCATCAAAAGCCGAGGCTGCTGCGCGTTCGCCTAAAAGCGGTGTATATTCCGTATCAAACTCCGCCAAATCCCCGACGCTTATTATTTTTTCAGCTTCACACTTTGACATGCCGATATCAATACACAAGTCATCGGAAGTAAACTTTTGCTTTTTCTTAAGATGCGGAGGTACGCTTCCGATAACGCCGTGAACGGTTTCTTTTCCAAAAACCGTTACAAGAGTTGAAGGCATTATCTTTTTGTCATAACCTCCGATTTCCGCAAAAAGCAGAAAACCTTCATCTGTGATGCCCGAAATCATAAGTCCGATCTTATCGGCATGGGCTTCAAGCATTATTGTCTTTCCCTGCGCATTCTTTTTTCTCGCCCAAACATTACCCATAACATCGCTTTGAAATTCATCGCAGTATGGTGAAATCAAGTCAACAAATATATCCTGTATCTTGCGTTCGTCACCAGATATACCGCCGCTTTGACAAAGCGATTTTAATATCTCCTCTGTTTTCATATCTGAAATTACAGTCTCCTGACACACTCTTTGAATTTTTTGCCGCGTTCTTCAAAGTTTTTAAACATATCAAAGCTTGCGCATGCCGGCGACAGCAAAACAATATCGCCTGCTTCCGCAGCCATGTATGCTTCTTTTACTATTGTTTCAAGCGTTGTATACTGAGTAATTATCGGAAGAGTTCTTCTTCCTTCTCCGTAAGCGTTTAAAACTGCTTCCTTTATCTTCGGAGCCGTTGCGCCGAAAAGATAAAGCCTCTTAACTCTGTTTTTAATATCAACGCCGAAATCGTCAAACGGTATTTTTTTATCATAGCCGCCCGCAATGAGTATTACCTTTTTATCAAACGCATAAAGGCCTGCCTTCGCACGAGTCGGGCTGCTTGCTATAGAATCGTTATAAAAACGTACGCCGTCAATTTCACGCACAAATTCAATTCTGTGTTCAACGCCCGTAAAATTGTTTGCAACACGTTTTATGGCTTCCGAGCTTGTCTTTTTGCCGACAGCCGCTATTGCCGCCATATAGTTTTCAACATTATGCTCGCCGGGAAGCGCTATATCGTCTTTTGTAATAATACTCTTTCCGTCAAAATATATATTATCGTCTTTAAGATATACACCGTTTTCATCACCGTTAAAGAAAACAACTTCGCCTTTGGCTTCATCTGCAAAAGACGCTGTGATTTCATTTTTTGCGTTTAAAACAAGAACGCCGCTTTTGTTTTGATGAAGGAAAATGTTTTTCTTGGCATTTACATATTCCTCCATAGACTTATGTACATCAAGATGATTGGGCGAAATATTTGTAATAACAGCTACGTCCGGAGAACAGTTCATAGACATGAGCTGAAAACTTGAAAGCTCAACTATCGCCACTTCGCCCTCTTCTATATTCTCAATTTCGGGAAGGAGTGGTTTTCCAATATTGCCGCCCAAATGACAAACCTTCTCATTCTCTGTGAGAATGTTGTATATAAGCGTAGTTGTTGTTGTTTTACCGTCACTGCCTGTAACGCCTATAATTTTACACGGGCAAAGCTTGAAGAACATCTCCATTTCACTCGTAATCGTTACACCGCGCTCTTCGGCAGCAACAAGTTCGGGTATATCTCCTCTGATACCCGGCGTTTTAAAAATAATGTCAGCGTCAAGGTCATCAAGATAATTATCTCCCAAGCGGAATTTTGCGCCAAGCTTCATTTCGTCAAAAAATTCCGACTCCAAAGCGGCGTTTTTATCGCAGCAGATAACCTCAGCACCGTATGAAATAAGCTGCTTTATAAGCGGTTTATTGCTTACGCCGACTCCGAGCAGTATAACTCTTTTTCCTAAAATATTCTTTTTAAATCTTTTTAGTTTGTTGTTCATAGTTAAAACTCCATTCTGCCGTTTTATACTAATCAATCTTTTTAAGCCTTATATCTTCTCCGTAAAACTTGAATGCGTCAAAATTACCGAGTATTCTTGAAAGAACTCTGTCCGAATATGTCTTCTTAACATCGGAGAGTGAAAGGTTTGTATTTATTATTATACTCTTTTCATCAATTATTCGTGAATTTAATATTCTGAAAAGCTCCGATTCGGTAAATGAATTAATAAACTCCGTTCCCAAGTCATCAATAATGAGCAAGTCAACATTTAAAATCTCAGCGGTGAAATCGGTGTCTGCATTTTTAAACTTAATGTTTTCAAGCTCAGAAAAAATAGCGCCGGCGCTTTGATATAATACCGTAAATCCCTTCTGCATTACGGCATTTGCAATAGCAGACGACAAAAACGTTTTTCCGAGGCCGGGCGCTCCGTAAAACAAAAAGTTCTTGTTTTCAGAGCCAAATTCATCCGCAAATCTTATACACTCACTCAAAATACTCTTCATGTTATCGGCAGGAGTAATTTTTTCTCTGCCGTATTTTTCACTGCTGTAATAATCAAGCGAAAACATATCAAAAGTCTGCTTTTTCATTGACGCGCTTAAGTTTGAATGCGCCATAAGCTCTTTTATAAGCAGCTTATTGTAACACTCGCAGCGTTTACCGTCAACAAGGCCGGTGTCACCACATTTGGAGCAATAATATGTGCGCGCAAGGAAATCGGGTTTAAATCCGGCTTTTGCCAAAAGCTTTTTCTTTTTATCGTTAAGCTCAGCTGCAGTGTTTCTGAAGTTTTCGGCAGCAACGGAAGGCTCAGTGCCGGCTGTTACATCCAAAAACATTTTATAAGCAAGGGATGAGAGCTTATCGTCTATATCGCGGATTTCAGGAATATCAGCATAAATTTGCTGCTTTCTCTGCTCATGCAAATCCTTAATTTGCTCTTTGCGTTTATTAAATTTAGTGTTTACTTCTGCGTAAATGCTGCTGTTCATAAAGCATACACAACCCTTTCAGGTGAGGCTATTTACTTTCTCATACGTTTCTTTTGCATTTTTTCTTCTATTGCATCAAAATCATAGTCATGAGTCTGACTGAAATCAACAAATCTGTTGCTAACTTGTGTCTGTTTTTGACGTGAAGTTGCCGTGTTTTTAGGAATTTCGTCTTTTGAAAGGTCTTCAACCGTTTTAATATCTTTTTTATACCAAGACTGCAAAATGCCGTTTATATACGGAAACGAAACACCGCCCGTTACATCACTTGCTTTTTCCGCGGCTTTTTTTATAAGCTCGGGCGGCATGCCCATTTTTTCTGTCCACTGTACTATATGAGCATATTCGGCATCGGTAAACTTTCCGCCGCGAAGGCCGAGAAGCTTTTTATAATAGCGCGTGTTCTTTTCTCTGTTTTCTGTTGCAGACAAAAACTCATGTGCTTTTTCAATAGAGTCAATTCCCTCTTCCGCCCATGAAAGCGCAACCTTTTCGGCATAACGCATGCTTGTTTTCTGCAGCGAAGCGCAGTATTCAAGAAGCATAAGAATAACTTCAACGGGAAGATGAAGCCAGTCATAAAAGCCAAAAAGCGTGCCTATTTCAGATTGCGAGAGGGTTTTTCCGAAAATTCCTTCCGCATGAGACACAAGCTGTTTAATATCGCTCTTTTTCATCATACTCTCAATATCAGACGCTTTATAGGCAGGTTTTTGAGGTTTTTGTGCTTCTACATCCGATGATAAATCCATAAACTCTACAGTACCGTCAGACGACCGTCTCACGATACCCTTTGATTCCCAAAAATCAAATGCTTTTAAAACATCTGTTTCAAGAATATCAAGCGCATCGGCTATTTTTTTGTTATCGGCGTCAATGCCCGGCAAATAGCAAAGGCGCAGTCCGTAGAGATAAACTTTTACAAATGTAGCATTTGCTTCGGGCATATACTTATCAACAAATGCGGTTGAAAGCGGAAACGTAACCGGACCGCTTATGTTTGAAAACTTATACTTAGGCATATTTCTCACTTCAATTATTTTTCTGGGAGTGTATTGTTTCAAACACATCACATGGTTATCCACAATATTTACCGTATAATTTTACCATAAGGCACTATATATGTCAACAAAAATATTATTGCTTCTTATTATATATAATATTTTTATGCGGCATATTATTCCCCGCTTAAAATCTTATTTTTATATTTTGCCGGCGACAGTCCCGCGGCATTTTTAAAAGCTCTTGAAAAATTATGTATTGATGTATACCCCAGTATGTCGGCCACATCACTTACTGTCATTTTATTATCGCGCAAAAGCTTTTTAGCCTCAGCCATTTTAAGTTTCAGATGATAGTGTATGGGACTGTCTCCCGAATAATCCGAAAACAACTGATACAGCTGTGATTTACTCATATAAAACTTTTTACACAAGTCCTGCGTAGTAATGTTTTGGTATACGTTTTCTTCGAGATAAGCAATAATCAGCTCCGTTATGGACGAATGCGCTATATCTCTTGAAATTTCGTTTTTCTTTATTCTGCTGCCGGAGTTTTCATCCTGTCTTTTGAGCTTTATTAAAAATTCGGTTAAATAACACTGGAGCAGCTGAAGCGATTCAGGAGATACATGTTTTGTTCCGAGAGGGTTTTTATTGTTATAATCGCCCGAAATGCTCCCAAATATGTGCCTTGCTTCTTCAGCAAACAGCGTGAGAAGCATTTTGGAGTTTTTGCCAAGTTCAAAAACGCGTTTGTCAAAAAAGTTCATGGCAGGACTGCTGCACGTAAACGTTACAACAAGCATGTTGTTGGGCGTAACTTTATTTGAAATATGCGCGTGCACTTCCATAGGTCTGTGAAACATTATCTGACCTTGCTTCAGCGTTTGACCCAGTCCGTCTGTTACGGCAATTATCTCACCGCTGTCAACATAAGCAAACTCCCAAAAATCATGAACTTCGGGCGGATGAGTAAAGTCCTTTCCAAACTCAAAATAATATATACTGTTAAATCCGTCAATTTTGATTTCCTGCTCAACCGGAAGCATTTCAAATTCTTTCATTAAAAAACACCCTTTGGAAAAAATGATAAATTATTAGGATTAATTGATAAATACATTTTTTGTTATTTATTATAACATATAAGACACATACGGTCAACATTAAAAGGAGGAAAAAAGATGAATGTATTAGCTATTGGCTGTCATCCCGATGACATTGAGATTTCCTGTTGCGGAACTCTTGCTAAATGTGTTAAACGCGGTGACAAAGTAACAGTATGCCATGTTGCAAACGGTAACATGGGTCATGAAATCATAAAGCCCGGTGAGCTCAGAAAGATGAGAGCTGCCGAGGCTAAAAAAGCAGGCTCTCTTGCAGGCATTGAGGTTGTAACGCTTGATATCGGCGACTTACTCCCGAACGGCTGCGACATAAAGCAGAGAGATATGATTGTTGAGCTTATAAGAAAAGTTCAGCCCGATTTTATAATTACACACGGCCCGACAGACTATATGCCCGACCACAGAGAGGTTTCAAAACTTGTATTTGACGCTTCCTTCGCAGCAAGCGTTCCGCAGTACGGCAAAGGCGGAAAAGCTGCTATAACACCTCTTTACTATATGGACAACCTCGCAGGTCTTAACTTTGTTCCCAACGAGTTTGTTGATATTTCAGATGAAATCGAGCTCAAGATAGAAATGCTTGAGTGCCACGAAAGCCAACTTAAATGGATGCGTGACCATGACCATATTGATTTTGCGGAATTCGTTCGCACATGCTCACGTTTCCGCGGTCTCCAGTGCGGCGTAGATTATGCCGAAGCATTTACGCAGGAGCTTGTATGGCCGAAAGCAATAACAAAGAGATTATTACCCTAGAGAACAAATAATTTAAACTCTATTAAGAGTGGAAAGGAATATAATTATGGATTTTTTAAGCACAATGAAAGGCAGCCTTTTAGAAAACTTTTATCCGAAGGGCTGGGATCTCAAAAAAATTGACGAATGCTGTGAAAAAGGCGTAGCAAGAGAAGATTTCTGGAACAAGGACTTCAACCCCATCGAATGCGAAAACATTTATGAGTTCGATACATACATGGGTCATGAAATCGCAAACCAGATAAAGCTCGCAAGAGACAGAGGCGAAAAGCTCGCTATGATCTTGCCCGTAGGTCCTATGGGTATGTACAAATGGGCAGCTTACTTCTTAAACGAATGGGATGTTGACTGCTCACATCTTTACACGTTCAATATGGACGAATGGGCTGACGGCGACGGAAACACTCTCCCCAACACAGACACAGCTTCGTTTGAATACAGCATGAAAGAAGCTTTCTTCAATAAAATCAAAAAGACTGTTCCCGAGAGCCAGAGAAACTTCGCTGCAAAGGACAATCTTCCGACATATCCCGACAAAATCAAGAAACTCAAAGAAGAAGGCGCAAAGCTTGTTCTCGTTTACGGTATCGGCAGAATGTGCCACATCGCTTTCTGGGAACCCCACTTTGCTGACGAATTCTCAAGCGTTGAAGAATGGAAACAGCAGTGCTACAGAATAGGCGCAAAGCTTCATCCCTTAACAATCGAACAGAACGCTATAACAAGCTTTAAGAGCCGCACAACTCTCGTTCCCTGCAGAGCAAACACAATAGGCCCCGGCCTCTTCCTCCAGGCAGATTACGCTATCGGCGGCGCAGACGGCGCTCTCAGCCGCGGCATGGGTTGGCAGGGCATGAGCTTCTTAACTACGCTCCACTACGGACCCGATATGAACATCACATCAACATTTATCCCCACACTTCCCGGCAAACTCTTCTATCTTAAAGAACTTGCAGGTCCGTTAGTTGCAGAATGTAACTAATCAAGTATTTAAAAACGGTTGCGGTAATTGCCGCAACCGTTTTTTGTGTATTATGATATTAGACACAAGCTTATTTGCCTTGTCAATATTGAAGTTCTCTTTTGCGCGTTTTATAACCTCGTCTTGCACGGGAACATCGTCAGTAAACATTTCAAACAGTTCGTCATCGTCCATGTCATCGAAGGAGAAACGTATATCGGGATTTGATTTGTCAAATGTGCCTATGTTGTCTGTTGCGGATTTGATTTGGGTGGGATTGAATACAACGAAGTTTTCCCCAGAAGGGCTTTTTATTATTATACCGTCATATTTCTGTTCAATTAGCTTTTTCGGGTTTATTCTTCCCGCGTCTTTTTCGGTAGCATAATACGGATTTTTAATGTCTAAATATGCAGGTATGATATTATCCCCGTAATTACGTGCACCCTTCTTTTTGTCAGAAAAATAAAATCCGTCTCCGTAAAAATTATAACTGTTTTGTCCTGCTAAAGAAATATCAAATACAGTAAAGCTGTTATCTGTCCCGTGATACACAACCTTCGGCGTACCGTCCTCATTAACTACCTTGCTTGCGTTTTCGGGGTCATTCTGCCAATCTCCAAACCATTCTTTGAAGTTGTCGGTGTAGATTTGGTCTTTTGTTTCTTCAACAGAGGAGTCAAAAGAAAACTTGGGCTTGACATCGCCTTCTGATTGTGATAGACTATCATCAATATCGAAAGTAGTTAAACCCATTTTAGCGCTTGCTCTTTCAGAGTTCGCGCCAGTGGGCTTGCTTTCGATATTTTCTTTTGTGTCAATGTCAATTTGGTGCATCCAAAACTTATTTTTTTGCGGTGACTGCCTAACTGTTATTTTTATTATTGCTGATTCATCGTTTATTTCAGCGTCTCCTACTATATACGCATACCTCAAACTGCTGTTTTCGTTATGATAGTTTTTGACATCAGCCTCAATGAGTCTACCGACTTTTATTATGTTTGGTATGTCGTATATTGTCGATAACTTTGCAAGTTTAATTTCACGCGGCAACGTTTCAAACCGGTTTCCCTTTCCAAAAGTTTCTTTTATTCCTTTCGGGGCAATCTCCACAACCATACCGCTTTCATCGTTCACAACCGTAAGACTTTTCCCGCCCTTGTCAGAGAAAAAGCCATTGCTTTTAAGTTTTTCTAAAACCTGCTTTTGCACATGAACATAATCGTTAAGTTTGCTTATGTTGTATTCGTCTAATATCGAATTGTCAACCGACAAACTTAAAACGTTTTCGTCCGCACCCGCAAACACCCTATCAGGATTTTCCTTTGCGCTTTCGGGGAACGTTTCGCGGCGTTCTTCGTCTGTCATGTCGATGCGGTTTGCGCTGTCGCGTGCTTCTTCCTCGCCTGCGGTATTGTGATACATCTCAAATGAGCCGAATTTGTTTTTGCGCCTATTCTTAATTCTTTCCAATGTTTGTTTAGACGAAAGGTATTCAAACAGTAAGTCATCTGCGCCCACTTCAGCAAAGGCTTGTTCAATTTCTTCCAACCTTCTTTCAATCGCTTCATCGTCTATCTGTTCGTCTCCGTACAATAAATTTGACAACTTCTCATATTCTTCTGCAAGTTCAAGATAAACATCGTCACCGTTTTCATCTTTATACTCAAGCAGCCGGTCCTCTGCGCTTTTCAAATTGCCCGCCGCTTCTTCTGCATTTCTGATTTCATTTTCAGTTAAAGCTATATTTTTGGTGAAGTAATCAGGATTTGAGCCGCCCGCAAAGCCTTCATAATCTTGAATTGCGTGCTGTATTTCATGAATGAGAGTTCTTTTAAGCCTCGCCTCGTCTTTTAGCAATTTACTGTTAAGGGTTATTTCTTCCCCGTTAAAAGAGCCGCGATTCCCAAAAGCCATGCTGTCAGAAAAACTTAAAGCCAGATCGCGCAAAAACGGATACGCTTCAAACAAGGCATCGTGTTTAACATAGTCGCCAAGCGTTTTAGGGTTTTTCTTAACTCCCTCTAAGCTCTTTTGTAGTTGTTTTAATTCTGTTGCTTCGCTCTCTGTTATCTCGCCATTGATAAATTTAAGTTCAAGTGCTTTGTATCTTTGTACATCGGGATTTGAAAAGAAGCCGTGACTATTAAACTGCAAATCTTTATCGTTTATCTCAAAACGCCACTTACCGTCAGCACCTTTAAGCCAACCTGTCTCTTTAAGTATATCTTCTTTGCTTTTGCCGTCAGCTTCCATTTTCAAAGCTTCTGCATAAAGGCTTTCGCTTGCCGTGTTAGACCTTATTCCAACAAAAAGCGCCCTGCCCCCACTATCCGTTTCTTCCGCATTGTCTCGCATGAATTCATAAGACCTCTGTATTCCCTTTGCTCGGTCAATTGCGCCTGAGATGAGCGTGTCCACGCCTTCGTGAGTCTGTGTCTTAAGTTCGCTTATTTCGTTGTCTATTTTCTTAAGGCTCTTGGTATCAAGCGCATCAATGTCATTCTTTATGTTCTCATAGATTGACGATATTTCATCGTTCTTAAAAGATACGCTTGGTGTTTCTTTACCCCCGCTGTCCGTTTCTTCCGCATACTCGGCTGGATTTTCCTCGCCCTTCTTTTCTTCTGTTTCTGCGGTTTCTTCTGTGGTGGTTTCAATAGCTTACGGAAAGCTTCGAGTTCTCCGGAGTTTTTTTGACGGGTTTACATCAAAATTGAAATATAAAAAAGGACTGTGATTTATTAAATCGCAGTCCTTTTTAACTGTTTGTATTTATAATATCTTCCGCGACTTCGCGTTTTGTGATGCTCGCGTTCATGGCGCGCTTTTCAATTACCTTGTGTGCCTCTTCCTCGCTCATCTTAAACTTTTCTATCAAAATCCACTTGGCGCGGTTTATAATCCTTATTTCATGCATCCTGTCTTCAAGAGACGTAGTCTTTTTTTCAAGCTTAGAAAGCCTCTCGTTCATACTTGCCATAAAGTCAAACGAGAGCATTAGAATCTGCTTTGTAGTTGGTTTCGGAAGTGCGAAAATTCCAAACGGCGACACTCTTTCATAAGTAGTTAAATAGAACTCGTCTTTAACCATAACAAGAACAGCAGTGCTTTTAGTAGCTGTTACCTCAATTGCAAGTCTTATTCCGTCATCATTATGGATCGGTGAATTTATAATTACAAAATCATACTTTCTTTCGAGCAGTTCCCTGTTGGCAGAGTTTATATCGGTTTTGAATTTAACAGGGGAATATCGCTCAGAGGACAGCAATTCTTTTAAAGTGGCGTTGAATTTCTCCGAGGAAGACACAACGAGCACACTATATACCCTTTCCTTATAATCCATCCTTTTCTCCTTTAACCGATATTATTGTTTACAGTAAATATTCAAAATAGAACCCGGTACATACTTTGAAGCAAAGTCGCTCTCAAGCGCGAATTTTTTAGCTTCTTTAAAGCTTTGCGGAAGCTTTTCGTAGTTTTTAACCGCATCTTCTCCGGCTTCATACATATCCATATTTGATTTTTCCGGCAGGCTGTAATTATTCTTAACGCCTTCAAGACCTGCAAAAATCAAAAGCGCAAATGCGAGATACGGATTCGTCAAGCCATCGGGAGAACGTAGTTCTGCTCTTACAGACCCGTCTGCTGCGGCAGGTATTCTTATAAGCTGTGAACGGTTTTCTTTAGACCAGGAAATATACTGAGGTGCCTTATATGTGCCGAACCTGTAATAGGACTCAACCGTAGGGTTTAAAAAAGCAGTTATATCTTTAATATGATACATGATTCCTGCAAGGATGCTTGTTAAAATTTTATTATTTTCATCGTTTTTAACGGAAATATTTATGTGATATCCGTTTCCCGGCTTATCCTCTAAAGGCTTCGGTGAAAAATCGGCAAAAAGTCCGTTTCTGCCGGCAACAGTTTTAACAACAGTCTTAAACGCAGCGGCGTTGTCTGCGGCAGACAGCGGGTCAGAATTCCTGAACACGATTTCGTTTTGACCCGGACCCTCTTCGTGGTGTGAGCTTTCGGGAATAATACCCATCTGCTCAAGCATAAGGCATATTTCACGTCTTACGTTCTCTCCCCTGTCCTCAGGTGCTATATCAAGATAACCGGCATAGTCATAAGGCTCTTTTGTAGGTTTACCGTCATCATCTAAATTAAAGAGATAAAACTCCATCTCGGAACCGAGAGAAAATGTAATACCTTCTTTCTCTGCTTCTTCAACGGCTTTAATAAGAAGACTTCTCGTGTCGCTTTCAACCGGCACGCCGTCAGCTCTTGTAATACTGCAGTACATACGTACAACTCTGCCGTGCTCGGGGCGCCAGGGCAAAATTGAAAGCGTTGACGGATCGGGATGCAGAAACATATCGGAATATGTTTCGTCGCCAAAGCCGTCAATAGCTGTTGCGTCTATAGCTATCCCGTGTTCAAAAGCGCCGGGAAGCTCGCCCGGTAATATAGATATATTTTTCGGTTTTCCGAAAACATCGCAAAAAGCAAGACGGATAAATTTAACGTCTTCCTCGTTTACGTACATCATAACGTCCTCTGCAGTATACTTCATATATAACCATTCCTTTCAAACGGGGTTTATTCAAAAAAAATATAGCTCTATTATATATCCTATCTTACTTGCAGTCAATAGAAAACACAAAAATAAGCCGTGAGACTTAATCTCACGGCTCGAATAAGCATTATAAGAACAATGGGCTTACAGAAATATCTGCATAAACTCTCTTGATTGCCTCTGCAAAAAGATCAGCAACAGACAAAACCTTAATTTTGTCGATTTTCTTCTCTTCCGGAAGCTCAATTGTATCAAGCACAACAAGCTCTTTTATGGGAGAAGCCTCTATTCTTTCAATAGCAGGTCCCGAAAGCACGGGGTGCGTACAGCAAGCGTAAATCTCTTTTGCGCCTCTGTCAATAAGCGCCTGCGCGCCGTGTGTTATTGTACCCGCAGTGTCTATCATATCGTCAACCAAAATAACCGTTTTGTCTTTAATATCGCCGATTATATTCATAACCTCTGCAACATTAGGTTTCGGGCGGCGCTTATCAATAATTGCGATAGGCGCGTTTAAGCCTCTTGCAAAGTTTCTCGCTCTCGTAACGCTTCCGAAGTCGGGAGATACAACAACAACATCGTCCATATTATCTGCAAATTTTTCTTTATAATAAGGATAAAGACGCGGAACACCTAAAAGGTGGTCAACAGGGATATCGAAAAAGCCCTGTATCTGCGCAGCGTGCAAATCCATTGTAAGCACTCTGTCTGCGCCGGCACAAGCAATAAGGTCAGCCACGAGTTTTGCCGAGATCGGATCTCTCGCTTTTGCTTTTCTGTCCTGTCTTGCGTAGCCGTAATAAGGAATAACCGCAGTAATTCTGCCTGCGGACGCTCTTTTAAACGCGTCAATCATAATAAGCAGTTCCATCAGGTTATTATTTACGGGGTCACATGTAGACTGAACTATAAATACATCGCTTCCGCGAACGGTTTCGTATGTATTTACATATATTTCACCGTCGCTGAAGTGACCCACTTCGGATTTGCCGAGAGAAATCTCAGCCACCCTTGTTTCACCGGAATCAAGCTCCGTTATTTTGTATTCGGCAACTTTTTGTTTAAGCGCCTCAACAATCTCGCTTGCAAGTTTTTTGCTGGAGTTTCCAGCAAAAATTTTAATGTCTTTTCCATGTGTTATCATTGTGTTTCATCCTTTCAAGATGGGCATCTCAATATAGTGCAGAACAGACAAACGAATCCGAAGACGTACAAAGGTGCGTTAAGAGGTGACGTTTGTTCGCAGCAAAAGCAGTATTTTCAAAAAATTTGTCAATACGAATTTTTACATCTGTTAATAAAAGCAAACCGATATATGTTTCAACTAACTTTATTCATGCCATTTGCGGTCTGCGCATAGTGAGCCGGCCCTTACATATCTCTTTTATCTTTCCAATCTTTTTTAACAACCTGTCTCGCACGTGCGATAGCAAGTGATTTGCCCGGTACTTCGTCTGTAATAGTAGATCCCGCAGCAATATACGCATCATCACCTACCGTTACCGGTGAAACAAGATTCGTGTTGCATCCGATAAATGCTCTGTTACCTATTGTGGATCTGTACTTCTTTTTGCCGTCATAATTTGACGTTACCGTGCCGCAGCCGAAGTTAACCTTCTCGCCGACGTCGCTGTCGCCTATGTAAGTAAGGTGAGAAACCTTTGTTCCGTTGCCGAGCGTTGAATTTTTAATTTCAACAAAATCTCCGATCTTGCAGTCTGAACCAATCTTACTGCCCGGGCGTATATATGTAAACGGACCTACTTTTGTACCGTTTCCTATTTCGGAATCAATTATTACCGCATTGTCTGCAACTACATTTTCGCGCAATATCGAGTTCGTAATATGTGAATTTGGTCCTATTTTGCAGCCTGTTGCTATATGAGTATTTCCTTCAAGTATTGTACCTGTATATATCTCAGCGTCAGGATCAATTCTTACCTCCGGGGATATAAAAGCGTTTTCAATATCCTGGAAATATACGCCGGCGCGTGCATGCGCTTCGTTTATTCTCATCCTGAGAATTTTGTCGACCTTGGAAAGCTCAAACTTATCGTTTACACCGAGAATTTCGTCTGCGTCTTTTAAAACATATGCGCCTATCTTTTTCCCTTCGCTGTTTAAAATCCCGAGTGTATCCGTTAGATAATACTCGCCCTGCGCATTGTTATTATTGATTTTTGAAAGCGATTCTTTAAGGTCTTTGGCGTTGAAAACATACATTCCGCCGTTTATTTCCCGGATTTCACGCTGTTTTTCGTCTGCGTCTTTAAATTCAACAATGCCGAGAACACCGCCATTTTCATCTCTTAGTATTCTGCCGTATCTTCCGCCGTCAGGCAGTACCGCGGTAAAGACCGTAGCGCTGTTTGCGCCGTCTTGATGAGCTTTTAGTGCTTCTCTTACGGATTCTTCACGGATAAGCGGTGCGTCACCGGATAGAATAACAACTTCTCCGCTGTCGGGTATAAGCTTTTCAGCGCTCATTACCGCATCGCCCGTACCGAGCATTCTTGTCTGCTCTGCAAACGAAACCGTATCGCCCATAATTTCAATAATTTCTTCTTTTTTGTGTCCTACAATAACAACTATATTATCAGCGCCTGCAGCGCGGGCAGTATTACAAACCTGTTTTATCATCGGAACGCCCGCAACTTTAAAGAAAGGCTTTGAATGACTTGATTTCATTCTTGTGCCTTTCCCTGCCGCCATAATAACTGCTGTAACTTTCGACATAAACATCACCCTTTCAAAAGCTACTAACGATAAAAAAGCGTATTGATATATCACACATTTTCTCCAACGTGTCGAAGAAAATAAGGTGCGCTTTTTTGAAGCAAGCAAAATGCGCACATAAGCGCGCATTATCCTTTGCTATAAAAAAGGCAAGCGTTAACTTGCCTTTTTATACTTAGATTACTCTTCACCGGGCTCCGACGGAGCTTCGGCTTCTTCATTACAGCTTGCTTCGTAAGCAGCTATAATAGAGTTTTGTAATTTCTCGCGCATCTGAACATTTATCGGATGCGCGATGTCTTTAAACTCGCCGTTTGGCGTTTTCCTGCTGGGCATGGCAATAAATACTTTGTCTTGACCTTCGATGACTTTAATATCATGAATTACAAGAGATTCGTCAAATGTCACCGATACCACAGCTTTCATCTTGCCTTCAGAGTTCATTCTTCTGATTCGAATATCCGTGATTTCCATTATAAAGCCTCCTAAGTAGAAATTTGCCTTACTACAGGCAGGAAAATATTTGCTAAATATATTATAACAAACAAATAAAAATTTTTCAAGAAAAATTTCAATAAAGTATGGAAAAATTCTGATTTTGGTGTATAATGTATAAGTAAACTATTGTTTTTACTCCGGAAAGGGTGTTTTTTTTGAACAATTTCAACATAAATGACATAAACAAAAACGGTCATATTCACTTCATAGGCATTGGCGGAATAAGCATGAGTGGCCTTGCGGAAATACTTTTGGGACGCGGATATAAAGTCAGCGGATCGGATATGCAGCAGTCAAATCTCACAGACAAGCTGAAGTCGCTCGGCGCTACCATCTATATCGGGCAGAAAGCGTCTAACATTAAAGAATGTGATTTGATCGTTTATACCGCTGCAATCAAAGAAGATAACGAAGAGTTTATTGCCGCAAAAAAAAGCGGCGCTCCGATGGTCGACCGTGCAACGCTTTTGGGCGCAGTTATGCGCTCATATAAATACGCAGTAGCGGTTTCCGGAACACACGGTAAAACATCTACTACATCCATGATGTCACACATTATGCTTCAAGCGAAGCTTGACCCAACTATTTCCATAGGCGGTGAACTCCCTGCTATAGACGGCAATATAAGAGTAGGTCAAAGTGATCACTTTGTCTGCGAAGCATGTGAATACTGCGAAAGCTTTTTAAAGTTTTTTCCCTATATCAGCATAATATTAAATGTTGAAGAAGACCATCTTGATTATTTCAGCGGAATAGACCATATTATCTCCGCTTTTCACAAGCTGGCTCTTCTGCCTCCGTCAGACGGCGCGGTAGTTGCAAACATTGATAATGAAAATACGGTTAAAGCTGTTCGGAATATCAATTGCGAACTTATTACCTGTTCCGTTAAATCTGACGCTGATTACTGTGCTAAAAATATCGAACTGAACGATTTGGGATTTGGTTCCTTTGATTTATACGAAAAAGGTAAATTACTCGGAAATATAAGTCTTTCTGTCCCGGGTATTCACAACGTTTCAAACGCCGTATGCGCTATAGCAACAGCAAGACGTTTAGCCATCTCATTTGAAGATATTAAGGACGGTCTGCTTTCGTACACCGGCGTAAAACGCAGATTTGAAACAAAAGGTAGAAAAGACGGCATCACAGTTATAGACGATTACGCACATCATCCAACCGAAATTAAGGCTACTCTTAAAACCGCAGAAAAGATTGACTGCAAAAGTATTTGGGTGGCTTTTCAGCCCCACACTTATACAAGAACAAAAAGTCTTTACAACGAGTTTATTGACGCATTCAGCTCGACCCGTGCAAATATTCTAATGCTTGATATATACGCAGCAAGAGAAAAAGACACAGGTATTGTAAGCTCAAAACAGCTTGCCGGTGATATTGACGGCTGCAAATACTTTCCCTCTTTTGAAGCTTGCGCAGAATTCTTAAAAGAAAACGCCGGAAGCGGAGACTTAATTATAACCATGGGCGCAGGAGATATCTACAAAGTAGGTGACATTTTCCTTAATAGCTGATATGCAAAAAATCAAACAATGTTTGTATTGCCTTTATGGGAGATATAGTTTTAACTCCCGCAGAGATTAATATTGCTAATGCAAGAGAGAGCGTGAAAAGAAGCAGAAACACAGCTCTCTCTTTTATATTGCCTTTTGTATTCTTAAAATCAGACAGCCAAATATATAAAAAAGCGGCAAGAGTAATAATCATTTAGCTTTCTCCCCTTTTCGTTTAACCGTAATAACCAAAAGCAAAAAGCACGGAATAATAAAAACAAAAGGCGTGGCAAAAAACGCCGCATACTTTGTTCCCCAATTGACGCTGTCAAACCCGGAAGTAAAAGAGACGGCGGTCATACAAGCTAAAAATGCGCCGACAGAATTAATAATACTTTTTTCGGTTTTAAGTCCCGTCAGATACGCTGTTAAACGGGATATTGCGCAGTATATGATAGATACCTTAAAAAAGCCAAGAATCAAAAGCAGAAATGAATACAATGTTTCTATACGCGTTATCATATTTTTTATATTAATAAGTCTTAAAACCTCGTAAGACGGAACTGCCGAAATTGAAATTGTAACGCCAAGTACTGCAACAGAGCGTATTACAACAAGCATAAGCATCACGCCGCCTATAATAATGCCCCAAATCAGTGCACTTCTAAAATCGTTATTCTTGATTTTGTCCGCGAACATCAAAAAAACAACCGTTTCACCAAAAGGATTCATAAGCTCCGTATGCGCTGCTTGTAAATATTCGTAAAAGCTATGGTCAAAAAGCGGCAGGAAATTACTGATTTTCATTTGAGAAAGCAGCAGAATAAAATTTAATATAATAAAAAGAGAAATTAAAAAGAAGATGAAAATGCTTATCTTGGTTATGTTTTCAATACCGAGACGCACTGCCCGCGAGCAAATAAAAACAAAAATTACCGTAAAGACGATATCCGGGGTTTCCGGCATAACATAACCAACAAAGAAAGAGCTGACAGAATACGTGTTAAAACAAGCAATGACCAAAAAGAAAAAAACATAAGCCCAGGACACGGCGTAACCTGCACATTTTCCAAAAACACAAACAAATATTTCCGGCAAATGTTTTTCCGGATATTTTTTTGTTAGCTTTAAATAAATACTTACAACCGCAAACGAAAGAAAAAAAGCAAGAAGCGCCGGTACCCACGCTTCCCAAGATGTAATATCCGTAACATATGATGTTAAAAGCATTGCACCGCCTAAAAACAGTGCGACGGTAAATGCCATATTTCTTCTGTTGATATCCATACAATTACTCCGTATAAGCTACTTTTTTACACTGCCTATAATACTTCCCGTCTCTATGATACTAAAATCCGCCGAAATATCAACCCGTATTTCTTTAAATCTGTTCTCCCAAGTATTTTCTATGGCGCGCCAAACGGCAGGATTCTTTCTGTAAATCATATCTCCGAACCCATATATATCAACACCCATTTTTTTCGTTTTACTCAAAGATGTCAAAATCTCTTTTTCTACAGATTGGTTTAACTTTTCAACCACGGCGTCCATTCCTATTGTATTTATCATATTTGCGTCATCACTCACCAAATATAAATCACCGCGGATTTCAGCTTTAATATAAATTTCTCCGTTTTTGTCAAGTACGGGAAATGTTTTTGACTTGATTCTACCTATACGCAAGCTTAAAGTATTATTGTTTATGTCTAATACTATATCTCCGCCTTTCAGATCGCCTATAATCCACAAAACGCCTTTTAAATCTTCCTCATCCAGCCTTCCGGTCATTTTATCACCGTTAAACACAGCCGATCCGCAAACTTTTATTTTACCGTCAACAAGAGTTATAAAAGGTACTAAACTTCCTTTCTTTTTGCACATCATGTTGTTAATGAAATCCAAAACCGTAACATTTTGTCCTGATAAGCTTTCCGGAAATCCTTCAGATATTTTTGAAAGATTTATTGACGGAATTTCAAAAAGCGGAGCTTCGGCATTAAACACTTCTTCCGGGCTTTTATCGGTTACAAACAGACATACGCTGAGCCTTAATTGGTTGTCTCTCATTAAATAGTCAAGATATTTATATATACCGTCACTTGCCGCGTCTTCATCTAACACTGCAATAAGATTATGAGACATAAACACATACTTTCCGGTAGTGTCGGACACTTTACTTATACACGTTGATAATTCTTTACCTTCGGTAATAAAATTTGTATAAGGTTTTTCACCGTGTGCGCCTCCTTCTTCACCGGATCCGACGTTTTGCGGCACAATGACCTGCGTACAGCACTCCAGGTGATCTCCGCTTTTATCTATGCCGATTCCCATTACAACGGCCAACTCATCAAGCTCTCTGCTGCTCCAGCATCCGGAGAGCACCATTATCATCATAAGGCTGACAGTAATTCTGAAATATTTCAAACAAACAATCCCTTTTCAGTTTAATCAGAAAGCTTTTGTCTAATCGGATTCTTGCGTGACAACCCGTGCGGGCGTGTAAGTCTTGCACGCACAGGCGCTAAGAATACCGTATCTTTAAGGTCTGATATGCGCAAAGGCGCCAGAGGTGCAAGGTATGGCGTTCCGAAAGATTTTAATGACATCAGATGGATCAGTATTCCAAGAAGGCCTACAGTTATTCCAAACCCGCCAAGAACGGCAGAAAGCACCAAAAGAATATACCTCAGCAGCACAATGGTATTTGCCTGCGCCGGTGTTACAAAAGCAGTCACGGCAGTAATAGATACAGCTATTACCATCGGTGCACCAATAAGACCTGCAGAAACAGCGGTTTCTCCTATCACAAGAGCCCCTACAATGCTTACGGCCTGCCCTACCGGTTTTGGAAGTCTTACGCCCGCTTCCTTAAGTATCTCAAAAACAACAGTCATCATTAAAGCTTCAATAAAGCTTGCAAACGGTGTTCCTGACTCTGCTGCAGCCATTGTATATAAAAGCTGCGTCGGTATAAGCTCCTGATGAAAGGTTGTAAGCGCAACATATGCAGGAAGTGCCAGAATACTTACAAAAAACGATAGGTATCTTATTACTCTGAGCATTGTTGCGGCAACGGAGTGAATATAATAATCCTCTGGAGACTGAAAGCTTTCGCCGAAATACATAGGCGCTGTCAAAACAAAAGGCGACCCGTCAACAACAACCGCCGCCCTTCCCTCCAATATTTTAGCGGCGGCAATGTCCGGTTTTTCCGTACTGTCAACAAGAGAAAAAACAGACTTTGGATTATCGTCAAGAAAATACTGAAGATATCCGGAGTCAAGTATACCGTCAATGTCTATTTTTATAAGTCTTCTTTTAATTTCTGAAATCAGCTCACTGTTTGCAACATTTTCAAGATAGATTATATCTACAGCGGTTTTTGTTTCTCTTCCGATCTTTATATTTTCTACACACAGTGATACGCTTTTTATTCTGCGCCGCAGAAGTGCAGTATTTGTTCGTATATTCTCAATGAACCCTTCTCTTGAACCTCTTATTACAGAATCTGTTTGAGGGTCGTCAACACTTCTTTTTTCAAAGCCCTTTGTATTGATTATCAATCCTTCCTTTATTCCGTCGGCCATCAGAAACGTGTCGCCGGACAAAAAGCCTTCAAACCCATCGTTTACAGTGTTAACTTTTTTTATTTCTCCCGAAACAATAAGCTTGTTTATTATTTCATCAATACAGCATGGCTCACAATTATCGTCCGTTCCGTACATAAGAGTTTTAATAACGGTTTGATCTACGGAAAGAGTATTTACAAGTCCGTCTATATATATTACTGCCGCGCGAATATTGCCCATTAAAAACTCACGTATGATAACATCGGAACAGTTTTTTGTAATCTTACGAACAATTTCGAGATTTGTATTTAAATATCCGGATATTTTTATTTCATCCGAAAGCGGCGATTGACTTTGGGGCTCGTCTCTCTTATAAAAAACGCCGTTTAGCTTCTTTATTAAATAATCACGCAACAAAATCACTTCCGTGTATATTTTTTTCTGTTTTTAAAAAATTTATACAATCAAAACTTTGCATTATTAACTTTACATTTATTTAAAATTATAATATAATATTTCAGAAGAATAATAAACGGAGATCAAAATATGCGTATATTTAATTATTACAGAGAAGGCAAACCCGTTGCCGGTTTTGAATTAAATCAAAAAAAGCACAAGCTCCCTTTTGAAACTACTACAGATGAAGTTATCAAAAATTACGAACAAATCAAAAAAGAATTAAATCCTGACAAATGCGAAGAAATACTTGGCGAAATAAAATACGCTCCCGCAGTGCTGTTTCCTCAGAAAATTCTTTGCATAGGTCTTAACTATTCAGATCACGCAGACGAGCTGCGCGAACAAAAGCTTACTGTTCCTACGGTATTCGGAAAATTCAACAACGCCCTGTCTGCGCACGAAGAAGAAGTTAAACTTCCATACGCAGGCGGAAAGTATGACTATGAAGCAGAGCTTACAGTTGTAATAGGAAAAGAGTGCAATAACATCACAAAGGACACAGCAGACGAATACATATTCGGATACACGGTAGGAAACGATATGTCCGTGCGTGAAGTTCAAAAGGCAACAACACAGTGGATATTGGGAAAAAGCTTTGATAAATTTGCACCTCTCGGACCGTCTATTGTAACTAAAGACAGTATAGATGTTTCAAGCCTCACAATCCAAAGCCGGGTAAACGGCGAATTAAGACAGAACTCAAACACTAAAAACATGATATTTACCTGTGCTGAAATAGTTTCTCATATAGCGCAGTATATGACTCTTCTGCCCGGAGACGTAATACTTACCGGCACACCGGCCGGCGTAATAGCAGGTTACCCGGAAGATAAACAGATTTGGCTTAAAAGCGGCGACAGAGTTGATATAGAAATAGAGAACATAGGAACACTTACTACTTTTCTGAAATAAATTCATTTTTTGCCCCAAAAGCCCTTGACAAATCAGCGTTTTTATGATATATTTCTTTAAGTTGAATACATTTGTTTTTGGAGGGCGGACACTTTGGAAAACAAAAAAAACCTGATTCTTGTTGATTCCCGCGCTCTTCCGAGTGTTTTTTCAAAGGTGCTTGATGTTAAAAAAACAATGAGCATGAACAGCAAAATTACGGTTACCGAAGCAACGGCGGCGGCAGGCATCAGCAGAAGCGCCTTTTATAAATACAAGGATTTTGTTTTCCCTTTCAAGGATATGAAAGGAATTATTACTTTAGCCTTTGAGCTTGAAGACATTGCGGGAATTTTAAGTGAAATACTTCGTATTCTTGCCAAAGCAAACTGCAATATTCTGACAATTAACCAGAATATCCCGATAAACGGGCTTGCAAATATAACAATTTCTATTCAGAACGAAAGCGATAATTTTGAAGTTGAACGTTTTTTAAAGCGTTTCGAAAAAATCGAAGGGATCAAAAGAATGCATATTCTTGCAAAAGATTGATATAGAACAAAGCGAAAGGATGAATTTAAGTTGAATATTGCTATCTTGGGTTTCGGAACAGTAGGTTCCGGTATATATGAAATCCTGAAAAACAACAAAGAAGCGATTGCAAAACGCGTTGGTGAAGAGATAACAGTTAAGTATATTCTCGATATACGCGACTTCTCATCACACGAGGATGCACATCTGTTTACAAATGATTATAATGTTATTTTAAATGACAGCTCCGTTGATGTTGTTGCCGAAGTAATCGGCGGCGTTGAGCCTTCTATGACATTTACGCGTGAAGCTCTCGCAGCAGGCAAGCACGTTGTAACTTCAAATAAAGAACTTGTTGCTACACACGGAGACGAACTTTTCAAAATCGCAAACGAAAACGGCAAGGCTTATTTATTTGAAGCGGCAGTCGGCGGCGGTATCCCGCTTATAAGACCTTTATATAACTGTCTCGCAGCTAATAATATTAAAAAGATAATCGGCGTTTTAAACGGCACTACAAATTATATATTGACCGAAATGATTACGAAAGGCAGAGATTTTGATTCTGCTTTAAAATCAGCTCAGGAAAACGGATATGCGGAAAGAGATCCTTCTGCTGATATTGAAGGAAAAGATACAGCAAGAAAAATATCAATTCTTACCTCTTTGTTGTACGGCAGCCGTGTTGATTGCCGTCACATAGAAACAGAAGGCATAACAAACATAACTATGGAAGATGTAAAGTATGCCGAGGCCGCAGGATGCGATATAAAGCTTATAGGCTACGGCGAGCTTGAAAACTCCAAAGTGTTTGCAAGAGTAAGCCCTATGTTCATTTCGAAGCACAGCCCCATTTCCTGTGCCATGGGCGTATATAACGCCGTTTTAGCAAACGGCGACAGCGTCGGAAACGTACTTTTTTACGGTCAGGGCGCAGGCAAGCTCCCTACTGCAAGCGCAGTTTTAGGAGATATAATTGATATAGCAAGGCATAAAAACGTTTCAATGAGTTGGAACAGTGAGAATTCCGATTCTTATCTTTCTGACGAAGATGTTAAAACAGGTGCCTTCGTAAGAATAGCCGAGAGCAGCGACATATCTTTTTCTGAAAAATATCCGTCTGCAATATCACTCGAAGCTCACACTTCCTCAGAAAAAGCATATATTATACCGAGTATGACGGAAAGCGAATTTAAAAAGCTTTCATGTATCAAAAAGATTCGCTGTGAAAACAATTTTAAACCAAGTATAGGATAGTTTACAGGAGGAAAAAAATGAGTATTATAGTCCAGAAATACGGCGGCACGTCTGTTGCAGATAAAGACAGACTTTTTAACGTTGCACGCCGTGTTAAAGAGTATTACACAAAAGGAAATAAGGTTGTTGTGGTTGTTTCGGCTCAGGGCGACACAACAGACGATCTTATAGAAAAAGCTAAAGAAATCAATGAATCTCCTTCAAAAAGAGAAATGGACGTTCTTTTAAATACGGGTGAGCAGATTTCAATGTCACTGCTTGCCATGGCGCTTGAAAAGCTTAATTGTCCCGTTATTTCACTTACTGGCTGGCAGGTTGGTATACGTACAAACTCACAGCACGGCAACGCAAGGATCAAAAGAGTTGACTCAGAACGCATTTTAAGAGAGCTTGACCAGAATAAAATAGTAATAGTAGCCGGATTTCAGGGTGTTAACCGCTATGACGATATTACAACGCTCGGACGCGGCGGTTCCGATACAACAGCCGTTGCAATAGCAGCAGCTATTCATGCCGATCTTTGTCAGATATACACAGATGTTTCAGGCGTATATACTTGTGACCCGCGCATAGTTCCGGATGCCACTCAGCTTTCGGATATAACATTTGATGAAATGATAGAACTGGCATCGCTCGGCGCGCAGGTACTTCACAACCGTTCGGTTGAGCTTGCAAAGAAATTTAATATAAATCTTGAGGTTCTTTCCAGCTTTGAGGAAAAACCTGGTACAATTGTTAAGGGGGATCATTCCGTGGAAAAAATGTTAGTAAGAGGTATTGCAAGAGATAACGATGTTGCAAGAATAACACTTAAAAATATTGATGATACACCGGGCAAAGCCTTTGTTGTATTCTCACTTCTTTCAAAGAAAAATATAAATGTAGATATAATTCTTCAATCACTCGGCAGAAACGGTAAGCAGGACATTACTTTTACCGTTCCCGAAAGTATGCTTGAGAGCGCAGTACAAATATTAAATGACGAGATAAAACTTGTAGGTGCGGAAGAAATAGTTTACGACAAAGACGTTTCAAAGGTTTCGGCTGTCGGCGCGGGCATGGCTTCAAACCCCGGTGTTGCGGCTGATATGTTCGAAGCACTTTACAATGCAGACATCAATATTCAGATGATTTCCACAAGCGAGATTAAGATATCCGTTCTCGTAAAACAGGAAGACGCAGACGCTGCAGTTCGCGCTATTCATGACAAATTCGGTCTCGCAGATATATGAAAAACGATATTATAATTGGAAGAAACCCCGTGTTGGAAGCTATCCGCGCGGGGCGAACCATTGATAAGATATTTTTGAAAAGCGGCGATATAGACGGCTCTCTCAAAAAAATTGCAGGTGCCGCAAAGGATAACGGTATCATCATTCAGCGCGCGGACCGCAGAAAACTTGACACGCTGGCAGACGACGGAAATCACCAGGGCGTTGTAGCACTATGCGCTGTACATGAATATGCATCTGTAGAAGATATATTGTCATCTGCCAAATACAAAGGCGAAGCACCGTTTGTTGTTATTTGCGATAAGATAACCGACCCGCATAATTTGGGTTCTATTATTAGAACTGCCAACGCAGCAGGCGCACACGGTGTTATCATACCGAAGCATGAGAGTGTAACTTTAAACTCAACCGTTTTAAAGGTTTCGGCAGGCGCTGCCGAGTTTACTCCCGTTGCAAGAGTTTCAAATCTCGCAAAAACAATAGACGATCTCAAAAACGCAGGTGTTTGGGTTACAGGAACTTGTGCCGACGCAGAAAAAAGTATTTACGATTCAGATTTTTCCGGCGCTGTTGCAATATGCATAGGCAGCGAAGGCAACGGTCTTTCCAGACTCGTAAAAGAAAAGTGCGATTTTCTCGTAAATATTCCCATGAAAGGCGAAACCGAGTCTTTAAACGCTTCTGTTGCAGCCGCACTTGTGCTTTACGAAGTTTTCAAAGCGCACAATTTAAATTAAAGTAATAATGGAGATTAAAATGAAATATATAGTAGTTCTTTCAGACGGAATGAGCGACTATCCTCTTCCCGAGCTTGGCGGTAAAACGCCTATGGAATATGCAAATAAACCTAATATGGACTCACTTGCATCTAAAGGTGAAATGTTTTTGGTTAAAACTGTGCCGGACGAGCTTTCACCCGGCAGCGATGTGGCAAACTTGGCTGTAATGGGTTATGACCCAATGAAATATTATACAGGCCGTTCCCCTTTAGAAGCAGCAAGTATCGGAGTTACACTTGCGCCGGATGACACGTCATACAGAGCAAACCTTGTTTCTCTTTCGGGCGAATGCGACTACGAGGATAAAACCATGCTTGATTACAGTTCGGGCGAGATTACGACGGCGGAATCCGCTGAAATTATAAAAACTCTTGCAGAATCCATAAATACAAACGATTTAAAACTGTACTGCGGCGTAAGCTACAGACACCTTTTGGTAAAAAGCGGCAAAAATTCCGACTGTGAACTGACGCCTCCTCATGACATTTCGGACAAACCGATAAAAGAGTATCTTCCCAAAGACGAACTTACTCTTTCTGTTATGAAAAAAAGCTATGAAATTCTTAAAAATCATCCGGTGAATAAGAAAAGACGCGCCGAAGGCAAACACACAGCAGATTCACTTTGGATATGGGGGCGCGGAAAAAGTGCGTCTCTCCCCTCTTTTAAAGAAAAGACAGACCTGTCCGGTGCTGTAATTTCCGCAGTTGACTTAGTTCGCGGAATTGGATACCTGGCAGATATGGAAGTAATAAAAGTTCCAAATGTTACAGGTAATATAGATACAAACTTCGACGGGAAAGCAAAAGCCGCTGTTGACGCTCTTATGTCCGGTAAAGATTATGTTTATATACATCTTGAAGCCCCTGACGAATGCGGCCATCAGGGAAACGCAAAACTTAAAGCAAAATCAATAGAGCTTATAGACAAAAAAATAGTTGGATACATTTGCTCAGAGCTTTCCGAAAAGGGCGAAGATTACCGGATTATGGTACTTCCCGATCACCCTACACCCGTGTCAATTAAGACACACGCAAGAGATCCCGTTCCCTGCTTTATATATGACAGCAGATTTGAAAAAGAAAGTAAGAGCATTGTCTTCTCGGAGAAAAACGCCGAAGGCAAAATGCTTGATCCCGGCTATAGATTAATTGATTATTTTCTTGAAAGGTCTGAATTTAATTGAATTCGGAAAACGGAAGAACAAAAAGAATAATAATATTTACGGCAACTTTGATTGCTGCCGTTTTATTCGTATGTTTTGTTGTTCCCAGACTGATTATCTGGACGCTTCCTTTCATAGTTGCCTTTTTTATAGCAAAAATCATTGAACCGGTTGTTGAATTTCTTTCTGAAAAGGTAAAAGTTCCCAGAAAGATTTCCAGTGCTCTAGTAGTTGTTATAGTTATAGCCCTTCTTGTTTGGCTTGTAAGCGAAATTGTAGGAAGAATTGTAACTGAAATAGGCAACCTTGTCGGTCAGTCGGACTATATTTCCGGACTTATAGCCAATGCTTTTATGAGCTGGCGTAACGTGCTTTTGTCACACTCTGGCGAAGGTTTCCGTGAATATATAGATTCTCTTCTTGATTGGGACAACATAGCAACCGTGATTTCAGATTACCTTACCGGCTATATTTGGCCTACAGTTGAAAAACTTTTAAGTATTGTAAAAAGCCTGCCGAGAATAATTATATTTATTGTTGCGCTGTTTCTCGGAACATATTTTATCAGCAGCGACAAAGAGCCTATTAACGAAACAATCAAAAAAATCGTTCCCAAAAGACTGCATCCCCATATAAGAACAGTAAAAAACGGCATGGCACATGCGATGCTTGCTTACATCAGAGCTCAGCTGATACTTATGTGTGTAACTTTTACGGAACTGCTGATAGGATTTCTTATACGCGGCGGAAATATAGCAAACTACGCGCTTCTTTTAGCGCTTGTCATAAGTATCATTGATGCATTACCGATACTCGGAACCGGAACCGTATTAATACCCTGGGGCGTCGGTGCCATAATTTCGGGCGATACAAACCTTGGTTTGTACCTACTTGCTCTCTATTTAATCTGCCTGTTTGTAAGACAGATGCTTGAGCCCAGAGTATTAAGCGTTCAAATAGGTTTGCATCCTCTTGTAACTTTAATGACAATGTACGCCGGTCTTAAAATAACGGGTTTTTTAGGCATGATACTTGGTCCTGTTATTGCAGTAATAATTAAAAACCTATATGACGGCGGCTTCTTTAAAACTATTTACAGCTGGCTTTTAACCGGTAACGCAGAAACCGAACACTCTTCAGTTTAGATTGGAGTTTCCGGGTAGGAGCAGCCACTATAGTTGTTTGGGTTTTTAATTTGAGTATTAAGCATATTTTTGTTAAAAATATTAAAAAAAGTATTTACAATAGTTAATTTTTGTGGTAAAATATATAAAAAGTTATCTAAATTAATGATTTTTTGTATATTTTATATATTAAAATATCATTTTTAGAAAGGCTATGGAAAAATGGAATTTGCAAAAAGAGTATCAAGTCTTCAGGGTTCGGCAATCAGAGAAATGTTCAAGCTTTTAGGTGATCCGGAAATGATTTCATTCGCCGGCGGCGCCCCCTCTCCCGAGCTTTTTCCTTCTGTTGAGCTTGCTGAAATATCTGAAGAGATTATAAAGAATAATCCTGCGGTCGCACTTCAATACGGCGTTACCGAAGGATATGCACCGCTTGCTGAACAAATCCGCGAAAGGATGAGAAAATTCGGCAATTTAAAACCGGATAACGATGTTTTGGTTACATCCGGCGGCCAGCAAGCACTCGATCTTTGCTTTAAATCACTTTTAAACGAAGGCGACGTTGTTGTGGTTGAACAACCAAGTTTTATAGGCGGTCTCAATTCTCTGCGCTCATATGGTGCAAAGCTTATCGGTGTGCCTGTAAAAGACACCGGTCTTGACACCGATATGCTCGAAGATATCCTTAAAAGAACTAAAATCAAACTTTTATATACAATCACAACTTTCCAAAACCCTTCCGGCATTACAATGGATATGGCAACAAGGAAGAGAATCCTTGAACTTGCCGAAAAGTATGATTTTTATGTTTTGGAAGATAACCCTTATTTTGAGCTCAGATTTAAAGGCGAAACGATGCCTTCAATTAAATCAATGGACGATACGGGCAGAGTAATATATGCAGGCTCGTTTTCAAAGGTACTCTCTGCCGGCATGCGCCTCGGCTGGGCTGTTGCAAGAAATGACATTCGTGAAAAAATGGTAATCTGCAAACAGGTTTCTGACGTTCATACAACTGTATTAACGCAGATGATTGCCGCTGAATTCTTTAACAGATATTCTCTTGATGAGCACATAGAAAAAGCAAGGAATTTCTATGGCAAAAAATGTTCTCTGATGCTCTCTGCAATGGATAAATACTTCCCCGATTACGCGAACTTCACAAGACCCGAGGGCGGCATTTTCCTTTGGTGTGCATTACCCGAGTATTTTGATACTAAAAAGCTGCTTGCAAAGTCAATAAAAGAAAAGGTTGCATTTGTTCCCGGCTTTACATGCGCCATTGATATGGATGCCCCATGCCCCGATTTCCGTCTTAATTATTCACTTCCCGCAGATGACAAGATAGAAACCGGAATCCGCATTTTAGCAGATGTAATCAAGAATTATGACCCCGAAAAAGATTGATGAGGTTTAAAGATTAATGAGAAAAAGAGTATTCAGCGGTATCCAGCCGACAGGCTGTATAACGCTTGGTAATTATATAGGCGCGGTTAAAAACTGGATTGAACTTCAAAAGGAATATGACTGCATATTCTCTGTTGTTGACATGCATTCAATAACCGTTCGCCAGGATCCAAAAGAGCTCCGCAAAAGATGTATGCAGTTTTTGTGCCAATATATTGCATGCGGAATTGACCCTGAAAACTCAATTATGTTTTTTCAGTCACATGTTCCGCAGCACGCTGAGCTTTCTTGGATATTAAACTGTTATACATATATGGGTGAACTTTCCCGTATGACTCAGTTTAAAGACAAATCCCAAAAACACGCTGAAAACATAAATGCCGGCCTGTTTACTTATCCGGTTTTAATGGCCGCAGATATTTTGCTTTATAAAACAGACCTTGTTCCCGTCGGTGTAGACCAGAAACAACACTTGGAACTTTCAAGAGATATAGCCGATCGCTTTAACAAAGTATATGGCGACGTTTTCACCGTTCCGGAAGCATATATCCCCCCTGTAGGAGCACGTGTTATGAGTTTGCAGGATCCTACATCCAAAATGAGCAAGAGTGATCCTAACCCAAACGGTTATATATGGATTCTTGATGACCCGGACACAATAACAAGAAAAATCAAAAGAGCCGTTACAGATTCAGACGGTGTTATTGAATACAAAGAAGGTAAAGACGGGATAAATAACCTGCTCTCCATTTACGGAGCCATGACGGGAATAACCCCGGAAGATGCCGCAAAAGAGTTTGAAGGCAAAGGTTACGGAGACTTCAAAGCGGGAGTTTCAGAAATAATTATTGAAACGCTTAAACCTATTCGAGATAAGTATAACGAACTTATTGAAAACAAGGATTATATCGAAAAGATATATAAAGAAGGTGCCGAACGCGCTTCTTCTATTGCTCGGCGCACTCTTTCGAAAGTACACAGAAAAGTCGGTTTTGTTGACAGAGTTTAATTCTTCAAACCGGCAGAAAGGCTTGGTAAGTGCTTATGTCTCTCGGATTTGCACTGTCATTTGTAATATCGTTTGCCGTTGCTTATGCAACAACCCCGTTTGTTAAAGCGTTGGCTTTCAGAATCGGTGCTATTGATAAACCCGGAGAAGCACGCCGCGTTCACAAAAAACCAACTCCGCTACTCGGCGGTCTCGCTATATTTTACGGATTCGTAGTAAGTATATTATGCCTCTGCAGGATTGATTTAGGCGTTCGCGGTATGATATTCGGCGCTTTAATTATCATAATCACAGGTATATTTGACGATATCCGTCCTCTGCACCCGGTAACAAAGCTGGTAGGTCAGATACTTGCGGCAGTGGTTTTGGTTTTACACGGTGTTATAATCGAACGTATAAGCATGCCCACGTTTATCATGTCAGAGGGCTCATTAGAACTCGGCTTGTTTTCGATTCCGATTACCATTATATGGGTTGTTGCGGTTACTAACGCAGTAAACTTAATTGACGGTCTCGACGGCTTGGCAGCAGGAGTAAGTTCAATAGCTTCGATGACGCTGCTCTGTATTGCACTTATTGCCAGTGAAGAAAACATAGCGCTTATAACAGCTGCGCTGACCGGCGCATGTTTTGGTTTTTTACCTTATAATTTTAACCCAGCAAAAATATTCATGGGTGATACAGGCGCCATGTTTTTAGGCTTTATTTTATCTTGTGTTTCTATCATGGGCGTATTCAAGGCGTACGCGGTAATAAGCTTTTTTGTTCCGCTTATAGTTTTGGGTCTGCCGCTGTTTGATACAGGCTTTGTAATGCTGCGCCGCATGAAAGACCACAAACCCATTATGGGCGCCGACCGGGGTCACCTGCACCATAAGCTTTTAGATATGGGCCTCACACAGAAACAAACTGTCGGTATACTCTATCTTATCAGTAGTTTACTCGGTCTTTCCGCCATTGTTCTCATCGGCGGCGACGCTCTTCGCGCTATGGTGTTGGTAGCTTTTATTATAGTGTGCATTACAGTTACCTATTTTGTAATTACCAAGAAGAAAGATTAGAATTTTTAAACATCAAAGGGAGTATTCAATAATGGGAGACGTTATAGTAGTCACCTCCGGCAAGGGAGGTGTCGGAAAAACAACATCAACCGTAAACATTGCAGCAGCGCTTGCTTCAATCGGCAAATCGGTTGTAATGCTTGACGCAGATGTGGGACTGAGAAATCTTGATGTTGTTATTGGTCTTGAAAATAAGATCGTATACGATTTTTTGGATGTAATAGAAGGCAGATGCAGGCTAAGACAGGCGATCGTGTCCGACAAACGTTTTGACGGAAAGCTTTCAATGCTCGCAGCTTCACAAACAAGAAATAAAACAGATGTTTCGGAAGAACAGATGAAAAAGCTATGTGATGAACTTGCAGAAAAATATGATTATGTTTTAATAGACTGTCCCGCAGGAATAGAACAAGGCTTTTTCAATGCTGTTGCAGGTGCTAACCGTGCAATAGTCGTAACCACTCCTGAGTTTTCTTCAATCAGAGACGCCGACAGAATACTCGGGAAACTGGAAGAAAAAAATATACCGAAAATTCAGATTCTTTTAAACAATGTACGGACAAGCTTGATTCAAAGCGGAGACATGCCGGGAGTAGACGAAGTAATTGAGCTTTTGGCGGCTGACCTTTTAGGAGTAATACCACACGATATAAACATCTTAATATCAGCAAACAAAGGCGAAATACTAACTGCAAAAAACTCATCAACTCCGGCCGCACTTGCGTACAAAAACGTTGCAAAACGTATAACGGGCGAAACAGTTCCCCTACTTGATTTAGCTAATGACGGGTCTTTTAAATATAAATTAAAAAGACTTTTCAAAAGGAAAAATAAAAATAAAAACAGCGGAATAAGAAGACCGCAATCTGAAGAAAGATTAACCGACAGGAGGAATAACTCATGAATATAGCACTTATAGCACACGATAAGAAAAAAGAACTAATGGTTCAGTTTTGCATTGCATACAGAGGTATACTTTTAAAGCACAATCTCTGTGCAACGGCAAGGACAGGAAATCTTGTATCTGAAGCCACAGGACTCGACATTAAAAAGTTTTTATCCGGTCCTCAGGGCGGTGACCAGCAAATTGCCGCACGAATCGCTTATAATGAGATAGACGCCGTTCTCTTTTTCAGAGACCCTCTAACAAAGCAAGATCACGAACCGGAAATCACTACGATTATGAAGCTTTGCGATGTTCACAATATTCCTCTTGCCACAAATATAGCTTCTGCCGAAATACTTATTATGGGTATTGAACGCGGCGACCTTGATTGGAGAGAAATTGTAAATCAAAAATAGTTTACTTATTGACTACACAAAAAAAGCATATATTTCTTTACGGAAATATATGCTTTTTTATTTGCTCACAAAGACATCGCATCCGGTGCGTTTAGTGTTTATTTTCGAGTTCGTTTAAATACTGTTCAACCGTTTCTTTCTGAACTGTTGCAACGCCTGCAAATCGCATATTCAGAGCGTCTTTAAGATATGTAATTGCAAGCTCCTTATCCCCCGTTTCGGCAAATGTTTTTGCCATGTTATAGTAAAGTGTGGGAGATTCTATATTTGTGTCTCTAAACTTTTCGTAAATTTCGCGGCTTTTATCGGGTTCCCCCATCTTATAATATGTTTGAGCCAGGTTGTCAGCTATAACGGCATTGTCTCCGTTATATTCATAAGCTTCTTTGTTAAACCGGAGTGCCTTTTCTAAATCTCCGCTTTCATAATAAAGAAAGCCGAGATTTCCGTATACAAGGGTAGTTTTATAATTCTCAAAAACTTCCTCCGTGATTTCAATAGCCTCTTTTGCGTTTCCTTTTTTCCATAAAAGCAAAGCATTGTTAAGTTTTGCCTTAGCAGTAATAACAGGATCCTGTTTATATGCCAAAACAGCACCGAACATCTTTTCAGCTTTTTCAAGTCTTCCTTCCCTTAATGCTCTGTATCCGTAATCAAGCTTTTGTCCCGGTGACATTTTACCGGTTTGATATGACTTTTCAAAGTATTCAAACATTTTGTCTATATTCTTCGGATAGTTTTGAATCGCAATTAAATAATAAATTCCGGCTTTATTAATAACAAGCATAAAGGCAACAAGCGCAAGAAGAATTAAAGTTCCCCAAAGCAGCCCGAAAATCCTGTAACTGAAAAAAACAACAACTGCAGGAAGAAGTATTTTAAACCAATTATTTTTCATAATAATATATCCTTTCTTACAGAGATCCAACCGTTCTCGGATAAATCTGAACATCTCTTATGTTTGACATGCCCGAAAGATACATAACGGCTCTTTCAAAGCCCAAGCCGAAACCGGCATGAGGTACCGTGCCAAAGCGTCTGAGATCCAAATACTGCTTGTAATCTTCTTCGTTCATTTTAAGTTCTTTCATCCTTTGAAGAAGTTTATCAAGATCCTCTTCCCTCTGGCTTCCGCCAATAAGCTCTCCTACGCCCGGCACAAGCAAATCACAGGCGGCAACAGTTTTATTGTCGTCATTTTGCTTCATATAAAAAGCTTTTATCTCTTTCGGATAATCCGTAACAAAAACGGGTTTCTTAAACGACTTTTCAGTTAAAAACCTCTCATGTTCGGTTTTTAAATCACAGCCCCAGTACACGGGATATTTAAACCCTTCCTCTTTCTCCAAAAGCTTTATGGCATCGGTATATGTTATCCTTTCAAAATCCGAATCCAAAACGTTTTGAAGTCTTTCAAGCAGTCCTTTATCTATAAACGAATTAAAAAACTCAAATTCTTCGGGCAAAGCAGATGTGCAATGCTTTATTACAGATTTCAGCATGTTTTCTGCCAAATCCATATCATCGCTTAAATCGGCAAACGCAATCTCAGGCTCTACCATCCAAAACTCCGCCGCGTGGCGCTGGGTATTTGAATTCTCCGCGCGAAACGTCGGTCCGAAAGTGTAAATCTTTGAAAAGGCTGTCGCCATTGTTTCACCTTCAAGCTGACCGCTAACGGTAAGCGATACGCTTTGACCGAAAAAGTCCTCTTTAAAATCAGGCTTTCCTTTCAAATTCTCAAGGTCAAGCGTTGTAACGCGAAACATCTCCCCCGCGCCTTCGCAGTCGCTGCCGGTGATAATGGGTGTATGAACATATACAAAACCGTTTTCATTGAAAAACTTATGAAGCGCAAAAGCAATTTCACTCCTGAGTCTGAAAACAGCGGAGAAAGTATTGCTCCTTGCACGAAGATGCGGAATTGTTCTTAAAAATTCGAAGCTGTGCCTCTTTTTCTGCAAAGGATAGTCCGAAGGACAATCACCTAAAACCGTAACACTCTCAGCCTGAATTTCAAAAGGCTGTTTTGCTTGTGGCGTTAGAAGAACGTCTCCGGTAACGCTTAAAGACGCGCCTACGCCGAGTTTTGACACGGTGTCAAAACCGGATATTTTGTCTGTAAAAACTATCTGTACGCTTTTAAAAAACGTCCCGTCATTTAAATCTATAAACCCAAAATTTTTGGATACTCTTATATTTCTGACCCATCCGCAAACCGTTACTTTGCCATGGGGCTTTTTATAAAGCTCTTTTATTGCAATATGTTCCAACCTAGCTTATCCTCCCGGCAAAAAACTGGAGCGCTTCCGTAAGTATCTTCTTGTCGTTTTCAAAAGTTACCTTCTCAACCGCTTTTTCAGCAGGAAACCATCCTATGTCCAGAATTTCGGCGTCCTGTTTTTTAATTTCATCTGTTACGGGCGTTGCCGCAAAATATATAACGTCTTTAAAAACGTCTTTTGCGGGACTGTAGCCCGTTGTCATACGGAAACCGTCCAAAAACTCTACTTCAAGTTTTGTTTCTTCAAGAATTTCACGTGCAGCCGTTTCAAGTTCTGTTTCGTCACCCTCAACATGACCTTTCGGAAAAGAAAAATGACCGCCGTTTTTCATAGATACCAAAAGCACTTCAATATTATTATCTGTATTTTTGCGCATAATAACCGCGCCGCAAGATTTTTCGTATTTCATTTTTACACTTCCCCGTAAGACTTATAATGCTTATATATTATACCACAAAATATATATTTTTGCAAGAACGGCGGCTTCACATTTTCTTTAATTGATCCGCTAAATAAGTGCAGTTTACTATCTTTTCAAGCATGGTTTGCCTGCTGTAGTAATAATGATTGGCAGCTTCAAATCCTACTTCTGGCCGTCTGCACATTATTTCAAATACGTTTTCTGCAAGTTCTTTTTCGGAGTTTACAATCGCAGCAAGTTCTTTCCTGTTTTCAATCGAATCTCTGAGTCTTATAAAACGTATTTGATTATATGAAGATTTAAACAGAGAATAAGAAACATATGCAATATCATAAAGGCGCTGTTCTTTTTCGAGTATGTCAAGACCTTTCTTCCACATGCGGCATACTTTCTCAAACTGTTTTTCAAAAACGTCTTCGGGATAAATCGATCTCCATGATTTTAAATCATCGTATGCATAGCACGTCATAGTTGCATTATATCCCGTCGGCTTATTATATAAAGGGTTTGAAGCACCTCCGTTTTGCGGTCCCAAATAAAGCGTTCCTAAATCAAACGGGAATTCTTTAAACGCTTTGCAGAAATAATCGGTTGCGCGGATAACTGTATCTGTCTTATCGCCGTAAAGAGATTTCATCGCATCTTCAAAAGTGATGTTTTTATCAAAAAACAGTTTAGAAACCAGTTTAATATTCGGCGAAGGATAACCGCCAAGCGTCCAGCTGAGCATAAGATTATCTACACCCACATTTGCAAGGCATTTTATCTGATTGAAAAGCATTCTGAAAACAGGAATATACGGAACGGTAGAGCACTCCCAGGAATTATTTATTTGCACCTTTGCCGCGGTTTTATGACCGTATTCCTTTGCGATGTTCCATAGCTTTATGCTTTCGTTTGATATGCCGTCAACTGAAATCGAATAGTCCTCAACTAAGCCGGAAACTCCTCCCCTTGTAAACGGAAGAGAGGTTTCGCGCTTTGTCATTATAGTTACGTCTTCGGGAATTATTTTCATAACGTCGCTTAAATGACTTGTATCAAATCCGTATTTTGGATGCCATGACCAATCCCATGCTATAACCTTAATATCTTCCCTCACTCTGTGCGCCGCTTCACTTATTATTTTGTTGACTTCAGCGGCGAGCTCCCACGCAGGACGGTCTGAACATTTTTCGCAGGGGATATCATTTATTAAATGCACTTTACAGTGCGTTAAATTTTCGCTCATGGTAATTGTAAAAAAGCCGCCAAGCTTCGGCACGGCACGGCAAAGCTTTTCAACCGCGTTCCCCAAGTATTCCGGCACTTCCGGTGCTGACAGACACATGGATGCAAAACGTCCAATCTGAGTTCCTTTTAAATGCGGATACTTTTCAAAAAAAGAAAGCGGCATTGAGCGCGGCTCGTTTAAATAAAGAAATATCTTTATGCCGAATTTTTCTGCTCTTTCCGTTAAATCCTTAAGATTTTCAAGACGTTTCTCATAACCTTCGGACATTTCGGGCGCAAAAGGGAATTCACAGAGTCTGTATAACACGCCTTGAAGCCATATGCCGTTTATACCGGCCTCGGAATATTTTTTCAGCAGTTTGTCGGGACAGTATGTGTGGCTGTCAACATCAAAAGCTTTATCATACAGCCCGCTGAAAAGATAAATAAACCTGTTTTCAAATACAGGCTTTTTTATATTATACGAATCTTTTGTTTTGCAGTCTTCAAAATCTTCGTAACAAAAATCAAATTCATCTTTTTGCGGTGTTTCACGCAAGTTTGAAATACCGGCAAATAAACGCTCTGTTTCAGCTTTTTGCTCCTCGGTAAGAGGATTATATAACACGGACGGACAATCAGGCTTATACTTTCCGAGCTTTATCCTAAGAAAATCCTCTTCTTTAAGAATATACGCAAGCTTATTTTCCGTCCATCCAAGCATTTTAAGAAGCTGCTCATAAGGCAGAAGGTGCCAGTTGGCGCGTATAATTGTTATATAACCTTTTTCCGCCCAGATTTCCGGGTTTTTCTGTTTTATAAGTCCCATTCTCCGCGCTTCAAACTCTACAACATCCACGGTTGTTTTAAGCACATCGGCAATTCTTTCCTTGGCTATCATATCCCAATTGCGGAAAATAACGGCCTGCCATACGGCAGGAAAGTATTCGGGAATCAACGGTTCTTTTTTTATTTTAGGTAATTCCATTTTCAAAAAACCACCCCCGTCAGAGAATTTTTTGTTTTAATAATTATATCACGCAAAGAAACCGCTTGCAATAATAAAACCCCAAAACACTGCGTTTTGAAGCTTTAATTTAATAAATATATCTCTTTATTAGTGCCGTAAAAAATATCATCACGGTTTGATATAAACTTAAACAATTCTTCTGCTTTGTCCCATGACTTAAAATAATCAAATTCGTAAGCATGACCCATGATATAAAAAACTTTCGGTGTTTCGGTTTTTAAATCAACAAATTTCTTGGCAAGTTCAAAAGTATGCTCAATATTTGATATTGAAACCGTCATACCGATAGAAAACAAATCGTCTTCATATTCAAACCCGTCGGTAATATACGTTGTTCTCGCATACTTTACACCTGTTTTTTTGCATAGTTCAGACAGATGTGTAAAATCTTCAATTTTACCCCAGGGATTTGGAAACGCAAAGCCAACGACTTCATATCCTGCTATTTCAGAAAGCTTCAGCCTGTCCTGCTCAATTTCATAAATAACCTCATCGTCGGTTAAATCGGTAAGCAGTGGGTGTGTCAGAGTATGCCCTGCTATCTCATGGTTTTTGTAAAGCTGCCTTATTTCACCTTTGGGTATCATTGAATGGTCTACAACCGTTCCGTATATATCAAGAGAATCCTTTTGCCCCATCAACCCGGAATTTAAATTAAAAGTACCCTTTAAGCCGTATTTATCCATCAGAGCAATAAGGCGTACATCCTGAGTAATACCGTCGTCAAAGCTAAATGTAACTGCCTTTTTAGCTCCGTTTGCAAAACAATTTTTAATCATATCATACTACAACCTTTTTTTAATTTCAAAATAATCATAAGCCAAACCATTTGCGGCGCATTTCGGTTAGAAATTCTTTTGTTATCGGAAAGCCGGAACTTTCACCTATAACTGCGTCAACACCGCACTTAGGGCAGATAGCCGTACCTCTCTCATCACAATCATTTTCGTCTATAATCCATTCTTTTATTTCTTGCGGATTAAATATTTCCAAACACGAAAAGCATCCGCAGACATGGACTTTTTCAAGTTCCGGCTTATGATTGTTCGAATAACCATGCGCAGCGTCAAAATCAAACTTCATCTTAAAAACCTCGGATTTAACAAAATTATTCTGTCATTAACCCATTATTCGTTTTTTATATCAACTATTATATATCAGGCAGGCACAAATGTCAAAAATACGAGACTAAAATCAGTGTAATTATATTTAGCCGGTAGTTTATTACCTTATCATTCATTACGTTTCACACATGTCTACACATTTCACTTTACTATATATCACCTAATCACAACATATTAAGACAGTTTTCTTACATACTCTGGTTATAATAATATTCTATCAGCTATTTCTCCAAAATTCAAGTTTAAATTAATAAATAGGTTTTAGATTTATATTTATCACAATAAAAATAATAAATCCCCAAAACACAGGGTTTTGGGGATTTGAAAAAATAAACTTTTTAACGTTTCGAGAACTGCGGTGCTCTTCTTGCTGCTTTGAGACCGTATTGCTCTTTCCTTTAATTCCTGAAAGTATTGATATTGTTGGGTTTTTGAGGTGTTGCCTAAACATTTCACCCTTTTATAAACCCCAACTTCGTTTACATTGTTTTCGTAGTTTACAGTTCATTTGAAAGCCTTATTTACAATACCAATTAATTCATTAGGTTTATTATACTTCACTTTTGCGTAAATGTCAATAGTTATTTTACTATTTTCGTGTCCGGCAAGGTATTGAACCGTTTTCGGATCAACTCCCAAGTATATTAAATTTGTGATATATGTGTGTCGAAGCTGATGTGGTGTTACATCAAAATCTAACGAATATATAAGTTTTGGATTATTCTTCTGATGTGAACCAAGCTCCGGATAGATAGTACATACCACTTTTTGCCCGTTGACATATTTATAATATTTTCGTTCTTTCGCTGTACGCACCTCAATATATTTCCAAACTCTCTGAAATTGAGAATATGAAAGTGGTTCACCCTTGCTGTCAGAAATCACAAAATCAGAAATTGATTTTTCTTTTGCCTCTTTCAGAATATCTATCAAGCATTTGGGTATCGGAATATCACGTTTCGCAGCAGGTGATTTCAGTTCTGAGCTAATAACCGGTCGGTTTTTTACAGAACGCCACGCTCTGCGAACAGCTATATACGGAGTTGCACAATCAAGAAATACGCAGTCCCATTGCAGACCGAGTATTTCCTCTCGCCTAAGACCTGAATATAATCCTATCATTACAAATAAATATGGAGGCAGATTTTTTACTGTATTAAGCAAAGTATTTACTTGTTCATCGCTTAAAGCTTCTTTTTTGTTTTGTGCTTTTCCGCCTTTTGCAGATAAAGTGGCAGAAGGATTATTCTCAATTAACTGATTGGCTTCAGCAGAATAAAAAATACATTTTACCAACATATTAACCTTACTATATACTCCGGATGACATTTTTGATACAGGAACCATTAAAAGTTTTAGATCATCCAATGTCACTTCATCCATGTACATATCGCCAATGGGTTCTATAATGTATTTTCGCATTGTGCGTTCATATCCTTGTAAAGTTTGAGGCTTAATAGTTGCCGACTTCATTAACAACCATTTTTCGCAATATTCTTTTACTGTAGGATTTTCTCTGCAAAAAGTAATATTATCAATTTCTTTCTGAACAGCCTTAACCTTTTTATGCAGCTCCTCACGGGTAGAACCATAAACTGCAACTCTTTTTCCATCAGCATCTTTTATTCTTGTTCTGTAGTATTCACTTCCATTATGTATTACCGTTTTATATTCCGGCAGAACCTCTTTTTTTCTCGCCATTCAAAGCACCTCTTTTATTGTGTTATTTGTTATTTGCCTATCGTAGTTTTCGTTCCATAATGAGAACGCTCCGTCTAATATTCCGGCAAGTTCATCAGGCTTGTTATACTTAACCTTTGCATATATATCCATTGTGATCTTGCTACTTTCGTGTCCGGCAAGGTATTGAACCGTTTTCGGATCAACAGACGCATGAATCAAATTAGTAATGTAAGTGTGCCTGAGCTGATGCGGTGTTACCTGAAAATCTAAACTATACACAACCTTACCATTATGAGCTGCCTTTTCGCCAAGCACAGGCGTTACAGTATGTTTTATACGCTTCCCGTTTTCATAGCGGTAATAGTGGCGTTCTTTTGTCGTTCGGGTTACAATATATGTCCACAGGCGTTTAAATTGTGTATATGATAACGGATTACCTTCACGATTAGCCACTACATATTCAGATGTTGCATTTGCTTTTGCCTCTCGTAAACACTCAACTAAGCAGTCGGGCAACGGAATATCTCTGTGCGCTGCCGGAGTTTTTAACTCTGTCATAATAACAGGTCTGTTGTTTTCGGTGTGCCAAGCTCGGCGTACGGTTAAATACGGGGCATCTGTATCTAAATATACTGAATCCCATTTAAGCCCCAAAATTTCCTCACGCCTAAGACCAGCATACAATCCAATCATAACAAACACATAAGGAGGCAAGCCCTTTATCGCATCAAGTAATCTTTCAACCTGTTCATCTGTAAGTGGTATCTTGTCCTCTTGAGGAATACCACCTGTTTTTGACGAAAGATTTGTTGTTGGATTGTTTTTAATAACTTTACTTTCTTTTGCGGCTGTAAAAATACATTTGTATAGTACATTCACCGATTTATATACTGACGATGATTTCTTTGAAGCCGGGACAAGTGCCAAACGAATATCATCAAGAGTTACATCTGCCATGTGTTTATCACCAAGCGGTTTAATGATATAATTTTTTACTTTTGATGTGTAATCAGTCAAAGTTGTCTGTCTTATATTTGCTGATTGCATTAATAGCCACTTTTCACAGTATTCTTTAACTGTTGGAGTAGTTCTGCAAAATGTTTTGTTTTCAATCTGCTCTTGTACTTCATGAAGTTTATCACAGAGTTCATCAATCGTCTTAGCGTACATTGCAATACGCCTTCCATCCCGATCCCTGATTCTTGTTCTGTAATACTCCTCACCGTTCATAATAACAGTTCCAAATTGTTTTGTTTTTTTCTTTGTCATATAAAAATACCTCCTGAAAATTTCATTACACTTCAGACATTGCCTAAATGTTAGCTTCATTATATGAACATTAAAAATAATAGGCAAGGATGTTGACAAGCGTATTACCGCACCCGCTGTTTGCGGTATGTATCTCTTTTTTCAGGAGGCAGAGCACGATGAGTACATTTTGATATATATTCTTGTAATGCTTCGCTTGTAAAATATACGCATCCGTTCGGAACATACTGAACAAACGATATTGCTCCGGTGGTTCGTGCCGTATCAAGCGTTGCGATACTAATTCCAAGAAAACTAGCTGCTTCTTTTCGTGTATATATTTTTTGCATTATTTTCACCTCTTTGTGTTTAATATAAAAATGCCATCTATATTTTGTGATGGCGGCTGTTCTTTGAACTTTATTACGGGGCTTCCATTTCTTCTGGAATGTAAAGCCCAAGACTTTTTTCAATACATTCTCTTATTTCTTCCATCTGTAAGCGGTCAACTTTTCCCATATACTTTTTAACCTGTCGCTTGTCGATTGTGGTTATTTGTTCAAGTAATACAAGCGAAGGATACAGAACTGCATCACCGTCAAGATAATAATGAGTAGGTAAGTCACGCTTTTTATGTATATTTGATGATAGCGGTGCAACAATCAATGTTGGTGCAAAAAAGTTACCGCAATTATTTTGAAGCACAATTACAGGTCTTGTCCCACTTTGAACAAATCCAAAATGTGGTTCAAGTCCTGCCAAATATATATCGCCTCTGCGAAAAATCCAATTTTCATTTAACATTATAAAAACCTCTTTTCGTTTTTTTCATTTAATATGTATTACCTGAATTTGTCCTCGACACCCCCAGGTTGGGAAGTCATCAAGCGGCAGTTTGCTAAACTGCTCCATAGGAATTTCACCTCTCCGCCTTCATTATGACCGAGCTGCGAGTTACAGAAGTATCATTGTACCCGTATATCGTCATCGCCCGCTTCGGTTGCAATCCGAATTTTGCAAAATGATTTATCGCTCGCTTATTTTCATAAGGTCGTGGCGCTCATTATTGCCGTAGCTCTTATACACGGTAATGTACCTGATGAATGGGTATTCAGTTGTAAAGGTTCATTGATAAGTCGAAAGGTTTACAATTTCATTTCGGAAGCCTGTTCAGGTTTCGGAAAATTGTCCTTTCACTTATATGGAATAAAAAGGGTGTTTTGTCGGGGTATTTTCAGAAATTTATTAAATATTTTCTTAATTTTCTTTTTGCGCTAACAATACTTTCGTGTATGGAAGCACGATGACTACCTTCAATTTTTGCAATTTCTCGTATTGTTAGTCCCCTAAAACAATTCATATAAAGCCTTTTTTTCTGAATAGGAGTAAGTAGTGTATCAATGGCATTTTGAAGCTTTTCCTCATACTCGCTTCGTTCTTCCCGTTCAAGATATTCATCCTCCGCACTTGGCAATACGCAGTTGCATCGCTCATCATTTTCATCGAAAATTGACTGAACAAAGTGCGCTTCCAAATCATCGCTTTTAAATTCCTCGTGATATAGTTCATCGGACAGTTCTTTCAGCTTTGCAAAATCTTCTTTTGTAAACTCCGGATTTTCCGCAGCAATCTTCTCAAATGTGATTTCAAGCGTACTGCCGTCCGCATTTCGATATACGATACCTTTTCTTATTTTGTTAATTGCATAATTTGATTTGTTATAATCTTTCATTTTTGTAATCCTTTCAATTTAAAATTTTTTTGAATTTCAAAATGAGGATTACGGATATTCAGCTATGTAGCATTGCCATTTCAATAACATAAAAAATACCTCCCCGTGCAAGGGAGGTAGAGGGAGTAGCACCTTTAATGCAGTACAAAGTTTAATCGGGCAAAATAAAAAACGCCGCACAAGTTAAAGTAACATAGCAATGCTAAATCACTTCAAACTTTGTACGGCGCTTGGTAGTCTCCTTTGAGTTTCCTCAAATTCTCTCCGCTTGCTCGATTAAAAGCTAATTATTTGATTTTATTTATAAACTATCTGACCATTTTGTTTTTATCAGGGAATGTAACCTTAAAGTACGGCAAATATTTCTGCCTGCGGAAATACCCCAAATTTATAACATATTTCTGTTTGCATTTTTGGCAATAAACTTCTTTATGCCCGGAGATGTCTGAATACACCTTTTCAATCATATATCCACAATATGGGCAATATATGTTTCTTGTTGTCAGCGTTGAAACCTCAAGCTGTGATTTTAAAAGTTTATCTAAAATCAGCGGTGTGATCTCCTTTACCTGTCTGAATTTTTGTACCTCGTTCAATTTATGTGCCGTCCTTTCCTAAACCAAGCTCTGATATATACTCGCTCATAGGCTTTTTTATGTATAAGCCGAGCTGCCTTATTCTTATTTGCAGGGCAGTTAAAGATGCACCCATATCTGCTGCCATTTTTTGCAAGAAATATGTGTCCTCAGGTCTGATAAAGCCGTCGTCATAAACGGTAATACCATTTGGCTTTTTGCTTTTGTTCATATAACTGCGAACCATAAAGGACGGCATAAGCAGAGAACCCGCAAGACGGTCAACATTTGTTTCGTCAATATTGAACACGCTTTTTAATTCATCGGCGGTATATGCCCTTTCACAGTCAAATTCTCTGTGAAAACTTGCTGTTACAAGACTTTTATCAACAATATAATGAGCTGCCTCGTGAGCAATCGTAAATCTGCGTCTGCCTGTTTCGTTTTTACTGCAAAGGTATTTTTCTATTACTATTGTACCTTTGGGATAAATCTTTGTCAGCTTTTTTCCGTTATTGTAGATCGTCAATGGTGTTTTGCCGTCTGATATAAAGCCCAATTTTGATAAATCCTTTTCGGCAATAGAGTGATAGAGAATTGGTAGCTTCAAATACTCTGTCACAAAACCCTCAATGTCAACTTTGAAATTGTTATTCGCTTGTTTTTTCATATAATCTTTAATCAATGTATTCCCAAGCTCATCAATAGAAGCACTCGTCAGCCACTTCATTTCTCTATCCTCACTTTCTGTGTGTATTTTTGATACTGTTACAGTTTCTTTATAATGTGCTGTGCAACGCCTTGAATAGAAAGCCCTGCAACATATATATCATCGTAGTTTTTGTTTTCAGGGTGTAGATAATAACACTTTTTATCTTTATCAAAAGCAAGCGTTTTCAGCGTGTTACAGTTATTATCGTCTAACGCAACTACAATTTGTCCTACGCTGGCGTAGTCTTGTTCTTTTATAACAACCAAATCACCGTCATTTATGCCCGCATCAATCATTGAATCCCCGTCAGCGTGAAGTATATACAAATTACCTTTGCCGAAAATGGATATGGGCAACTGCATATAATCTTCAACCAGCGCTTCTCGCTCATCAGGTGTGCCGCAAGGGATAGAACCTACCAAAGCTGCATTGTTTGTCCTCAAATCCATTTTATCAATCTTATCGGTTGACATTTTCCCATTTGCATAGGATATGATTTCTCTGTCAGCCATTTCAACAAGATACCTATGCGCACAGGAAACAGCAATTTTCATTTCCTTTGCGATTTCACGAACTGTTGGCATACGGTGGTTGTTTTCAAAACAATCTTCAATATAGATTTTTATTTTGTTCATCAGTTCGGTATTTTTGCTTCTCATAATAAAATCTCCTATAAGGAACATTTGTTCTTGATAGATTAGAGTATAACACCATAAGAAAAAGTTGTCAATAGGTAAAAATTAAGGTGGGTAATCAGTTACCCACCTTAAAGCCATTTTTTTAATTTTCAGCGATTTGCACAAAGAACACAATAGCCTTTTGTAAGTTTTTTACATCCAACTATTCGGTTATTTCTTAAAATTATCCCAGACGGCTTCAAACCCGTCGATTGCCTTTTGCGGTGCAATAATCTTCATCCTTCCCTCAGAAGCAAATACCCAACCGTAAAAGATACTACTTAAATCTACGGTTAATGTTACCGTAAAATGCTCATCATCCACAATTACTGTCTTTATCTTCGTTCCAAATCGGTCAACAATGCTGTTCATCAAAGCATTTTCGCAAAGAAGTGTTACTTCACAGTCCTCACCGTCAAACATTGAAAACTCCTCTGTGAAAAACTCTGCAACAGAATAATCTGATGGCTTACGGAGTATCTTGTCCTCCATTATTTCAAGATTTTTAATGCGATCTACTCTGAATTTTGATACAATGCCTTTCTTTTCATGAAAGCCGGCAAGGTAATATGTATCATTGCTCCATATAAGGTCGTAGGGAGATACTGTGTATAATGCGCCATCGTGGCGTGGTATTTGCTTTATATTAACATTGTAATCAAAATACTGAAAGCAAATTTTCTTTTTCGCCGTTATAGCAGTTTGTATGCTGTCCGCAGTAACATATATAGACTCGTTGCTTGCCTTGTTTCTTGAATCGACATACAAATGACGCTTCAGCACCGATGATTGGTCGGGAGCAACAAAGGCAGACAACTTATTTATAAGCTCCTTGCTTTTTCTTTTTGTAATAAACCTTGATGATTGTACTGCATCTATAAGCATTTTAACTTCCGGTGCTTCAAAATGCCGGGTTGCAATGTAATATTGGTTTTGCGTTTTACGCAGCTTTACAATGTCCAAACCAAACTCACTTAACATATCAATGTATTTTGAAACGGTTTTCCTGTCAGCAGACAGCCCATTATTACCGAGATATTGAATTAGCTCGGCAATAGATACAGTATTGTTTTCATCAGTATTCTCCCATAGATATTTCAAAATCAACAAAATCCTGCTGTTCATAGGCACCGCACTTCCAATCTACTTTTTGCTATATTACATTATTTTTGTTTTGATTTTAGTATTTCATCAAGTGTAACAGGCTCATAGTTCCAATACATACAGCCGACATTGTATATTTCGTTAGTGAAGCCCTTTTCATTAAGTTCTTTTGCAATTTCAAATTCAATTTTTGCTTCCTCGGTAGAATGTGAATGACCGTGCAGATGTATAGCCTGATAATGATGACCGTTGTAAAACGGCATAAAATAATGACTTAAAATACATCTTCGATCGGTTCCATCGGCAAGTTTTACAGTAATATCATCATAATCCTTCAATCCGGCAAGAGCCTTTTTTGCCTTTGCGTTACTTAAAAATCGGTCATGATTGCCTTTAATAAGAATAATTTGACCGTTAAGGCTTTTAATAATAGCCTCTGCCTCATCATTTTTTGTTTTCCAAATCATATCGCCAAGCACATATACAAGATCGCTTTTTTCGACTTTGTTATTCCATCGTCGCATTAGTTCAGTATCCATTTCTTCAACTGACTCAAAAGGACGATTATCAAATTGAATTACATTTTCGTGCCCAAAATGCAAATCAGCAGTAAAAAATACTTGATTCATTGGTTTATCGCCTTCTTATACAATCAAAAATTACATCATTACTCATTCACCTTAAACTTATCCCAATCCTTTATGGGGCGTTCAGGCATTTCAATTCCATTATCAAGAGCTTTGAAGTGCATAGCTCCACAATGAATTTTGAGCTGTTCGGGCGTTTTTAAGTCAAACAGGCTTGTAGTCCCCTTTGTTTCAAGAATAAAGTATAACTTCTGTTCGCCGTTTTTCTCCCAAAGCACAGCCCAATCGGGATTGTATGTTCCGATAGGTGTATCAATCTTAAATCTGTCGGGTATCTTAAAGAACATCTTAACATCAGGATCGTTATCAAGCGCCAGCGCAAACGGTTTTTCAACGGTTGAGGAATCATAGATAATATGGTCATATACGCTGCGAGACACCGCTACCGCATTTCTGTCAAGATTTGCGACAAGCTCTGAGGAATCGAATATTTCCTGTGCATAGTATTCCTTGCCGTCAAGTTTTACATATTTGATACCGTCAATCGCCAAAGCGTGTCTGTTGTGCTTTATTATATCAAGGCATTGTTCCATAAACGCCTGCGGATTGTTAAGAAAGTCCTTTGCTCTGCCACTTTCTTCAATTATTCTTGCAACAGTCGCTTTTTTAATAAGTGTTTCCTCGCTTATAACACCCAAAATAAACGGGAGCGAATCATAGGTATCGCTTAAATCCTCCGTCCGCATTTCATTTTCGCTATATGTAACGCCCGCATTTTTAATATCAAACAAAGCAGTCTTTGATATAAGCCGTGCCTTTGGTATTTCAGGCATAACGGAGATTTCCTTAACGCAATTCTCTATGAGCTTGTCCGTATCAATCTGCACACGGTACGCCGTCTTTTGTTTGATTTTACCCCAAAGTTCCATAAATTCGGGTGATAACATTACTTGCTTATTGAGCCTTACAATGACCTCTTTTGAATCATCACGGACAGGCACTTTGTTATCAGCTTTGGAAACAACATCTTCAATTCTCGTTCTTGCAGCTTCATACTTTTTAGGCAAATCAAGCGTACCCGTTAAAAGTGCGTTTTTCATTGTGTCCTTGATTTTGCCTTTTTTATCGACATAACCCTTCTGCTCAAAGTGCGTCATAAGCTCCTGAGCTTCATCATAGGAAACAGTCTTTTCCTCTTTGATTTCTTCTGTGTATGAAATTCCGGCAATTTCCTCTACATCAACCGTTTCAGCCTGCTCAATTACCTTTATGACCTCTTGTTTAACAGTTTCAAGCTCCTTTGGAATATCGGGTATCTGAACAGCCTTTGCCTTATCGACTTTGCCCTCATCGGTAATAGCTCCGCTTGTTTTGAGTATCTCTACAACCTTTGTTGCTTCCTCTTTGGTAATGGTCTTTTCTACCGTTTTTGTTTCGGTATAAATCATACCGCTGAAAAGACTGATTTGAAGCGTACCGAATTTAATTCCTGTATCTTCCTCAATCTCTTTTTGAAGCGTATCGGCAAATTCCGAAAAACTCTCGTTTGCCATTACATGAAGAATGTTTATGTTTTTATCCTCAATTCGTTCACCCGTTTGGTCAACGCAAAGCCTTAAACCTCTGCCTACTTTCTGACGGCAAGTAAAGGTTGATTTTTGGTCAATAAGCGTACAAATCTGAAATACATTCGGATTGTCCCAGCCCTCTTTTAAGGCAGAGTGAGAAAAGATAAAGCGTAAAGGACAGTCATAGCTTAACAGCCATTCCTTATCACGCATAATCGTGTTATATGTATCGTAATCGGCTATTGTATCGCCTTTGGTATCCTTGTAAGCACCTTTTTTGTCCTGTGAGAAATATCCGTCATGTACCTTGTCGGTGTTTTGCGGAAAATCCTTTTTAAGACTTTCGTATTTAGGCTTGTTTATAAGCTCGTTATAACAGCGTTCAAACATTTCGGCATAAATACCCTTTGCACCATCGGGAAGACGGTATTTTTTTACCTCGTCAATAAAGAACAAAGACAAAACCTTTATTCCCTTATCCCTGTATCTTAGTTCTTTATCAAGATGCGCCCTTATTGTCCGCTTGATTTGTGCTTCTTTGATAATATTTTCGTCTATTGCACCTATCGCCTTGCCGATAGCTACCGTTTCTGTGTTTGAAAATTCAATACTTTCAAAGCCCGGTGTGCAGTCTATCCCTGCAATCTGATAACCCTCATAGAGTTCTCTTTTGCCCGACATCAAGAATAAATCATCATTGGGCTTTACGGTTAAAGTTTTTCTTGAAACACTACCGCCCTTTGCTTCAATGTCCATTTCAATTTTCGCCTTAAAACCGTTATCATTTGATACCGACAACAGTTTTATATAAGGCTTATTAAAATCGTTTGCAACTGCATTTGATGATACGCAAATTTGCTTTACAAGTCCCATTTGATATGCGTCAACAGGAGTAAGTCTGTAAATAAGGTTTACCATAGACCTGTGCGTTGCGGAATATTTCAATATAAACAATGGATTTAAGGAGCTTATCGCTTCCTTTGCCTTATCAGTATTGTCAACGCTTTGCGGTTCATCAATAATGACAACGGGATTTGTATTTTGGATATACTTCATCGCCGTTTCGCCATTGAATTTTTCGCTTTCCTGATTTATAACATTTTCGGCCTTTTTAAATGCGTCAATGTTAATAATCATAATTTCAATATTGCTGCTTGTGGCAAAGGTTTTTACATCGGACGGCTTACCCGAATTATATATAAAATGTCTGAAAGGCACATTGTCATACTGATTTTCAAAATGCTCCTTTGTTATATCAAGAGATTTGCATACGCCCTCACGGATAGCAACGGACGGCACAACGATTATAAACTTTGTAAGCCCGTACCGCTTGTTTAATTCAAAGATAGTCTTTGTATATACATAGGTTTTGCCTGTGCCCGTTTCCATTTCAATACAAAAAGACTTGTCAAATTCGCCGTCATCTGCCTTATCGTTTGTAAGCGGAAGATTGCTCCTTTTCTGTACTTCATGCAGATTTTCGCATAAATCCTCCGTTTTTATATTAAGCGTATTACCGATACCAAACTCATTGCCAAACAAATTTATCTGACTACTATCGCTTATCTCAAAGGTGGATTGTAACCGCTCCTGTCCTTTGAATAAATCGGCAACTGCATTTACCGCATCTGTCTGAAATTGTTGATTTTTAAATTTTAGCTTCATTTGCTTTCACCTTTTAAGTTAATTCTGTTTCTTTAATTATTCATCCATTTTTGAATACATTTGCGCATGTTTATATGCATTATCAATAGCATCCAGTTCTGCTTCTGATTTCATTTTCAATAATTTATATAATTTTGTTTTAATGCCCGCGTATGCAAATTCAAATCTTTTATTCTCAAAAACTAATGTTGCATAATGTTTTGAAAAAAAATACACATCAACTATTATTTTGTCAGATTCATATTTTATGGTTATTTTATCACCTTGATCTTTATTTATGTTTTTCAAAAAGTATAAGTATAATTCATAATCAATATACAAATATGCATTTGTGATTTTTTCTTTTGCTCCATTTACTGTAAACTTACTACTATTACTTTCCATTATATATGCTTTTGAATATGCTGTATTCATTTGGAAATATCGAGGATGAAAATATTTTATTTCATAACAATTATCTAACACATCTGTAGATTCATAGGCAAACCTGTAACCACAGGTCAAAACGCCTCTGGCGCCTGGATAACCTTCCTTTTTTTCTACATAATTAATCGCATTATAATCCGTAATCAACAATTCAAGTTTGTCTGCAACGCGATGTATTGGCTCATTTTGAGTATCTATGTTACAAGCCACCCCATCATTTATAAATAGTTTGTGAACATTTATGGACAACCCGCCTATTAGTTTATGCTCAACATTTTTGATTCTTTCGTAATTTTTAGAGCATACCTCATTATGTAAATTCCATTCTGCCTCAATAAAAGGTGTCCCAAACCCCAATAAATCATACCAGCATGAGATACATTCTACAATATCGTATTCCATAAATTCTCTACCTTCTGTTTTATCCTTGATAATATCGGTTATACAGTACTATTTCTATACTAATTTTAGTTCAATTTCTTTATCTTTCAAAATATAATGTGCGTTTGATAATGCCGAGTCGTCTGCAAAACCCTGTTCTGCGCAAACGATTTTTGCAGGGGCAAAGTCTGCCATTTTTTCAATATCCTCTGCTGTGATGTTGTCTGCAAGACAAACAAGCAGAAGCATATCGCCAACCACATAAGCGATTTTGTCGTTGATTTCCGTATAAGTTACGGGAATATAAAGAGGAACGCCCATTTTGAGCATAACTTCATAGACAACATCCATATTAGTTCTGTCGTCTTTTATGCTGTCAATCATATCGTTCATTCTCTTGTAGAACAGGTCAATTTGCGTATCCGCAATCGGCGTATTATCCCATATTTTAAGATTT
>JAFZQX010000018.1 GCA_017620205.1 Clostridia bacterium | reverse complement strand
TTGAAACTCCGATACCGTATGACGGTGAAGAACACAGCTTCGACGTTGAAGCAGGACCTGATGCAGAACCTGCAGACGCAACAATCGGTGATCCCACATATGAGAAATATGATGAAACCGACGGCACTTGGAAACCGATGGATGACGGCGAAGTACCGACAGAACCCGGTAAATACAGAGAAACAGTTGTAATTTCAAGCGACGATCCCGAATACAAGGATACGCCTATCAGCGTAGAATATGAAATTACAAAGGCTCCCGGTGAGAATGCACCCGGATATGCAGTTCCCGGTCCGTATGAAGTAGAATACGCAGAAGGTAAGACACTTGCAGATTATGCAGATGTTATAGTTCTTCCCGAAGGTTGGGCATGGGCTGATGATTCAACACCCGTAGTTAAAGGTGAATCAACATATCCCGCAAACTACACACCGGCAGACGCTGAGCATTACGAAGCGGTAACAGACGTTCCCGTTACAGTAATTGCTAAAGGCGATATCACAGGTTATGACTTTGCAGACGTTGAAACTCCGATACCGTATGACGGTGAAGAACACAGCTTCGAAGTTGAACCCGGACAGGATGCAACACCTGCAGACGCAACAATCGGCGAACCCACATATGAGAAATATGATGAAACCGACGGCACTTGGAAACCGATGGATGACGGCGAAGTACCGACAGAACCCGGTAAATACAGAGAAACAGTTGTAATTTCAAGCGACGATCCTGAATACAAGGATACGCCTATCAGCGTAGAATATGAAATTACAAAGGCTCCCGGTGAGAATGCACCCGGATATGCAGTTCCCGGCCCGTATGAAGTAGTATACGAAGACGGCAAGACGCTTGCAGATTATGCAGATGTTATAGTTCTTCCCGAAGGTTGGGAATGGGTAGATCCCACAACACCCGTAGAGGAAGGTCAGAAAACATATCCCGCAAACTACACACCGGCAGACGCTGAGCATTATGAACCTGTAACAGATGTTCCCGTAACAGTTACGGCAACTGCTCCTGCGGAAACAGAAGTTAAAGGTTACAGCCTCCCCGAAAATCAGACATTTGATTACACCGGAACACCGCACAGTGTTGACGTTGTAGCAGGTCAGGATGCAACACCCGATGCAACACCTACATATACATATCAGCAGGTTGATCCTGCAACAGGTGAAGCTATAGGCGATCCTACAAACGAAGCTCCGACAGAACCCGGCACATACAAAGAAACAGCAACTGTTTCTGCGGGCGATTTAGAGCCTCAGATACTTGAAACAACATTTACTATCAATCCCGAACCCGAGACTGAAGTAAAAGGTTACTCATTACCTGAAGAAGCTAAGGAATTCCCGTATGACGGTGAAGAACATTCTGTTCCCGTAGAAAAAGCAGACGGTGCAACAGAACCTGTTGAAATCACATACGAATATCAGCAGATCAATCCCGAGACAGGTGAAGCTATAGGCGATCCTACAAATGAAGCTCCGACAGAACCCGGAACATACAAAGAAACAGTAACAGTTTCTTCCGGCGACTTAGAGCCTCAGGTACTTGAAACAACATTCACAATCAAGAACCCGGTTATCGAAGGCTACACAATGGCCGACAAGACGGTAACAAGAAACGGTCAGCCGCAGACAATCGATGTTACGGCAGGCGCAAACGCAACACCCGGTGTTAAAATAGCTTACTCTTACTTCGATAACAACGGCGATGCAGTTAAAGCTGCAGATGTTGTTGAAAAGGGCACATACAAAGTTAAAGCTCATATCACAAAAGCCGGTTATGAACCTCTCGATCTCGAAGCTAATCTCACGATTAAAACCAGATCGTCCAGCGGCCCCAGCGGCGGCGGAAAACCCACTGTTACAAACCAGACTGTAACACTTGATAACGGCGACGGAACAACAAATACAGTTAAAGTTCCGAAAGGTGATAAGCTTGCTGAAAGCAAAGCAACACCGAAAGACCGTGAAGGTTACGAGTTTGATAACTGGTACGAAGATCCTGAGTTCACAACACCTTATGACTTTAACAAGGCTGTAGAGAATGACATAACTCTCTATGCTAAGTATGAAGAAAAGGCTCCGACGCCTCCTCCCACACCTGTAAAAGAAGGTTTTGAAGACATCGACGGTCACTGGGCTGAAGATGAAATCAACGACGCAGTTGACAGAGGTATCTTCGAAGGTTACGGAGACGGCACATTCAGACCTGACCTTGGTATCACAAGACAGGAAATCGCAGTTGCAATGGTAAGACTCCTCGGTCTTGAAAGCGAAGTTGATTCCGCTGACCTCAGCGTACTCGACAAGTTCTCAGACAGAGACGAAATCGCAGATTGGGCTGAGAAATATGTAGCTCTCGCAGTTGAGAAGAATATCTATGAAGGTTACCTCGAAGGTTACTTCGCACCTGAAAGAATCATCTCACGTGAAGAACTCTCAACAGTACTTACCAGAACGGCTCATGAACCTCTCGACAGAGAAGCTTCGTTCACAGATATCGGTACAACAACAAATGAATGGGCATCACCGTACATCGCACCTATGGCAGAAGCAGGAGTTGTTAACGGATATCCGGACGGCACATTCCTCGGTAAGAACCAGATCACAAGAGCTGAAGCTGCAGCTATGATCAGCAGATTTGCTGCAAAATACTTAGATTAATAATTTAAGATTACAGCTTGAATAACTAATTGATGTTTAGGGCTGCTGCTAATAAGAAATACTAAGTTCCGGCACCCGCTGTCCCTCGCGGACAGCGGGTGTCACGGACAAAGTTCTTGTTGCAGCAGTCCTTTCGTCTTTTTATGGAGTGTTTGACATGAAAAAAGTTTTTAGCATAATAATTACATTAGTTTTTATAGTTTCCCTTTGCGGAATAAATGTTTTGGCAGATGAAATGCCTGTTTTCTCCCTGTCAAATGAGACAGCATCGATAGGTGATGAGGTCAGTGTTAAGCTGTCTGTTGAGAACAATTCGGGATTGGCGGCGCTGCTGCTGATAGTAAGGTTTAATACATTGGCTCTCGAACCGGTTTCAATTAACAAACTTGATATTTTTAAAGGACAGTTTATATCAAATATTCAAGACCCGGAAGGCAGCCTTGAAGACTGCAGCCAAATTATGATTTTATGGGCTAACGCCTCTAATTGCTATGACAACGGTGATTTTTGCGAAATCAAGTTCAGAGTTAAAGACACTGCTTTTCAAAATGTTTTGTTAAAACTTGATTATTCACCCGATGATGTGGGAACACAGGATTATGAACTTGTTGAAATCCAAACCGTTGACGGCTCAATTGAGGTTTTAGACGGTGTTGAAAATGACGAAGATTCAAATTATTTTGATGAATATGTAGACGATATGGAAACCGTAGACCCGCCAACCGGTTTTGAAGATACTTACGGTTTTGAACCCGGCAAGGAATTTGCAGAAACCCATCCGGATTTAGGAAGTTATACCAGTGATGATTTAATCGAAAAAGATACAACATCAGACAACCAGAATAATAATCCGTCACAAACAAATAACAACGAAAACAACGGAAATAACGGCAACGACGGACAGAACACGGAAAATAACGGCAACAATTCGGGCACAAATACCGGAAATAACACCGGCAACAATTCGGGTACAAATACCGGAAATAACACCGGCAACAATTCGGGTACAAATACCGGAAATAACACCGGTAACAATGAGGGCACAAACTCAGGAAATAACACCGGTAACAATGACGGCACAAACTCAGGAAATAACACCGGTTACAATGAAGGCACAAACTCAGGAAATAACACAGGTAACAATTCCGGCACAAGCACCGGAAATAATGCAGGAACTGACACAAACACAGGAAATACTCAGACGCAAAATAACGGAAATAATACAAATGACGGAACAAATCAGGATACTAACGCGTCTAATATAAATGACGGCACAAGTGAGAGTGGAAACACTCCTGCGGAAACAGATGTTTCATTTACCGATATATCAAGCCACTGGGCGAAAGATTACGCAAACACTATGGCAGGACGCGGTATTTTTAAGGGCTATGAAGACGGCACGTTCCGCCCGGATATAGGTCTTTCGAGACAGGAAATGGCAGTATCCGTTGTAAGGCTTTTAGGTCTTGAAGGCGAGCTCGGCACAGCGGATATAGAGAAGTTTACCGATGATGACGAAATAGCCGATTGGGCAAAGGATTATGTATATCTTTTGGTAAGTAAAGGCATATTTAAGGGCTATGATGACGGCAGCTTCGGTCCGCGCGGCATTATAACGCGCGAACAGCTCTCGCTGGTACTCGCAAGAGCGCTCACAAATCCGCCCGAAACGCTTTCGGAACTTAAGTTTAACGACGCCGAAAAGATAAGCGGCTGGGCAAAAGACGCCGTAGCCACAATGGTTACTCTTAAAATAGTCGGCGGTTATGAAGACCAGACCTTCCGCCCGCAGAAAGACGTAACGCGTGCCGAAACGTGTACAATGATGTATAAATTTTTGGAGAACAGATAAGGTGACATTATAATGAAGAAAAAACTAATAAGTATATTAATTGCGATTTTTATGCTGTGCACCTCCGTGCCCACAGTGTTTGCTGAGTCCGCTTTGGACGTCGGTTCTCTCGTTGTAAAAATGGCTGAATATGAAAAAGAAGACCGCGAGGTTTTAATGCGTTTGTTCCGTTCGTTTTTAGGACGAGACAGCGGTGTAGAACTCTTAAAAGCCGAAATTAAAGAGTACAACGGTGATACAAGCGGCGATACAAGCAAAATAATAGGCAGACTTTTGAATTATTACACAAAAGAGCAGCTGCTGGATTTTTTGAAGAGATTAAAAATTATTGAGGAAAACACCAGAAACACTTTCTTCAAAGATATCATTAACCGCGTCAGCAACCCCGTTACAGACGGGCAAAAAGAAGCGATAAATGATTTATGCTCTTACTATCTCGGAAGCACCTATTCTGATTTCCGGAGAATTTGCAAAGAAGACGGCATTGACGAGGGCGTTATAGCGAGAATGCTTTCCGTAGGGAATAAACTAAACGGCGGAAACCCCGTATATACAGACGGCGCAGAGAAAAATACACTTGCGTATAACGAACTCACAGACCAGTATTTGGCTTTTGTTGCACTTAAACCGGATACTGATTTAGATACGGCGCTGTCAATGTTGAATTCAAGCCCGAAAATCGTTAAAGCCATAATGAATTCCGGTGAGGCAACGGGTCTTTATGAGGGCCAGGGCTTTATTGAAGATGAACCCGAACCGAATACCGGCAATACAGGCGAAACAGGCAACACGGGCGAAACAGGCAACACGGGCGAAACAGGCAACACAGGTGAAACAGGCAACACAGGTGAAACAGGCAACACAGGTGAAACCGGTAACACGGGCGAAACCGGAAACGGCGGTAATACCGGTGATTCCGGAAATACGGGCAGCACGGGGAATCAGGGCAACAACAATCAGATTTCAGACGACGTTCCCGATGATTCTGATGATACAGACAACAGCGGCACAGGCAACAGCGGTAAAACCGGCAATTCAGGCGGCTCCGGAAGCTCCGGCGGCGTTAATTCGGGCAACACCGGAAACACAGGCAATACTGTAAATACGGGCAGCACCGCTGAAGACCAAAACGCAGCTTTTTCGGATATTGCAAACCACTGGTCAAAAGAATATGTAACATCAATGTCTGAAAAAGGCATATTCAAAGGCTATGAAGATAACACGTTCCGTCCCGACAAGTCGCTGACACGTCAGGAAATGGCTGTAACAATGGTTCGCGTTCTCGGTATTGAAGGCGAACTCGGCACGGCAGAAAATCCCGCGTTTTCTGACGATGATAAAATTGCAGACTGGGCAAAAGAATCTGTTTATCTTTTGGTAAGCCGCGGCGTTTTCGCAGGTTATGCAGACGGCAGCTTCGGTCCCGATGATCTTTTAACACGCGAACAGTTTGCGCTTGTAATGTCAAGAATTTCCGGGGAGCTTATAGAAAACGATTTTGAACTCGGCTTTGCGGATAACAACAGAATAAGCTCATGGGCAAAAGACGCCGTACGCGGTATGGCTTATCTCGGAATTATTACGGGATATGAAGACAATACGTTCCGCCCTGCAAACTCTTTAACACGTGCGGAAGCTTGTACAATGATTTACAGATATCTGAATAAATAAGAGCAAAGGGCTGTGCTTTCACAGCCCTTTATATTTTTGCGAGTATATTCTTGGCGTCTTCGCTTCTGATTGCTATTACAGCCGAGCGCACAAGATACGCGGTGGGATCGCCCGCCGGACTTTTAAAAAGGGGCACAACTTTTGTGCCTTTTATCATTCCCAAATCCAAAAACCGCCGTCTGTTTTCTCCTTTGCACATTATTTTATATATTTCGGCGCACTTACCTTCCGGTACATTGCAAAGCGGCAAAATGCGTTTTTTCATTATGTCACCTCATAGATCGGGTTGGGAGCATACGGCGCTCCCGTTATTCAGTATATGTGAATTTGGCGGAATTGCTGCAAATTAAATTATTAAAAAAAATAAAATTATGGAAAAAACTATTGTTTATGCAGGAAAAAGGGTGTATAATAATAGTCAAATAAAAAACGTTTAAGGAAGTGTTTCAAATGGAAATTTCAATCACAAGAACAACTACTCCTAAGGCAAAGCCCGAAAAAGGTGCTGCGCTCGGTTTCGGCAAAATTTTTACAGATCATATGTTTGTTATGGATTACTGCCCCGAAAAAGGCTGGCATGACGCAAGAATAGTTCCCTATGCTCCGCTTATGATGGACCCCGCTTCAATGGTTCTCCATTACGGACAGGCTATTTTCGAGGGTATGAAAGCTTATAAAACAAAAGAAGGAAAAATCCTGCTTTTCCGTCCCGACAAAAACATGGCGAGAACAAACAGCTCAAACGACAGACTCTGCATTCCGAAAATTGATGAAGAGTTCTGCACAAAAGCTCTTTGCGAGCTTATCAAAGTTGACCAGGACTGGATTCCCCAGGAAAAGGACACTGCTTTATATATAAGACCCTTTATTATCGCAACGGACGTTCACCTCGGCGTTAAACCGTCTCAGACATATAAATATATCATAATTCTTTCGCCCGTTGGTTCATATTATCCCGAAGGCATAAACCCGGTTAAAATTTATGTTGAAGATAATTATGTTCGTGCCGTAAAAGGCGGTATGGGTCATACAAAGACAGCAGGCAACTACGCTGCAAGTATCAAAGCCCAGGAAGTTGCACAGGAAAAAGGTTATACACAGGTTCTCTGGCTTGACGGCGTAGAGAGAAAATACGTTGAAGAAGTTGGAACGATGAACGTATTCTTTGTTATCGACGGCAAAGTTGTTACACCCGCGCTTGAAGGCAGCTTGCTCCCCGGCGTAACGCGTGACAGCGTTATCCAGATACTTAAATACTGGGGCGTGCCCTGCGAAGAACGCAGACTTTCAATTCAGGAACTCTACGAAGCAAACGACGCAGGCAAGCTTGACGAAGCTTTCGGTACAGGTACGGCAGCTGTTATTTCGCCTATCGGCGAGCTCAACTGGGAAGGCAAAATCGCTACTATAAACGGCGGCAAGACAGGTCCGATAGCGGAAAGACTTTATAACTCTATAACGGATATCCAGAACGGCAGAGCAGAAGATGTGCTCGGCTGGACATACGAAGTAAAATAATTAGGGTTTAATAAAAAGTCCGGGCTGCAAAAAGGCAAAGATGGTATAATCAAATCATAATGCTCAAAAAACTCATGTCAATCGATTTTTCCGGAATTTAAGCCTTTTTGCTATGAACAAACGTCACCTCTCGACGTACTTTTGTACGCCTTCGGATTCCGTTTGTCCATTCCAAATACTTTTTCCTAACCCAACGGTTTGAGCATACATAAAGGGCTGTAAAAACAAGTATTTTTACAGCCCTTAATTTAAATAAGGGGGTTTTATGCTATGAAAATAGGTATTGTCGGTCTCGGCCTTATCGGCGCGTCCATCGCAAAGTCTTTAAAAATCAACACATCCCATGTTGTTTTCGGCATTGATAAAAACCACGATATAAACATTAAAGCAAAAATCACGCGTGTAATAGACGATATTCTGGAAGGCGACCTTTTGTCGCGCTGTGAAGTAATTTTTCTGGCATTAAACCCGAAAGAGGCTATAGATTATCTCAAAAACAATGCGGAAAAAATAAATGAGGACTGCATTGTTCTTGACTGCTGCGGCACAAAACAGTATGTTTCGGCAGAAGCTTCGGAAATAGCAAAAGAGCGCGGCTTTACTTTTATAGGAACAGACCCCTTGGCGGGCGGAGTGCAGTCGGGCTTTGAAAACTCAAAGCACAAGCTTTTTGAGGGATGCGATGTTGTTGTTACAACGCAAAATGACGCGCCGCTTCTTGCACTTGAAAAAGTAAGCAAGCTTTTAACGCAGATAGGATTTGCAAATATTGAGATGAGCACGCCCCGCGAGCATGACAGAATAACTGCATATACTACGCAGCTAATGCGTATTGTGGCAAGCGCTTTGGTAAAAAGCGAAACCGCAGCGGAGCACATCGGCTTTTCTGATTTAAACTTTGAAAACATGACGCGCGACGCGGCGCTTGATGAGAAAGTATGGGCGGAACTTTTCCTCGAAAACAGGGAAAATATCCTGACAGAGCTTGAAGCTCTTATAAAAAGGCTTCGCGAATACGAAACGGCTATGAAAAATAACAGCGAAACAGAGATGCTCAGACTTTTGAAAGAGGGAAGAGAGAAAAAAGAGTATATAGATAATAAGAAAGAATATCTTTGGAAATAAGAACATCACGAAATTCCAACGAACTAAAGTCCGGGAATTTCGGATAACCTTGATGTGCAGGCACATTAAAAATGTAGAATATATAGTGAAAAATGCAGAAATAGAAAAGGATCGCAATGAAAGTTGCGGTCTTTTTTTATCACAAGAAAAAAATGCTAAATTTCCGAAAAAAACTCTTGACATATCCGATGCCGTGTGTTACAATAATAATCTACGTTATAAGCTAAAATAGGTGTATTCTGTAGTAATATGCCTTATGAATTCAGCATCTCTGCGGTTTGCAGTTTCAGATAACTTATGCGGATGGCTTATATATGTAAATCTTTGGCGCCATATTAAAGACTTACATATAGCAAATTTTTAGACGAGGTGATTATATGGTACATCCGGTTACCCTGGGGAAAAACACCAGAATGAGTTATGCCAAAATCAATGAGGTTTTGGAAATGCCGAACCTTATCGGCGTTCAGAAGGACTCTTATAACTGGTTTATTGAGGAAGGCCTTAAAGAAGTATTCAGAGACGTGTCTCCGATTACCGATTATACGGGCAATCTTATTTTGGAATTTACCGATTATACTTTGGACAGGAACAATCCGAAGTATGATATTGAAGAATGCAAAGAAAGAGATACTAACTACTGTGCACCTCTGCGCGTTAAGGTGAGACTTATCCATAAGGATACTCACGAGATAAAGGAACAGGAAATCTTTATGGGCGATTTCCCTCTCATGACAAACCAGGGTACATTTATCATAAACGGAGCTGAAAGAGTTATTGTCAGCCAGCTCGTAAGATCACCCGGCATTTATTATACCACACAGTATGACAAAGTAGGCAAAAAACTTTTGGCAAGCACGGTTATCCCCAACCGCGGTGCTTGGCTTGAATATGAAACAGATTCAAACGATGTTTTCTATGTACGTGTTGACAGAACAAGAAAATTGCCTGTTACAATTCTTTTGCGCTGTCTCGGTCTCGGCACGGATATAGATATTATAAATATGTTCGGCGAAGACGAAAAGCTTTACGCAACATTCGAAAAGGACAGCACCAAAAACGAAGAAAGCGCACTGCTTGAGCTTTACCGTCGTCTCCGTCCGGGCGAACCCCCGACAGAGGACAGCGCGAGATCGCTTATAAACGCGTTCTTCTTTGATCCGAGAAGATATGACCTCGCTAAAGTCGGAAGATATAAATTCAACAAAAAACTCGCTATCGCGGCGAGAATTTCGGGTCACATTTCGGCTGACCATATCGTAAACCCCGAAACGGGCGAAATCCTTGTAGCGGCAGGCGAGCTTATAAAGAGAGAAGCGGCAGAAGAAATTGAAAAGCTCGGCATTAATACCGTTATGCTTCTCGTTGACGAAAAGAAAATCAAAGTGTTTTCAAATAACATGGTTGATATCAAAAACTATGTTGATTTTGATATTTCGGACCTTAAAATCAAAGAAAAAGTTGTACGCAGCGTAATTGAAGAAATTATGGAGCAGGGCGGCACGGAAGAAGAAATTAAAAAGGCGATCGACATGCGCAGGGACGAGCTTGTGCCGAAGCATATAACGGTTGACGATATCATGGCTTCCGTAAACTACTGCTTAAACCTTTCCTACGGCGTAGGTCAGGTTGACGATATCGACCATCTCGGAAACCGTCGTCTGCGCGGCGTTGGCGAGCTTTTGCAAAACCAGTTCCGCATGGGTCTTGCGAGAATGGAGAGAGGCGTAAGAGAGAGAATGAGCATTCAGGATCTCGATATCGTAACGCCCCAGTCTCTTATAAATATCAGACCTGTTGTTGCAACAATAAAAGAGTTTTTCGGCTCTTCACAGCTTTCGCAGTTTATGGATCAGACAAACCCCTTGGGTGAGCTTACTCATAAGAGAAGGCTCAGCGCCCTCGGACCGGGCGGCCTCAGCCGTGAGCGTGCAGGCTTCCAGGTTCGTGACGTTCACTATACGCACTACGGCCGTATGTGTCCTATCGAAACGCCTGAAGGTCCTAACATCGGCCTTATAAACTCTTTAAGTACATTTGCTAAAATTAACGAATACGGCTTTATCGAAGCGCCTTACCGTAAGGTTGACAAGGAAAACGGAAGAGTGCTTGATGAAATTGAATATATGACGGCGGACGTTGAAGATAACTACACCGTTGCACAGGCAAACGAGCCCCTAAACGAAGACGGAACTTTCGCTTCAAAGAAGGTTACGTGCAGAAGAATTGACCAGTTCGTTGAGGTTTTGCCCACGCAGGTTGACTACATGGACGTATCGCCTAAGCAGGTTGTATCTGTCGCTACTGCTATGATACCCTTCCTTGAAAACGATGACGCTAACCGTGCGCTCATGGGTTCAAACATGCAGCGTCAGGCGGTGCCTCTCTTGAAAACGGAATCACCTGTTATCGGTACGGGTATGGAATACAAGGCTGCCAAAGACTCCGGCGTTGTTGTACTTTCGGATGCAGATGGCGTTGTTGAAAAGGTTTCGGCGGATAAGATAGTTATTAAAGATAAAGAAGGCGAAAGACATACTCATAAGCTTATCAAATTCAGCCGTTCAAACCAGGGCACATGCATAAACCAGAAGCCCATAGTTTCCAAGAACGAAAAAGTTAAGGCGGGCGATATTATAGCCGACGGTCCTTCAACCGATAACGGCGAAATCGCGCTCGGCAGAAACGTTCTTATCGGATTTATGACCTGGGAAGGTTATAACTACGAGGACGCTATCCTATTAAACGAACGCCTTGTTAAAGAATACGTATTAACATCACTTCATATAGAAGAATACGAATCCGAAGCGCGTGATACAAAGCTCGGACCTGAGGATATCACAAGAGATATCCCCAACGTCGGCGAGGACGCTTTAAAAGACCTCGACGAGCGCGGTATTATAAGAGTCGGCGCGGAAGTTCACGCGGGCGACATCCTTGTCGGCAAAGTGACGCCTAAGGGCGAAACGGAGCTTACTCCCGAAGAGAGACTTCTCCGTGCGATATTCGGCGAAAAGGCGCGCGAAGTAAGAGATACATCGCTTCGTGTTCCGCACGGCGAATACGGCATCATAGTCGATGTTAAAGTATTTACAAGAGAAAACGGCGACGAGCTGCCCCCGGGCGTTAACCAGCTTGTACGCTGCTATATAGCACAGAAGAGAAAAATATCCGTCGGCGATAAGATGGCAGGCCGTCACGGAAACAAGGGTGTTGTATCAAGAATACTTCCCGAAGAGGATATGCCGTTCTTGCCGGACGGTACTCCGCTTGACGTTGTTTTAAACCCCTTGGGCGTACCTTCGCGTATGAACATAGGTCAGGTACTTGAAGTGCATCTCGGCCGCGCGGCTAAAGAGATGGGCTTTAAAGTTGCAACGCCTGTATTTGACGGCGCAAACGAGGACGACATTATGGCGGCCCTCGAAGAAGCGGGATTCAGACGCGACGGCAAAACGGTGCTCTACGACGGCAGAACGGGTGAGCCTTTTGACAACCCCGTAACGGTCGGATACATGTATATGTTAAAGCTCCACCACCTTGTTGACGATAAGATTCACGCGAGAAGCACAGGCCCCTACTCTCTCGTTACGCAGCAGCCTCTCGGCGGTAAAGCCCAGTTCGGCGGACAGCGTTTCGGTGAAATGGAAGTTTGGGCGCTGGAAGCTTACGGCGCTGCTTATACTCTGCAGGAAATCTTAACGGTTAAGTCAGATGACGTTGTCGGCCGTGTTAAGACATACGAATCAATAGTTAAGGGCGAAAATATACCGAAGCCGGGCATTCCGGAATCATTTAAAGTACTTATAAAAGAGCTTCAGAGTCTCGGCCTTGACGTAAAACTCCTTTCAAGAGATATGGAAGAAGTTGCGCTTGCAGAGTCTACGGACGATGACATAGACGAAATAAGCCTTGAGGAACTTTCGGATGAAATGTCCTCCATGCCGGGAGACGATAATCTCGGCGAAAACGGATTTTCGGAAGTTGACGAGGAAGATCTTATTATGAGCGAACTCGGATTAACCGACGACAATTCGGAAGACGAAGAAGACGATTTCGATGAACTCGACGATATCGATGATATCGAAGACGATGAAGACGGAGAGGATTTCGATTCCGAAGACGAAGAATAAGATTTAATTTTCAAGGTTAGGGGGAATTTCAGTGTTAGAATTTAACACTTTTGAAGCTATACAAATAGGACTTGCCTCTCCGGAAAAAATCCGTGAATGGTCTCACGGTGAGGTTAAAAAGCCCGAAACTATCAATTACCGTACTTTAAAACCTGAAAGAGACGGTCTTTTCTGCGAAAGAATTTTCGGACCTACAAAGGACTGGGAATGTCACTGCGGAAAATATAAAAGAATCAGATTTAAAGGTATTGTCTGCGACCGCTGCGGCGTTGAGGTTACAAGAGCCAAAGTGCGCCGTGAAAGAATGGGTCATATAGAGCTTGCGGCTCCCGTCAGCCATATCTGGTATTTTAAGGGCAGTCCCAGCCGCCTCGCGCTTATGGTAAACATATCGCCCGGCGAGCTCGAAAACGTGCTCTATTTCGCTGCATATATCGTAATAGATCCCGGCAAGACAGACCTTACAAAAACTCAGATACTCACCGAAAAAGAATACCGCGAACACTGCGAAAAATTCGGTGAGGACGCATTCCGCGCAGGAATGGGCGCGGAAGCCATAAAAGAGCTTCTGCAGGAAATTGATGTTGACGCTCTCGCTGAAGAACTCAGAGAAGAAGCAGACGCATCAACCGGTCAGAAGAAAATAAGAATTGTAAAAAGACTTGAAGTTGTAGAGTCCTTCCGCCAGTCAGGAAACAGACCGGAGTGGATGATAATGGACGTTCTGCCCGTTATCCCGCCTGAAATCCGTCCTATGGTACAGCTCGACGGCGGCAGATTCGCAACAAGCGATTTAAACGACTTATACAGACGTGTTATAAACAGAAACAACAGACTTAAAAGACTTTTAGAACTCGGCGCGCCCGATATCATCGTGCGCAACGAAAAGAGAATGCTTCAGGAAGCCGTTGACGCGCTTATAGACAACGGCAGACGCGGCAGAGCCGTAACGGGTCCCGGAAACAGACCTTTAAAATCTCTTTCCGATATGCTCAAAGGTAAGCAGGGCCGTTTCAGACAGAACCTTTTGGGTAAACGTGTTGACTATTCGGGCCGTTCCGTTATCGTTGTAGGACCCGAACTTAAGATTTACCAGTGCGGTTTGCCGAAGGAAATGGCTTTGGAGCTTTTCAAACCGTTTGTAATGAAGAGACTTGTAAATAACGGTCTCGCTCATAACATAAAGAGCGCAAAGAGAATGGTTGAAAAAATCCGTCCCGAGGTTTGGGATGTGCTTGACGAAGTTATAAGAGAGCATCCGGTTATGCTTAACCGTGCTCCTACACTTCACAGGCTCGGTATCCAGGCGTTTGAACCGGTTCTTGTAGAAGGCAAAGCATTAAAACTTCACCCGCTGGTATGTACGGCATTTAACGCCGACTTCGACGGTGACCAGATGGCTGTTCACGTTCCGCTTTCACCCGAAGCGCAGAGTGAAGCAAGATTTTTGATGCTTTCCGCAAACAACCTCTTAAAGCCGCAGGACGGCCGCCCTGTTACAATTCCTACACAGGATATGATTTTGGGTAGTTATTACCTTACAATCACAAAGGACGACGAGATCGGCAAAGACAAAATGTTTGCAAGCTTTACGGAAGCGAAGCTCGCTTATGAAAATAAAGAAGTAGGACTTCACGTTCCGATTAAAGTTATAAACGAAAAAGAAATAGACGGCAAAATCGAGAAAAAGCTTATCGACGCTACCGTGGGTCAGATAATCTTCAACGAAGTTATTCCCCAGGATTTAGGCTTTGTTGACAGATCTGATCCAGAACACGAATTTGACCTTGAGGTTACATTCGTTGTTGATAAGAAAAAACTCGGAAAGATTATTGACAAGTGCATTAAAACGCACAGCATAACAGAAACCGCGGTGCTCCTTGATAAAATCAAATCACTCGGTTACAAGTTCTCAACCAAGGGCGCTATTACGATAAGCGTATCGGATATAGTTATCCCCGAGGCGAAAAAAGGTTATCTTTCCGAAGCAGACGAAGAAGTTGAAAAAATCACAAAACTCTTCAGACGCGGTACTTTGACAGAAGAAGAACGTTATCAGAAGGTTATCAAAACATGGGAAGAAACAAATGATAAAGTTACAAAAGCTCTTATGGATAACCTCGATAAATTCAATCCGATATTCATGATGGCAAATTCCGGTGCCCGTGGTAGTGTAAACCAGATCAGACAGCTTGCCGGTATGCGCGGTCTTATGGCCGATACATCCGGTAGAACAGTCGAAATTCCTATCAGAGCGTGCTTTAGAGACGGTCTTAATGTTTTGGAATACTTCATTTCATCTCACGGTGCGCGTAAAGGTCTTGCCGATACGGCTCTTCGTACAGCCGATTCCGGTTACCTCACAAGACGTCTTGTTGATGTCAGCCAGGAAGTTATCATAAGAGAAGACGACTGCGGTTCACAGCACGGTATCGTAATTTCCGATATCAAAGACGGAAACGCAATAATCGAAACTCTTACGGAAAGACTTGTCGGCAGAGTTCCGGTTCACGACGTTGTTGATCCCAAAACGGGTGAGATTATAGCTCCCGCAAACGAAATGATACATGAAGATACAGCTAAGGCTATTACAGACGCGGGTATAACGGAAGTTGAAATAAGAACAATTCTTTGCTGTCATTCCAAGGTCGGCGTTTGTGCTCACTGCTACGGCGCAAACCTTGCAAACGGCGAGATGGTAAATGTAGGCGAATCCGTTGGTATTATCGCGGCTCAGTCAATAGGCGAACCCGGAACACAGCTTACAATGAGAACGTTCCACACCGGCGGTGTTGCCGGCGGCGATATCACACAGGGTCTTCCCCGTGTCGAGGAGCTTTTCGAGGCGCGTTCACCTAAAGGTCTTGCTATTATCGCGGACCACGGCGGCGTAGTTTCGATCACCGAAGCTAAACGCAAGAGAGAAGTTACGGTAACAGACGATGAAGAAGGCTACAGCCAGACATATCTCATTCCGTACGGCTCCAAGATGCGTGTTCATGAAGGCGATCAGATTAAAGCTGGCGACGAGCTTACGGAAGGTTCAATAAACCCGCATGATCTTTTAAGAATCAAGGGTGCGGACGCTGTTTACGCTTACCTTATTTCAGAAGTTCAGAAAGTATACCGCCAGCAGGGCGTTGATATAGCCGATAAGCATATCGAAGTTATAGCACGTCAGATGATGCGCAAAGTGCGCATTGAAGACGGCGCCGCAACAAGCCTTCTTGTCGGAACTCTTGAAGACAGAATGGCGTTTGAAGAGATTTGTGAGGAAGAGGCAGCAAAGGGCAATGAGCTCCCGAAAGCAAAAGATGTGCTGCTCGGTATCACCAAGGCGTCCCTCGCTACGGATTCGTTCCTCTCGGCAGCTTCATTCCAAGAAACAACAAGGGTATTGACAGATGCGGCAATTAGAGGTAAAATAGATCCGTTAGTCGGCTTAAAGGAAAACGTTATTATCGGTAAACTCATCCCTGCCGGAACAGGTGTTCCGAGATACAGAGATATATCTATCGAAACGGAGCATGAAGAAGAACCCGTAATAATAGGCTAAATTTGCTCCCAAACGGAGGAAAAATGGACAGCGACTTATCTGATACTATAATAGGACTTAAACAGTCCCTTAAAGCGGTTAAAAGCGGCTCCGCGGCAAAGGCCTTTGTCGCGGAGGACGCGGATTTTCACGTCCGCGAGCCGTTTATAAGCGTTTGCAGGGAATACGGTGTTCCCGTGGAATACTGCAAAACCTGCAAAGAACTCGGCAGCGCATGCAAAATAGATGTCGGCGCGGCCGTTGCAGTGCTGAAAAAAGACGACATGTCTTTTTCAAATATAATTAATAATGAGGAGGTGAAAGATTAATGCCAACATTTAACCAACTGGTTCGCAAGGGCAGAGAAACAAGCATAACCAAATCCACTTCTCCTGCGCTTCAGAAAGGCCTCAATTCTCTTAAAAAAGAGCTTACAGACCAGAGCGCACCGCAGAAGAGAGGCGTTTGCACAGCTGTTAAAACAATGACGCCCAAAAAGCCTAATTCAGCGCTTCGTAAAATCGCCAGAGTAAGACTCAGCAACGGTATAGAAGTTACAGCTTATATTCCCGGCGTAGGTCATAACCTGCAGGAACATAGCGTTGTTCTTATCCGTGGCGGAAGAGTTAAGGATCTCCCCGGTGTAAGATACCATATCATCAGGGGAACACTTGATACAGCCGGCGTTGCGAACAGAAATCAGGCAAGAAGCAGGTATGGGGCAAAGAGAAACAAAAAGTAATCTTACCTGTACGCAAAAATTGAAGGGCATTGAGGTGGCCTTTCAAGGTGTAACGTACGGTTTATATATTTAAACGTAAGTTGCACTGACAAAACTTAAATGTTTTGAGTACCTATGAATTCATCAAAATTATATGAAGGAGGGAAGTAAAGTGCCAAGAAGAGGTTTTATTGCAAAAAGAGATGTTTTGCCGGATCCGCTTTACAACGACAAGACTGTTACACGTCTTATAAACAACATCATGCTGGACGGCAAAAAGGGTGTAGCCCAGAGAATAGTATACGATGCATTCGATATAATTCGTGAAAAATCGGGCAAAGAACCGCTTGAGGTATTCAACCAGGCAATGGAGAATATCATGCCTGTATTGGAGGTTAAAGCTCGCCGTGTCGGCGGTGCAACATACCAGGTTCCGATGGAGGTTCGTCCCGAGAGACGTCAGACATTGGGTCTCAGATGGCTTACAGCATATTCACGTGCCAGAAGCGAGAGAACAATGAGCGAAAGACTTGCCGCAGAAATTTTGGATGCCATAAACAATATCGGCGGTGCGGTTAAAAAACGCGAAGACACACACAAAATGGCAGAAGCAAACAAAGCTTTTGCACACTACAGATGGTAGTTTGAAGCTTACAGCTTAAAACTGCTAAAAATGCTTGTTGTTAGGAGGAATATGTTTGCCTAGAGAGTTTTCTTTGGAAAAAACAAGAAATATAGGAATTATGGCGCATATAGATGCCGGTAAAACAACTACAACAGAGCGTATCTTGTTTTACACTGGCCGTGTGCATAAGATAGGCGAAACTCATGACGGTACTGCAACAATGGACTGGATGGCGCAGGAGCAGGAGCGTGGTATCACAATCACATCCGCTGCTACTACAGCGCACTGGAAGGGTCACCGTATAAACATTATCGATACCCCCGGTCACGTTGACTTTACTGTTGAAGTTGAGCGTTCGCTCCGTGTACTTGACGGTTCAGTTACGGTATTCTGCGCAAAAGGCGGCGTTGAACCGCAGTCTGAAAACGTTTGGAGACAGGCTGATAAATATAAAGTTCCCAGAATGGCTTATGTAAATAAGATGGACATTATGGGCGCTGATTTTTACAATGTTGTCCAGATGATGAAAGACAGACTTATGTGCAACGCTGTTCCGATTCAGCTCCCCATCGGTGCTGAAGATGACTTTAAGGGTCTTATCGACCTTGTTACAATGAAAGCGTATGTTTATTACGACGATCTCGGACAGGACGAAAGAATAGAAGATATTCCGGCTGATATGCTTGACAAAGCCAACGAATATCATTCCGCACTTCTCGAAGCCGTTGCAGAAGCGGACGAAGAAGTTATGGAAAAATACCTTGAAGGCGAAGAGATTTCAGAAGCTGAAATCAAAAGAGTAATAAGAAAAGCAACTATTGCTAACGAAATGGTTCCCGTTCTCTGTGGTACATCCTACAGAAATAAGGGCGTTCAGAACCTGCTTGACGCTGTTGTTGACTATATGCCCGCCCCGACGGACATTCCCCCGATTGCCGGCATAGTTCCGCGCACGGAAGAAGAAACAGTTCGTCACGCAAGCGATGAAGAGCCGTTCTCGGCTTTGGCATTTAAGGTTATGACCGACCCGTTCGTTGGTAAGCTCTGCTTCTTCAGAGTGTACTCCGGTACTCTCGATAAGGGCTCTGCTGTTTACAACTCAACAAAGGATAAAAACGAAAGAGTCGGCAGAATTCTTCAGATGCACGCAAACGACAGAAAGGATATAGATATTGTTTATTCCGGCGATATCGCAGCAGCCGTTGGTCTTAAAAACACCGGCACGGGCGATACTCTCTGCGACGAAAGCAATCCCGTTATCCTTGAATCTATGGAATTCCCGGATCCCGTTATCCGCGTTGCTATTGAGCCTAAGACAAAAGCAGGTCAGGAAAAGATGGGTATAGCTCTTGCGAAACTCGCGGAAGAAGACCCGACATTCCGTACCTATACAGACGAAGAAACAGGTCAGACAATTATCGCCGGCATGGGCGAGCTGCACCTTGAAATCATCGTTGACCGTCTGCTTCGCGAATTCAAAGTTGAAGCAAACGTTGGTAAGCCTCAGGTTTCTTACAAAGAAGCTATCCGCAAAGCTGCGCATGTTGATCATAAATATGCGAGACAGTCGGGCGGTAAAGGTCAGTACGGTCACGTTGTTATCGACATGGAGCCGCAAGAGCCGGGTAAAGGTTATGAATTTATCAACAAGATTGTCGGCGGTGCTATTCCGAAAGAATACATTCCCGCTGTTGACGCCGGTATTCAGGGCGCAATGCAGAACGGTGTTCTCGCAGGATATAACGTAGTTGACGTAAAAGTTACGCTCGTTGACGGTTCATACCACGAAGTTGACTCGTCAGAAATGGCGTTTAAAATCGCAGCTTCAATGGCATTTAAAGAGGGTTGCCGCAAGGGCGATCCCGTCTTAAAAGAACCAATAATGCAGGTTGACGTTATCGTACCTGAAGAATACATGGGCGATGTTATGGGTGACTTAAACTCACGCCGCGGCCAGATTCAGGGTATGGAAGCAAGACCGGGCGCTCAGGCTATAAGCGCATTTGTACCACTCTCCGAAATGTTCGGTTACGCAACAGATTTGCGTTCCAAGACACAGGGCAGAGGTCAGTACACAATGCAGCCCAGCCACTATGAAGAAGTGCCGAAGAGCATTATGGAAGAAATTATCAGCGGAAAGAAACAATAATTTAAAAAAACTATTGATTTTTTCCACAATTTATATTAAAATAAGTGTAATTAGTTTTTAGCTATTAAAAGGAGGAATTAAAAATGGCAAAGGAAAAATATGAAAGAACCAAACCGCATATTAACATTGGTACAATAGGTCACGTTGACCATGGTAAGACAACTCTTACAGCTGCTATCACAAAAGTACTTTCTTTCCAGGGCAAAGCTCAGTTCGAAGATTACGCAAACATCGATAAAGCTCCCGAAGAAAGAGAAAGAGGTATCACAATCAACACAGCTCACGTTGAGTATGAAACAGACGCTCGTCACTATGCTCACGTTGACTGCCCCGGACACGCTGACTATGTTAAGAACATGATCACAGGTGCTGCTCAGATGGACGGCGCTATCCTCGTTGTTTCCGCTGCAGACGGCCCGATGCCCCAGACAAGAGAACATATCCTTCTCGCTCGTCAGGTTGGCGTTCCCTATATCGTTGTATTCCTTAACAAGAGAGATCAGGTTGACGATGACGAACTTCTCGAACTCGTTGAAATGGAAATCCGTGACCTCTTAAACGAATACGAATTCCCGGGTGACGAAATCCCGATCGTTGCAGGTTCAGCTCTCCAGGCTCTCGAATCTACATCTACAGATCCTTCCGATCCTGTATACGCTCCTATCCTTGAGCTCATGCAGAAGGTTGACGAATATATCCCCACACCCGACAGAAAGAAAGATCTTCCTTTCCTTATGCCTGTCGAAGACGTATTCACAATCACAGGCCGTGGTACTGTTGCTACAGGCCGTGTTGAGAGAGGTACAGTTAAAATCTCCGACGAAGTTGAAATCGTTGGTATCAAAGAAACACGTAAAGTTGTTATCACAGGCGTTGAAATGTTCAGAAAGATTCTTGACGAAGCAGAAGCAGGCGATAACATCGGTGCTCTTCTCCGTGGTGTTCAGAGAGACGAAATTGAAAGAGGCCAGGTTCTTGCTAAACCCGGTTCAATCAATCCTCATACAAAATTCAGAGGTCAGGTTTACGTATTAACAAAAGACGAAGGTGGACGTCATACTCCGTTCTTCAACAACTACAGACCTCAGTTCTACTTCAGAACAACTGACGTTACAGGCGTTATTTCTCTCCCCGACGGTGTAGAAATGTGCATGCCCGGCGATAACGTTGAAATGGATGTTGAACTTATCACACCTATCGCTATCGAAGAAGGTCTCCGTTTCGCTATCCGCGAAGGCGGCAGAACAGTTGGCTCCGGTGTCGTAAGTGCAATCAACGGCTAATTAGTTTTTTAAACTGGGCTGTAGCAATAATATTTGCTGCAGCCCTTTTAATTAAATGAATTAAAGGCGAAGAGAAAATTGCGCAGAACGGACAAACGGAGCCCTTGCTTTATGTGTTCTGCACGGTTTTATCAAGCCGTAGGAGGGGGTATAAAGCTTGGAAAGACGCGATAAATGTAATTACTATCTCGATATTGCCGAAACTGTTATGGAACGCGGTACCTGCCTTCGCAGGAATTACGGCGCTATAATAGTTAAGCACGATGAAATAGTTTCAAGCGGATATTCCGGCGCACCGAGAGGCAGACAGAATTGTATTGACCTCGGTTATTGCAGAAGAGAGCAAATGAATATCCCGAGAGGCGAAAGATATGAGCTTTGCAGAAGCGTTCATGCCGAAGCAAACGCCATAATAAGCGCAAAACGCAGCGCGATGCTTGGCGCAACGCTCTATCTCGCGGGAAAAGACATGCAGACGGGCGCACTCGTGCCTGATGCAACCGCGTGCGCAATGTGTAAAAGACTTATCATAAACGCCGGTATAGAAATGGTTGTTATACGTCAGACAAAAGATAAGTATAAAATAATAAACGTCCATGAGTGGATCACAGATGATGATTCGCTTTCAGACGAACTCGGATACTAAATAACGAAATTTTGCAGCACCTTCGGAAGATAATTCTTCCGGAGGTGTTTTTTTGCCTTCAAAATCGGCAAAAAACGGTGAAAAAATAGTATTTTTTTCCATATTCGCGCGCAAAGTTTATGGAAATTAAACAAAAAAAACGGCACTGCTGTTGATGCGGCGATACGCAAAATGTTTATAATAAACAAAAATAACCGCATATACAAATTTACATGTTTTGTTTATTTTTTTACATGTACTGTAAAAATAATAAGTAGTATAATATTTATAACTGTTGTAAAATAGGAGGTATAGTATGAAAAAAGTAATTGGAAAATTAGGCAAAAAAGCAATGACCACATTGGCGGTTTTGCTTTGTGCAATGATGACAGTTTCATTGCTCCCGTCTGAAATAGTTGCAGTTCAGGCGGCAAACACATTGCTCATCGATCTTGACGTGAGCACGTATCAAAGGAACGCAAGTTCTACAAAGCCCGCAGATATTCAGGGCTCAATCGGCAACATCACAGATAGCGGTACATTAAACGGCTCAACGGTTGTCAAAATGTATCCCTGGTCAGGCTCTTCGTACGGTCTTGACATTAAAAAGGAAAGCTTTAATAACGCAGAAGGCGGTCAAACACAGTTCCTGCACAAAACAGTACAGCATAATGTCTGCAAAGAATCAAACCGTTACGCCACAGTATCACAGTCTGCTTTGGAAACACAGGCAAATACAATTTCGTTCTGGGCGCGTCCCTACCCTGTAAACAGAAATCAGACAGAGTATAACATGTTTAACTACTGTGTTAAATATGACGGCACAGAGAAAAACCTTTTCAACCTTGACCAGAACCAGACAACTATGTCAAAATTCCCGCTTGTAGGCAGATATGTTGCTGTCAACTACGGCGATCAGACAGCTAAATGCGGTGGTAAATGGGCACATTATGTAATCACAAACCCTGAGTATGTTGACGGCTCAAAGGATATGAAGCTTTACATAAACGGCGCTTATGTAGGTAAGCAGACTGTAACGAAGCCTTCGGGTACTCTCCAGGATGCGCAGTTTGCTTTCGGCGGCGAAATTTCAGCATCAGGTATTTTCCAGCTTATGGATTTGAGCTTCGGCGATGTTAAAGTATACGACGGTGTACTTTCTGAAAGCGACATACAGTCAGCTTACAATGCAAGCAAGAATAAATTTACTGTAACAGATCCGATGCCTGACATCACGGGCTTCACATTTACTGATAAAACCGTAAACTATGACCTTTCAACGCATATGAATTATGTAACTCCCGCAGCTAATGCAACGGAAAAAGTTAATGTTCATTATACATGCAACGGTTCAAAGTTTATAGGCTCGGAAGAGCCCGGCGTATACCCCATTACGGCAACTATTAAAAAGAACGGTTATAACGACCTCGTTTTAAATGCTACGCTGACGATTAACGACGCGCAGATTCCCGAGGGCGGACCGGCTTATCCGCCGTCCTCACAGGATGTATACAGCAATAAGATAGTAACTTACAGTTTAAACAGCAACTGTACCGGATATTATATGACGCCTAAACTGGCAGGTAAATATCCGACGTTTATTATGATACACGGTCAGGGCGGGATTAAACAAGTAAAAGAGAGGGTTCCGTCAAGCATCAACAACTGGGTAAAAGCGGGCTATTTCCCGCCCATGGTTGTTGTATTTCCGGTTATTAAACCTGCAAGCGGCAGTATTCTTGAGATAACAGACTTCCAGAAGTACGTTTCCCCGTCATACGACAGATTCAAAACTCTTTTAACGAGCGTTGAAAACGGTGAGCTTACACAGCAGATAGGAACAGACAAACGTATCCTCGTTGCCGGCTTCTCTATGGGCGGCGAAGCGGCTACGCAGATAGCGGCTGATTATAATACGCGCATTGAACTTACAGGCGGCCTCAGTCCTGCTAAGTATTTCTATGAGGGCGAAGGAAAATTTGAAGACTCATATGAAAGCATGAAAGATATTCACGTATCGTCAAATCCCGGCACGCACGTATACCTTTCCGCAGGCGCGCAGGAAGGTCATCAGTATGTAGGCGAGTTTGTAGATACGATAAACCGCTACCATGAGGCTATCAGCTATAATGCTCCCGACGGTGTTACAAGATTTATAGCTAAAACAAATTGGGGCGGACACGCTTGGCCTCTTGAGCAGAAAGAGATATTCATGTATCTTTACTATGCTACATACGGCGTAATACCGTCACGTGAGCTTGTTGAAAGCGCATGCGACCAGAACGCATATACGATACCGGAGGAAGTTTCCGTAGAGGAAGAGCATACCGGTCAGTATATAGAACCCGATCCGCTTGCACAAAACATTACGGGTTATACTTTCTCAAACCTTACGGTAGATTATGACGGCGAAAACCATAATATAGAAGTAATGGCAGACGCAAACGCAACGGAAGGTGTAGATATAGCTTATACATTAAACGGCGCACCGTTTACGGGCGCTACGGAAGCCGGCAAATACAACGTAACGGCAACGCTTACAAAAGAAGGCTATAACACTATCATATTAAACGCAACGCTTAAGATTAAAGCACCGGTGGATCCGAATGCAACAGGATATGTACTCTACGGCTTGGATCTTTCAAAAATGAAAAAAGATGTAGGTACGCATCCTTATACAGGCACATCGGGTGTTGAAGGTACGGGCGATTGGGCAGACGATACAAGCCTTGTTATCCGATCTAAAGAGGGCGTTACAATCGATAAAGGTACTTTCACAAACGCAAACGGCAACACGACAGAATATATTTCACTCGAAAATACAAATGCAGATTGGATAACCAATACAATAGGCTTTAATTTCAGCACATTGGAGCTTGAAGATAACGATAACACAATTTCCTTCTGGGTTGACCCCGAAAGGTATACGGGCAAAAATACGGAAATCCTGCAGTACTATGTAGAGTATAACGGCGGCACAGCTTCGTTTGACCTTTCAATGAACACGGAAGGCGCATGGAACGCACAGAATAATTCAACCGATACAACTGCGGATGCATATTCGGTGTCCGGCGGCTGGAAGCACGTTGTTATCACAAACCCGAAATGCTCCGGCGGCGCAAAGACGATGGACGTTTATATAAACGGTCAGCTTAAAGATACAGTAACACTAAACATTCCCGACAACGCTGCAATTACGAACGCTACAGTATCCCTTGCAGCACGCAACCAGGGCGACGGATTTAAATACCGCGTACAAAAGTCCGCGAAGTATGGCAATATTGAGGTTCGTCAGGGCATTATGGACGAGCAGGATATTAAAGACCTTTATGAAGAACAGCTTCCCTTGTTTACGGAAGGCGCTTCAACCCTTGAAAATATCACGGGTTATACATTTGAAAACGCAACCGTAGAATATGACGGCGCAAGCCATAATATCACAGTTACGGCAGGCGAAAACGCTACGGAAGGCGTAGATGTAGCTTATACCGTAAACGGCGCAGCATTTACGGGCGCAACGGAAGTAGGCACATATAATGTAACGGCAACGCTTACAAAAGCCGGCTATAACAAGCTTATTTTAACAGCAACGCTTACAATCGAGCCCAAAGCGGCACAGCCCGTTGACGACGGTGATATCTTGTTTGAACTTGACCTTTCAAACTTTGCGCCCGGTTCTACGGAAAGCCCCGCAGGACTTGCAAATAAAGGCACAAGCACTACGGCTCAGATCACAGCGCATTCTTCAAGCGATGTAACGCTTACAACAGACTATCTCCACAATAAGGATGATTTGTCCGTTTCAAAGAAGGTACTCAGAATAACGCACTTAAATAACCCCGATCCCGAAAAAATATCGGCAAACCGCTTTGAAATTAAAGACCCCGCGTTTGAAGAGCAGGATATAACGCTTTCGTTCTGGACTAACTTAGACCCTGTTTCAAAACAGACTTCCGCAAATTCATACTACGCAATAGCGCAGTATAACGCTAAACGCAGCGACGGCACGTTCAGAAACGCCGCTGACAGCACAAACTCACGCGGCAGAGTATGGCAGACATCTCTTGAAACAGATCCTAACAGCGGATACCTCTGGAGCAACAACTGGGCAAACGACACGTTTGTAGTAGGCACAGCTAAACAGTGGCATCACGTTGTAATGACAATTCCGAAGTTCCAGGGTGGAGCTAAACTCGTTAAAGTATATGTAGACGGCGTAGAAAAGCTTTCGGAATCCTTAAGTCTCGGCGGCAAAACTCTCCAGGATTCCTGGATCAGTCTCGGCTGTGATGAAAACGGCAATTATATTCCGGGCGACATGAGCCTCTCAGACGTTAAAGTATACGCAGGAGTTATGAGTGCAGACGGCATTTCGGCTCTTTATGACAGCGAAAAAGACTTTTACGATAACATGGCGTATAACAAGATCACCGTTTCAAAGAACGGCAGCGCTATAAATAAGCTCTCAAATCTTGAAGCGGGAGATTCGGTTACAATAAGCTATAACGAAAACATGGAAACTGGCGTTACCGTATTTGCAGCTTGCTACGACGAGGACGATAATCTTATTTCCGCAAGCTTGGCAAATGCAGACGGTACGGGAGAATTTACGCTTTCCTTACCTTCCGGATTTAACTCGGTTAAGATTTATACATGGAATGCACAAAATCTCTCACCGCTTCAGAAGGTATCAACACTTTATAAATAATGAAATATTAAAAGACATAAAAGCACCCCGCGGTTCGCCGCGGGGTGCTTTTAGTTTACAAAAATACATGTTTCAAATACATTTTTGCATGTACATTAGATTGAGGTTGTAGTATAATGCTTGTGTAAAATGACAGTACAGTGGGTTGGTATCGACAGCCCGTTGAGCAAGGTGCACAAAACATTCCCTTCGTTTTTGGTAATATTACCGTATGCGTAATGAAGCAGATATCTTCTTGGGATGTTTATATAGAGAAAAATATAGGGAGATGTATGAGAAAATGAAAAAGAGATTTAAAAATTTACTTGTAGCCTTTATGGCGCTTGCTTTTGTGATGACGCTTATCCCGACTGCGGTATCGGCTGCCTGGTCGCTTCCGCCGCAGGCCATAAGCTCGCCCGACCTCCGTGTGGGTCTTGTGTCGGACTGTCACATAAGAGGCTCGGTAAACGATGTGTTTACGAGAGCTTTAACACCGTTTAAACAAATGGGAGGCGTTGACGCCATAGGCATCGTCGGTGACCTTGTATACACGGCTTCGGGCGTTGAAACTCTCGCGCAGAGAGAGGCGCTTTACGACAATGCTTTAAACGGCTGGAACAGTGTGTTTACGTCAAATCCGCCCGAGATGGTATATACCATGGGTAACCATGAGTTTACTTTAAACTCCTCGGACGCTACACAGTCGGCAACGGCAAAACAGGCTTTTCAGAACAAAATCGGCGATTATGATTCTGTTAAAACAATAAACGGCTTTACGTTTATAACGGCAGCTCCGAAAAACTACCTCGGCGCGCTTTCGTCTGATACCGAAAACTTTATCATGACAAACGCGCAGGCGGCAATAGCACAAAACCCCAATAAGCCTGTATTTCTCTTGATACATCATCCTCCGAAAGATGTGTATTACGGAACCATGTATACGAATGTTCCTGCTTTTTATTCTACAACGTTTTATAACTTTCTGCATACAACTCCGCAGATAGTTTTCCTTTGCGGTCACAGCCATCCCCCGGTACAGGATCCCCAGAATATTTATCAGTATCAGGGCGGTTATACGTGTGTAGATTTGCCTATGTCAGGTCTTACCAAATTCCGTATATCGGGCGCCGTAAAATATGAAAAAGACGAACTCTGGCATACTGATGACAGCGAGCTTTGGTACGGCGTATCGGGCACGTATCTCATGGAAGTTAAAGATAATGTAGTATATATTCATAAGCTTGACGTAATAAATAACCGCTACATAGGCGATCCCTATGTTATTGATGTTCCGAAGATGGCAGCGGGCACAGGCGGTTATATTTATACAGACAGTTACAGAAGCGCAAGAGCAACCGCGCCTACATATCCTTCAAACGCAACTGTAGACCTGTCAGAACCCGAGCAGGGCAAAATTCAGGTTCTGTTTTCAAACAATGCGACAAAAGATACGGAATCCGCACCCGGCCTTTGCGACAACTACGTTAAAGGCTATAAGGTAACACTCTATAATGCTTCAACGGGCGCGCAGGTTGCAACAAAGAATATTTACGGCGATTTCTTTCTGACAAGTCAACCGTCAACAAAGAAGACGTATTTCACGGGGCTCGACTCCGGCACGACATACAGGGTAGGCGTAGCTCCCATATCCGCGCTTGAAGTTGTCGGAAACGAAGTTTCAAGTCAAATAACTTTAAGCGGCGCGGCTGAAACCGTATCGGGCTATACATTTAACGGCAGCACGGTAACTTATGACGGTGCGAGCCATATGATAAATGTTACGGCAGGCGCAAACGCAACGCAGGGCGTAACCGTAACATATACATGCGGAGGCGTGGCATTTTCGGGCGCAACGGCTGTCGGCACATACCCCATAACGGCTACTATTTCAAAAGAAGGCTATAACGATCTGGTACTTATGGCAACACTCAGAATTAATTCCACTTCAGACCCGACGCAGAGCGATCTGCTTGTTGACCTTGATTTCAGCACGTATGTAAAAGATAAAACAACGTCAACTTCATCTAACCCGACTTCGAGCATAGGCAGCGTTACAAATAACGGTACTCTTAAAAACTCAACAACGGTTGTTATGGCGTCCGATGATTCAAGCTACGCAAACGAGCTTGATTTGGCGGGCTTTTGGAATTCGCAAGGTGAAATGACATATTATCTTGATTTCTCGCAGGCTAAAACAAACTGTCAGACAAACAACCGTAAGCGTTTTATAAACGAACCCGCGTTGGAATCACAGGCAAATACCATCTCTCTGTGGTTTAAGTATAATCCCGCGGATAACGATCCTACGGCATATATTTATAAGAGCATAGTAGACTATTCCGTAAACGGAACGCATCTCTATACGCTCCGTACAGACAGAACAACGTCGAACAACATGATTCTCTGTGACGCTTATACGGGCTATAATTTCAAAACGACGGTAAATGACGCAAACAATCAGTGGGCAAACCTTGTAATTACAAATCCGACGTATTCAAATGGCACGAAAGTAATGAAAACTTACATAAACGGTACGCTGCTCGGCGAAACAACAGCAACGCAGCCCGAAGGTACTGTTACGACAGCAAGATTTTGTATAGCAGGTCAGAACCCGTATTCAAATCAGACGATAGTAACTCCTTTGCACATGCAGTTTGCCGAGGTTAAGGTTTACCCCGGTGAGCTTTCGCAGTCAGAGATTACTGCCCTTTATAACGAAAACTCATACAAATTTGTTGAAGGCACAGCACCGTCAGAACTTGAGGATATTGAGGGCTATACTTTCTCAAACAGCTCGGTAACTTACGACGGTGCGAGCCACATGATAAATGTTACGGCAGGTGCAAACGCAACAGAAGGCGTAACCGTTACGTATACTTCAAACGGCGCAGCATTTACGGGCGCAACAGCAGTTGGCACATACCCCGTAACTGCAACAATCACAAAAGAAGGATATAACGATTTAGTTTTAAACGCGACGCTTACGATTACAGAACCCGCGCTCCAAAATATCACGGGATATACGTTCTCAAATTCGTCGGTAGTATATGACGGCGAAAGCCATAACATAACAGTAACGGCGGCTGGGGGCGCAACGCAGGACGTAAATATTACATACACTTCAAACGGCGCGGCGTTTACGGGTGCTACGGCAGTAGGCACATACCCCGTAACGGCAACAATCACAAAATCGGGCTACAATAATTTAGTATTAAATGCAACGCTTACAATTACGTCCCAGCAGAGTGCGGGCGGTCCCCTTTTAGAGCTTGACTTTTCAAATTTCGAAGCGGTAGCTTATGCTCCGACCGAAACTTCAATAGTTCCGTCCTCGGGTCCCTCGGGCGTTACCGCAAGCGGAACATGGGCAAGCGGCACGACCCTCGGCTTTTCAAAAAGACCTTCCGAAAACAGAATGACAAAAGAATCTTTGCATAACGCAAACGATGGCACTACATACTATGTTGATTTGTATGATGAAAAGACGTATCCTAACGTTGCGACGGGCAATTCTTATAACCAGCATTTAATGAATATGAAACTGCGTAACGATGCGTTTGAAAGCACCGCCAACACAATTTCGTTCTGGGCTGATATTGATAACAGTAACGTATGGAAAGAAATCTTTGCATACAGAGTAGATTATACAAGCGGCAGCAGCGCCGTTGAATCGTTTGACCTCGGCGTAAATGCAGACGGAACATGGAACGCCGTAAGCGTTCCGACGTCGGACAAAGCTATTTCCTCAACACAGGCGTTCTGTCTCCCCTCCGGTGTTACCGGCGCATTTGAGGCGCCCACGGGCTGGAAGCATATAGTTATTACAAACCCTGTCCGTTCAAACGGCCAGAAAACTATGGATGTTTATGTAAACGGTTCATATGTAAAGAGCGTAACTCTTGATATTCCCGATAACGCTTCCATAAACACGGTATCCTGCTCGTTTTTCTCAAAAGCCAATTCAACGGACGGGTGGTGGAGAACGCGTGACGCAGTGCCTCCGCACGGTACGCTCGGCGATTTTAAAGTATATGAGGGCGTATTGTCTTCTCAGGAAATATCAGCGCTTTATGCAGAACAACTTCCTGAATTTACGGAATGGTCGGGACAGACCGTTTTATCTGATATAGAGGGATACACATTCTCTGGCAGCACGGTAACGTATGACGGTCAGAGCCACAACATTACAGTTACAGCGGCACAGGGTGCAACAGAGGGAGTAGACATTGCTTATACATGCGGCGGCACAGCGTTTACGGGCGCAACGGACGTAGGCACATATAACGTAACGGCAACGCTTACAAAATCAGGTTATAATGACCTTGTTTTAAACGCGACGCTTACAATCGAAGAAGGTCAGCAAGACCCCGGAAATGACGGCGAAATACTTGTAGAACTTGATTTTACAAATCTCGCGCCCTCAACGCAGTCGGGCTCATCCGGCATAGTAAACTCGGGCACATCGCAGACAGCTGTACTTGATATGTACTCGTCAAATCTTGTAACGCTTACGGCAGATTATCTCTATGATAAAGATGACCAGTCAACAGTTAAGAAGGTTATGAGAATAACACATAACGTGCCCGGCGGCATTGCGGCTGCAGACGCTAAACAGTTTAAGATTACGGACCCCGCGTTTGAAGAGCAGGATATAACGCTTTCGTTCTGGACAAACGTAGACCCGATTTCAAAACAGACGGCGGGCAACTCGTTCCTCGCTATTGCGCAGTACAACGCAAAGCGCGATGACGGAACATTCAAAAACGATTCCGACGGCACAAACTCAAGAGGAACCTTGTGGCAGTACAATATGGATACGCAAAACCCGTATCATTGGGGCAAGGCATGGGCAGCTGACTTTACGGTCGGCAGATCAAAACAGTGGCATCACGTTGTTATGACTATTCCGAAGTTCACGGACGGCGTTAAAACCGTAGACATTTATGTTGACGGCGTGCAAAAGCTTACTGAAACGGTAAGCCTCGGCGGTCACGCGCTTTCTGAGTCATGGATAGGTCTTGCTTCAAGCGAAGTCGGCAGATACATTCCGGGCGACATAAGCTTCGGCGATGTAAAAGTATATGCAGGCGCTATGTCTGCAGAGGATATCGCAGACCTTTACGATACGGAAAAAACCTTCTATGACAATATAGCTTATAACAAACTTACTGTTCAAAGCGGCGGCTCCGACATAAATAAGCTTACGGACCTTGCCGATAACAGCACCATCACAATAAACTATGAAGAAAACGCAACGCCCGGCACAAGAGTGTTTGTGGCTTCATATGATGCGGACGGCGTACTCCTTTCGTCAAACACAGCTGTTGCGGAGGGATCGGGCTCGATAAGCCTCACTCTTCCGGCGGGATTTAACGAGGTGAGAATCTTTACATGGAACGGCGAAAGCTTAATGCCGATACAGAAGATTAAAACACTTTATAAATAATTTTTAAAACTGATTGTCCCTGTTTGCGCAAAAATGCGTGGGCGGGGGCAATTTTTGTATACGGAAAAATTTATGATAGTTGTATTTTTCTCCGAATTGTGATATAGTTTTAGTATAGAAAAATCAGGCTTTTATAAACGGTGAAAAAAATGGATTTAAATGAGAAAATTTTTGTAAGCGAAGAAGATAATATTAAAGAACTCAGAGAAAAAAATAAAGACGGTCTTACGTTTGTTGTGGGCGATACGCACGGAGAGCAGAAAACACTTGAAGCGCTTATGGAAAAAATAAAGTTTGACCCCATGCGCGACAAAGTGTTTTTACTGGGCGACTATAACGAGGGCGGAGATGTTGCCGCCTTGCTTTCCTTTATTTCAAAATACTACAGTGCGGACTATGAAAAAGCGGGATTTCATCTTATCAGGGGAAACCATGAAAGAGAACTGGGTCCTTTATATCCATTAGAGAACCTTCCCGATATAATAGTTTTAAAACGCGACGCTCTGACATTTTTTCTTGTCCATGCAGGAATGGTTTTTGAGGCTTTTCGCCTTATAAATGATGATATGGAAAAGACACCGAATAAGAAGGTTTTTGCATATAAGCTTGACGATTTGTGCACGGAGCGCGGCACGCGCGCGCCTTTAAGGCAAATTACATGGTCAAGCAGGGGACTTTATTCGCGCACTTCCGATAACCGTGTCTGGCCTTCGGAGGATGATCTTAGAGCAAAAAACGCATGCATAATTCACGCGCACTCCCCATACTGCTTTTTTAAGAATAAAGATGTTTTTACTTACGGCGAAAAAAGCCTTTTCTTCTCAAAACAGCACATGTTTTTTTGTGAAGAGCTTCGCTCTTTCAATATAGATTCAAATATAAAGGGAAGATATATAAACGGTGAAACATACAGAGGCCTTTCCTGCATTTGCCTTGAGGCACTCTGCGAGACTGCAAAGGAAGGCCTTACAAGAGAAGCAGTCCGCGCGGGTAAAAACTTTGTGTTTTCGGCGGAGTATATTCCGAATGATTATGAAAAGCATGATGGGAATATAACGGCTCTGCTTTCGGCAAGCCCCGCAATGAACCTTATAACAATGGATTATAACGGGGAAATTATTTTAAAATAAAACTCAGGAGGGTAAATTATGAAAAAAATAACAAGAATTCTTACGGCTTTAACTGCTGCGGCATTTTTGATTTCGGTATCGGGATGCGGGAACAGTACTGCGGTAACGGAAGAAAACTACGCATTCAATCCCGACAATCAGGCATATTGGCGCGAAGTGCTCCAAAAATACCGCAAGGACGACAGTGTTCACCAGGTTATGCTTGTGCGCTGCACTGAGGGCAGCAATGCAATTGTTCAGTTTTATAATAAACTTACAGACCAAAATAACGCATGGACGCTTTTGTTTGAAACGGACGCTTATATCGGCAAAAACGGTACAGGCAAAACGCAGGAGGGCGACGCGAAAACTCCTCTCGGCGATTTCGGCGTGCAGTATGCTTTCGGTATACTTAATAACCCCGGAACGGCTTTAGACTATGTCGATATTAAGGAAAGCACATTTGCGTGCGACGAGGACTGTGAGTTTTATAACCAACTTATAGACCTAAACGAGACGGAGCATGACTGCAAAGGCGAGGAAATGTTTATATATACTCCCGAATATAACTACGGAATAGTTACGGACTATAACGCGGAAAACGAATATCCCAAGGGCTCTGAAATATTCCTGCACTGCAAGGGCGCGAAAGTGTTTACGGGTGGATGCATAGCTATAGACGAGGAGTGTATGAAAACCGTTTTACAGTATGCAGATCCCGGAATGAGAATAATAATTCACGAGGAATATAAAACGCAGGAAACCGCTGAGTAAGAAGGACTTTAAATGGAGAAGTATATTCACAAAGTAAATTACTATGAAACGGATAAAATGGGAATAACGCACCATTCAAACTATGTAAGATGGATGGAAGAAGCGAGAATAGATTTTCTCGATAAAATCGGTTGCGGCTATAAAAAGATGGAAGATGACGGCATTGTGTCGCCCGTTGTAAAAATCGAGTGCGAATATAAAACGCCTACTACCTTTGACGATAAAGTCGAGATAGAAGTTTTTATAAAAGAATTTAAAGGCGTACGGCTTGTACTTTCATATAAAATGACAAATGCTAAAACGGGAGAGACCGTACTGACGGCAGAGAGCATTCACTGCTTTTTGGATAAAAGCGGAAAGCCTATAATTCTTAAAAAGACTTTCCCGGAGATAGACAAAAAACTTAAAGAGATGATTGTATGAATTAAACCGGCGGCGCAGATAAACAGTTATTACTTTCGGCAAAACCTAAAATGAAACCTATTAGAATAGATGGCGGTTGTGATATATCGCGTATCAAAGAATAATAGATATGAATGAAAAAGAATTACATAGAAGGAGGCAATTGATTTGAATGCTGAACAAGACAGTGTCATTAGATTAGAAAGATTCCAGTGGCTTGACAACGTAAAAGCAATTGCCATTATTTTGGTCGTGGTAGGACATGCAGGCTATTATAGCAACTGTGTGATAAAGTATATAATAGACTTCATATATGAGTTTCACATGCCATTGTTTTTTATGTTAAGCGGAGTTACTTTTGGCTTGGTTTTAAACAGAGGAGAAAAAAAGTTTTGGGGAAATGCGCTTAATATTGCGTTGATTTTTGTAATTCAGAGCGTTATCTACATAACGCTTAACATTAATCTGCAGAATTTTGTAAAAACACAAAATGTGTTATCCATGAAAAGCTTTTATAATTTCCTGATTGAGCCTGTCGGTCACTTGTGGTATTTACATGCGCTATTTATTTTTTATTTGCTTGACTTTGTTTTAAACAAAGCAGTTAAAAATGATATAGTGAAACTGGCGGTAGCTTTTGCTATTTCCGCAAGCAGTATGTTTACATCATTTGGGTATTATTCCAAAGTATTATATATGCTTTTGTTTTTTGAATGCGGAAGACAGTATATGGTTACAAAAAGAACACCGATGTGGGTATGCATTATTGGAACGTTGCTTGGTGCTGTTTTGCCGTTAATTTCATTGGAAAGTATATATTTAAATAAAACGCTTGTTTTATTTGTTGCAATAACAATGTCATTGTTATTTGTAAAAATAGGATCTGTAAGACTTAATAAAAAATGTTGTCTTTTTACAGAAATTGGTGTTTACTGTATTTGGATATTTATTTTCCACCCTTATTTTACATCGATGTCAAATACTGTTTGCACAAGATTGCCGGGATGTCTACCTGTGATCTCACTAATAATTGCAACTGTCACAGGGGTTGTAGGTCCGCTTTTTGTTTTATTTGTTTGCAGAAAACTAAAGTTTGATAGGTTTGTAACAAAACCTGTTACATATATTTGGAAATAATTGGCGGCAATTAAAAAGAGAGTCTAAATGTAAAGAGTATACGTAAGATGTAATTCAAAATGCCGTCTGCCACCTTCCCCTTATTAGGGGAAGGCTTAAACTATAAATATACGGAGAAGAATATGAACCTAAAAATTGCGTTTCTTCAGTTGACGCCCGAAAAAAGAATTGAAGATAATATAAAAAAGGGTGCGGCGGCGTGCAGAAAAGCCGCAGAGATGGGCGCGGATATTGCGCTTTTTCCCGAGATGTTTAGCTGCGGATACAGTATACCGCAGGATATAAATGAGCTTAAAAGCATTGCGATAAGTAAAGACAGCGGTTTTGTAAATGCGTTTAAAGATTTGAGTAAAGAGCTTTCCATGGCGATAGCAGTTACGTTTCTTGAAAAGCATGAACCAAAACCGCGAAACTCGGTAGTGCTTTTTGACAGATGCGGCAAAGAGGTTTTGCACTATTCAAAGGTGCATACCTGCGCATTTGACGCTGAAAAAGTACTTTGCGGCGGCGACGGTTTTTGCGTTTCTGAGCTTGATTTCGGGCGCGGTAAAGTCAAAGTAGGCTCTATGATATGCTTTGACCGCGAGTTTCCAGAAAGCGCGAGAATTTTAGGCCTTTCGGGGGCGGAACTGATTTTGGCGCCGAACGCCTGCCCGATGGAAATAAACCGCCTTTCGGCACTCAGAACACGCGCTTATGAAAATATGCTTGCGGTTGCAACGTGCAATTACCCGACAGGTCAGCCCGACTGCAACGGACGATCCTCATTGTTTGACGGCGTACCCTGGCTTTTAAGCGAACCCGGGATAAGGGATATGTGCACATTTCTTGCGCCGGGTGCGGAGGACGTTTATATAGCGGAGCTTGATTTAGACCAGCTTCGAAAGCACAGAGAGGAAGATGTAATGGGCGATAAATTCAGGCGCCCCGAAAAATACAAAATACTTTTGGAAAACAACGGCGGCAAAGAACGTATAACACCGCCCGCGGCAGACTATAAGGCGGAAAACATTTTTATGCAGGCGGCTATTGACGAAGCGCGTGACGGAATATATAACGGAGACGGCGGACCGTTTGGCTGTGTTATAGTTAAAGACGGAAAGGTTTTGGGCAGGGGGCATAACAGCGTTATTTTAAATAACGATTCAACTTGTCACGGAGAAATAGCCGCTATAAGAGACGCGGAAGAAAACTTAAAAACCCATGATTTATCGGACTGCGAATTATATACAACCGGAGAGCCTTGCGCTATGTGTCTCGCGGCGTGTATGTGGGCAAACATTGAGCGTGTTTATTACGGATGCACGATAGAAGACAACTCACAAATAGGTTTCAGGGACAGAAAGATAGACGGCATGCTCGGCGGCAGAAAGAATATAAACGGCTATCTTACAGAAATTGACAGAAAAGCGTGCCTTAAGCTTTTTGAAGAATACTTAAAACTTGACAAAACAATTTACTGAGAAGGAGAAACAATATGGCTTCAAGTAAAGAATACCTTGATTTTATTTTGGACTGTCTTTCGGAACTTCAGGAAATATCATACCGTCCTATGATGGGCGAATACATAATCTATTTTCAAGGGAAAGTAATCGGCGGCATATATGACGACCGCTTTCTTGTAAAAAATACAAAGACTGCAAGAGAGCTTATGCCGGATGCCGTTTTGGAACTGCCTTATGAGGGCGCGAAGGAAATGCTTCTTGTAGATGAGGTTGAAAACAAAGAGTTTTTAAAAGAGCTTTTTGAAAAAACGGTCGGCGAGCTTCCCGCACCGAAGAAAAAGAAGAAATAGGGTGAAGAAAATGAAAAAACGGTTGTTGTTTTTATTATTGTCCATAATCGTATGTTTTGTTTTGGCAGGATGCTCCGGCGGAGCAAATATGGAGACGAAAGGCATTCCCGGCGGCGAAAACGCTCCCGTGCAGACCGTAAAACCCGAGGAAACGCCAAATCCCACTCCGGAACCGACACCAGAAGTGACGCCGGCTCCGACGCCTGAGCCCACACCCGAACCGACAATAGAACCGACAATTGCGCCGTCGCCCGAGCCTGTTGCCGCGCCCGTTGTAGATGAAACGCCGCAGCGGGGGACAGCGCCCGAAAGTACGGAGGTAAAATACATAGGCAACAAGAACACGGGAAAATTCCACTATCCGTCATGCAAAAGCGTTAAGCAGATGAAAGATAAAAACAAAGCATATTTAACTTGCAGCAGAGACGAGGCAATAGCCATGGGATATGTTCCGTGCAAAAACTGCAATCCTTAAAAAACGGAGACAGAAAATGGACAAAAGATTAAAAGAGCAGCTTTCGTTCGCTCTTGAAATTGACAAAGAAAAAAATATTTTAAGACAAACGCATCTCTCCTGCAACGGCAGACGGGAAAACGACGCGGAGCACGCTTGGCATATGGCTATAATGGCGTATATTTTCCGAGAATACTCAAACGAAAAAATTGACATCGGAAAAGTTATGCTCATGTGCCTTATCCACGATATAGTTGAAATTGACGCGGGCGATACGTATGCGTATGACAAAGAGAGCCTTAAAACGCAGAAGGCAAGGGAAGACGCCGCAAAGGAGAGGATTTTTTCGCTCCTGCCCGAAGACCAGAAGGCGGAGCTTGGCGCGCTTTTTGACGAATTCGAGGAAAACGAAACGGCGGAGGCAAAATTTGCGCACACAATGGATAACCTTCAGCCGATTATTTTAAATAACTCAAACGGCGGTGCAGACTGGATTGCGCACGGCGTATCTGCCAAAGATGTTTACGGCAGACAAAGTAAGTCGCGCGAAGGCTCGGAAAAGCTTTTTGAGGTTATAGACGGCATTATAAAAGATAATATAAAAAAAGGAAGTCTCAAGTAATGAACGCATATATAAATTTGACTGACGAAAACATAGAAAAAGAGCATATTTGCTGCGCTATAGGCGACCCGAAGCATCAGCCGGGTGTTGATAAGAAAAAAGAATGGATAAAAGAGAAACTCAAAGACGGTCATGTTTTCAGAAAGCTTGATGCGCGCGGAAAAACATTTATTGAATATGAGCCGCTTGATACTGCTTGGGTTCCCGTAAGCGGTGAAAACTACGAATATATTTACTGTCTTTGGGTTGCCGGCAGTTTCAAAGAAAAGGGGATAGGCCGTGAGCTTTTGGAATATGCGATAGACGACGCGAAGAAAAAAGGCAGAAACGGAATTTGTACATTGGTTGCAAAAAAGAAAAAACCGTTTCTCGGCGAGAAAAAATTTTTCCTGCATTTCGGATTTGATGTCGTTGACACAATAGATGATTTTGAGCTTTTGGCGCTTAAATTTAAAGATGGTAAAACGCCCCGGTTTAATGACGGCGCAAGAAAAATGGCGATAGAAGATAAAGGGTTTACGGTTTTTTATTCCAATGCATGTCCCTATGTTGAACACGAGGTTTCAGAGCTTTCGGAGTATGCCGCAAAAAAGGGAATGAAGCTTAAATTTATTAAAATAGATTCTATCGAAAAAGCCAAAAATGCGCCGTGCGTATTTTTAAACTGGGCAAATTTTTATAACGGCAGATTTATATCAAACACAATTTTAAACGCCAATGCTTTTGAAAAGCTGCTTTCAAAATTACAGTAATATACCCCAAACATTTTATTTGTGTTACAAAACGGCAAAGCAGGTTGAAAAGAAAACTCCTTTGTAGTAATATAAACTTGAATTAATATTCTCACAAAGGAGAAAACAAAAATGAAAAAGCTTGCTGTTTTGCTCATAATGCTGTCGATGCTTATTACATATAACGTATCGGCAGACGTGTATAATGAATATATGGAACCGAAGATAGGTCTTTTCTATGGTTGGGGCGCGCTTGACACCGTAAGGCTTCACAGCTCCGGCGGCTTTAATATTTGCCTCGGCGAAGACGGAAACTACGCATACCGTTTTTCCATGCTTGAAGAAGATATAACGGTGACAAAGTGCGGCACAACAGATTTTTATATAAACGGAAACTATTATATAACATCGGGCCAGTTCGCCATAAAACCTGCATACGGCGTAATCTCGGTAAACGGTAAGCCGTACAGAGGTTTTATTTTACTTCGCAGACAGCAGAGCAGCGATATTACCGTTATAAATATTTTAAGTATTGAAGATTATCTCGCGTCCGTTATCGGTCAGGAAATGTCGCCTTCATGGAACATAGAAGCTTTAAAGGCGCAGGCTGTTTGCGCGCGAAGCTATACATGGACGCATCTGAATAAATACGGCAAATACGGTTTTGACCTTGACACAACTCAAAACTGTCAGGTATATCCCGGTCTTTCATCGGAAACGGAGTCGACCCGCCGCGCGGTTACGGAAACCGTGGGACAGACAATAAGATATAACGGCAAACCGGTTGAAGCTCTTTATTTTTCATCCGACGGCGGCGCGACAGAAAACGCCGAAAACGTATGGGGCGGAGAGTCGCCTTATCTTTTGGGTGTTGCCGATCCGTATGAGAAAAGCGAAGAGGCAACCAAATATTCCTGGGATGTAACGCTTACGCCGGACGATATTAAGGCAAAGCTTGCTTCGAAAAACGCAGGCGTAGGAGAAATATTAAATGTTGAAATAACGGAAAAATCCGAAATGGGCAGAGCAACTGTGGTGACTGTTACCGGTACGGACGGCTCGTATTCCGTAAAACGCTCCGATACAAGATCGTTTTTCGGCCTTCCGAGCCAGCCGTTTACGTTGGTTAAAAACGAAGACGGCAGTTACCAATTCAGCGGAGGCGGCTGGGGACATTCGGTAGGTATGAGCCAGTGGGGTGCAAAAGCCATGGCGGATATGGGATTTAGCTATAAAGATATCTTGACATATTATTATACAGGTGTTGAGATTTACTGAGAAAGGGAAATATATTTTGACAACGGAAGAATTTGATTATTATTTACCCGAAGAACTTATTGCACAGGAGCCGCTTCAGTGTAGAAGCGACTCCCGTCTTTTGATTATGCACGGTGATAAAATCACGCACGGGGTTTTTACGGATATAACTAAATATTTAAAAAAGGGCGACTGCCTTGTTTTAAACGACACAAAGGTTATGCCGGCGCGTCTTTTCGGCGTTAAGGAAGAGACAGGTGCGGCTATAGAATTTCTTCTTCTGAAGCGTATCGATCTTGATACTTGGGAAGTTATCTTAAAGCCCGGACGCAGAGCAAAGAGGGGCGCCAAATTTGTTTTTGGCGATATACTTCATGCGGAGATTATGGATGTGCTTGACACGGGCAACAGAATAGTCCGCTTTACATACGAGGGCGTTTTTGAGGAGATACTTGACAGGCTCGGCGAAGTGCCTCTGCCGCCTTATATTACGAAAAAGCTTGAAGACAAAGACAGATACCAGACGGTTTATTCAAGAGAGGTAGGCTCTGCCGCCGCGCCGACAGCGGGTCTGCACTTTACCGAAGACCTTTTAAATGAAGTGCGCGGCATGGGCGTGCATGTAGTTTTTGTAACGCTTCACGTGGGGCTTGGAACTTTCCGTCCCGTAAAAGTCAGCGACGTTACAAAGCACGTTATGCATTCCGAACACTACACCGTGCCGCAGGAGACGGCGGACACGATAAACAGAGTAAAACGCGAAGGCGGCAGGATAATAGCAGTAGGCACAACGAGCGTCAGGACGCTTGAGAGCGCCTCGCTGGATGACGGAACGGTGCTTTCAAAAAGCGACGATACGAGTATCTTTATTTATCCGCCGTACAAATTTAAAGTTGTAGACGCGCTTATAACAAATTTCCATCTTCCGAAATCAACTCTTATAATGCTTGTTTCCGCGTTCGCGGGAAAAGACAACGTAATGCGCGCGTATGAAGAGGCAGTAAAAGAGCGCTACCGCTTTTTCAGCTTTGGTGACGCGATGTTTATTGTTTAAAACGTTTTTTCAGCTTCTGCTTTTTGCAGAAGCTCAGAATGATGACTTTGTCATCATTCTGTTGGGATGCTGAGAAACGATGGTATATTTCGCGAATTCAAATTCGTCGGCGTACGAGGGTACGGTAGAGTTTGAATTCGCGAAAAGCAATCTGTCTTAAGGATTCCAAAATCTCTTGGGACTGTTTTTTTAAATAGAAAAACCATATTTATTCTTTTAAAACCAATAAAAAAATACATTCCCCTTGCGGTAGACCGAGTTTGTCTGCGGTCTGAGCTTCTGCTTTTTGCAGAAGCTTTTTTTGCAAAAAATATTGAATATATTATTTGTTTATGTTAGAATAAAAATATGAAAAAAACATAAAAATGCAGAATTATAAGCCGCAAGGCGGCGGAAACGGAGAAGAAAATGAAAAAGTATTTAAAACTGATTTCGGCACTTTTGGCGGTTGTTGTATTGGCGGTTGCTGTTTGCGCGCCCGTTTCGGCGGATGACATTAAAATTACCGTAAACGGCAAAGAAATAAAGCCCGATACACCGCCGGTTATTGTATCTGACAGAACGCTTGTGCCCATCCGTTTCATAGCGGAAGCATTCGGCTATGAGGTTAAATGGTTAAATGAATACAAGGCGGTTAAAATTGTCAGCGGAGATACTGAAATAAGCATGTTTGTCGGCAGTAATCTTATTTTAAAGACAGCTAAAGGCGAAGCCCCCGAGGAGTTATATTCCGATGTTGAGGCAGAAATTTACAATGACCGCACATTTGTGCCGCTGCGCGCGGCTGCAGAGGCGCTCGGCGTTACCATTGAGTGGGACAATGATACAAGAACGGTAGTTGCAACAAAATAAAGCTATACGGAGGTTAAAATGAAAAAATCGGTTTTAGCACTTATTTTGACATTTTTTATAGTCTTGACATTAATTGTTTCCGCGTCTGCTGAAACAATTAATGGAATTACGTTCACAACACCCATTGATCTGCAAAAGTATAAAGATAAAAACATGAAATCGCCTTGGGAGGCACACACCGGCTGGTCAGATGACAACGGCGTTTCGAAAACAGACGAATATATAGAATACGACTACGCTGTAAGAGAGCCTGCATCGGGAGGTCTTTTCTATCACCCCGAAGAAATATACGTAAGATGTACCTATTTCTCACCCGTTTCATCGGTGTCCGAATTTGACGATAATGGATGGAAAAAGTATTTCATGCATGAGGAAATAAGTAATGACAACGCACAGATATCTTCGCAAAAGAAGGAAACGTATAACGGCGTTGAGTTTTACAGAATTGACTATACCATAAACGGCATAGAAGAGATTATTCTTTACGCGCCGGCGGAAAGTGGGGAAATATACAGTTTATGCTATAGATATAAACCCTCAACAGACATAGCGCAGAGATATAAAGATGATTTCTTTGATGTTCTTAAAACGGTTTCTCTTAAACAAAAATCATCCTCCGGTTCGTCTTCAACTTCTGCGCCGGCTCCTGCCGACGAAGAAAAGCTTGGTTGGGGCGGCAAAAGGACGATAACCTATGATGACGGTATGCAAATCGTAGAATACAGGGGCGATGACGCTATAAAGATTTATGTAAACGGTGCGCGCATAAAGCCCGATACAAATCCTCTTATTGTAAATGACCGCACTCTCGTTCCCATCCGTGCAATTGCCGAAAAGCTTGGTTATTCCGTCAACTGGTTTGATGAAAGCCAAACGGTATCAATGCAGAAAGGAAGCGACCTTGTTCAGCTTTCAATAGGCTCAAAATCGCTTTACCACAACAGCACAAATATCATAATTGACGTGGCGCCCATGATTTTTGAAAGCCGCACATATCTCCCCGTTCGCGCTGTTGCAAATGCTATGGGCTGCAAGGTTGATTGGGACGGCACAAACAATGCCGTTATAATCAGTAAATAGTTTAAGAATATCTGCAATTGAATATAAAAAAAACAAACGCACCGTCAAAGTCTTTTACAAGGCTCTGGCGGTGCGTTTTGCGCAATTTTTAACAAAAATAATCAAGTTTTCGCAAATATAATCATGGATATTCTCGCAAATATATTTTATTATTGTAATATAATAGGAATATATTAAAATAGTGCAAGTATGGTCTTAAGCGCTGTTTGGGTTATTCCTGTTTAAATCCGGTTCCATTTTGAAAAAAAGGAGAGATAGTATGAAAAAACTAATTGCACTTCTTATGAGTTTTGTTTTTGTGCTCAGCTTTTCGGGCTGCGGCAGCAAAGGCAATCTCGGAAAAGACAAGGAAAACGGCGGTCAGAGTGAAGGGTTGGCAACAAACTTTAATGAAGAAGCTGACAACTATGAAACGATTGACGAAATGCCCGACTATGAAGGAGATGTACTCGATCTTATAGTTTGGTACGGCACAGGCACAGGTGATGTTTACAAGAACTCTGTTGCAACAGACGACAAGTTCCGCGCTGAAATCGAAAGAGTTACGGGCGTTCGCATCAGCGATCAGTCGTATGACAACAACGGCAAAACAGCCGATCAGGTTGTTTCCGAAATAGCGGCATCGGGCGATTATCCGCATGTCAGCATGGGTCTTGAAACATCTATTGCCGAAGACTTTATCGACCACGGCTATTTCTATGACCTTACCGATTATATCCCGCAGTTCATGCCGCACTATGACGCGGTTATTCACAGCGACCCCGAGGTTGAAAGACAGTGGAAAAACACACAGGGCGACAAGGGTACGTTTGCTATAAAGCGTTTCCATACAAGAGCGTTCCAGTTTACCGACCCCGAAGGCTATGAAGCGGGTAAATACAGACCTGTTCTTCAGCCGGTTGACTCGCGCAACTACTTTTGGATAAGAGACGATATACTTAAAAAGATTCATCCCGAAGCTAAAACACAGGCTGAAATCAAAGACATATTCATGAAAAACGGTGAATTCACGCAGGCGGACATGACAGACTTCGTAATCAAAGACAAAGATGAATTCAGAAAGCTTCTTGAAGACATCAAAGCTTTGAATATTGAAGAAGACGGCAAAAAGGTTTGGCCGTTCTATACAAGAGCCGGCGTTGACGATTATTGGGATCTTTTAACGATGTTCGGTATTCCGCTTGCGGGCGGCGGTGCTGAAGGTCTCGGCGGCGACGTTGTAAGCGATTATACATACTATGACGGCGAAAAGGATTCGATGGTAGTTACTGCGGAGCAGGAATGGTTTAAGGATATTTGCTGGTTCTTTGATCAGCTCGTTATAGACGGTCTTTCCTCAAAAGACGCTTTGGCTGATGACGATTCCGCTTTCCAGGCTAAGCTTAAAAACGGCGAATACGCTATAGTTTACGGAAACCAGCTGCCCCCCTCCGATGACGAACTCAAGACATCGGGCAAAAACTACGCATACAGAAAAGTTATGATCGACATTCCCTGCGACTATAACAAGTTCGTTCGCCGCAACGAAAGCAAAAACGTATTTGACGCACACAACATGTATGTATATACATCTATGACTCCCACGGAGGTTGAACATTTCCTCCGCTTCATTGACTTCTTCTATACGGAACCCGGCATGAAGCTTGCAAACTGGGGTCCGGAGAAAGCCGGCATGTATGAAGTTGACGAAAACGGCAAAATGCGTTATACGGATGAAAGATACGAAGCTGCACAGCTTCTCGGCGGAGATCCGAAGGTATATGAAGACTACGGTCTCTATTCTTTCCCGCGTATCGACTACTTCGTTCAGAACAAGGGCATAAACAAATATCAGCCCGCGCTCGAATATGCTGATGAGGAAACAGAAGCACAGGAATCTGATTGGGAAAAAGCTTGGAACTATGCTAATTTTGAGCCGTTGCCCGACTTCCCGTTCACATACTTCGCATGGCAGATATACAGCTTTAACAAATACAGCGAATCCGTTAAGGATTTCTGGAATCAGCGTGACGCAAACGAAGAAGCTTTCGGCAGACTGTTCGCGGCAAAAGACCGTGCCGAATTTGATTCTCTTTATGAAAAACTGCTCACAACATTCCATGAAAACGGTCTTGACGAAAACGGAATAAACGAAATGAACGAAGTTCTCAAAGAGAGATGCGACGACTCATATCAGGATCTTGCAGATTGGTCGACAGACGCTGCTGAAAAACCTGCTGCATAATATAGATTTATTTAATAGGGATAGATGAAAAAACGAACGGCCATTGTTTAGAGGCGACTATGATTTTTAAATGTCATTTGCTTTTTGCTTTTAAGCGGCCGTAAAAGGAAACCGGAGTTTTCCGCCGGGGGAGGGTCTGACCAAACTCCCCCGGAGCTTTCAGAATTTGCTGAACAATTATTAATTTCTAAACACTCTGAAGGGCTGTAAAAATGTTGGATTTTTTATCTCCGACGTCTCTTTACAGCCCTTTTTGAGAGTTTAGGCATTTAAATAAATATCCGCGTATTAAGCGGCTGTTTATTTAAATGTCAAAACATTGGGTTTTTTTATGGGAGAGTATTATGAAAAAAGCAGCAGCATTATTTTTAACACTTTGTATGATTGCATTATTGGGACAGACGGCTTTTGCCTTGGAATACGGCGAGGTAAATCCGATGTGTTACGTTTTGGATTTATCACAGATGAAATCCGGCACGGGCGCAACCGTCATAAACGGCGGCATAAGCCTCAGCGCAGGCGGCTCGGCAGTATATGATGTATCTTTTGGCTATCAGACGGCGACGGTCAAATTTACCTGCGAAGCCGCGGCGGCGGGTCAAGTGACAATAACGGCAGACGGCACAAAAGACTATAGTATTGACGTAAAAAAAGGTTACTCGGCACAGAGCCTGACTGCCGCCATATCAGGCGGCGCGCATGAGCTTAAAATATCATCAAGCTCTGCGGTTACAATAAAAAGTATGACCGTTAATTACAAAGAGACGATTAATACATACACGTCTGAATACGCAGGACCCACAGTTTACGTGTTGGATTTATCAAGCTGCACTATGAGCGAAAATGCAAATGTGTCAAGCGGAGGCGTAACAATAAACGCGGGCGGCAAAGCGTCGTTTGATATGTTTTTTGACGCTGATGTTGAGGATGTTAGTGTAACATATAAAAACGCTTCAAGCGGCACGCTTACCGTAAGCACCGGAAAAAAATCATGCGTCTTTCAGGTAAACGGTTCCGACACACAGAAAAAGAGCTTTTCGGAGAGATGCGGCTCCCATACGGTAACTCTGAGTTCTTCCGCAAACGTAACGGTAACCTCCGTAACGTTTCACAAGGCAAAAATAGAGGGTATCAGCAACCGTGCCGATTTACAGATTGAGTACGGAGAATACGATAAAGCCATGCAGACAGCGGTGGTGGTTTCCGACCAAAAAATAGCCTTGAAAGTAAACGGCGCGTTCCGTTATCTTGATTATGACGACACAGCGGTTTCGCCTATAAATATTGACGGCAGACTGTATCTTCCGATACACGCGGCGGCAAGGGCGTTTTCGCTTTATTATGAAGACTATCCCGACAAAAACTATGCTTATTTAAGCAACGATAACTTTGAGTTATATCAGAAAAACGGCGAGTGTTATGTAATTAAAAACGGCAAAAAGGAATACTACGGCAGATTCATGGTATATTCAAACGGTACTGCCTGGGTGCCTTTCCGCCAGCTTGCTGAGCTGCTCGGTGAAACCGTAGTATGGCGCTGCGCCGACGACGGCGACGGCTTTGCAATTGCGGACGATAGGATAAGAGCAGAGGCTATCGTATCAAACGACGACGTTTTCCGTGCTCTGACAGATGAATTTGCTCAGTTTGATATAAAAGTTCTGGACAGAAATAATACATATTATGTTTCGCAATCGTCCGGCTCCGACGAAAACGACGGACTGTCGGAAGAGACGCCGTTTAAAACAATTCAGAAAGCCGCAGATCTGGCACAGGCGGGAGATACGGTTATCATCCATGAAGGCGTTTACCGCGAGACCGTAACTCCGCAAAACGGCGGCATGGCGGCGCAGCCTGTGATATTCAAGGCGGCCGAAGGTGAAGATGTAACAATCTCCGCGTTTGAAAAGGTAAGCGGCTTTACAAAGTATTTAAAAAACAAAAAACCCGTAACTCACAACGGATATGATTTATATACGGTTAAGATTCCGTCCATGGAGAAGGTTGGTAATGAGGCGTATCAGGCGGCTAATAAAAACTTGAGTTCATGGAGCTACGGCAGAAACTTTATAATCAAAGACGATGAAATTCTCCGCGAGGGAAGATACCCCGATGTTGATACAAAACCGGGCGCATACCGTCATCCGAACGCGAATGAAAACGTAATGCGTGCGACAATGGGCAATATTGCAATGCCTTCGCCAAGCGCGGTCAGCGGTAAAACATTTACATATTCAACAAGCGACGGAAACGTTTCAAAACAGTATGAATATGATTTTGCCGTAAGCGACACGGATTTAAACCAGACAAAGAACTTCTGGAAAGACGGAATGTTTGTAACACAAACCGGCGAGGGATATACATTGTCTTTTGCGCGTATTGACGCGAGCGACAATCACATCGGCGATAACGATAATACGGGCTGGATTCATTTGGTTGACAACCAAAAGGGCGGATACGACTTTGTTGGGCCGAACGCACCTTATTATACGACAAAGGAGCCCGATGACTACGGCTATATTACGCACCATATAGAAACGGTCACTCAGCCCGGAGAATGGTATGTAAGCGGAACAACGCTTTATATAATTCCTCCCGAAGGTGTTGCCGGCGAAGATCTTGAGGTTGAAACAAAAGTCCGTCAGAGGGTAATTGACTTAAGGGATAAGAAATTTATACAGTTTAAAAACATCAACACGCGCGGCGGCGGCATCACAATGGCGGGCGATACCGAAATGAATATCATAAACGGCGGCACGCATAAATATATTTCGCAGATAGACTGGACCGCTGCTCACGCGACTCACGACGGCAGATATTGCGAGAATAAGAATACAGACTGCTGGGAAATCACGGAAGACGGTCCGGAGCTCGGCGAAGTAGGATTTTTTGCGGGCGGTAAAAACAACGCCTTTGTAAATACAAACATATATTATTCAGCGTTTGCAGGAATTTATGTCACGGGTAAATATTCGTATATAGAGAATAACTATATTGAAAACGCGGGCTATATGGGACCGTACCCCGGCGCCATAACGCTTGAAAGATGTAAGGGCGCAAATGACGCTTCGGAGCCTACTCACGGCGGACATACGGTTGTCGAAAACACATGCGTGGGGTCCGGCCGCGCAAATTTGTATCTGAGCAACGGATTTTCGGATAAATACGAAACCTGTTATTCGCCGTATATCGCGTGCGATATGTCATATAACCGTTTAGAGATGGGTTCAATATGCACAAAAGACACCGGAAACTTTTATGCTACGCGCGTCTCTGCGGGAAACGATCTTATTAAAACGGGTCTGCACCATAACGTTGTTTGCGATATCGGCACAAAAGCAGATCACTCGTTTATGAACGCTCTTATATACCATGACGGCTATGCGAGCTTTATGGAAACATATTCAAACGTTGCGCTCTACACGGCGCCCGAATACGTTGAAACCGCGATTTATCAGCACCGTGACAAAAACAGCGCGTTTATAAACTATCTTAAAAAATGGGGCAACGTTGATTTAGGTCTTGTTACGGGCGGCATAGGCGCGCTTACGTATAAAGACTATCCGTACGGCAAACCTTTTAATGCAGGCGCCGTAAGAGACGGGGACAGCCGCTTTATGCTAAACTATGACAGAGTATCGGAAAACAACATAAGACTGGCGGAGAATAATACTTTGCCGGGCGGCAGCAGTGATGCGACAACGTTTTCGTCTGATATAGAAAAGGTTTCGGACGACGGCTTTGTTGACTTAAACAGCAAAGACTCGACGGTTACGTTTCATAATGTAGTTTGCGGCAGCAAGGGCACAGAGCTTTCGCTCTACTACGCAGGCGATAAATATGAGTTTGAGAAGCAGTCAAAGGCGGTAATAAACTCCTATAATAAAACGCGCAAACAGTATATCCCCGAAATTACGTTTACGTTTGACTACGGAAACAGAACTAAAGAGATTAAAGCAAAAGCTTTTGCGCAGGGAGAATACCTCGATAACCAGGCAAGACTTATATTGTATCTTGACAAAGACATGGCGGGGGTTTGCGATGTAACCGTAAGTGTCAGCCAAAACGAAAACGGAGATCCCATTTTCATAAGACCGGATAAGCTTGTGTTTGCTGATATTGACTATGAAGCCAAAGCAACATCGCCCGACTGCCCATATCCTTATGACGGCACAACAATTTTACTCGGCTCGTTTGATTCGTGGGTATCGGGCGGCGACGCACTGCCCGTATATCTGAAGACCGACGATGAGCTTATTGACAAAGGCACAAACTGGATGCTTCACGAAACGTACAGCCGTAAACCTATTTATAAAAACCGCAGGATCGAAAAGGACTCATCAAAGATCTCAATGCGCTTCAGTACGGGCGGTCAGTATTCTTACTGTAATATAAATATTTATGTGCAGGGGAAAACAGACAGCGGCACTACCGTATCCAAAACTCTCGTTAAAAAGATTAACATTCAGGATTATGTAGCGCCCCAAAACGAACAGTGGAAAACCGTTATTCTGACGGAGAATTTAGATCAGACAGTTAAAGCAGGTACGTATGATATTTATGTTGAATATCAGGGCTACGGCAATGCTGCAAGCGGACAGTACGGCACAACCGATTCGCACTGGATAAGCTTCCATAACGGAGAGACGTTTAATATAAGCACAGGGAAAGTTAATAATTAATAAACCGCTGACAAACCCAGCCTGCCGCAAGGGATACAAATTTTAAAGCTTTACAAAAAGAGATGTATGCCCGTGCGCATATTACTGCGAAGCGGTGCTCTGGGCTTATGAAAACGGCATAACCGAGGGAACAACAGAAAAAACATTCAGTCCCGATGACCGCTGTTCGAGAGGTCAGATAGTAACATTTATATACAGAATGTCAAATATTTAAACATTATATTTACGGGCGCGGCAATTTTGCCGCGCCTTTTGTGTAGGTTTACAATAGATGTGTTACATTCCGGCATATTTTCATACGAGTAAACTCATATAAAAATATGTCGGCTAAAAAAGTAGCGAACAGAAACTTTTTGTGTTAAAGTTTAAGTACCACCAAAAACCACACAGAAAGGA
>JAFZQX010000017.1 GCA_017620205.1 Clostridia bacterium | reverse complement strand
TTAAAGGTACACAACTATAACTATAACAAGTTTCCTATGCGTCCTCTCAACTGGAAAGCTCCTGCCGATTACATAAAAGCTTTCCTTGATAATGGCGAAGTGTTTTAGAAATTTTGTAACACATCATTGACAAACCTACAGTAAATTGTAAATCTACGTGTCCGTATATGTTGACAAAAGGCGCCGTATATGATAAAATAAATTGAATATTTATTCTATCCAGGTGTCGATTATGAAGGATTTGCATACTCACTGTCTTCCGTGCATGGACGACGGTCCGAAAAAAGTTGAAGAAAGTATAGAAATGCTCTGCAAAAGCTTTGAACAGGGCGTAACTTTATGCGCCGCAACTCCGCACTGTATTCTTCATGATCAACAAGATATTGACGCTTTTCTGCAAAAACGAGAAAAGTGCTTTACAGCCTTAAAAGAAGGCATTTACGCTGCTCAAAAACATGTTCCCGAACTGATACTCGGCGCGGAGATTTATTTTGACAACGATATAAGCCGCTACGAAGGCATAGAAAGGCTTTGTCTGACGGACACGAATAAAATTCTTGTTGAGTTTCCGATGACATCTTACCACAAGCAATATGCGGAGTGGCTGTATAACCTTAATTTTAAAGGTTTTATACCCATTATCGCTCATGTTGACAGGTATCCGTTCTGGAAAGAAGTTTTAGAAGGGCTGTCGGATTTGCATATAATTTATCAGCTGAACGCAACGCGAATGCTTACAATAAGCGGCAGACGGTTTATAAAAACAGTATTAAAGCATGATACATACTGTATCTTTTCAAGCGATATGCATGATACCGTTAAAAGAGTTTCGCACATGGGCGAAGCATACGCGAAGGCAAAAAAACACTTTCCGTCCATCGTTGACGGTATGTTTGACGCAAAACTTTAAACAAAAATAAACAAAAGAAAGGGAGGCTGTATATGAATCAGGTAAGAAACAGATATGTTCTGTTGTGCGATATTTTACTGTGTTTTTTAGGGTTTCTTATAGCCGTCTCTTATGTACGGCCGTTTGCAGAGGTCGGTGAAATATACACAGAAGGTCTCCCGTACATAGCGGTAACGGCGCTTATATATATTTCTATATTGTTGGTATCGGGCATATACAGCACAAACTGGGTTTATGCCGGCCAGAGAGAATATTTAAGACTTATAAGAGGATGCTTTTTAGCATTTGTTTTAAGCATTCTTATTGGTTTTATTTTTAAAAACCCGCATTATTATTTTAAATTTAATTTAGGCGCTTCGTTTTTAGCAAGTGCTCTTATTTACGCTATGCGTTTCGGAATCCGTATATTTTTCAAGCGCAAACATTATGTTAACAAGAAAAAGGGCAAAAGAACTTTGGTTATAGGCGCAGGAAGCCTTGCCATGGCTCTTTTGAGAGATATAAACGAAAACCCGAATCTTCCGTATTACGTTATCGGTCTCATAGACGATGATCCGGCAAAGCAAAAACTTTATTATTACGGCAAAAAAGTTGTCGGTCAAACCGGGGATATTGAACATATCTGCCAGGAGCACGGCGTTGAGGAAATTATCTTTGCCATAGACAGTATAAGTGCGGCAAACAAGGCAAAAATACTTGATATTTGCTCCGGCACGGGCAAAAAAGTTAAAATTGTGCCGGGCCTTGCTTCATCAATATCAAATGTAGAGCATTCAAAACAAATCAGAGATATAAATATAGAAGACCTTTTGGAACGCGAGCCCATAAACCTTGAAAACGAACCGATTGAAAAAGACTTATGCGGCAAAACAGTCATGGTTACGGGCGGCGGCGGCTCTATAGGTTCCGAGCTTTGCAGACAGATAGCAAGGTTTAACCCCGGAAAGCTTATTATTCTCGATATTTACGAAAACACGACTTATGAACTGCAGAACGAACTTGCGGAAACATTTCCCGGTTTAAATCTTGACGTTTTGATAGCTTCCGTAAGGGATAAAGCGCGTCTTTGCGAAATATTCGAAAAATACAAACCTGACGTTATTTTCCACGCGGCGGCGCATAAACACGTTCCTCTTATGGAGTATTCTCCCGGCGAAGCAATTAAAAACAACGTTTTGGGCACTTATAACGTTGCGCTCTGCGCACATAAATACGGCTCGGACAGATTTATACTTATTTCAACAGATAAGGCGGTAAATCCGACAAACGTTATGGGCGCAAGCAAGCGTGTTTGCGAAATGATTGTTCAGACAATGCAAAGAAACAGCAAAACGGAATTTGCCGCAGTGCGTTTCGGAAACGTTCTGGGCTCTAACGGCTCCGTTATACCGAGATTTAAAAAACAGATAGCGGCAGGCGGACCTTTAACCGTTACGCATCGCGAAATAACAAGATTTTTCATGACGATACCCGAAGCCGCGCAGCTCGTTTTACAGGCGGCAAGCTATGCCGAAGGCGGCGAGATTTTCGTGCTTGACATGGGCAAGCCGGTTAAAATATACGACCTCGCGAAAAAAATGATACGCCTTGCAGGCTATAAGCCCGATGAAGACATAAAAATAGAAATCACAGGTCTCCGTCCGGGCGAAAAGCTTTACGAAGAGCTTCTTATGAACGAAGAGGGCTTAAGCGGCACAACGCATAACAAAATCTTTGTCGGCAAGCCTATCGATATTGAAAAGGAACAGCTCATTGAAAACATCAAAAAGCTTGAAAGCGTTGTTTCAAGCGACGAGGAGACAATAAGAAAAACTATAGCGGAAGTAGTTCCCACATACCGCTATACGCCAAATAAAAAACAATAATAATAAAAGCCTTTTCTGCACATACTACCGTCAGGTGATAAGTATGAAACGGAAAAGGCTTTTAAAAACCAATAAAACTCTCGCGCTCGCGGAAAAGGAAAAGGTTGATAAAACACGAAAAACATCAACCCCTTCCGAAGAAAACGTTGAAGCGGCAAGAGATTGGAGTAAAGAAAACAAACTATAAAAGCGGTTGGATTTAAAAATCCAACCGCTTCGATTTATATGTGCATTTTATCGAGCCGTATCAGATCTGGGGTAAAGTTGCAAATCCCTTTTCAAGGTCCTCATCTGTCGGAATATAGTCTGTCATTGTGCCTTCGTGGAATGCTTTATAAGCCGTCATATCGAAGTAGCCCGTGCCGCTGAGGCCAAATACGATTGTTTTCTTTTCGCCGCTTTCTTTGCACTTTAACGCTTCTTCTATGGCGCAGCAGATAGCGTGCGAGCTTTCCGGTGCGGGAAGCGTGCCTTCTGTGCGGGCAAAGAGCGTTGCAGCTTCAAATACTTTTGTCTGCTCATAAGATTCGGCTCTGAAGTATCCGTCATGATAGAGCTTTGAAACGATGGGCGACATACCGTGGAAACGAAGTCCGCCTGCATGGTTTGGGGAGGGCATAAAGCCGTTTCCGAGTGTGTACATCTTCATAAGCGGAGTTGTTTTGCCTGTATCGCCGAAGTCGTATGCATATTTACCGCGTGTTAAGGACGGGCATGATGCCGGCTCTGCCGCAATAATTTCAATATTATTTTTGCCTTCGATTTTATCTGCCACATAAGGCGCTATAAGACCGCCGAAGTTTGAGCCGCCGCCTACGCAGCCGATAAGAACATCGGGCGTAACGCCGTATTTGTCAAGCGCTGTTTTAAGCTCCTGACCGATAATAGTTTGGTGAAGGATAACGTGATCCAAAACGCTGCCCAAAACGTATTTGCAGTTGGGAGTTTTAAGAGCCGTTTCCATAGCCTCTGAAATAGCGCAGCCGAGAGAGCCGCCCGTTCCGGGGTTTTCAGCCAAAATCTTTCTGCCTACTTCCGTTGTGTTTGAAGGCGAGGGAATAACCTCTGCGCCGTATGTTTCAATAACAGCTTTTCTGTACGGTTTCTGTTCCGATGAAACTTTAACCATGTACACTTTTAAATCTATTCCGTAGAAAGCCGCAGCCATTGAAAGCGCCGTGCCCCACTGACCTGCTCCCGTCTCCGTAGTAAGGTGCGTAAGGCCCTGCTTTTTAGCGTAATAAACCTGGGGTGCTGCGGAATTTAATTTGTGCGAGCCCGATGTGTTTGTGCCTTCGAACTTGTAGTAAATTTCAGCGGGTGTGCCGAGAGCTTTTTCAAGGTTATAAGCTCTTACTACCGGAGAGGGACGGAACATTTTGTAAAATGCCTGTATATCTTCGGGAATGTCGATAAACTTATCTGTTGTGTTCATTTCCTGTGCAACAAGCTCGTCACAGAAAACAGGTTTAAGTTCGTCCGCCGTACAGGGTTTTCCCGTGCCGGGGTTTATAAAGGGTTCGGGCAATTCTTTCATGAATGCCTTTATGTTGAGCCATTTTTTCGGAAGTTCTTCCTCATTAAGATAAATTTTGTAAGGTACGTTTGCCATTTTTAACATCCTTTCCGAGGGATAAAAAAATCCCTGCCGTAAATATTATTTTACGCAGAGAGTAAATATACAATATTAAATTTGGTCTCATCAAACTCTAATCTAATCAAAACTAATCTAATCTCTGCTTGTTTCGTATTATACAACAAGATTTTTTATTTGTCAACACTTTTTTTAAAAAATTTTTAAGGCGCGGAAAAATCAAGCCGTGCGTTATGAAAATAAAAACGAAAACTCTTTTAAAACTAAAAGGGACAGCTTAATTATTCCTGTGTGTTTTGGAATACAAAGCGTCCCTTTTCTATTGATTTAAATGTTATCCGCATTTCGCGCGAAGTGGTATTCTATTTCATAAAGCCAAAAACTGCGAAGCAATATAACCCGCCGCACGGCGGATAAAACTGCCGAAGGCAATATCACTTGCGAAGCAAATATAACTTCTTATCTCCCTGCGTATTCCGCCAAAGCACGCGCCGCCTTTATCGCAATTTCCATGCCGGGCGCTACCGAGTCTTTATATAGAAATTCTTCTCTCGTATGCATGCCTTCATACATGCTGTTGCCTATGCAAAGCGACGGTATGCCGAGTGAAAGCGGAATATTGCAGTCTGTTGAAGCCGAGCGTCGTATAACGGGCTTCCCCGTAACCTCTTCTATGCAAGGTACAATAACCTCCTCAAGCTTATCGATCTCCGAGAAATCTATATTACTGCAGGGTCTGTCGCCCACCTGAACAACATTCACAGAAACCTTATCAGATTTTGCCGCTTCGAAAATTCTTTCAAACTGCGCCTTCATTACGGCTAAACACTCTCTGTCGCTTGAACGGTATTCGCAAAGCATTTTTGCGCTCTGCGCTATGGAGTTTACGGAAGTTCCGCCCTCTATTGTGCCTACATTATAAGTTGTTTTCTCACCCTCTTTTTGGGGTACTTCTATTTTATAAATCTCATTTATTATTTTTGAGATTTCATGTATTGCGTTTGCGTTTCCGAAATTGTTATACGAATGACCGCCCTCCGTTTTAACTTCCACCTCATAGCGGTGCGAACCTGCGCAGCGGTTTGCGATAGAATCCATATTGCTGTCAAACGTAATAAAATACGAAACTCTGCCTTCAAAATCTTTAAAGAGTTTTTTAGTTCCTTTTAAATTACCGAGACCTTCCTCGCCCGAATTTAAAACAAACAAAACGCCTTTTGCGGGAACTATATTGTTTTCAATAAAATACTTTGCAATATATAAAACCGCGATAACGCTTGATGTGTCATCTCCCACGCCGGGACAGTATATTTTTCCGTCATCCTCGGTGTACGGAAGCGGCTCCAAACCGGGGAACACAGTGTCCGTATGCGCCGCAAAAACAGTTATTTCATTACTGTTTTCACAGTTTAAAGGAAAAATAACATTTAAAGCGTCATCAATATATACGCCCTTCGCGCCGAAGCTTTCAAGCGTTTCTTTGCAGAACTGCGCCCTCTTTTCCTCTTTGTGCGACGGCGCAGGAATAAGGCAAAGCTCTTTAAGCTTTTTAAAAATTCCGTCCTTATTCTCCTCTATAAAGCTTTTAATACTGTCACTCATATATTACTCCCCTAACGGTTTAATAATATTATTATAAACACCACTTCCTTTTTTGTCAATATGAGCAGTTGACAAAAAACCCATATAATAATATAATTGTTTATATATGTGTTTGGAGAAAATAAAATGCTCAAAAGTAACATTAAATGGGTTTTGATTTTCGCTTTACTCTGCGTTTTGTGCATTACGCTTCACATTGTTCACACAAAGGGTAAAAGCGGAAAACTTGCCGTTATAAAAAAAGACGGGGAAACCGTAAAAACAATAGATTTATCAGCCGTTTCTGAGCCTTATGAAATAAGAATCGAAAGCGATAACGGCTACAATATAATATACGTTGAAAAAGGCAAAATTTCTATAAAAGACGCGGACTGTCCCGACAGACTGTGTGTAAAGCAGGGAACTATTGAAAACGGTGCGTATCCTATAGTGTGCCTGCCGCACAGAGTTACCGTAAGCATTGAAAAAGCAGACGGAGAAGTTGACGCGGTTTCGGGAGGAGGCGCCGAATGAACACAAAAAAACTAACGCGCTTATCTCTCCTTACGGCGCTGGCTCTTATTATTTTTATAGTAGAAGCACAGCTGCCGCCGATAGCGCCCATACCGGGAATTAAAATGGGGCTTGCAAATATTATAACTCTTGTTGCTTTATATATGTACGGTCCCAAAGAAGCGTTTACCGTTTTGTTTTTAAGAATAATACTCGGCAATATGTTTTCGGGGCAGGTTTCAGCTCTTATGTACAGCGCGGCGGGCGGCGTTTTTTGCTTTGCCGTTATGTGCGCGCTTTACAAGATACTGCCACGCGATTTAATATGGGTAGTAAGCGTTTTCGGTGCAATAGCTCATGTTACTGCGCAGGTTTTTGTTGCGGCTTTAATTACCGAAACGCCCGCGGTATTCTGGTATCTGCCGCTGCTTTTGGTATCGGCGGTTATTACCGGCGCGTTTACCGGTCTTTGCGCTTATTACTGCTTGAAAAGGTGGAACAAATGAAAAAAATAATATACATGCTTTCGGCGCTTTTGGCGCTGACATCACTTTGCTCCTGCTCCACTCCCGTAAAGGAAGCGCAGAAAACGGTTTATGCAATGGGCACGGTTATGGAGCTTCGCGCATACGGAAAAAACGCGGACGCGGCACTTTCCGCCGCAGAAGACGAAATTACACGGCTTGACGCGCTTTTAAGCCGCGGATTTGTAAACAGCGAAATATCTGAAATCAACAAAAACGGCGGCGGCGAGGTCTCAGCTGACACTAAAGCCATACTTCAAAAAGGAATTAAAGTTTCGGATAAGACAGACGGCGCATTCGATATGTGCATAGCGCCGCTTGTGGATTTATGGGGCTTTTACTCAAAAGAATATCACGTGCCGGCAAGCGCGGAAATTGCGGAAATTCTGCCAAAAACGGATTATAATAATTTGATTTTTGGCGGAGAAAGCGTAAACCTCAAAAACGGTGCAGAGCTTGACACGGGCGGCATTGCGAAAGGTTACCTTTCAAACCGAGTTATTGATATTTTTAAAGAAAACGGTGTAGACTCCGCCATAATCTCACTCGGCGGAAACGTTCAGACTCTCGGCAAAAAGGCGGACGGATCTTTGTGGCGCGTTGGAATACGCGATCCCGAAGGCGGACTTTTGGGCACGCTTGAGGCACTTGACAAAGCCGTTATAACATCGGGCGGCTACCAGCGCTTTTTTGAAGAGGACGGCAAAACATATCACCATATTATAGACCCCCAAACGGGCATGCCCGCCGAAAGCGGTTTAGTATCGGTAACGATAATTTCATCTGACGGCGCAAAGGCGGACGCGCTTTCAACAGCCGTTTTCGTGCTGGGCAAGGACAAAGGGGTTACGCTTTGGAAAAACGAAGGTGACTTTGACATGGTTTTAATGACAGATGAAGGTAATATTTTTATAACCGAAGGCATAAAGGACACATTCCAAAGCGATTATGATTTTTCGCTAATTACAAAAGAGTGATTTAATGTTTGGATATGTAAACGTTGACAAGGAAAAAATAGACGCGCGCGACTATAGCTTATACAGAGCAGTATACTGCGGCATATGCGTATCATGCGGAAAGCATTTGTCAGAATCCGCGCGGCTTGGACTCAGCTATGATACGGCGTTTTTGGCGCTTGTGCTCTCCTCTCTTGAAGATACTCTTTCGGTTTCGCCGTTAAGGTGTATAACACATCCCGTAAAGCGGCACCCTATAGTAACAGACAGCCGCGCTATAGATTACGCGGCTTGCGTAGGCGCTATGCTTTCATATCTTAAATTTGACGACGACAGGCGCGACGAAGGCGGTTTAAAGCCGCGTATCGGTATGCAGTTTTTTAAAAAAGCGTGCAGGAAAGCCCGTGCGCAGTACCCAAACGTTTATGAAGAAATTATGACAGGACTTAAATCTCTTTCCGAGCTCGAAAAAGAGAATTGCCAAAACGCGGATCTCGCGGCGGACGCTTTCGCAAAGATTTTAGCCGCCTGCGCATCTCCGGATTTTATTGACGAAAAACTACATAAGCCGCTTTACTGGCTCGGCTATTATTTGGGACGATGGATTTATCTTGCGGACGCTTTAAACGATTTGGAACGCGATATAAAAAGCGGCGCCTATAATCCATACAAAAGCCGATTTAAAACAAAATCGGAAGCAAAAGATAAGCTTTTACCATCTCTTACCTTAACACTTGAGAGCATTTCGCTTTCTGCCGAGCTTCTGCCGTTTAAGCGAAACAAGGCGATAATAGATAATATAATATACTACGGCTTACCTAAAAAACAGGAAAGCATTTTAGAAGGAGAAAACAAATGAATCCTTATGAAGTTTTGGGCGTGCCCGAAGGTGCGGACGCCGCAACCGTTAAAAAAGCATATTACGATTTGGTAAAAAAGTATCATCCCGATAAATATAAGGATAATCCGCTTAAAGATCTGGCGGAGGAAAAGCTGAAAGAAATAAACAAGGCTTATGATATGATCCAAGGCGGAGGCGCGTCTTCTTCATCCTATTCGTCGTACTCGTCCTCCTCTTCTTATTCGGGCGGCGGAAGTTCTTCGTCCTCTTACGGAGGAAGCACGCATACGGCGCACTACGCGGATGTGCGTCAGCTTATAGCCTCGAACCGTCTGGCGGAAGCCGAAAGCCTTTTAAACACAAAAGACAAAACTACGGCTGAGTATCACTACCTTGCGGGTATTATAGCTCTGCGCCGCGGATATTATGACAGCGCGCTTGAGCATCTTGACAAGGCGGCTAATATGGATCCTTCAAACACAGAGTATCAGTTTGCAAGAAACAACGTAAGAAACCGCACCGCGTCATACCAAAACTACACTCCAAACACTTCGTATACGGGCTGCTCATCCCCTTGCGACTGCTGCTCCACTCTGCTTTGCGCCGACTGCTGCTGCGAATGCATGGGCGGGGATATCATACCGTGCTGCTGACCGAAGCAACCATATTTGAAAGGACTGTTTCATTTTGAATATACTGCATCTGATGTTTCTCTTTTTATTATATTCTTTTATAGGCTGGGCGGGCGAATCTCTTTCAAAAACCGTAACGCGCGGTCATCTTATAAACAGCGGCTTTTTGAGTGGGCCCGTGTGTCCCATATACGGCTTCGGCGGTTTTATAATGATGTTTTTATGCGCCCTTTTTATAAAGCTTTTTCCGGGCATTTCTTCATCCGCAACACCGGAATCGTTTATCCTGCTCTTTTTTGTTTCTTTTGCCGTACTTTCGGTTTGGGAATACGCCGTGGGAGTTTTGCTTGAAAAAACGCTTCATACAAAGTATTGGGACTATTCAAAAAACCCTTTTAACTTAAAAGGCAGGGTATGCCTTAAAAACTCAATTTATTGGGGACTTGCGGGGCTTGCTTTTGTAAAGATTTTTGAGCCGTGGCAGGAAAAAGTTTTACTGCCCGCAGTATCGTCCGTTCCGTCAATCGTTCTTATTATCTTTGATATCGCCGCTTATTCTCTCTTTGCTTATGATATCGCAAAGAACATTCATTCGGCCGCGGGACTTTATAACGCGCTTAATAAAATCAAGGAGCTTTCCGATATAATAAAGATGCATACGGAAGAGCTTGAATTCCACACGACAGAGGCGGCGAAAGAATTCGCGGGTGATAAGATTCACAGCCTTAAAATACGCGAAACACAGCTTCGGCTGCGGCTTTCAACTTACGCTTACAGAATAAGAACTGCGTTTCCGGACGTTAAATCCGAAATGCTTAATAAAATAGTGCTTCCGGATTACGATAAGCATGCTCTTAAAGAGAGGCTGTCAGAGCTTAGGCGCAAGCGTAATAAAAACAAAGATTTAAAAGAAAAACGGTGATAGAATGAACTATAAACAGATTTTGTCCGACAACCCATGGGTTTTAAATATCGCATATTCCACTCTTGCGATTATTATAGGCGTATTGCTTTATAAGCTTATGCTTATGCTCTTTTTCAAGAAGCTTGACAATACAGAATATTCGGGTCTTTTAAAGGGCAAAAAGTCAAACACATATTTAAGACTTATAAAAAGCGTAAGCAGATACCTTTTTATTATAATTATTCTTCTTGTAATATTGAGAATTAACGGCATCAACATAACTTCCGTAGTTACGGGCGTAGGCGTTTTGGGCATCGTTTTCGGCTTCGCCGTTCAGGACGCTTTAAAGGATATTATAAAGGGAATTGATATTATAACCGATTCATACTACCATGTAGGCGACGTTATAAGGGTTGACAAATACACGGGCAAGGTTTTGGCTATCGGAATAAAAACAACAAGACTTCAGGACGTTTTCGAAAATAACATAGTTTCGATATCTAACAGAAATATAGAAAAGGTCGAAATACTGTCGCACATGATAAATATTGATATACCTCTGCCGTATGACCTTAAGGTTTCCGAGGCGGAAACGGCGGTTAAAGAAATTACGGAAGAAATCAAAAAGCTTAAAAAGGTTGAAAACGCGGAATACCGCGGCATAAACGAATTTGCGGACTCCGCGGTAAAATATCATATAAAGGTTTTCTGCCCGCCGCAGGATATTCTTCAAACAAGGCGCGACGCTTTAACATGCATTATAAAATGCCTTGAAGATCGAAATATCAGTATTCCGTTTAATCAGATTGATATACACAGTAAATAATAAAAAGCACGTATTGACATAATCAATGCGTGCTTTTCTGTATTATTTCTTTGTCATCATTATCTCTTCGTTATCGCACGAAACCGAAAGCGTATCAAACGGTTCTATTTCGCCTTTAACTATCATCTGCGCGGCTCTGTCCTCAAGCTGCTTTTGTATGCAGCGGCGAAGCGGTCTTGCGCCGTTTGCCTTATCATAACCTTTTTTAAGGAGCAGCTCTTTGGCATCATCGGTTATCTCAAATTTTATATCGCGCTCAGAAAGCTTTTCTTCAAATTCTCCTATCATCTTCGTGAGGATTTCCATAAGCGCGTCATGATCCAGTGAATTAAATATAATAATCTCGTCAACGCGGTTTAAAAACTCGGGACGGAAAATTTCGTGCATCGCGTTTTTAGCTTTTTGCTCGGATGCGGCTTTTTCGTTTGTAGTAAAGCCAGGAGCGTTTCCTTTATAGTCGCTTCCCGCGTTTGACGTCATAATTATCATAGTGTTTTGGAAGTTTACATACTTTCCGTGACTGTCGGTTATTCTGCCGTCTTCAAGTATCTGCAGAAGTATATTAAGTACATCCGCGTGCGCTTTTTCGATCTCGTCAAATAGGATAAGCGAATAAGGCTTGCGGCGCACCTTTTCGGTAAGCTGTCCCGCGTCGTCATAGCCGACATATCCCGGAGGCGAGCCTATTATTTTCGCAACCGAATGCTTTTCCATATACTCTGACATATCAAGTCTTATCAGCGCTTCTTCGTTTCCGAAAACGGCTTCGGAAAGCGCCAGAACAAGCTCCGTTTTACCAACGCCCGTAGGACCTGTGAATATAAAAGATACGGGACGCTGTTTTTTGGAAAGACCTACGCGGCTGCGAAGTATCGCCGCCGATACGGCTTCAATAGCCGTATCCTGTCCCTTAACTCTTTTACGGAGCGTTTCGGGCAGTGACAAAAGGCGTTTGTTTTCATCAAGCGTGATTTTTGACGCGGGTATTTTCGTCCAGCGCTCAATAACCGCGGCTATATCGTCAACCGTCAGCGCTATGTGCGAAATTTCGGCTTCAAGCTTTTTAATCTCGTCAGCAAGGCGGCATCTTCTCATTTTCAGATCCGCAACCTCCTGATAGTTTTCGGACGTCGGATTTTCGGCCATCGCGTCAAGCGCGTTTGTAACAACATCCATTTCGCGGCGAAGCTTTGCGGCTTCCGCAATTTGTTTGTTTTTAAGGTTTGCCTTTGACGCCGCTTCGTCTATAACGTCTATTGCCTTATCGGGCAAAAATCTGTCCGTTATATACCTTTCACTTAAAACCGCGGCAGCATTTATAACGTTATCGGGAATAGTTACCTTATGGTAGCTTTCATAGTATTTCTTAATTCCCTTTATGATTTCAACTGTTTCGTCAATTGACGGCTCTTCAACTATAATGGGCTGAAAACGGCGTTCTAAGGCGCTGTCCTTTTCAATGTGCTTTCTGTATTCATTTAAAGTTGTCGCACCTATAACCTGTATTTCTCCGCGTGCCAAAGCCGGTTTTAAGATGTTCGCCGCGCTCATGGCGCCTTCCGCATCACCCGCGCCTACGATATTATGGAGCTCGTCTATAACAAGGATTATATTTCCCGCTTTTTTTACTTCTTCGATAATGCCTTTAAGGCGCGACTCAAACTGGCCGCGGAACTGCGTTCCCGCGACAATGGCGGTAAAATCAAGCAGGAATATTTCATAGCTTAAAAGCTTTTCGGGAACCGCACCCGCGACTATACGCGTTGCAAGGCCTTCGGCAATCGCAGTTTTGCCTACGCCCGGCTCGCCTATAAGACAGGGATTGTTTTTTGTGCGGCGGTTTAGGATTTCTATGCATCGCGTTATCTCGTCTTCACGGCCTATAACGGCGTCAACTTCGCCGTCGGCCGCTTTTTTTGTAAGGTTAGTGCCGTAAGTATCAAGAAGTCTTTTCTTTCTTCTCTTCTCTTTTTTCTTTGTGTCAACAGGCGCCGCATCCGTCTCGTCCTGTTGTGCGGGACCGCCCATCATCTTAAAAAAGCTTTCAAAGGGCGAGCCGTCTCCGCCGTCTAAATCCATATCCTCGGGATCAAAATCCTCAGGCATTTCCATAAGGCTTTCTATCTGCTCTTCGAGGTTATCCATATCTTCGGGGTTGAGTCCCATCCCCTCGAGTGTTTTTGAAATATCTACGCCGAGCTCCTTTGCACATTTAAGGCAAAGACCCTCGTTTGTAGTTTTTCCGTTTTCTATTTTGGTTACAAATATTACCGCAACATTCTTTTTGCAGTGCGAACAAAGTATCATGCTAAATCTCCTAATATACTACAACAGTAGTTCCGAAAGTCATGTAAAGCTCCATCCAGCGGATATCGTCATCCATCATTCTTATACATCCGTGGGATGCCGGTCTGCCCATTGTGCCGTCAATCAAAACAGAGCCGTCGGGCGAATAAAGTCTTGAATGGAAAGCAAGGCCGCGGCCGATATCAATATAAAGTATCGGGCGCACCTGATATTCCGGTTTTATCCAGGCAGTATCTCGCGCACAGTATTTATAAATACCTAGTGGCGTGGGCGTTTTGTTTGCGCCCGTAGCGCAGCTGCACGTTTTATAAAGCTTCCAGTCGCCCTTTTGTCCCATGAAAATATGAACTTTCTGGTGAAGCGTATTTACCCATATCAAATATGACGTTGTGCTTGAAAAGCCTGCGGCGTTTACAAACGCTTCTTTTTCTTCCGTCGTATAATCTCCGGACTGATAGTAATTACCCGTTCCAACGCTGACGGCGCTGTACGGCGCCCATGCGTAGTTTCCGTTTTTGAGTCTTATATACGCGGAATACTCTTCGTTATGGTCGTAATAAGTTACGCTGTCGCCCGCGCTTACATATCCCGTAACGGTTTTAAGACCGCTTCCTGAATATACAGCCGTGTCTTTTGTAATTTTCGCGGGAATTGTAATAGGCTGAACTTTTTTATAAAGCTCTATTGTGCGCTCGTCATAATATGTGCCGTCGGCATACGGAATTGAAATAACCTCGCGGCGCAAAACGCCGTCAATATTTATATCAATACCGAGCATTGTGCTCTCGCCCGGCTCTCCGTAATGGGGAAGCACGGTGCTGAGTGTTAAAACCGCGCCGTTATACATGCCGAAATTGCTGTAATAACCGTTTTCGAGAGGCTCGCCGTCCTGTACCCACTGAAGTATTGCATAAGTGCCGTCGGGAATATTGTCAAACTGTACCTCGCATATAACGGGCTGGTTTTTCTTTAAAGAGTCGCTCGCTCTTAAAAAGCTTACTGATATTGTATTTACAACGCTTGCCGTCTGAGTCTGTTGTTCCGGTCTCGGATATTCGCCGAGAGCCTCAACAACCTTAAGGTCTCTCGCAAAAACAGCGGGCGCCATAAAGCATAGCGCCAGCAAAACGGATATTGCAGATATGAATATTCTTCGTTTCATAAGATTACCTCCAAAAACGGTTAGTTTTCCGCTTTCTCCTTGTGCTTGAACACGATAGCGTAAAATTCACAGTCCTCGCCGCCTATAGCTACCATGCCGTGACCTTTTCCGCTGTCATAGTATATTGTATCGCCCTCTCCGAGGATTTCGGTTTTGTCCTCAACCTGAACCTTGAGCGTGCCTTTTATAACTATGTCAAGCTCCTGCCCCTCATGCTTTGAAAGCGTTATGGGTGCCTCCTCCGCTTCTTTTGAATACTTAGTCTTTACGTAAAACGGTTCCGCCGTCTTATTCTTGAAAAAGGGTGCCATATGCAGATACGAAAAACCTGCTCTGCGAACTATCGGAATGCCCTCCCCCTTGCGCGCTATGCTGAAGGACGAGAGAGTAGGGCTGCTGCCCTTTAAGATATCTACCATATCTATTCCGAAGCGCTCCGCGCATTTATATATAAACGTAAAAGAAAAATCGTTTTCGCCGTTTTCAAGCGCTATGTATTCCTCCTCGGATACGTCTGTGGCTTTCGCCATCTCCGCGGTTGAGATATCCATAAGCTCGCGCAGACCTTTTATACGCTCTGCTATCTGTTTTATTGAGTAATCCATCATATATATCATACCTTTCCGAATCAAAAGATACTATCCGCATCTTATTATATTATTATATATTTTTTAAGGGGGATTGTCAATAAAAACAGAAAAAACGTTAATACGCACAGAAACGGTTTTTATAACACGATTGTACATTTGCTTCCGCCGGTTTTTTCTTTTTTTACCACAATTTGCTTGTCTATGCAGTTTTTGAGCTCGCTGACGTGTGATATAATACCGACCAGTCTGTTTCCCTCCGTAAGTCCCGACAAAGCCCTTATGGCTTGTGACAGCGATTCATCATCCAAAGATCCAAACCCTTCGTCAACAAACATCGTATCAAGCATGATTCCTCCCGCCGAGGATTGTATTTCGTCTGAAAGGCCCAGCGCAAGCGAAAGCGACGCTTTAAACGATTCGCCTCCCGAAAGTGTTTTAACGCTTCTCTCCGTTCCGTTATAATGATCTATAACATCAAGTTCAAGCCCTATTTGACTGCGGTTGTTTAACGCTTCTTTTCTGCGCGTCAACTCATACTGGCCGCCCGACATTACCATCAAACGGGAATTCGCACGGTTTATAACACGGTCAAAATATGTCATTTGAATATATGTTTCAAGCATTATCTTTTCTTTTCCGCTGATATTGCCGTTTGCCGTGTTGGAAAGGGCTTTCATCCACATAAGCTTCTCTTCAAGAGGAATTATTTCCTCGGATTTGCTGTTGATATTTGAGAGACATACCCGGTTTGATTGCCATCTCGCATGAACGTCTTTCTGCTCCGCCGAAAGGCGCGCCCTTTCTTCTTTAAAATCATTTTGTTTTGCCTCTTCGGCTTCTATATCTGTTTGCTTGCTGTCTGCAAGAAGTTTACCGTTCTCATTTATTCCGCTTTTAATTTCGGCAATTCTTTTTTCGTTGCCGTCAAAAACAGCTTTGGCGTTTTGCAAAGCCTGCTCTGCGTCTTTTCTTTTTTGGGTGAATTCATCCCTTGCTCTTTCAGCCGAATTTCTGCTGTCATATCTGAGCTTGTCCTCAAGCTCTTTAATTCTCTCTTTCACAGAATTTAAAGATATTTTGTCCTCCGCTTCCGCCTTTTCCGCATCGGAAATTTCTTTTTGCAGCGCTTCAAGTTTTTCCTTTTTCTTTGGAATTATTTCTTCAAGCGCCGCCTTGCGTTTTTCCGCATCTTCAATTCTTTTAAGCTGTTCGTCAAGCTTTGAAAGCGCCATAATAATTTCATCTTTTTTTGCGTTTAAAGACATATCTCCCAAAAGTTCCTTTGACAAGCTTTCAATATGACTTTTTTTAGCTTCAAACTCACCGCGGAGCTGCCCCGCCGTCCGGCTTGCTTCAAGCGCATCTCTCTGTGCCCCGTCCATCGCCGATTTTATATCTTTAAGCTCTTCCTTCGTTGGTGCTTTATCCGGCTTTTCAGCAGGCGCGGGGTGCAACGCGGAACCGCATACCGGACAGGGCTTGCCGTCCTCAAGAAGTTCTGCGAGAACGCCCGCCTGCGCGTCTAAATAAGCTCTGTTTCGCGCTTCATAAATTCTTGCTTTTTCTTCGGCAATTTTAGATTTATCTTTGTAGTCTTCCTGCGCCGCTTCAAGCTCTTCTTTTATTTCCGAAAGGCTTTCAATCTCCTTCGCAAGATTGTCAAGAGATGTCTTTTTGCCCGAAAGGCTTTCTTTTTCCGCCTCAAGTCTTGCTTTATCCTCTCCCGTATTTTTAAGTGCGTCCGCTTCTTTTTCAGTCTCCGCTATGCTTTCGGATAAAGTATCTATATCTTTTTTTATTCGCTCCGATTCCGCTTCTCTTAATTCTATTCTCGCTGCTATTTTGGTACATTCTTCTTTCTTGTTGTCGCGTTCGTTATAGTTGTCAAGTTCTGCGTCTATTGACGCGATAATTTGGGGGATGCCGTCTGTTTCTTTTTTTGCCGTTTCTTTGATTTTTAAATCTTCACTAAGCGCTTCTGCAAGCCGCGTCTTCTCCTCAAGCTCTAAACGCAGCTCTTCAAGAGCTTCCTTTGCCTTCTTTAAAAGCACGGCTTCGGCAATGGCTTTATTTGTCTTTTCTATTTCTCCGTCTATTTTCTTTATTTCATTTTCAAGCTCCGTCTCCGTATCGGAATCGCATTTTATGAGCGTTTCGAGCAACAGTATGATTTCCGACATCGGTATTTCGTCGTTTACTGCTTTTTCTGTTTGCATAGAAAGCGCTTCATTTTCATTTGGAACAATACCGTTTATAAACTGATTAATGCTGCTTCTGACTGCGGCGCAGTCACGTTCAAGCTTTGAAACTTCCGCTTTAAGTCTTTCCTGCAAATCATGATAACGCTCTGTTTTAAATATCTTTTGAAATATTTTTTTCCTTTCATCGGTGGGAGCCAAAAGAAGTTTTAAAAAGTCACCTTGGGCAATCATTGCAATCTGTGTGAATTGGTTCCGGTCTATACCCATTATTTCGACAACGGCGCTGTTGACTTCCTTCAATTTTGTAACAACTCTCCCGTCAGGATACTGAAGCAGGGCATTCGGCCTTTCTGTGGTAAAACCTTCACCGCGGCTTTTAAGCCTTTCGTATTCGGGGTTTCTCTTTACGCAATACTCTTTTCCGGCATAAGAAAATATAAGCTCAACTTCCGTAGGCGTTTCCGGCTTTGCATATTTAGAACGGAACATTGACGCTTCTCTGTTTCCCCCGCTTGCTTCTCCGTATAGCGCAAAGGTAATCGCATCAAAGATTGTGGTTTTCCCTGCGCCCGTATCTCCTGTTATAAGATAAAGTCCTCTTTGTCCCAACTCATCAAAATTAATCTCGGTTCTATCCGCATACGGCCCAAAGGCAGTCATAATAAGTTTTATCGGTCTCATTTTGATCTCCATTCCGCCGTTTTGCACGGCACAAACAGTAATTGTTTTTCTCTTAACTCACGGAGCTAAAAAATGAAAGAGAAGTGTTATTCCAACTATCCCTCCCATACTTCCGAAATCAGATTCTTTATAAATTCACACTGCACATCATCCATTTTTTTATTGTTTTGCTTTTCAAAAAAATCTTCAAAATGCTCATAAGGTGTTTTTTTATCTACACATTCGTCTGCATCTATTACGCCCGTGCTTCGCGTCCGTGTATTGTCGTAATCCAGCTTCATAAGATTATGATAAACCGTGCGCAGCTTTGCTACTGCATCCGGAATATCTTCTTCATCCGTCAAGGTAATATGCACATAGTCTTCTCCGTATGTAGTGTCTTTATAAAAATCACGCAGCATTATGTCCTTGTATTTTCCTTTTATTTCAACCATGTCCCGCAAGGGAGTAAGCGGTATCACACGAAATTCCGAAACGCCCTTTTCTTTAAGCTCCAGAACAGTTACGCTCTTTATGTCTTTCGCTTCGGAAAACGAATACTTAAGCGGCGTTCCCGAATATCTCACCCTTTCCGACCCGCAGTTTTGTGGACGGTGTATATGTCCCAGCGCGGTATAGTCAAACAAGCCGAACACGGATACATCCACGTTATCGCTGCCGCCGACGGATATTTCTTCGGATTCGCTCCTTTGGGAACCCGTTACAAACTGATGCGTTATCATAACGTTTCTTTCGTTTGTATTTATATCCATATTATCTATTACCGTCTTAATCGCATCGGTATATGTTTCAATTTCTGCGTTTTCATAATATCTTCTCACATGTGCCGGTTTGACAAACGGCAGCATCCAAAAATTAACAATGCCGTATTCATCCGACAGCGCTACAGGCGATATACTGCCGCTGAACACGGGCGACATATAAATACCGCTCTCATTCATAATACGGTTGCCGAAAGAAATGCGCTCGGGCGAATCGTGATTACCGCTTATGACAAATACTTTTAAATCTCTTTTTGACAGTTCCGATAAAAAATCATCAAAAAGCGTAACCGCTTCCGCGGAAGGCACGGCTTTGTCATAAACATCTCCCGCTATAATAACAACGTCCGGCATTTCTTCATCAATGATACGCGTTATTTTTTTCAAAATATCTTTTTGGTCTTCTATCAATGAATATTCATTAACTCTTTTTCCGATATGAAGATCCGATAAATGTATTATTTTCATTTTAATAATTCCCCTATCGCCTTTTTTTCGTTTTTAAAATTGTTTATTTTCTGCGAAGCAATCATCTCTGCCGGTTTTAAATCTTTCGGATAATTGCTGTAATGTTCTATTGCCATGTCGCACACTTTAAGCGCTTCTCCGTTTAATTTCTTTTCTTTCAAAACCGTAACGGCATACTCAAAAGATAATACTATTCGTGTAAATCTGTATTCCCTGTCAAGGTTTTCCAATCTGCTCAATAATATTTTTTTCATAAAATCATCGCCGGATGCGGTAAAGAGCTCAATCTGTTTTTCTATTAATTCTTTTTCATTCTCTCGCTTTGCCTTATAGTCCGCAGCAATTTCAGAGATTAAATCCCATGCTGCTTTACAACAGTCAATGCAGCGACCGCTATATAAAGGCTGCACGGTTCTGTATGTATAATAATGCTTACACAACCTGCAGCACGCTTCATATTTTTCTTCGGGTGAAACCGCGTTATCAAAATCGGAAACGAGACCATTTTCCATTTTTGCGAGCGCCGTTTCGGAAATGCCTTTTTTCAGAGCCGCATTCCTTTTTGCGGTAGTCTTCTCTTCGGGAAGTATTTTTTTACTGCGCAGCTCTGCTATTTTAAATTTTGCAAGATTGTGTGCTTCTTTTAAAATCCGGGATACCTTTTCTTTCCCGTCTCCGGTTATTTTGCAATTAAAGCTGCTGCAGTAAACCGACTTGTTCGCAAAAGGAGAATCCGCACGCGAAAAAAAACCGTTTGTCTGCTTTTCATCGCTGTATTCCGTAATATTGACACAATCTTTAACAGGAATACCTTTCCCGATTTCGTTTTTGATAAAAACTTCTTCTAAACACTCTTCAAAGATTTCAGGGTATCTGTTTATATTTGATTTGTTTGTGAAACCGAATTTGCTTGCAAATGCCATTAAATCCTTTGCGTCGAGTTGAATGCCAATCTTATCCTTTGCATAAAAATAGTAACCGTTCAAATATGTATAATCTTCAGGAAACATAAAACTGCTTAAAGCTTTATCAAATAAAACTTTGCTTTTCATCAGCGCTGAAATAAAAAGCATTACGCGCGCGGAATAATTACGGAAACTTCCCGGGTCTTTATAAAAGCCGCGAAGCTTTATTATCATATCAAAAACATTATTTATATCATGTGTAAACAAATGTCTCTCGAGCTCCTGATACAGAAGATAAACATACTCCGCGCCAATGCGTCCGTCAAACGGATTGCACAGTAATTGCGTGTAAATATATTTTTGTTCGGCATCCAAATCCCCAAAAGAAATACTGTAATCGGTTAACGGTATCGCCTCCGAGAAATCTTCAACCGGCGCAACTTCAAATTCTTCAGGCAAAGCCAAGGGATCTTCAGATAAAATAATCTGCTTTCCGTAAAAAACAAAAGAGCTGCATTCCGCAATCATACTTTTACCGTACAATATTCTTTTTAGTTCCGGATCCATATCTCTTATTAGTATTTCTTTACTGATTTTTTTCATATCATGTTCACCCTCTGTTTATATTCATTATTTTATCATAGATTTTCTTAAAAACCAACACTAATTTTTGATAAAAAAAGGGCTGCGACAACTTAATTGTCACAGCCCTTAAAAAGCTTCCGCTTCCGATAACGGGGCGAAGAGAAAACAGTGCCGAACGGACAAACGGAACCCGAAGGCGTACAAAGGCTCAAATTCAAAAAGGAACCTGCTAAAAACAGGTTCCTTTCTTATTTCTGTTTAATTTTTTGCCTTTTGCGGTCTGTGCATTTTGTCGAGCCCTTATTTTACTTCAATATAAGCGTCTCTTTCTGCGCCGACGGAGATATACTTCATCTTGCAGTCAACCGCTTTTTCGATATAGTCTATATACTCTCTTGCGGCTTTCGGCAAGTCTTCAAGCTTTCTGCATTTTGAAACGTCGCAGTTAAAGCCGTCTAAATATTCATAAACGGGTTTTGCAATGCGAAGTCTTTCGCCAATCGGAAAATCGGTTGTGATTTCACCGTTTATATCGTACGCTTTGCAAACGGGGATTTTGTCAAAGCACGATAAAACGTCAAGCTTTGTAAGCGCAATTTCATCAGCGCCCTGAACGAGACAGCCGTATTTTGAAGCCGGGATATCAAAGCCGCCCACTCTTCTCGGTCTGCCTGTTGCAGCGCCGTATTCGCCGCCCGCTTCGCGGAGCTTGTCGCCCGTTTCGTCAAACATTTCGCATGTGAAAGGTCCTTCACCTACGCAGCTTGAATATGCTTTCATAATACCTATCGTTTTGCCGACTTTAAGACCGGGAACGCCCGCGCCTATGGGAGCGTAAGCGGAAATTGTATTTGAAGAGGACGTGTAAGGGTAAATGCCGAAATCAATATCGCGCAGAGCGCCGAGCTGTGTTTCAAACATTATATCCGTTCCCGCTTTGTTTGCTTCGTAAAGATATTTGCCCGTGTCGCAGATAAAGGGCTTAAAGGCGTCGCCGTATGTATGGAGCCAAGAAAGCATTTCGTCAGCCGTTATAGCTTCGTGCTTATAGCCGTCCGCAACGGTTAAGTTTTTCCACTCAACAATGGCTTTAACTTTATCCTTTAATACATCGGGATACAAAAGGTCGCCCATGCGGATACCTTTTTTCATATATTTATCGGAATATACGGGAGCTATGCCGCGGCGGGTAGAGCCAAACTTAGCGTCACCGAGGCGGTCTTCCTCCAGAATATCCAAAAGCTTATGATAAGGCATGCATATAATTGCCTTATCGCTTATTTTGAGGTTATCGGGAGTTATTTTAATTCCCTTGTCCGTAAGGCTTTTCATCTCGTTTGTGAGATGCTCAATATCAATTACCATACCGTTGCCCATAACGTTTACGGTTGTCTCTCTTAAAATGCCCGACGGGAGGAGGTTTAAAATAAACTTTCCTCTGTCATTTATTACTGTATGGCCGGCGTTGTTGCCGCCCTGAAATCTTACAACAATTTTATACGACTCCGACAAAAGGTCAACCATTCTGCCCTTGCCTTCGTCACCCCAGTTAATACCTACAATAGAAGTTAACACTTTTTTCCTCCAACCTTTCCGTTTTGCATAAATTTGCGTTGATATTATATATCAAACCTTAATATTTGTCAAGAAATAATATGTGCTTTCACTCAGCTGCGTCCCTTATCGGCACTATCCACCACAGCGACACGGCCGTCACCGCTATATACGCCGCAGCGGGACAAAGCCAGCCGAAAACCGCCGCCAGAGAATATACAAGAAGGCTCATTATACTTCTTATACCCAGCCTGAACTTTTTCCTATCGCCGCCCTCAGTAAAAATCAGATAATACATAAGATGAAAAGCGATGCTCGCAAGCGCCATATCCGCGAAATAGAAGGTAAGCGGCGCGCGCGATACGGGGTATGTACCTACCCATGCAGTTGCAAAAGGAATAAACGACATTATAAAGAGCCACGCTATATTGCACCAGAGTATCTTTACGTTTACCGCTTCCGCGTCATGAAAAATATGGTGGTGGTTTACCCAATAAATAGCTATAAACGCATAGCTTAAAATATACGCCCAAAACGTGGGCATAAGCGCCGCAAGGTCGCGAAAGCCGTCACCAAGCGGCTGTGAAAGTTCCAGTATCATTATCGTTATGATAATTGCAAGAATGCCGTCACTAAACGCTTCAAGCCTGTTTTTCTCCATAAAACACACCTCAAATACCGTTTTGTTATTTCCTGCGCTGTGCAGAAACGAAAGCTCTATGCTTTACGCCGTTTTCCGGCCACCTTTTGCGCGGCGAAAACCAAAGCGAGCAGGACAGCGGCAAAAACCGCACCTACTAAAAATCCGTCAACCGTCCTTCCGTATATCGTCAGCGCATTTGTAAAGACATGACAAAAGCTGTTTGTGACGGACGAGAACAATATGCACGCGGGCACGGATACAAGCCACGTCAGCGAACGCGGGAATCTTTTGTTTTTAAAATACGCAAGCGCCGCAAGAGCCGGCCAGCCGACAAGAAATTCCTTTGTTCTCGGTCTTTGGCGGAGTGTATCCGATGCAAAATTACGCATTCGCAATTCAAACCGCGATATATCGTAATCATTGCCGCTTCTCAGCAAAAACATAACCATAGCGGCTATTATCATAACAAAAACAACAAAATGATACGGCTTTATATTCGCTGTATTTTCTTTTATGAAATGAAGCGGTTTTTTCAGCGGCTCAGTGCCGTAAAGATTAACAAACGAAAGCACCGCACCGTACAGAATCGGCAGCGCTAGACAAAGCTTTACACCGCGAAACACGTTTGTGTTTAAGTGATAACTGAGGCCGCCGAGCATAGCGCACAGCACTGCTCCGCAAATCAATAAGCAAAAAAGAGAGACTGCAAATAACAAAGAAATATACTTTATTAAACTCAGATTGCGCTTTTTGTCCGCCAAATAAAACACAAGCGTCAAAGAAAAGAGCGATGAAACGAGTGCAAACGCCGTGGGCGTTAAAAGTTTAAGCGTCACGGGCAAAGCGAAATATGCAGCAAACGCCGCAGCCGAAACTGCCGCCGACAAAAGAGCAAGTTTTCCGGAATATTTACGCATAATAAGCATTATCATTGCCGCAAAAAGCAATACGCCGAGCGCGGCGCCCGCCGCGTTTGCCGCAGTATTATATATCCGGTAGCCTTCAAAACGCGGCTCTTTACCTTCGGCAAAGCCGAGATTTTTCATCCTGTTTACAAAGTGGCGGATATTGCTCTTTGTTCTCTCTTTGTCCTTTTCCGTACCTTCACCGTCCTTGATCTGTGTTATTGTCACAAAATCCGTGTTTCTGTCAATTACCGAGTTTATCATCTGAAACGCAGGCGCGTTATAGTCGAGGTCATCCGAATTTAAGTGCTCGTATGTTCTGTATGTACGCATAACCCTTCCGTTTGCCGCTTCTATAAACTCATCATAAGACGACGGTTTCTGATTTGAAAGCTGGGAAATGTTTTCGGACAGCACTAAAATCGCTTTGCTCTCTTTAAACGCCTCAAGCAATGCGTCCGATCGCTGCGGATTTTTCGACTCTTTCAGTAAAGCGTATTTAATTCTGCCGCTTTTGAGCAGCGCGGCAGTTTCGTCCTCTCCCACGCGGGAATCGGGATATACGGCAAGACAAATATCAAAGCCCGCGCCTTCCGACACTCCGACAAGCTCCTCTGCGGAACACTCGTGTTTTCCGTCATCTATAACAGCGGTTGTCACTCCGCTTTCTTTATATGATTTCAAAACGCCCGGAAGCTCCGCTTCGCCTACCTCTTTCCTTACCTGACAAAGGTTTACTGCAGGCACGAAAGCATTATTGCTTTCTTCAAAACGTATTCTTTCGCAAAGAGGCGGCACAATAAAAATGCCAAGCAAAAGCAAAATATATAAAACGGTCAGGATAAGTCCTTTTTTCATCCGAGTTCCTCCGTTATATTTTTCTTACCGTCAAGATAACTTCTGTTATCCATTACATATCCGATAACTCCCGTTACTTTTAAAAGGACAAGGTAAACTGCACTGCAAAGCAGAATCTCAATTAAAAATGTAAATCTGCCGGCAGCTCCGCAAAGTCCCAAAGCATAAACCAAACCGTGAACGGCAAGAGCACCGGCGCCTGCCGCCGCAACTTTTAAAACATTTTTTAAAAGCGGCGCCGTAAAATAATCTCCCACAACTTTGCGCACGGATAAAAAAATGCAAAACGCGTAAAGCGTAAAGAGAATGCTTGTTGAGACGGCTACATAAACAGCTCCGTACGGCGCGAGAAATTTATCGGCAATAAGCTTTAAAGCTATGACCGAAACAGTTCCGATAACGGCATAGCGGTACTTTCCGCCGAGATACAAAATCTTATTGAATATTTCCTGGCAAACATAACCGAAAATGCCAAACGTATATATCATAAACAGTTTTGACATCATAAAAGTTTGTTCCGGTCCGAATTCGCCGTGCTCGTAAAGAAGCGAAACTATATTGCGGCCGAAGCAGCAAACCGTCAGAATAAACGGCAAAAATATACACAAAATCAAAGTAATAAGAAAGCGCATTATCTTTCTTACACGTTCTTTGTCGTTATTTTCATAGCTCATACAAACAGACGGGTATATGACGTTACACATCGACACAACAAATACGCTTGAAATCGTCAAAAACAGATTGGAAGCGTAATTTAAAGTTGTTGCCGCGCCTGAATCAAAGCTTACCGCCGCCTTGTCAATCATAAAACACGCCTGAAACATCATACCCGCGATAAATATATATACAACCTCGGGAGACACGGAAGTGCTTCTTTTCGCGGCAGCTCCGTTTGATACGAAGAATCTGTTTCCTCTTTTGTAAAACGCGGGCAAAAGTATCAGAATATGAGAAAACCAGCCGATCGTCGTTACAACGCTTACAGCCGTTATGGATATATCCTTTACAAAAAGCGACGATATAATAAGCACGTTAAAGGGAAGGCTCATTATTGAAGTTATAAAGAAAACATCGCTGTTTTGCAAAACGCCGTTCATTATATACGCAAATACTATAAAGAGACAGCTCGGCAACATAATATACATAACTTTTACCGCCGTAGGAAAAGCTTCATCCGATATTCCCGGCAAAAGCAGTCTTACAACCGGACCCGCAAACAAATAAAGCAGCGCCACAGCGGCAAAGCACCATAAAAACGCGCGTTTGAAGAAATATACAGTATACGCGCGCGCAGCTTCCGGCGATGAGTTTTCGGGCCTGTTTAAATTTTTAATTATAAGAGTTGAAAGTGCGCTGCCCACGCCCGTGAAAACAAGGCTGGCAAGGCTGAAAATCTGAAAATATATATCGGTGTATTCGGAAGCGCCAAATACGGACGCAAATACGATTTCGCGGCAAAACCCGAGTGCTTTTGCCAGCAAAATCCCGAGCACAACAAATATATATGTGCCACCTTTCATGTCCTTCCTCCCTTAAAAAACTCTTTTTGCGCTCTGCGCGTTTTTTCCACGCATGGGGATATAAAAAACGATGCAGAACGGACAAACTGAATCCCGAAGGCGTACAAAGGTACGTCGAGAGGTGAAGTTTGTTCGCAGCAAAAAGGCTTAAAATATGATAATAATTTGTTCCGGCAAATTATTTACTTTTTTGTATTAATAATCAGCCATGCCTTTTTGCGCTCTGCGCGTTTTTTTTAAACTCCTTTTAGTTTTTCGCTCTGCTCATTTGTAATCAATGCATCAATCACTTCGTCCATATCGCCGTTTAAAAACGCGTCAAGGCGATGAATTGTAAGACCAATTCTGTGGTCGCTTACTCTTCCCTGAGGGAAGTTATAAGTTCTTATTCTTTCGCTTCTGTCGCCCGTTCCGACCTGCGTTCTTCTCTCGTCCGCGATAGCGTCATGCTGCTGCTGTGCCATGAGCTCATAAAGACGCGAGCGCAGAATTTTCATACCCTTGTCTTTATTTTTGTGCTGGCTCTTTTCGTCCTGACACGAAACCACAAGCCCTGTCGGGATATGCGTTATACGAACGGCCGAGTCCGTCGTATTTACGCACTGACCGCCCGGTCCGCCCGCGCGGAACACATCTATTCTTAAATCATTGGGGTTAATTTCAACTTCAACATCGTCAACCTCCGGAAGCACCGCAACCGTTACGGTTGACGTATGGATTCTGCCGGAGCTTTCCGTTTCGGGAACGCGCTGAACGCGGTGAACGCCGCTTTCAAATTTAAGACGCGAATACGCACCCGAACCCTCTATCATAAACGAAATTTCTTTTATGCCGCCGATATCTGTCATGTTGGAGCTTAAAACTTCAACCTTCCATCTTTTGGCTTCGGCATACATTGTATACATTCTGTAAAGATCAGCCGCAAAAAGCGCCGCCTCGTCTCCGCCCGCGCCGCCGCGTATCTCGACAATAACGTTTTTATCGTCGTTGGGGTCTTTCGGAAGGAGCAGAATTTTAAGTTCTTCTTCAAAAACCGGTATTTTTTCTTTATTTTCTTTTATCTCGGTTTCATAAAGCTCTTTAAATTCTTCGTCCGTCTCGGTTTTAAGCATTTCCTCGGCTTCTTTTATGTCTTCAACAGCCTTTTTGTATTCTCTGTACTTTTCGACAATGGGCGTAAGCTCCGCATGCTCCTTCATCTGCTTGCGCCACAAATCCATATCGGCTATAACTTCAGGGTCGGCAATGCTTTCCGAGAGTTTTTCATATCGCTCGTCCAAAAACGCTAATTTTTCGTACATAACTAATTAACCATTCCTTTCAAAATGCAAAGCATTTTGTTCCTTACTTATTACTTATTCACTATTACTTATTACCTGTCTGAATTTATTCAGACCCTTCCTCCAATAAATCTATTGCAATTTCGGAATTCTTAGCGGCAAGCGCCGAGAGCTCCCGTGCTTTTTCCGCAAGAGATTTTTTGATTTCGTCTTTGTTTTTCATAACTTCTTCTACACATTTATACGCAGCGTCTATATCAAATTTCCCGGCATGCAGCACTCTGTCCTGACCGAGATACTGCATAAAGCCTTTTACCTTCGGGTCATACGTAATACCGATACACGGCACTGCGTTTCCCGCCGCAAAAACAAGCGCATGCAAGCGCATGCCGAGCATTATATCCATGGCGGATATAATACTTACCGCTTCCGAGATCTCCGTCTTTCTGCCGATGAGAATTCCAAAGCCCAGCTTTTTCATTATCCTTTGCGATATTGCCATATCGGCAGGATATTTCATTGGCATAAACACGGGTACAAGCGATAAATCGCGGTTCAGTTTTTTGAGAAGACTTGTAAGCTTTGTTTCAAAAGCCGCGTCCGCCTTGTCCCATTCCCTTACGGAAATACCGATAAGCGGTGCGTCGGGAATACCGAACTCACTTTTAAGGCGCGAATATTCCGTTTTGCTGCCGTGAAGGCCTATCGCGGGGTCGGCAGTTACCTCAAACTGTTTCCCGGGACATATTTTTTTAAGTATTCTTGCGCTTTCCTCATCACGGAGAGTTATCCTGTCCGCGTGCACAATCTCTTTTTTTGCTTTTTCTATATTCTTTCCGCTGACGGGACCAAGACCGTTCGCGAAAATATAAACCTTGTTTCCGTATTTTCTCGCAAGTTTTAAAACATGAAGATAATAGAAAAGAGACTTTTCGCTGGTTGCATCCTGAATCAGACTGCCGCCGCCGAATATAAGCATTTTATTGTCTTTAAAAACACGGCGAAGCGTAAAAGGATTAAACCTATACGCCGTATCTGTAAGACAAATCTCTTTTCCCTGTCTCGGTTTGTTTGTTAAAACAAGCGCTCTTATATCAGGTTTTATGGTTTTCAAATCGCGGAGTATCGTATAAAGCAATGCGTCGTCACCCAAATTGTCAAAACCGTAGTAGCCTGACAGAACAACGTCTGTTTTTTTGCTGTCTTTTCGGTATTTTAATATGCTTTCGTATATTTCCATATGCTTGAGCGCCAGATTCTCCGCCGAAAACGACGTTGTCGCTCTTTCATAAAGAGCTTCACCGAGACTCTTTCGCAAATCAGGGTTTTCTATAAGCTCCGAAAGGCGTTCTGAAAGCTGCTTATAGTTTTTATTTTCAAATAAAAGACCCGTTTCGCCGTCTTTGACAAGATCGGGAATACCCCCCACGCGTGACGAAACAGTAGCTTTTTTCATTCGCGCGCCTTCAAGCATTATGTAAGGAAAGCTCTCCGAACGCGATGAAATAACATTTATATCAATAGCGTTTATAAAGCTGTAAATATCTTTTATAAAGCCGCAGAAATAAAACCTGTCTCTAAATCCCGCGTCCTCCGCCATCTTTATAAGCTCCTGCTCTCCGTCGCCCGTGCCCGCCAGCAAAAACTTCACGTTATCATATTTTTTCGCGGTTTCTATACATCCGCGCACAAAAATATCATGACCTTTAACATGGTCATGTCTGCCTATGATGCCTATAAGAACATCGTCCTCTTTCGCAGGGCAGTTTACGCGGCGCAGAAAGTCATCTTTCTCGTCATAGGAAAAGGGCGCGTCAAAATCCATACCGTTATAAACGGTAAAAATCTTATTGGGTTCAAAATTACGCCGCACGAGCATTCTCTTAAAGTTTGACGATACGGCAATATAATAATCCATTTTTGACAACGCGTTAATATTAAGCGACGTATAAATAAGCTTTTTATATACGCCGTCAAAGTCTAAAAGGTAATCGCTGTGCATCGTTGTTATAATGGGCATCGAAACTGTTTTTTTCAGCTTTGCCGCCAAAAAGTTTGCACGTGCGCCGTGACAGTGAATTATATCATAGTTTTGCTCTTTGACATCGATCTCTAAATCTTTTAATACGGATAAATCCAATCTGCTTCTTTGGGGGAGCAATTTAGCGTCTATTCCCATTTCAAGAAGTTCGCGGTAAAAGTCGCCGTCCATAAAGCATATAAGACGTATATCACATTTATAGCGGAGCTTCCGCAGCAAAGCGAAAACGTGCGTTTTGGCTCCGCCCGTATCACCGCCGCTTATCAGAAAAAGTACCTTCAAGCTATATCATCCTTTCGGCGTATTGCAGCCATAGCTATTCCTATCGCCATAAAAAACGCAACCATTACTCTCGGATAAAACCATACGTATTCGGCGAAGCCTATCGTCAGAATACCCGTCATTGACGAAGCCGCCGCTATAGAATAAAAGCGCATATCGCCATGAGTTTTCATCGCTTTTTTGCAGGAACGCACAACAAGAGCGATTATAAGATATGCAAACGAAATAATGCCGATTATGCCCATCTCAACAAAAACCTCAAAGAAGAGCATGTGCGTATGCGGAGCAAATAAAACAAGGTCGCTTGCAACGTGCGGATAAACATCATGAAAAGCTTCCGGGCCGAGTCCCACGCCCTGATACCACAAAGCCTTTAGAATCCTAAGGCCGCCCTGCCAGATGAAAATTCTGCTCGCGTTTGACGAGTCCTCCATATTTCCTATCGTCATAATTCTGTTTAATACGGTGCTCGGCAGAAACGGAATTGCTATTATACCTAAGACAATTATGGCGGGTATCAGTTTTTTATTGTAAAGCGCCGCAAAAACAAAAACAGTTGCGGCAAAACCGAGCCAGCCTGAGCGCGAGTATGTGAAAATAAGCGCCAAAAACGGAATGAGAAGCAGAGCCGTTAAAACCGATTTCTGCAGATTGTTTTTGCGCGAGAGCGCAAACGCAAAGCAAAACGGCAGGAAAATTACGAGAAGTTCCGCGTAATTATTCGGGTTGCCGAATGTTGAAAACGCTCTGCCCGGCATATTTTCGTTCATAGAAATATCCGTCAGCAAAGGGTCAACCTCTATTCCTATTTTCTTCTGTATCAAAGCGACTATTCCCGTTATAAGAATACCGAGATAAGCGCCTGCCATTACTATATCAAAACGTTTCTTATCCGTAAGCGTTCCGTAAATCTCAATGCACAAAAGGAAAGAAGTTATAAAGAACATAAACACCCTTACGCTGTCGCGATGCTGCGAAGAAACCGCAACAGAGAGCGCCGTTGCCCCAACAAAGAGAATAAACGGAAGCCACAGTCCCTCAATGTTTGTACGAAAGCCTCTTTTGCGAAGCGAACCTATAAGATAAAAGTCGAGCACTGCCAAAGAAAGGAGCAGGCCATAGGCATTGTTCCACATCTCGTGAGGGCAAACAAAGATAAGAAGTATCCCCACCGCCAAAAGCGTTTCCGTCTTGAAAAGAAGCGAATCTTTAAACAAGCGGCGCGCCGTCTTATAAAGTATTCCGCTTTTGGAAGCGTCATAAATCCATCCGAAAAATCCGTATATACGGCGCCAAACGACACTTAAAGCGGAATAGAAGACGGACGTTGACGCAAAGTCGTCCGCATTCTTAGCGGCAAAGAGTCTGCCTAAAGCGCAGCCCCTCAAAACCGCCGAGAAAAACGCGCCCGTTTTTCTTAAAACAGCAGCTGTTTTGGAGTTTTGCCAAAAGACGGCAAGTTTTATAAAAAAGCTAATTAAAACGCTTGATTTAACCATTTTAATCTCCATTCTGCTTTATTCTTTTTCTGTTATATCATAAACTCTTAAATAAATCTTAGCTTTTCCCGCACGGATAGTGAGACTGTGACCAACGGTATACTGCGTAGCTTCAAACTTTGCGCCGTAATCGTTTAATTTGCCTGTGCCCTCAACGGTTATATAAGCCGAGCAGTAGTCCGGTTTGTCCGTTGTGACTATTTGACCGTCCGATGTTGTATTATAAGATATTGCAGGACCTTTTTTTACGTCTGTAACCACGCCGAATTCAACATCTTTTTCAGCATCGCAAACCTTATCGCCGACGTTTATTTTATCGGCAACAAAATCAGAAACCTGCTCTGTGTAAAATACAATTTCAATATTATCTGCTTCTTTTGACAGCGCGGCGCTGCCTCCTGCAAGTTTTGAGTAACCCAGAACTGCTATTGCCGCAATAATGGCAATGAGTACTATCAAATCGATAATGTTAATTTTTCCGAAAACCTTTCCGTTCTTGTCAATCATTTTTATATCTCCTTCCGTTTTTAAGTTACTGGTTTCTGTATTTGATTATTTTCGCGGGGTTGCCGCCGACTATTGCATAATCGGGCACATCGTGCGTAACCACTGCCCCCGCTGCTATTATACAGCCGTTTCCGACTGTTATACCGGGTAATATCATTGCGTTTGCGCCTATCCATACATCGTTTCCGATTTCCACTTTAAATTTCGGCGCAGTCTGAAGGCGCATCGGAATCGACAAATCGGACGTTTCGTGATTCTGCGTGAAAATCATAACGCCCGGCGCCATCATAACGTCGTCTCCTATTTTAAGCGGGCCCGTGACACGGCAATTAAGCCCCAAGCCCGAATTGTTGCCTATCTCAATATCCTTGCCGGACGCCAAAAAAGCGCCGTGCTCTATATTTATGTTTTTGCCGCATTTATCAATCATTCCGCGCACAAAAAAGCCGCGTATGGATTTTGCGCCGAAGCTGTACGGCAGTCCCGAACAGGGCAGATGCCTTGCAAAGCAATAGTAAAAAACATAACATACCGCGCGTATTATACTTTTCACGCTTCACCCCTCCTCAGTATTTTGTTTACGATATTTACTATATAATCAATTCTTAAAATATATCCGAATACGGCATAAACAACCGCCCCTGCCACTGCCGGCACAAAAAGGCGCACGAGGCGCAGGGATACTGCATCGCCCGAAAGCGCCGAGCTTAAATACTTATCCAAAAAGAATACCGCGGCATACATAAGTGCCGCCGCGAGAAGGCTTTTTAAAAAGCACGGCATAAGACCTCCGCCCAGAGATCCTATCTTTTTTCTTAAAGATACAAGCAAAATCACTGCACCGCAGATTGAAGCCACGGAATACGCAAGCGGTATTCCGAAGGGGCCGATAAATCTTATAAGAACAAGACTCAGCACAATATTGATACCCATTATAACAAAGCCGTTTAAAGCGGGCAGAAGCGTATTTTTAAGCGCATAAAACGCTCTGTCGTATACTTCTTTTATGCCTATTGCCACAATGCCCAGAGAATACATCAAAAGAAGCTTTGAAGCTGCAGCTATATCGCTGTCCGTTATCTGTCCCCACTTTGCTATAAGCTCCAAGAGCCTGTATCTTACTGCAATAAACCCAAAAGCTATCGGAACAAGCAAAACAATAATCGTTTTCGTTATATCCGTCAGAGTTTTTTTGTAGCCTTCCATATCACCCGTGGCGGCGTGCTCCGTAAGGCGCGGGTATATAACGGCCGTAATTGAATATACAAACGCCAAAACCATATAAAGCGTTATATTCTGAACATAAGTTAAAAGCGTTACCATGCCCTTAAAGTTTGCTATCATGGTGACGTTATAAAACATGTTAAACTGATATGCCGAAACACCTAAAAGCACCGGCAGAGTCATCTTTCCCGCCGTCACTATGTCGCTGTCTTTAAAGTTTAAAGACGGCTTGTATCTGTATCCCGCAAAAAGAAGCGGCGGAATTAAAATTATCGCCTGCATTGAAAGACCTATAAACGTTGCAACAAGCAGTCCCGTAACGCCGAACTTGTCTCCCAAAAATACCACATAAAGAATAACTATAAGACTGCTCGGTATAGACACCGCCGCAGGCCAGCCGAATTTTCCGATTGACTGGAGCATTCCCTGGAAGATATAATTCATGGCGTAAAATATCATTACGGGCATCATAATCATAAGCGCCTTAACGGCGAAATTATAGTCCTCGGGCGTTTCGTTAAAAGCCGTAAAGCGCGGCAAAATAAACGACAGCCCCATACCTATAACAACCAAAACGGCAGTAAAGATAAGCGTGATCGTAATAAGATTATCCGCAAACTTTTTGGCTTCTATAGTTTCGCTTCTCGCTATATGACCTGCGTAAATCGGTATAACAACAGTTGCAAGCGCAGTTCCGAAGCAGGTGAAGATAATGTTCGGAACACTTATTGCATACGAATATATATTTATTTGTTGACCGCCCGCGCCGAAAAACGAAAGATAAACCTGGGTGCTCAGTAGCGCCAGCAGACGTGAAAAAATCATTATTACCATAACAAGGCTTATAGAGCCCGCAACAGATTTTTCGTTTTTCATTCTTTCCAAGTTACCTTTTCTTTAATAATTTTCGCGGGGTTTCCGCCGACCAATGCGCCCGCAGGCACATCGCGCGTTACAACGCTGCCCGCCGCGACTACCGCGCCGTCGCCAATTGTTACGCCTTTTAAGATAAGACAGCGGCAGCCAATCCACACGTGATTGCCGATTGTAACGGGCTTATAGACCTCTGTTTCGCTTTCCAGCTTATGATAGTCTCTGTCCATAATATTGCAGTCCCACGCGATAACGCAGCCGTCGCCAACAGTTACGCTTTCGCCCGCGTGTATCTCGGTTCTGTCGCCTATATAAGAGTTGCTGCCTATATAAAGCTTTGCTTTTTTGTCCGTCCCCCATGCGGAAAGCTTTACTTTCTCATGCAGAAAAACCCTGTCGCCTATCGTGATTTCGGAGTTTTTCTTCATAACACGGACGCCGCGCCCGGCGCGCAGAAGTTTACCGCAGGAGTTAAACCTTATCTTTTTCAATGCGCCGCGTGAAAGACAAAAAGCTATATCAAAATATTCTGAAATATTTCTGCTCATTTCAAATTCTCCTTAGTTTCTGTACACATATCATTTTATTATACCACATATTAAAGAAAAAGTCCAATATTATTTTAAATATTCTGCGTTTTCATTTTTCTGAATTCCGTAGGGCTCATACCCGCGTATTTCTTAAATGTTCTCGAGAAATAATTGACGTCGTCAAACCCTACTTTCTCCGAAATCCCCGTTACGCTTTCGTCTGTGTTTTCAAGCATAACGGCGGCTTTTTCGATTCTCGTTCTGTTTATATAGTTTACGGGCGACTGCCCCGTGGCGTTTTTAAAAAATCTGCAGAAATAGTATTCGCTTATATACCACTTTTTCGCAAGCTCCGCCGTTGATATATTCTCGGCGTAATGGCTTGATATATATTCCAAAACCTCGTTTATGCGCTTTGATACGGTTTCGTTTTCACTTTCACGCGTTTTGCCGCTTTCGGGATACTTTCGCGTAATGTATGTCATAAGCTCATATACGAGTCCCTTTATAGCCATGTCATAACCTTTTTCGCGCACGAGAAACTCTTTTGTAACCGAAGTGAAAATCTCTCTTAAATGCTCGTCGGAGCAAATAAGATTTTTAATATACATGTCTTTAAAATCAATGTCCGAAAACATTTTGGGATTTAAGATAAGGCAAATATAATTGATGTTGCTCGCCTTGTCAAAAAAGTGAAGCTCGGTGCTGTTTATAAAAATAAGATCGCCCCGCTTCGCGCGGAAAGTATTCCTGCCGCACGTCATCTGACAGCTGCCCGCGAGAAAATACATCATCTCTATATGCTCGTGCCAATGCGGCAAAAGAGAGCCGTCAAACCCTTCCGTCAAAAGTATTCGCACCGGAAAACCGTTTTTTTCCTGCGGGATTTGTTCGTACAGCGATATATCGTTCATTCTATCACTTCCATAACAAAATTGTGCTAATAATAAGCAAAAAAATTATTGCATTACTATAAAAAGCATTATATAATGAAATCACGACAAAGTCAATATTATGTTAAAGAAAGAGGTATTTTTTATGGAAATAGGCGTATTGGTTTACATGAACGATGAAGTTGAAAAACAAATCAAAAAAGTTCACGATTTCGGAATGAAAACCTGCCAGCTTTGCGCGTGGGACTTTAAACTCTTCACGGACGAAATGGCAGAAAGAATTATGAAATCCTGCAAGGAATACGACGTTAAAATATCCGTTTTCTGGTGCGGCTGGACAGGCCCCGCCGTATGGGACTTCTATGACGGCCCCTTAACGCTCGGTCTTGTGCCCGTTACATACCGCTTCCAGAGAGTTCAGGAGCTTCAGCGCGGCTCGGATTTCGCAAAGCAGATAGGCGTTGACATTATGGCAACGCACGTAGGCTTTATCCCCGAAACACCGAATACGGTTGAATATCATTCACTTATAAACGCCGTTAAAGCAGTTGCAAACCGCTGCAAAGCAAACGGTCAGAAATTTATTTTTGAAACAGGTCAGGAAACTCCCGTAACGCTCCGCCGCGCAATTGAAGACGTTGGCACGGGCAACCTCGGCGTAAACCTTGACCCTGCAAACCTTATCCTTTACGGCAAGGCAAACCCGGTTGACGCTTTAGATATCATAGGCGAATACGTTATGAACATTCACGCTAAAGACGGTCTTTACCCGACAGACGGCAAGCACCTCGGCGAGGAAGTGCCGATAGGCGAAGGCAAAGTTAATTTCCCCGCATTTATTAAAAAGCTTAAAGAGATAGGCTACGATTCTTATCTTACTATCGAGCGCGAAATTGAAGGCGATCAGCAGATAGAAGATATCAAAAAAGCAAAGGTTTATCTTGAAGAATTATTAAACGCGTAAAGGAGAAATAAAAATGTTAAAATATGCAATACTCGGCTTCGGCGGCCTCGGAAAACTTCATTTCGGAAACTATAACGCTATTAAAGAGCGTAAGGACGTAAAGCTCGTAGCTGTTTGCGATATAGAAAAAAGCGCTTTTGAAGGCAGCGCAGCAACAAACCTCGGCGAAGGAGAAAAAGGATTTGATTTCACGGATATGAACCTTTATACTGACGCCGAAGAAATGTTTGAAAAAGAAGACCTTGATTTTATCGTTTCCGCGCTTCCTACATATATCCATGAAAAATACGCCGTAATGGCAATGGAGAAAGGTATTCACGTTTTCTCGGAAAAACCGATGGCTCTTTCCCAAGAAGAAGGCGCGCATATGATAGAGGTTTCAAAGAAAACCGGCAAAAAGCTTATGGTAGGTCAGGTTGTAAGATACTTCCCGGCTTATGTTAAACTCAAAGAGATTATAGAAAGCGGCGAATACGGCAAAATAATTGACGCCGAGTTCAGAAGATTCAGCGCTCCTCCGAGATGGGGCTGGAAAAACTGGTTCTTTGACGAAAAGTTAAGCGGCGGTGCGGTGCTCGATTTGCACGTTCACGACGTTGACTTTATAAACTATCTCTTCGGAAAACCCGAAGCCGTTTGCACTCTCGCTACACACGATATAACAAAGTACGATTCCGTTACAACTTTATATTATTATGATAACGTTGCCGTTACATCACGCGGCAGCTGGGGCGAAGGCGGCTCATACCCCTTCAGCGCTCCTTTCCGCGCAAGATTTGAAAAAGCAACGGTTGAGTTTAAAGACTATGTTTTAACCGTATACCCCACAGACGGCGAAGCGTTTAAACCCGAAGTATCCGGCGCGGACGGCTATACGGAAGAAGTTATCGATTTTATCGACTGCATAGAAAACGACAGGGAAAGCACGATAAATCCTCCCGAAGCTTCTTTGCAATCTATCCAAATCGCACTTGCCGAAAGAGAATCGGCAGATAAAAAAGAAATTATCAAGCTTTAATAGATTTCATTCTCCCATAAAAAAGAACTGCAAATACTTGCAGTTCTTTTTTTTCGTTCTCAATTATCAATTCTAATATATTTAAAAGTCATGTCTTCCGCCAAAATCAAGATGATATTTTTCAAAAACGCATACTATTTTTTCAACTGCGTCAAAATCGGAATTTTTTTCATCGGAAATAATACTCTGTATCTCCGAAAGCACTGAAACAGCAGTTGTATCTGCTATTTTGCCGACGTCAATATCAAAATCACAAATCTGTGCATCTATAATGTCAATAATATGTTTTTTCAATGGTTCCAACTTGATATTCATTTTTTCAGCTCCTAATAGAATTATATAAATATAATAACATTTAGAAACGCAAAAGTCAACTGTATACAGTTAACCTTTTAATAATCTCATAGGATACAATACTTATATATTCTATTTAAGGATTTGAGATTTATGAATATAAGCAGTGCTGTTGCGCAAAGAATTCTTGCTCTTTGCCGCGAACGCGGCATAACCCCTAATAAACTTTCAATTATTTCGGGAATAACACAATCTACAATTAACAACATAATTAACACAGGAAGCAAAAACCCAACTATTTCCACTATCAAAAAAATTTGTGACGGACTCGAAATCACTCTTTCAGAGTTTTTTGATGACGATGTTTTTAACGAGCTTGAGCAGGAAGTAAAATAATCCGTGGCGGTGATTGGTATGATATCTTATGCTCCGTTTTATAAAACACTTAAAAAGAAAAATATTTCAACATACAAACTTATAAAAGATTATAATTTAAGCCGCGGCTTACTCGACAGATTAAAACACGACAAACCCATAACTACCGTAACGCTTAACGACCTTTGTACAATTCTTGACTGCAAGGTTGAAGACATTATGGTTTTTGTCAAAGAGAATTAGTATATAGAGGTTATGTAAAAAAATAAAAAGAGCAAAATCCAATTTGGATTTTGCTCTTTTAGTTTGCGTTTTGTGAATTACGGACGAAGGAAAAATTGTGCAGAACGGACAAACGGAACCCGAAGGGGTTACCCGACGACGTACCGGCAAGGGGGCCCCAAAAGGTCATTGCCTTTTGGGGAGAAGGAGAAGTCGTAGAACGTGCGGAAAATTCGACCGTTCAGGTTGAATTGGAGCTGAGTTACTACGAACTTCGACGTGCGAGAGGTGACGTTTGTTCGCAGCATAAAGCAACAAAACAAAAGATTCGCAGTTTGTGCGAATCTTTCATTATTGTTTATAAAACTTTTCTAACCTTGCTTTATGCGCTCTGCGCGATTTTAACAAGTCCTGATTAAAGGGCAGCTTTTGCTTTTTCTACGAGACTTGTAAAAGCTGCCGGATCGCTTATAGCGATTTCGGAAAGCATCTTTCTGTTTATTTCGATGCCTGCTTTTTTGAGGCCGTTCATGAACGTTGAATAGTTCATTCCGTTCATTTTAGCGCCTGCGCTGATGCGGGCGATCCAAAGTTTTCTGAAGTCTCTCTTTTTCTGTTTTCTGCCTATATAAGCATATACAAGAGATTTCATAACAGCCTGGTTAGCTATACGGAAATTCGTTGATTTCGCGCCTCTGAAACCTTTTGCAAGTTTTAATACTTTTTTACGTCTTTTTCTTGTGTGCATTGCACCTTTTACTCTAGCCATCTGTTATCCCTCCTTATTTATACGGTATGAGTTTCTTTATTGTTGCTGCGTTCGGAACTGAAGCGTAAGAAATCTTACGGAGTCTTCTTTTTCTCTTTGTTGATTTTTTAGTAAGTATATGGCTTCTGAAAGCCTTACCTCTTTTTACCTTACCGTTTTTTGTAAAGCTGAATCTTTTAGCTGCTGCTCTATGCGTTTTTAATTTAGGCATAGTAAAAACCTCCTTGAAAATAGTATATATTTTAAAGCATTTGTTAGCTGCTTAAAAATCTTACTGTGCTTTTGGTGACACGAACATGTTCATAAATCTGCCTTCAAGCTTCGGCATTTTATCAACCGTGCCGACCTCGCTGACGCCCTCTGCGAATCTCTTTAAAATCTCTTCGCCGAGCTGTGCGTGATGAAGCTCTCTGCCGCGGAAACGTACAGAAACTTTTACTCTGTCGCCGCCTTTAAGAAACTTTATTGCGTGATTTAATTTCGTGTTAAAATCGTGATCGTCAATGGAAGGCGAAAGTCTGATCTCTTTTACATCCACTGTCTTTTGGTTCTTGCGGGCTTCCTTTTCCTTTTTAGCCGCTTCAAACTTATACTTGCCGTAGTCCATAATTCTGCATACGGGCGGAGTTGCCTTCGGGGCTATTTTAACAAGATCCAAATTCTTCTCGTAAGCTATCTGCTTAGCTTCTTTTGATGAAACTATGCCGAGCTGGCTGCCGTCACTGTCTATAAGACGGACCTCCTTATCGCGGATTTCATCATTAATCATCATTTCCTTACCTATTGCGAAACACCTCCAAAATAAATTTAAGTGCAAAAAAATTGCGCTGCAAACAAGCAGCGCAATATTAATAAACGCTTATTTACCATAAAGCCTTCGCCGTATGGTGAGAGCATTGCTCTGCTTGTTACCGTAACAGTATATACTGTTTTTTAAGTTTTGTCAACACTTTTTTGAAATTTTTATCGAAGCTCTGCTCCGAGGTCTTTCTGAAGCATCTTTATAAGCTTATCCATGATTTTTGTCATGTCGCTTTCGTTCATCGTTCTGCCCTCTGCGCGGAATGTTGCCGAATATGCCATGCTCTTTTTGCCCTCGGGTATCTGTTTGCCCTGGTAAACATCGAAAAGTTCTATGCTTTCAAGCGACTTTCCGGCGTATTTCTTTATAGCTTCCAATACCTTTGCGGCGGGAACGGAAGTATCTACGAGTAAAGCGATATCGCGCGTTACGCTCGGGAAACGGTTAAGTGTTTTATATTTCTTCTCGGGCGCTACGTTTTTGATTACGGTTTCAAGCTTGATTTCAGCTATATAAACGTCTTCTTCGATTTCATAGCGTTCTGCTACGTCGGGATGGATTTCGCCAATATAACCCGCCTTTTCTTTGCCGATATATATAGCCGCCGTTTTACCGGGATGGAACGCCTTTTCCGTTTCATCCGCTTCAAACGAATAGTCTTTTACGCCGATCGAATCAAAGAGCTCCTCTATTGCGCCTTTTATTTCAAAGAAATCGCAGTTTCCGTATGCGCCGACCGATATATATTTAATTTCATCGGGAAGCTCCTCAAGCGGTAAAGCGTGGGGCACATAGATCTTTCCTATCTCGAAAATTCTCGCGTTTTTGTTTCTCTGCTTGTAGTTGAGTGCCAGAATTTCAAGCGTTGAGTGAACTAAATTGTTTCTCATTACGGAGTTTTCTTCGCCCAAGGGATTAGCTATTTTAATGCAGTTTTGAAGCTCGTCGCCGCGATTTATTTTAGCGAGCGACGCGGGGTGCGTAAACGCATAAGTCATTGTTTCATAGAAGCCGAGGTCGCAGAGCGTGTTGCAGATTTTTTCCTCAAGCTGCTTTTCCGCGCTTCTGCCGCCTATGGTTACGCTGCCGCGCATAGGCGTTGACTCAATTTTATCATAGCCGTAAATCCTCGCAATTTCCTCCGCAACGTCCGCAAAGCTTTCAACATCGTCGCGGAATGTCGGAACTACTATTTCGTTTTTGTTTTCATCAACTTCAAACTGAAGCAAGCGGAGCGTTTTGACCATATCGGCTTTAGAAATATCCGTGCCTAAAAACACGTTTGTTTTTTCTACTTCAAGGGGCAAAATGCGCGCTTTCTTTTTCTCGGGATAAATATCTATAACGCCGCCTATAACCTCGCCCGCGCCAAGCTCTTCTACGAGTTCGCAAGCGCGGTTTATGGCGCAGAGACAGTTTTCCGTATCAAGACCTTTTTCAAATCTCGCGGACGATTCCGTTCTCATGCCGAGAGCTTTAGCCGTAAGTCTGACAGACGGGCCGAAGAACATTGCGGATTCAAAAATCATCTCTTTTGTATCGTCCTGGATTTCGCTGTGTTCGCCGCCCATAACGCCTGCTACGGCGGAGGGGTTTTCGGCGTCCGCAATAACGAGCATTGATGAATCAAGCTTTCTGTCCTCACCGTCAAGCGTTTTTAAAATTTCGCCGTCTTTTGCGCGGCGAACGTTTATCTCGTTGCCCTTTAAATACTTTCTGTCAAACGCGTGCATCGGCTGACCGTATTCGAGCATTACATAGTTTGTGATATCAACTATGTTATTAATGGGGCGCACGCCTGCGGCCGTGAGTCTATCCCGCATCCATTTCGGAGACGGAGCTATCTTTATATTTTTAACCGCACGTGCTACGTATCTGGGGCAGAGATCGGGATCCTGAACGGTTACTTTTACATAGTCCGAAACGTTTTCACCGTTGCCCGTCTCTTTCGGCTCCGGAACTTTAAAAGGAGTGCCGTATGTTGCGGCAGCTTCTCTTGCAAGACCTATAACGGATAAACAGTCGGGACGGTTTGACGTGATTTCAAATTCAATTACGCTTTCGTTTAAACCTATAACGTCTTTAATATCCGTACCCAAAGGATAATCCTTTTGAAGGATTAAAATGCCGTCTTCGCAAGCGCCTTCAATATCATCAAGTGCAAGGCCGAGCTCTTCGTGCGAGCACATCATGCCGTTTGAAACTTCGCCGCGGAGCTTGCCGCTTTTTATGGTTATGCCGCCGGGCAGCTTTGCGCCGTGTCTTGCGCAGGGAACTAAATCGCCTTCGTTTATATTCTGCGCGCCCGTTACTATCTGCGTCTGTTCATCGCCGAAATCAACCTGGCAAACCCAAAGCGTATCGGCATTGGGGTGTTTTTCCTTTTTAAGTATTTTTCCGACCTGAACGTTTTGAATTTCTTCGCCCATTCTCTCAAAGCCTTCAACCTTTGAGCCGGAAAGCGTTAAAGCGTCCGAAAACTCTTTGGGAGAAACTTCTCCGATGTCTGTATAATCATAAACCCAGCTAAGTGGTAATTTCATCGTTTTTCATTCCTTTCCTATAAACTAAAACTGTTTCAAGAATCTTATATCGTTTTCAAAGAAAAGTCTAAGATCGTCTACGCCGAGTTTTCTCATAACGATACGCTCAAGGCCTATGCCGAAAGCAAAGCCGCTGTAAACGTCCGGGTCGATTCCGCAGCCGCGGAGAACCTTAGGATGCACCATGCCGCAGCCGAGTATCTCTATCCAGCCTTCGCCTTTACATACTCTGCAGCCCTTGCCCTTGCAGACAAAGCAGGATATATCAAGCTCCGCGCTCGGCTCTGTAAAGGGGAAATGGTGCGGGCGGAAACGGACTGTTACGTCTTCGCCGTAAAGCTTTTTCGCAAATATTTCAAGCGTTCCTTTAAGGTCGCCCATTGTAACGCCCTTGTCAACAACAAGACCTTCTATCTGGTGGAAAACGGGCGAATGCGTAGCGTCAACCGCGTCGCTTCTGAAAACCATGCCGGGCGCTATAATTCTTATAGGCGGCTTCTGCTTTTCCATAACGCGCACCTGTACGGGCGACGTCTGCGTACGCAGAAGAATATTATCTGTTATATAGAAAGTATCCTGCGTATCTCTCGCGGGGTGGTTTTTGGGGATATTGAGTGCTTCGAAGTTATAGTAATCAAGCTCTATATCGGGACCTTCAACAAGGGAAAAGCCCATTCCTACAAATATATCCGTAACCTCGTTTAAAACCTGCTTTAATGGGTGACGTCTTGCAATATTCTGACGTGCGCCGGGCAAAGTTACGTCTATTTTTTCGTTTTGAAGCTTTGCGGCTTTTGCGGCTCCCGCAAGATAAGTCTTTTTAGCTTCGAGCGCCTCTTCAAGCGCGTTTCTTACTTCGTTTGCCATCTGACCTACTATAGGTCTTTCCTCAGGCGACAGCGCGCCCATGCCGCGCAAAACGGCCGTAAGCTCACCTTTTTTGCCGAGGTATTTAACTCTTATCGCGTCAAGCGCCTGCAAATCTGCGGCGGTTTCAATGCCTTTTAAACCCTCGGATTTTATTCCTTCAAGTTTTTCCTTCACTTATATCATTCCTTTCTTTTATTCCGTAAACAAAAAAAACGTCCCTGTCAAAAAGACAGGGACGAAATTATCGCGGTACCACCCTATTTCCCGCTTCTGCGGGCACTCGGTTTTACGTTTTACGCACGCCATACGGCGCCGCCTACTGCTGTTTCAGCGGAGCAGCTCCCGGGTGAACTTCGGCAAAGGGCAAATAAAAGCGCTTACAGCCGGTGACGCTTTCTCTCTGAATTTGCGTATCCTTACTTACTCTCCCGTTCATCGCTTTTGTTAATTTTAAAGCAATTTTAACATACTTACGAAAGCTTGTCAAGAAAAAAATTATAATAAGCCGTTTCAAACTGTAGGTTTACAATAGATGTGTTACATTCCGGCATATTTTCATACGAGTAAACTCATATAAAAATATGTCGGCTAAAAAAGTAGCGAACAGAAACTTTTTGTGTTAAAGTTTAAGTACCACCAAAAACCACACAGAAAGGA
>JAFZQX010000016.1 GCA_017620205.1 Clostridia bacterium | reverse complement strand
GGTAAAATGAAGCTTCTCGAATATGTCATCGCTCGTTATAATTTTACTTTCTCTTGATATCTCACCGAGTTCTATTTCACAAAGATCGCAATAATCTTTAAAAAACGGTGTGGTATTAAAAGGGGAATTTCTGTAAAGTCTCATTTTTTCCGCTATAACGTTAAGAAGGGTAGATTTTCCTGATCCGTTGCCGCCGTAGAATATTGTGATCGGTGCAAACTCAATATCAGGCGCCGAAGCATAGCGAGTAAAAATATGAAACGGATAATGTGTTAAATCGACTCCTTTTAATCCTGCCTTTTTGGTCGAATCCGTTTTATAATTCTTGTTTCCGCCGTAAAGCCAATAATACTCTTTTTCTTTGCCGGGTAGCTTCAACTCGTTTATATACATAGTAAATCCTCCTGAATTTAAGAATTCGTATGTATTATATTTGCCGAAATGTACGAAATAACGGACAGCGAAAATTACTTTTGTCTATTCCTCATTTTGGAATAATTGCAGATACTCATTAAAGCTTATGGGCGTTTGGTCGTCCGGTGCTGCGTCAACGCCGAGTTTTGAGTAGGGATTCAGCTGCCACGCCTCATGGGTTGAATCAAACATCGCAAAATAGGGGCGATGGCGTATTACATAGCCCGACCGGCGAAGCAAACCCGTATCTATATCTTTACAACTAACGATATAGCTTTTGTTATACTCTTCAGGCAGTTCCGGCAATATACGGCGGCGAAAACGCCGCATAAAACTTTTGCCCTCTTTTTCCTCGGACAAACCGTAATGCTGTCTTAGTATGTTTAAGAATTTTCTGTCGCCAGCTTTTTTCGCGGCGATATACAAAGGATTCTTTTTTATGCTCTTTTCGGTAGGGCTTTTAAGCGCGGGCAAAAGTGTTTTTTCATATTTCGGATCGAGCACCGTGACTATGAAAATAATATTAGTAATCATAGATTCGAGTGTGACGTTTTCGCGGTATTGCGTGCCTTTTTTGCCTTCTCTGTTGCGAAAGCCGACATAATATGTATAACCTCCGCCGGTTGCGCTTTTAAAGCAGATTCTTATGTTTTTATCTCTAAGGTATTTTCGGCTTGGCCACGCGATCATTTTGCTGATTGATACTTTATAATAGCCTATCTCTTTTTTTATAGTTGCCTCTGCATCCTCTGTCAGATAGAAAATCTTATCTCCAAGAAATCTTCTTACGCTGTCCTTGCCTTGATATTCGTAGTATTCATATTCGCCGAGCGGATGCAGTTTCATATTTAAGATGTAGGTGCCGTAATGATCATCCATGCAAACGCAGCTCACAATTTGGTCTATGAATCTCTTGCGGGCTTCATTTTGAACGTTTCTGTTTTCTCTTTTTTCTTCCATAAACAATTCCTCCGTAATGTGTTTTATATACTTACGGGCGTTATTGTGCAAGTGCTTTTGATTTCATCAATATCACGAGTTACGAGGTAACCTTTTAATGCTAACTCATTAGCAATTTTTTCAAAGAAAATACCGTTTTTTACAAGAATCTCAGTTGCTTTCATCGAAAGCCGTTCTGCTTCAAAAGCACCTACCTGTTCGAGAGCGGCTTTTGACTGCTCCGAGACATCGGAGATTGTGCCTTGCCGCAGATTGAAACCTCCTACACATTCGTATCTTATAAGTGCCTTTTTTGTTGTGAATGCGCCTTTTAAATCTTTGTTAACGCCAGTGTCGTTGCAGCCGAATTTAAGGCGCAATGCCGCTTTTCCTGCAAGTGCTGTAACTATACTTATGTACATATTATCTATTCGCGGAATGTCATCGTTAGCATTGCTGCTTACAAATGCTACCGTCTCGTTTTTGTTCATATATGCCGCTATTAGCGAAACGCTGCCGGGGCTTAATACTTCACTTACTGTAGCGTGAGCAGCTTCATGATAAACTATCCTCCGCATTTTTTCGGTTGTGTTTTCAAGGTTTTGTCTTTTTTTGCCTATAAGATATTCGGGCACTTTATAATATCCGCTCAAAATTGCTTTAATTAAATGTTCGTCGGTAATCGATTCCGCCGACTCATACGCCGCAATTATACCTGCTCTGTTCACAAGCGTTTGTATTGCGGCACAAGATTTACCTTCAAGAATTTTTGATATGCTTTCCATATCTTTAATATCGGTCGATTTGGTTTTTTCGAGATAATGAGCAGTTACTCTCTTACCTTCATCACCAAAAGCCGCATATACTTCAATTGTCTTTTCAAACCGCCCTTCACGTTTTAATGAATCCGGAAGCTTTTCAGGTTCATTTGCAGTTGCGATAACAAAGACTTCGCTGTCCCCGATTTCATCCATCATTGCCTGTATAGTGACGAATATACTTGCATCCTTGTGATCCTTATCGTTGTTAGCGTATTTATCAATATCATCAAGGAACACAATTGACGGTGCGTTTTGTTTTGCTTCTGTAAAAATTTTATTTATGTGATTTGTAAAATCTGTATCGGGCATATTTTTGCGGCACACAAACATTTTTCTGCCGCTTTCATAAATGAGTGCGTTTGCCATAAGCGTTTTTCCTACGCCGGGTTCG